>JBBIRF010000012.1:0-62704 GCA_037441905.1 Candidatus Aminicenantota bacterium
TCATAAACGGCTTTTTTCTCTCCCTTAGAATAAACAATAAGCTTCTTTTCGAGCTTATCGACGATAATCGCCAGGTTACCTTGAGTCCTGCACAAAGTCACCGTCTCCGCGACCCATTTCTCCCACTGCCTGACGTAGTCCTCGTCGATATACCGGTCAAACAGACTAAACATGATTCGCCGGGCGCTTAAAACGGGTTCCTTGGCTGAAGCCAGGGCTTTTTTTGCCGCCGAAAAATTTTCCTGGGAGATGAACCGGGCCGCTTCCTCCAAGGCCATCTCGGCTCGACTGAGCCTCTGCCTGATATGAGTGCTTTCGTTAATAGCCGCGCTTATTGACCGTAGCCTGCTTACAAGGCTTTCCAGCTCTTTTAATTCCAGCTCAAGCGCCGTCTTTTGTTCCTCTTTTCTTTCCTCAACCATCCTCAGCACCATCTCGCCTTGTTTAATAACCTCGGCATATTTGTCTCTTACTCTATCCATCTTCCGGAAGAGCGGCCAACGGGAAGCTTCGCGCCATTCATGAATCCGGGCTTGCCGGAAAGCCTGACGAAAGGACTCGTATTCTGTCGGAGCAAAAACTGAAGCGCCGGCCCTCCAGAGGCGGCTTTCAATCTCCTTAGCTTTCTCCGCCTCCGGAAGGACCGGCGCTTGTTGGCAACTTGTCAGCGCCAGGATGACAGCTGCGGCTAAGGTCGCTCTTATCCTCTCGCGCCGCACGACAACTGGAATCTCGCTCAGGAATTACTTCGACTTTATTTTTTCTTCTGGACTTTTTCGATGGCCTGCTTTATCTGCTCGGAGATAGAAGCAGCCTTGTCCTTAATGGCCACAGCCTTATCCTTGGCTCCGAAGAAATCGCCCTTATCAATAGCCGCCTGAATCTCAGGGAAGGAATCTTCCAGGCCCTTGAGGTCGGCTGTAAAGGCTTCGATATCGGCTTTGGTCCCTTTGCCTTTAGGGGCCTTCTCCAGAAGAGCTTTGGCCTCGTCCAAGGCGGTCCTGGCCTCACCCTGAGCAGCCACCGCTGCGTTCTTGGCTTCTTCTTTCTTGGCCGGGATAGTGGCCTTCAGAGCATCGGCATCGGCGGCAACTTTAATCAACATTTCCTTGGCTTGTTTGTATTTCTTAGCTGTAACCTGGTCAAGGGCCGCCTGCAGGTCGTCATTCAGCTTCTTGAACTCGTCGGCCGCATAAACATCAGCCCCTTCAGCCTTGCAGGCCTCGACAGCCGCTTTCGCCGCGTCCATCTGCTGCTGGGGCGGCTTGGCGCATCCAGCCATGATGAACGCTAAGAATAAGCCCATCATCCAGAAAATTGCTGTTTTTCTCATTTCTTACCTCCTTTTTAACACCTGAAATACCACTCGTCTTCAAGACGATCCCCAAAAGCTTCCAGGAACCGCCTCGCCCATTCTCACCTCCTTTCTCTGGAGATTGCCCTTCCCGGGCATCTTCGTCTCGTAAGGAAAACCTGCGGCGGGAAAATTAAGGTGGCGCGACACCATCCATCCCGCTGGATTTAGACTTAGGAGTCATTTTTTCCTCAGCCCAATCCAATCTCTTCATTCATTTTAGTTAGATGAATAACTATCACAAATATCTTTATTTGTCAAATAAAATCGGGCCTTGTTTTATCTCCAGTTTCTAAAAACTTGGAATAACGATTTTTTTAAAGCTTCACTTTTTTAAAAGGCATTTAAAAAAACTAACTGCGGCGAATTAAAAGTTTTTTTTATTTTTCGTCCGGGTCGACGATAAATTTCTCCCGCATCAGGAACTGGACTTGCTCCCGGGCTTGCCGGATCGTGTTTTCGGCCATCTTGTAGCGAACGTCAGCCGGCAATTTTATCCGGGCTACACCCTGCTCAATTCCCTTGGTACCAACGGCGACCGCTTCCCGCGGGAACACTTCCCATTCATCCATGTTCGGGATGATATACTCTTCATGAATTCCTTTGTCTTCAGCCACTTTGGCCAGCTCTTCGGCCGCCGCGATGCACATCTCGTCGGTGATTGTCGTCGCCCGAATGTCAAGAGCGCCTCGGAAAATGCCCGGGAAACCGAGAGAGTTGTTGATCTGGTTGGGGAAGTCGGACCGCCCGGTAGCCACGATTCTGGCACCTGCTTCTTTGGCTTCCCACGGCCAGATCTCCGGCACCGGGTTGGCTTCAGCAAAAACAATCGCGTCCTTGGCCATCGAAGCCACCCATTCTTTCTTGATTGTCCCCGGGCCGGGCTTTGAAGCGGCAATCAGGACATCAGCCCCGCGCATGGCTTCCGGCACATCGCCCTTGATTCCTTCGGCGTTGGTCTTGAGGCAGAGCTCCCACTTCTCTTTATATTTTGTTTGCAGGGTTTCCCGGTCGCCTCTATCTTTGTGAAGAATGCCGCGCGAGTCAACGACCACAATGTTTCCTGGTGTCACCCCAGCGGCAATGATCAGACGAGCGATAGCGATATTAGCCGCGCCAGCCCCAACCAGGGCCACTTTTATATCCTTCAATTTTTTGCCGACAATTTTGACGGCGTTAATTAGCCCGGCTAAAGTAACGCACGCCGTTCCTTGCTGGTCATCATGCCAGACCGGAATCTCACACTCTCGGCGAAGCGTATCCAGGATATAAAAGCACTTGGGATGCGAAATATCTTCGAGGTTAACGCCACCAAAGCTTGGCTGCAGCCATTTTACCAGCTGGATTATCTGGTCGGGGTCTTTGGTGCCGATACAAATCGGAAAAGCATCCACGCCGCCCAGGTACTTGTAAAGCAGCGCTTTACCTTCCATCACTGGCATCCCGGCTTCCGGGCCGATATCGCCAAGTCCCAGAACTCGTGAACCGTCGCTGACAACGGCGACAAAATTTCCTTTGTTCGTGTATTCATAGACTTTTTCCCGGTCCTTGGCAATTTCTTTGCAGGGGGCGGCCACTCCCGGGGTATACCAGATGGCAAAGTCGTCAAAGCTCTTTATCCGGCATTTGAGCGTTACCTGAACTTTGCCTCGATAGAAAGGATGGAGCCGCAGAGCATCTTTGGCTGGCTGCTCCGCTTTGGCCAGGAGCTCCTCGACAGTAGCCTTGGGTTTCATTTTATTACCTCCTTATTAGACCCGATAAATTATAAGATGCTTAAGGATACCATTTCTGGCCAAAAAAGGAAAGCCTTTTAGAGCTAAAAAACGGATAATTTATATTTTCTCTATGGGAATACTATAGATACAGCCTGAACTCGCTCTTCTTTCGAACTAAATAAGTTCGTTGCGCTTCCAGGAGGTTTTTGGATTGGGCCGCAACGTAGATGACAACTCAACGTGGGTTAAGCTTTCCAAAGGGAAAGCTTTTTCAGGAGCGATGCTGCGGAGAGAGGGAAACAACAAACTTATGCTTCTCTTTTTTTACTTGGCTGAAAAAATGCTTCGGGTCGTGAACATAGGCTATCAGCCAGCCTTTTTCTGCCGCCAGGTCAAGCCATTTCCTCTTAGTGTTTAGAGTATCCACGGGGTAAAGGTCGTAGCTCATGATGTAAGGCAGGCCAACATGAGCCGCCGTCGGAATTAAATCGCCGGCGAAGAAAACGGTGTTGCCGGCGTCGCTTATTACTACACTCTGATGATGAGCCGTGTGCCCTGGAGTCAGGACAATTCTAACTCCGGGAATAATTTCTACGTCTCCCTTAACCAGGACGACTCTTTCCGCGAGCGGCAGAAAGTTTTCGGCGAGATAACTCGCTCTGTCCCTTTCGTTGGGGTTAAGAGCTGCTTCCCATTCTCCCTGCTGAATAAAGTACCGGGCCCGCGGAAATGCGGGAACGACCTTCTCTTCCTCCACCTCGGTGTTAGACCCGCAATGGTCAAAATGAAGGTGGGTGTTGATGACAAAATCAACATCTTCTGGTAAAACGCCTATCTCTCTCAGCGCTCCCTTTAAGCCAGGCTTGAGCTCAATAGCGTAGTGGTCATAAAACTTCGAGGGCAGTTTTGTCCCCAGACCTGTTTCGACCAGGACAGTAGCTTCAGGCGAACGGACGAGCAACGAGTTGGTGGCCAGGCAAATGCGGTTGAGGCTGTCGGCCGGGACCTTCTTTTCCCAGAGCACCTTGGGCACGACGCCAAACATGGCGCCGCCGTCAAGATAGAAAAAACCTTCGCGCAGGGCGTAGATTTCGAATTTTCCGACGGTCAGGTGTTCGCGGCTCATCCCCGCAGCCGGTCGAGGTCATAGACCAGGTCTTCCCGGGAGTAGGTGGCCAGTTCGATTCGGCCCGTGTCCATCCTGATCGCATCCTCCGGGCACGCCTCGACGCAGAACCCGCAGAAGCAACAGCGGCTGAGGTCGATGATAAACTTGGCCGGATATTTTTGAATCTCGGGGTCCTGGTCTTCGGCGGCTTCAATATAAATGCACTCCGACGGGCAAACGGTGAGGCAAAGCATGCAGGCGACACAACGAGGCCGGCCATCCTCGCGAGTCATCATCCGGTGCAGGCTTCGATGGCGCGGCGCAATTGGCTTCTTTTCTTCCGGGTACTGAATCGTCACCGCACCCCGGCGCTTGGTTTTTATCCCTAACACCTTGAGGGTGTGGAACCACATGTTGACGAAGAAGTGCCGGGAAGTAATCCAGCTTCCCCGGAGAATCTCGAAGAAATAGCCAAGCGCCTTAATCATCGGATGACACTCATCACAAGCCCGGTAGCCATGATATTCACCAGGCTCAAAGGAATTAAAAGCTTCCAGCCAAAATCCATTACCTGGTCATAACGAAACCGCGGATACGTCCAGCGGACCAGAATCTGAAACCAGCAGAAGAAAAAGACTTTAAGATTAAAGGCAGCCACTTGAAGAATAACCACCAGCCAGCGCGGGACAGCCCAATCCCAACCCCAGGGGAAATGAAACCCGTCGGCCGCTAACCAGGGAACCTGCCAGCCGCCGAAAAAGAGAGTCGTGAGCAAACAGGAGACGATGATTATCTCCATGAAATCAGTCATCATGAACATGCCCCACTTGAGGCCGCCGTATTCGGTGAAAAACCCGATGATCTCCGACTCTCCCTCGGGGAGGTCAAACGGAACTCGTTTGGTCTCGGCCAAGGCGGCGAACAGAAAGATAAAGAAAGCCAGAGGCTGGAGGAAAATGCCCCATTTTGGTAAGAAGCCAAAAAGAAGCTTTCCCTGCTCGAGGACAACCTCCCGTAAGCTGAGCGAGGGAAAAACCATGATGACGCCAACCAGCGATAAGCCCAGGGCGACTTCGTAGGAAATTAGCTGAGCTGCGCCACGCATGCCGCCCAGCAAGGTATACCGGTTTCTCGAGGCCCAGCCGCTAAGAACAATCCCGTATATTCCAAGGGAAAGCATCGCCAGGACAAAAAGCAGGGCCACGTTGGCGTCAAAAATCTGCAGAGTGATGTCATGTCCCGCGACCCACACCGTATCGCCAAACGGCATGGCCGAAATGGTCACGGCGACGAAGAAAAAGCTCAGGAAGGGGGCCAAGGTGTGAAGGAAGCGGTTGGCAAAAGGCGGGACAAAATCCTCCTTAAAAATCATCTTGATAGCGTCGGCAAAGGGCTGAAACAGGCCGAGCACTCTCAACCCGAGGATAGAGGCCCGGTTAGCCCCGATACGGTCCTGGATAACAGCGCTCTCCTTCCGTTCAACCCAGGTAAGATAAAGGGTTAGGGTCAAGAACCAGACCAGAGCCAAGATTATTTTTATCAGGACAATCACTACTTCGGTCATGGGTTCCGGCTTAAAATTGAAGTTTCTTCGGCCATCGCCTGATTGATGGCCCGGATAGAGTTTAGAAGGCCAAAATAACGGAAATTGACCTTCGCCTGCTTGGCCAGCTCGACCAGCACTTTCCATTCAGGTAAACTTTCTCCCCAGAGAGGCAGTCCGGCTGAAAAACTCTGTGTCTTGCCGTCGACGTTCGTCATAGACCCTTCTTTTTCTGCCACCGGTGCGACGGGGAGGACAAAATCGACAACTGGGTCAAGCCTTGATTCATGAGAGGTAAAAAGCACCTTAGTTTCAATCTCAGCCGCCTCAGCCTGGAGCCATGATAAAGGCATAGCTTCAGGCAAATGAGAGGCAAAGATTAAAAGCAAGTCAATTTTTTCACCCCCGAGGTTCTCCAGCTTAGCCTCGACGTCAAACCCGACTGCCTTTGCCCCCCGGCGGTTGGGCGTTCTCTCGGGCGTCAGCAGCAAGTTGTCTCCTTTCTCCGGCGGCGGGTCGGAGAAAGCATACCGGCTAACCTTGAGCTCCTCGAGGAAAAGGCGTCTGAGCAAGAAAAATTCCTCGTTAGTCAGAGCTGTCGTCAACAACAAAGCTATCCTTTCCGTTCGGTTTCTCACCTGGAGGCCGCGGATTTTTTCGCTCAGGATGATAAGAACTTTGTCCCAGCTTAAGCGTACCTTCCGGCCGTTGCTTACCTGGTAAGGATAAGAAACTCTGTTCTCATCAAGATATTTATAAGAATAACGACCGAGGTCGCAAATCCAGTACTTGTTAATCTCCGGGTTTTCCCGGCTCCTCACCCTGTAGACTCGCTGTTTGAGCTCTACCCGCGGAAAACCTCGATGGGCTTCAATCGTGATATTGCAGCCGCGGCTGCAGAGCGGACAGACCGAAGGCCGGGCATCGAGGAACCAGGACCTTGTCTTGAACCTGAAATCGAGGTCGGTGATGGCGCCGACAGGGCAAATCTCAGCCAGGTTTCCGGAATAATTATTGTCAACGGGTTCACCATCATAAACGCCAATTTCCGAATGAAGCCCGCGCTCAAACACGCCCAGCTCGCCAGTGCCGGTAATTTCCAGCAAGAAACGCACGCAACGGGTGCAGAGAATGCATCTTTCCCGGTCGAGGATAAGCCGCTTGCCGATGGGGACTAATTTGCTTCTTTTTTCTTTGGTTTCTCTGAACCGGCTTTCGAACAGGCCATAGGCCTCATAATAATCCTGAAGTTTACATTCTCCAGCCTTATCACAAATCGGGCAATCCAGGGGATGTTCGGCCAGCAAAAACTCTAACACCGAGCGTCGGGCCTCTTTGACTTTTTCACTCTGAGTTCGCACCACCATGCCTTCGCGAACAACTGTCGAGCAGGAAAGCTCGAGCTTCGGAGCGCCTTCAATCTCCACCAGACACAGACGGCAACTGCCTTCGGGCGGAAAAGCGGGGTGATAGCAGAGATGAGGGATATGAATTCCTGCCTGGCCGGCTGCTTTGAGGATAGTCGTCCCCTCGGCAACCTCGATTGTTTTGCCGTCAATAGTTATCTTCGGCATTCTTTTTTCCGCCTATTTTTATCTCAGCGCAAGGCCGCTTCGAGCTCCTCCCTGAATTTCTGGACTATGGCCAGGATGGGCATGGCGGCCGCATCGCCGAGCGGACAGAGCGTCCGGCCCTTAATCTGGCTGGCCAACCGCTCAATCTCGTCGACATCACCCTTTCTTCCCTCGCCCCTGGCCATCCGGCGAACAATTTTGTTTATCCACGATGTACCTATCCGGCATGGAGTACACTGGCCGCAGGATTCATGGGAATAAAACTTGGCTACTAACCGCAGAACTTCCAAAATCGGCGTCTGGTCGTCAAGGACAATAATAGCGCCTGAACCGAGCATCGACCCTGCCTTGGCCACCGACTCGCAATCCATCGGGACATCGATTTCTTCCGGAAGCAGGATAGGTGCTGACATACCGCCAGGAATGACTCCTTTGAGTTTCCGGCCGTTTTTCACCCCGCCGGCATATTCAAAGATTATCTTCCGGAGCGGCGTGCCGACCGGAAGCTCGTATATCCCGGGTCTTTCGACCATCCCGGAGACGCCAAACAGCCTGGTGCCGCCGTCCTTGGGCAGGCCAAGGCTTGTAAACCAGCTGGCGCCGTTCTTGATAATAAGAGGAACGGTAGAAATGGTCTCGACGTTGTTGATAACCGTTGGCATCTGGAAGAGCCCGACCGCAGCCGGAAAAGGAGGCTTCAGCCGCGGATGACCTCTTTTTCCCTCGAGGCTTTCGAGCAGGGCTGTTTCTTCCCCGCAGATATAAGCCCCGGCGCCGCGATGAACTACGACTTCCAGGTTGAACCCGCTGCCAAAGATATTCTTTCCTAAGAACCCCTTTTCTCTGGCTTCGGAAATAGCCGCTTCCAGCCGCTGGGCAATTCTCTCATATTCCCCCCGAATATAGATAAAAGCCAGGTTAATACCGACAGCATAAGAGGTGATAGTAATGCCTTCTAGGAGGAGATGGGGGTTGTGAGACATGATGAACCGGTCTTTAAAAGTCCCTGGCTCGCCCTCGTCAGCGTTGACGCAAAGGTATTTGGGTTTGTCCACCTTGGGGACAAAGCTCCACTTCATCCCGGCTGGAAAACCCGCGCCTCCCCGGCCTCGCAGAGAAGCTTTCTTGACTTCTTCGACTATCTCTTCAGGCTTCATTCTGAGGGCCTGCCGGGCTGCCTCATAACCACCTCTTTGGAGATAGGTATCAATCTGGTAGAGGTGGCTGACTTCAAAGTCCCGGCTCAAAACCTTCTCGTCCACTTCTCTATTCCAAAGAAGCTAATAATGCCTCAAGCTTGGGTTTATCCAATCGACCATAAAGGTCGTCGTTAACCATCAGACAAGGCGCCTGGTCGCAGGCTCCGAGACACTCGACTGTGGAAAGCGTAATCCGGCCGTCAGGCGTCGTCTCACCTGGTTCGATTCCCAGCTTTTCGCGGAGATAATCAAGAAGGGTCTGGCTGCCGTTAAGCGTACAACTGAGGTTCGAACAAACCTGAAGGTGGTATTTCCCCAGGGGTTTCTGACTGAACATCGTATAAAAGGTGACAACTTCCCGGACTCGAACCGGACGGACTCCGAGCACCTGGGCGACGAACTTTTCCCCTTCGGGTGAAATATAGCCCAATTTTCTCTGGACAAGATGCAGAGCTGGCAGGATGGCCGCCTCTTTCTTCGGATACCGGGCGGCGAGCGACTCGACCTCTTGGCGCAGGGTTTCCCACGAAGGCATACTCACCGGTCTAACTCTCCACCGATCATGTTTAAAGAGCCAAAAGTGGGGATAACATCCGCCACCATATGGCCTTTGATCAAGAATTCCAGAGCCGAAACGATGTGAAAACAGGGAGCCCGAAGGTGAAGCCGGTAGGGCTTATCTGTTCCATCCGAGACGATGTAATACCCGAGCTCGCCGTTGCCACCCTCGACAGCAAAATAAACTTCCCCCTTGGGTGGCCGGATGCCGTGGCCTTTCATAAAAAACTTGAAATGAGAAATCAGGCCCTCGATTGAGGTATAAACATCTTCCTTCGGAGGAGGGACGTATCCAGGAGCATTGGCCATAATTTCGGGATAGACTCTTTTTTCTGTTCCTTCTAAGTTGGGCGAAAGCTTGATTGGCTTTTCTACTCTTTTCCGGCGCGACTGCTTTATCGCCTCGGCCGGTTCGATTCCTTCCGCCATGAGTTCAGGCGGGGAGGCGGGAAGCTCGGCCATCACCTGTTCGATGATCCGCAGGCTTTGCTCCATTTCTAACATCCGGACCATGTACCGGTCAAAATTATCCCCCCTTTCTCCGAGCGGGACCTCGAACGCGAGCTCATCATAGACAAGATAAGGATGAGCCTTGCGGACATCATAATAAACACCGGTCGAACGAAGGCACGGGCCGGTCCAGCCAAAATTTATGGCTTCCTCCGGTTTGATAACCGCAATGTCGCGCGTCCGGTTGAGGAAAATCTTGTTCTTATCCAGCAGGCCATGGACGTCTTTGAGCACCCCACGGGTTTCTTTTATCGCTTTTTCGAGGGCCGACTGATAATCTGGATGTAAGTCAGCCTTGACCCCGCCGATGCGGATGTAAGAAGTGGTCATCCTGGCTCCGGTCGTCCGTTCAACAACATCCCAGATGAATTCCCTGGCCTTGATCTTATACAGAAAAACAGTAAAGGCGCCGCACTCCATGGCCATAGCGGCCAGGCAGGTAAGATGGTCGGAAATCCTCGAAAGCTCGCTCATCAGCACCCGGATTAACTGCGCCCGACGGGGAACTTCAACCCCCAGCATTTTTTCCACCGTCATCACGTAACCAAGGTTATTGATGAGCGGGGAAACATAGTTCAATCGGTCGGTGTAAGGTAGGAGGTTAAAATATGTTCGGTGCTCACAGGTCTTCTCGAACCCGCGATGAAGATACCCGACCTCTACTTCTGAGTTGAGAATTCTTTCGCCGTCGAGCTCGAGCATAATCCGGATGGTGCCGTGCATGGCCGGATGAGACGGCCCCATGTTGAGGAGCATGCTCTCCGGCCTGGCTTCTCTTTCAATCCTCGTCGCCATTTTATTTCCTGAACTTAATCCTTGGTTGCCTCAACCTTAAAGGATAATCCTTCCTCAGGGGGTGACCCTCGAACCCGTCATACATGAATATCCGGCGCATATCAGGATGACCGACAAACTCAACCCCGAAAAGGTCATAAACCTCCCTCTCCAGCCAGTTGGCATTTTTCCACAGGGGAGTGAGGGAAGCTATGCGCAAGTCCTTCTCGCTAACCCTGGCTTTCACGCGCAGCCGGCGGTTGGAACTCAGCGAAAACAGATGGTAAACCATCTCAAACCTTGGTTCTTCGCCTAAGTAATCAACGCAGGTGAGGTCAAGGAGCATAGCATAATACTGGGGTTTTCCCTTGAGGAATTCCATCACCGGCAAAAGATAGTCCTTTTCAATTTCAACCACATCCAGGCCAAAAGAGGTCGAGGTAGATTTAACTGCCTGCGGGAACTTCGTCTGGAGCAAGTTCAGTATTTCCGCCGTTTCCATCGCCATTCCTGCTCTTGTTTTTTAATTTTTTCCTGGAGTTTAACTAAAGCATCAAGAACGGTTTCCGGCCGGGGAGGACACCCGGGGATATAAATATCAACGGGAATAATCTGGTCAATCCCCTGGACAACAGCGTAGTTATCATAGATGCCGCCGCTCACGGCGCAGGTGCCGAAAGCGACCACCCATTTGGGCTCAGTCATCTGGTCATAAACAGTCCGCAGGACAGGCGCCAGCTTCTGGGTGACTGTCCCGACGACAAGCAGCATATCAGCCTGACGCGGGGAGAAACGCGTCCAGCCGGCCCCAAACCGGTCGAGGTCGAAATGGGCACAGGCTGCCGACATGTATTCCATCCCGCAGCAAGCGGTGACAAACGGGTACTGAAAAAGCGAGAATTTCCTTCCCCAGCTGAGAATCTCGTTAAGCGTTGTCGTAAAAAAACGTCCTTCCATATCTAATCCCACTCAAAAGCACCGCTTTTCCAGGCATAGATAAAACCAAGGACCAGGACAGCAAGATAAGCCCCCATTATCGGCAGCGCCAGGCCGCCCAGGTCGCGAAAGACGAGCGCCCAGGGGAAGAAGAAGACCACTTCGACGTCGAACAACAGAAAAAGAAAGGCGACAAGATAGAACTTAATGGGAAAGGGGTTAATATCTTTCTGAAGATAAGGGCTGCCGCATTCAAAGGGTTTTTCTTTTGTCGGGTTGGTCCGCCGCGGCCCGAGAAGCGCATTCATAAAAAGAAGCAATGCCCCCAGAATCCCGAAGACCGCGAAAACTAAAACTAACTCGACCACGGCAGTCCTTTTAATTTAGGCGAAAAATTTTATCTAAGTCAATATTTTTTTTGCAACCATTTTTTGACAAAATTTTTTTTCTTCCTGATAATTACCATGTTTGTAGCCAGAAAAAGGCGTTTTTGCCTGAAAAAGAAGAGAATTTTCTTTAGCTGAAAAATCGAGGCAAGAACAAGAAGTATCGAAGAAGAGTTCTATGAGGAGAGAGGCCAACTAATATAAGTAACGAGTTAGGCATAAAGGTATTAAGAAGGGAGGTTCTTTAGCTATTAATCTAAAAGGAGCCTGATTATTGAAATCGATTAATAAATAATTAGCCGACCAGGAAAAGGATTAAGGGCGGGCGAATAATACCTCGTTCAGGGAAAAGGAAGGAGATGGAAAGAAGGCTTCAGACCCAAAGCGGCCGGCAGTTTGGGCTGCTTAAGGGAAGATTATTCTCCCTCGGGCTTATTTTGCTCCTGATTGGCTCTATCTTCTTGAGCTGTCAGCGGCTTCCGTCTCCGGCGCGGGTTATTTTGATTACCCTCGACACCCAAAGAGCTGATTATCTGAGCTATGTTAATCCCAGCCTCGCCCATACTCCTCATCTGGACGAGCTGGCGAGGTCAGGGGTCTATTTTAACCGGGCTTACAGCCTTATCCCGATAACCCTCCCCTCGCATGCTTCCCTTTTTTTCTCGGAACCTCCGTATAAAATAAAAAATTATAACAACGGCCAGGAGATAAAACGCAAACGAGCCCGGCCTTCGTTCGTTAACCTGTTCAAGAAAAACGGGTTTAAGACAGCCGCTTTTGTCTCCCTTGGAGTTCTCGCTTCCGAGTTCGGTCTCGACGAGGGGTTCGATACCTATGAAGATTCATTCCCCGAGGACCGCTGGTACTTGCACGCCGGAGAGGTCAACGACCGCGTCCTTCCCTGGATCGAAGCTCACCGCCAGGAGCCATTTTTCCTCTGGGTCCATTATTCTGACCCGCATGACCCTTACGCTCCGCCCGACTCGCCCGATGATTTGCGCGTGTATTTTAACGAGCAACTCGTTTTCCAGACCTGCCTTAATAAATACCGGACTCATCGGTTGCCGCTCGAGCTTAAACCGGGTCTTAATCGGCTTCGTTTAGAGGTGGATAATTTTGCCGATTCTAACCCCGACCATTTTCTCGCCCGGCTCGACTGGCTTCAGGTTCTCGATTCCGGGACCAGGACAGAAATCAGGGCTGACCTCGTTCGCGGCTGGTATATTCGGCGGCAGGATAACGTTTTTTTGTTTAAGTCCGGGAGCGTGATTGAAATCCAGAATGGTCCACGGCCGCGCAAAGCTTGGTTCGTCTTCCGGGGGAAGCTGCTTCTTCCGGTTGAGGCTATTTGCCGGCAGTACCGGGCGGAAGTAGAATACATGGATTCAGAAATCGGCCGGCTTATCGACCATCTAAAAAAGCTTAACCTTTACCAGAACACCATGTTCGTTATCATCGGCGACCACGGCGAGGGTCTGGGCGAGTATCATAACACCTTCGGCGACCCCCATATCGGCCACATTCATTTTCTTTACGATGTTTATCTAAGGGTTCCTTTTATTATTGCCTATCCAGGGCATCTTGGCGGCGGCAAAAAAATTGAAACCCCCGTGACGATGTTAGATGTAGCCCCTACCATTCTCGAAGTGATGGGCTGGGAGCGGCTTCCTCAGCAACTCGGCCGAAATGTCTTAAAATTAAAAGGAGCGGCGCCGCCACCCCTCTATTTTGAAACCTACCGGCCTGAGGCTGTCCGCGACCGGTTCGCTGTTTTGGAGCCACCCTGGCATTTAATCATTACCCCTGAGGACCGACGGCTCGAGGTTTATAACATGGAGCTGGACCCGCTCGAGAAAAATGACCTTTCTTCTGATGTGGCTACCAATGCAGCGGTCCAGCAGCTGAAAAAACTGCTCGAAGATTTTGCCCGAACCGCTCTCAAAGAAAAAGAAGAAATCGCGATCGATAAAAAAACCGAGGAGATGCTCCGCTCCCTCGGCTACATCCGCTAAAAATAGGGACATCTTCTATATTTCCTATTTTTTGTTCTGAAAAACCGGATAGGCCCTTTATTTCCCGATTTCCTCTTTTTTTTCTGCATTTCTTTTTTATTTTAGTCTTACGTTTTACATATCTCTCTTGGCCTAAGCTTTCCCGTCGTATTACCGGCCAGTTCCACCGAATTTTTGGGGATGCCTGCTTAGGGTTGTTTTATTTATACCGCAGCGAAGCAAAATTCAGGAGTTCTTTAAGGATAGGGATATCTGGTTGAAAAAATATGGGCGCCTATGCATAGCCCCATTGTTCTGGATAATTTTTCTCGATAGGGGAGCTTTGAGCTTTGCCCTTCCTAGTCACAAAAAAATGGGCATGCCTAAACATGGCCCAACTTTGACTCAAATGTGGCTTGCCCAGACATAAATAATAGGGACACCAGAACCTGGACCCATTTTCAGGACCAATTTTCAGTATTTTTTATATTTTTTATAGAGCTTGGAAGGCAGCCGGAAAAGAGCCCGGTTGAGCCACCGCATCCAGCGCGGTCTCGCTTGCGGCGAAAGAGAGGCCAGCCTCATTTCCTTTTTCTTTCTCTCGAGGTATTTCTGGACGATCGGACACCCGAGGCTCGAAAGACAATAAGGACTAAGCTTGCCCTGACTGAGGAAACGCCGGATTTCCTGCAATGCGGGGCTATTCCAGGCTGTGGCCCATTCGCTCATCGGCGCTATCGGTTTTTCGCCGTGGCAGCAAGGCAGGATCCCCCGCCGCAGAATGTAATAGCTTTGCCACGGCTCGCGACAAAGAGGCAGATTTCTTAAACCCAGTTCATCTTCTTCGCCGCCCGGCGCCTCAGTTAGCCTTGTTTCCCTCAATCAATTTTCTCCTTTGATTGGGCATGTTTGGAAAGAGTCCTATCCCTGCCTGGCTCGGGCACAGTCCCGAACTCGAACTGATTGGCTACGGGAATCCCATAAACCCCTGATAGCTCCTCGGCCCGGCGGATGATGGCCTCGATTTCTTCCCGGCTTAACAGCTCTTTTTCGTAGTCAAAAACATAACCGCCTCGCTCTTCCTTTATTCCCGGGTCTTCGAGGTAAAGGAGCGGCCTTAAAACCAACGAATCGGCGTCGAGCTGGCGGCAAAGCTGGAAATAGGCCTCGAGTTCATGGAAATTCACCCGCATCGGCATAAAAACCATAAAGAGCTTCGGCAAACCGCGGGCTTGCTTTCGTGCTTCGTTCAACTTGACCAGGTTGGCGACAATCTCTTCAAACCGCTCATTCCTAATCTTAGCGTAAGTTTCGGCTGTCGCCGCATCCAGCGAAACATAGAGATAAACCGGCTTGCCGGCCAGAGCCCGGATAGTCCGGGGGGTGAAAGCTTGCCCGTTAGTCGAAAGCTCGACTGTCTTGCCACGGGAGGCGCAGAACTCGAGAATTTCTTCCAGGCGGGGATGGAGCAAAGGCTCTCCGAACGAACAATTGACGACACTCCGCGCCGCCGTAAAAAACGGCCCATAACTCGCCAGCGTCCGGTCGTCAACCACCGCTTCCCTGTCCTCCCCTTCCATTACTTTCATCCGGTTGTACAGGCAATAAACACAAGGGGGCGAAATATTGCAGCGGGCGTAAAGGTCGACTCCCAGGTTTAGGGGAAAGGAAGAAAGAACCGTTTTCCCCTCCATCATCTCTTGATAATTTTTGACTGCGTTTTGATGCAAGAAGACGAGGTCGCTGTGCCTTTTAATATCCTGATGCCAGGTTATCGGGCCAACTCTGATACCCAGCTCTCTGGCGTCTTCCGGATGAAATCGCTCGGGGAAAACCAGGTTAAGTTTGAAGAGCAACTCGCCGTCGCTTTCCCGTCCTTCTCTTGATGCCCCGGCTAAGGAGTTGAAATTCCGTGGGTCTTCCTTGCATGATGCTGGTCCAAAACCTTGACTTCCAGCTTCTTCTCGAGACTCCAGCGGCGACCCTTCGCCGGAAGTCGCCACCCCTTGCTGAGGAAGCTGTCCCTGGACAGGCAGTTCGAGGCTGTAATCGTTCCACTGATAAAGCAACGGCCAATTTGCTATCTCCTGACCATTCAGGGTAATTGATAAAATTTGTTTCTGGTTAAAATATTCGCTTGATATCGGGATTATTAAGTAACCGTTTTGCCAGGATGGTGGAAGATAAACCCGGGCTTGTTTCTCCATCCAGCGGAAGGGAAACAGTTCGCCTTTTTCCCATTCATGCCAACCTTCTTCGTAGAGCGGCTCCTTGAATTCACCCGGCCAGAAAACCTCAACCGCCCGCACCATAACCCCAAGGTTTCTAGTGTCGTTGGCTGCCCGGAAATGGCGGTCGAGGACCAATCTAACGGCTAATTCTCCCTCCTCGGCTAAAGGAAAATAATAATGGTAAAAAGCCGACCGGATGGCCCTTTGGCCGATTTCTTTTCGGCCGACGAAAACTCTCAGGAGGGGCTTCTCGGGTGCAAAAGAATGACCAGCCGTAATCTTCAGGAATTTTTTTCCGGGTTTAGGCGGCAAAAACAACCGCAGGGTGGCTTCCTGACCCATCCAACGAAAAGAAGCCACGCCGTCATGCTCTTCTGGATACCAGCCCGATTCGTAGGTCAGCTCGACTTTTTCCACGACTTCCCCATTTTATCGGCAGGCCCGAAGCCAGTCAATTAATTGTCTCTGTTGGGTTAGGAGATCGTATCCAGGTAAAGGGGAGTATATGGTGGGAGGGGCGTGGAGGGGGTTTGAGACTCGGTTGTCGGGTTGAAGAAGCCAGCGGATTTATAAATTGGTTCTGGAGGGAGCACGTTCTTGTGGGAGCGGGGCTTTTCCCCTTACCTGATAAATTCCAAATAATAAAATTATAGCCTAAATTACATCCGCGGCTGCCGAGCTTTCCCCCAGGACGAAATTCAACCAGCCATATTCTGGAAAAGATGCTGGCTTCAGGATGCCTTTTTATCAACGACCTCAAAAAGCGGATATTTGGCCCTTGTCTCATATTCTTTAAGAAGCAATTTTTCAAATTCCTGGTCAAAATAAAAAAGAATCCAGAACATCCCCTGGGCCCGCTTTATCAGGTCCTCAGGATTAGCTGAGAATTTCATTTTACTGGCCAGGTCAGCCAGCTCTTGGGTCTGATTAAGGTTGCCCTTCAAGAACTAATCGGAAAAGAGGGCAGCCTCCCTCGTTTTTTTAGAGAGTTCTAATAAAGAGCCCCTATTACTCTATCCTGAGTCTTGAGATCCAGGTAACCGCCTTCCCATCATGCCCTCATTCGCCGTTGAGATGGTCCTTGAGTTCACTCAACCAGAAACCCCGACCGCCCGCACCATAACCCCCGGGTTTCTGGAGTCGACAGCTGCTTGGAAATGGCGGTCGAGGACAAGTCTAACGCCTTATGTGACTTCCTGTTATTCTTGTTATTTCATAACCATATTTTTCAAGATTGCGAACAAGAGTTGACATGGCCAATTTTTTCATAAAATTATTGTTCACCTTCGCTTTAATTAAACCAAATATCTTTCTTTGCGAAACCTTGGGAATTTTCTCCTTCCGGACATAAGCGTAACCGCAAATAAGCCAGCCCCCTGGCCAGAATTACGGCCTTAATAATGTAAAATAACCTCTCAAATAATTTAATTAAACGGCCAGGTTATCTTCAAACTTAAAGGCCGCCATACTTTTTGACGAGATTATCATATTCAGCTTTGCGGCGGGCCATGATTTCCTGGAATTTCGGGTCCTGGCGGAGTGAATCAAGATATGAGTTATGCAGGAGGTCAAGGTAAGTATATTTTAAGTATTCGTTCTTGTTTGGTTTCTGGAGTGCCTCCAGCGCCTCATCCCTCATTCCGAGCAGAGCATAGACCTCAGGAGAACGGTCCAGAGCCAGAGCTGTCTCTTTCTTCCCCATAGCCGCATAAAGCATCGCCCGGTAAGGTACAAGTTCTGGAGACTTTAAGACAGGTAAAATAGAGTCAGATCGGTCGAGCAAAGCCTTTGCCTCCTCAAACCGTCCCTGATGGATTAATAAGTTGGCATAAGTAATTATGTAAACAGCACGATGAGGCATGAAATCTATGACCTTCTTTAGACAAGCTTCAGCACAATCCAGGTCCCCAACTGAAAGACAAATTCCGCCTATGTTTCCTTCTGCCAGAATAAATCCAGGCGACAGCTCAAGCACCTTCCGATAGAATTTGACAGCCTGAGGATAGAGCCCAAGACCAGAGTAATACAATCCAATAACGTGGAGGACCTCCATCATATTCGGGTTCAACTCCAGAGCGCGCCTGAAACAAGAAAAAGCTTTGTCTAAGTCGCCACTTTCGAAATAGTAATAGCCTCCCGCAGCTTGTCCCTCTGCGGTCTCAGGAGATTGCTCATAAGCTTTCCGGCAGTAGTCCATCACCTGAGCTGGAAGTCCAGGCTTTCCTGTATAGCTGAAGTATATATTATAGACCCAGGCCAGGCCGGCATAAGCTCTACCGTATCCCGGGTCGAGTTCTAGGGCTTTCTCGTACATCTCCAAAGCGTTCTCAAAGTCCTGTTCCTGTCCCGTCTGGGCGTAAGCTGAGCTTGAAATAGCCAATCCTCTCAGAAAATACTCATAAGCCAGGAAGCTCTGAGGACGCCCGGTCTTAAGAGAATCGGCAGCCCCGGAGGCCAGCTTCAGCTTAAGTGAATCAATGATGGAGAGCGATATCTCGTCCTGAACATCAAAAATTTTCTCAACTTCTCGGTCATAGAGGTCAGCCCAGATATGACCACCGCTGGCTGCATCAATGAGCTGGGCATTAACCCTGATTCTGTTTCCGACCCTCTGGACACTGCCTTCCAGGATACATTTGACGCCGAGCTCCTGAGCAATCTCCTTTACGGATTTTCGGCCATCTTTATAAGGTAGCATGGCGTATCTGGCTATAACTTTGAGCCTTGGGTCGAGCTTGGTCAATTTCGTTCTGATGTCCTCCGCCATGCCCTCACAGAAATAATCCTGGTCCTTGGCCTGGCTGAGGTCAGCAAACGGCATGACCGCGATAGAATTCAACCAGGTGCCCGGTTCGGGTCCGGGAACACTCTCCTGCCCAATTTTCAGGACAAGCCAAACATCCAAAGTTAAAGTAGCAATGGCCAGCAACGGGATGATAATCAGTTCAGGTTTAATCTTTTGAGGCTTTGGCTCTCTGCTCTTCAACCATCGCCAGGTAAGCGTTATCAAGAGTAAGCCGACGATAGTCACGAAAGCTATGTCCAGTAAAATTTCGGGTAGATGATAATGGTCGATTAGTATCCAGTGAATAAACTCAAGAATAAGCCAGCCGGCGCCGATGAAGGCTGCCAGGGTCTGAACTATTTTGCGACGATGAATCTCCCGGAGAAAACGACCCAGTCTGGTCCGGGGAACCATATCTTTTCGGCTGGCGGGGCCAGCTTTTTTTACCTTAAACTCCGACATAACTGCTCTCCGGACAAAAGCGGTATAATCTGTGTTTCAAAGCAAGCTTAAATTGTCAGTGACCAGGTTTATGCAATCCAGCGCGGAGCGGCCTCCTTTCAGCCATTGTCTTTTCTTTAGAAGAAGCTATAAATCCCTCTTTTCTCATGAGAGTAGGCTTTATTATCCCCTCCACTCCCAGCTTATTTTATAAATTTGGAAATCATAATGTCAATCAGGAAAAAACCAGACAAAATAAATGATATATACCATACCAGGCTGTCCCTAAGAAGAAAGAATTTAATTCAAGAAAGCCCGTCGTTTTTGAAAAAAGCGGCAACGTTATCCCATTAGACAGAGAGGTTTCTTTAACAGTCGAGCTCATTTCAAAATCCGCACGCTACTCTTATAATCCTTTTGTTTATTATAGGGATGAGATTAGGGGGGGCCCCAAAAGCCTATCTGACGGTTGTTGTCCAATTCTTTGAATACAAAAAGGGTTCTTCTAAGTTTTTCGCCGACAGACCCCCCACCCCCATAGCTCACTTACCAGGAACTCTTAATGGCCGCTGAGACCTCGGCCGAATATTTTTCATGATTCTTTGACGACCCGGGAGGAGAGCGTCGGCTGATTTCCGGCAGTTTTAAGCTCCCCAGCAGCTTTTAGGCCTCCCATGAACAATTCCCAACTGAATTTGACATCTCATATTTCTCGATTAATGATCTTCCAGGACGACCGGAGGGGCAAACGGTCACAAAAAGGCTCGGTCCCTCAGCGTAGCCAAAAACGAAATTATTATCCTTAAAAAGCTCGGGAGTTGCTTCTCAATCTGACCAGATGTCTGGAAGCTTCAGATGATGCGGCCATGAATGATTGGGGAAGGACACTTCGAAGATGGCAGCAGTATATACTCAACTACTTTGACCATAGAACCACTAATGCCAACACCGAGGGGGCTCATACAAAAATGAAGCTTATCAAAAGGATGAGTTACGGGTATAGAAACGTCGAAGTCTACATTAAAAAAGTCCTCTTGGCTTTCCTCCCCGCCACAATCATCCCCTTAATTATTTACCACACTTTTTACGGATGAGCCGTTTGAAGAACTGATCCTTCTTCTCCACCATTTTCTTGACACCACCCTTTGGATTCGTAAAATTGATAATGGAAAAATTCAAGTTAAAATATTTATTATAAGGACGAATTTAGTGATCAAAAACAAAGTTAACCCAAAGTTACAAGTTGGGTTAATTATCTATCTGGCTTTCTTGTCCGTTTTTCTTTGTGTTTGGATGCCCGTTGGTTCCTTAAGTGAAGTGCGCATCCCACAGCAAAAAGGACCGCTAGCCAAATCGATCAAAATTGCTACGCCCACAGTCACTTCTATGTCTCCAAGATCAGTTTCCCCTAAACTTTCAGAGGATTATTACATTGGAGGGATGATCTGTGACTACCTTGCAAAGCGCACTTGGGGTGTATTCTGGAAACAACTTGATCCAGTAAAAGCACTTTATGAACACGGTTTTGAAAGAGTTCGGGTTCAAGTAACAACTGTTAGCAGTTCAGATCTAAGAAATACGCATCCATCGCAATGGCATATCTTGCCGTGGAAAAATGAATATTGGTCGTGTCAAGAATATGCAGAACAAATTTTAAAAGAAGCATCAGATGCGGGCATGAAACTGAGTTTAGTCCTCCTCCTAAGCAATGAAGCCGCATATGCATGGAGACAAAACGCTCCACCTGAGTGGCAAAATTTAGATGTTGAAAACCTATCAATCGCCCTAGAACAGTATTGTTTTAAAGTTGCAAAATATTTCAAAGATAGAGGATTAGATATTGATATCTATGAAATTGGTAATGAGATTGAATGGGGGATATTGAATTTTTTGCCTGGACAAAAGATTATCCTTCCTCCTGGTGTTGATGTCACAAGAGATATAGAATATATGAGAAACAAAGTTTGGAATATTGAAGCTGTTCTTCTAAAAGCGGCAATAAAAGGAGTTAAAATAGCAGATCCGGAAGCAAAAATAGTATTGCATATTAACACTTTGGGATATAACCGCGAAAATTATATAACTAAGGGTTTTTTTGAAGCAATGGTTAATAATGGAGTCGATTTCGATTATGCTGGTTTGAGTTATCCCTATATTTTTTACTACGAAGTTCCGCAACCATATTTTAAGAGTTCGGAACTTCAAGATGTAATTAATACTATTTCTTCTCTTGGAAAAAAAATTATTTTTTGCGAATTTAGCTATCCTAACAGTTCTTTCGGGATAGAAAAGGCAATTCCCGTTCCTGGATATCCTTTCACACCTGAAGGACAATCGCTTTGGCTCAAGGATTTTCTTTTTTACTGCCAAAATAATCCAAATATTATTGGCTTCTATTATTTCTATCCCGAATACTTTCAGGGGATGGCTAATGGAAAAGCTCCAGAACTAGAATCATCAGGCCTGTTTAAAAGCGACACGCAAATTCAACCAGCGATGGAAGAATTTCTTCTTATTCAGCCTGTTCTCCCACCAACTAATGTGAAAATTACAAGATTAACAAATGATTTCATTTTCTTCAGGGAATATATAAACAGAATAAGTTGGCAACGTGATCCAAGAGAAAAAAGCAAAATTATAAAATACCGTATACATTACAAAGTGAAAGGGAGTAACAACAAATATATATTGTTGACGGAGGTTAATGGCACGGATTTCGTTTATCATCATAGAGGCTTGAAAAGTGATCAATTTTTTAGCTATAGGATTACTGCTGTTGACGACCTTAATAACGAAAGTTTAGCTGTTACTGTCAGCAATTGAATGAATTATTGATAAAATAAATAATTTCTAATGCAATCCTCCTTGCAAGGATTGAATTGGAGAGAGATATCTTCTAATGGAAGTTTTCTGCTGCTTGCTCCAAAATTGAAACAAACTCTGTTTTTACAATAGCTTCGATCCTGTTAGATCAAAATTCAATGTCCCGGAAACAAAAACAAGGGAAAAAGAAATAGGGGGCAGGTCTTCAAACTTGACACAAAATTACAGGCATGAAATGCGCAAAAACTTTAGAGTCAAAGCTGAAAAGTAAAATGGATAAGAAATTCTTTTTCTGCTGCGCTGGCCAAGCGACCTCTCGCGCCCCGATTTTTTCCTCCTCCTCTGCTTGGAAATCGATCCTTTCCCTCAAGCGCCTCTCCCTCGATGAAAAGCAAGCGAAACTCTGCTAGCGGCGGCACGATGAAGGCCATCTCTTTCCTCACCGACTATGCCGTGGTCGACAAGATCATCATTTCTTCCACTTATCTTAACCGCTGCCCGAATTTGTCAGCACTGATATAAGCCGAAATGCCCTTACGCCGCGGCCCCCGCAGAATGCGGTTTATTTTCCGGGCAGATAAACCATTAATGCATCGAACTCCATTTCGCCCTGGATGTCAAACGCTTTCTTCGTTCGCGCTCTCGATAAGCCAACCTTAATATCGATTAAAAAAATTCTTTAGTTAATCGCGAAAATGGCATATGCTTTCTAAACAATGGACTTAGTTTCGTTCTTAGACAACAAAATAAAACTAAGGAGGCAAAAATGCGTTCCGGTAAAACCAGGCGTTTTCCCGCGGTTCTCCTCGTCCTTAACATTGTTTTTTGTTTCTCTTTCTTCTCGATAGAGCCGGCCGAGGCCAAACAACAATTACCAGAACAACTGACCGCTGTTTCGGCAACCGTAAGTTTGCCTGTGTATACCGCTCGCCAGGCCCGTCTTCTCGAGAACTGCCGCGATGGGATTGCCATCATCCCCTCGCAGTATCAAACCAGACAAGGCTTGAGAACAAACCTCAACTTTGTCTACCTCACCGGTTTGCAGGCCACAGAGGCGGTCTTAGTTCTCGACCCGGGTCAAACCCCTCACGTGATTCTTTTTTGGCGGCAACCTACTGGCCCAAGAGGATCGGTTGGCGGTAGCCCGACCGCTGACCGAAAAGAGAACACCGAGCTATTTTTGGGAAATTTTGACCAACTCTCGACCAAGACCAAAAATCAGGTCAAGACTCATTTCGAGACACAGACACAGACACAGACACAGACTCAGACTCAGACTCCTATTCAAAGTCGATTTCATTTAGTGCCAGAAGAATTGACACAGCTCCAACCTCAACTTCAAACTCAAACTCTGGTGCCCACCCTAACTCTGGCTCAAAATCCCTCTGAATCGCAGGTTAATCAGGGAAAAAAAGAGCCGCCGACCGGGGTTGAGCCAGCCGTCCTTATTAAACCTATCGAGCAGCTGACTCCTTTCTTGCGAGCCATGTCCGGACGAACGCGGCGGGTCTATCTTTCTTTCTCCGACCTGGATTTCCTCTCGCGCAGCTTCGGGTTCGCCTATCCCTTTCCCCAGTCTGAAGCCATTATCAACCTCGACCCTTTTCTCGCGGAAATGCGGCTGACCAAGGATGAAACTGAAGTCCAGGCGCTCAGAGAGGCAATTAACATCACCGTTGAGGCCCTGAACGAGACTTTCCGCGCTACAGAGCCGGGAATGAAGGAAATCGATTTGGCCGCTATCCTGAAGTATATTTTTAATCGCCGGGACACTCGGGAATCATTTCTTCAGGCCGCCTCAGGTCCTAACTCGACCAACGTCCACTTCGGCGCCACCACCAGGGTTATTCAGCCGGGAGACATGATTGTTATCGACGTTGGTGCATATTTCCAAGGATATACCTCAGACATAACCAGGACCATTCCCGCAAGCGGCCGTTTTACCAGGGAACAAAGAGCTATCTACGAACTCGTCCTTGCGGCCCAGAAAGAGGGGTGCCGTCGGCTTCAAGCCGGCGTCACCTTTAAGGCTGTCCAGGATGAAGTCGAAAAAATCCTTCTCTCCGGCCTGGAAAAGCTTGGTCTCGTTACTGATGTCAATAGCTGGTGGCAGCGCCGCCTCTACATTCAGCACGGGTTCGGTCACGGAATCGGCCTGGATGTCCACGATTCATGGAGCTGGCATGGCCCGCGCCTGGATAAAGTAGTTATGGCCCCGGGAATGGTGATGACCATGGAACCGGGGCTTTATTTCCCCGAAAAACGGCTGGAATCGTTCCTGGCCTCGCTCGAAGGAAAAGTGCCGAAAGAAGAGCTGGCCGCTTTTATGGCTAAGGTAGGGCCGGTCTATGCCCGGTATGCAGGCATGGGCGTACGGATTGAAGACGATATCCTTATCACGGCGGGGGGAAATGAAATCCTGTCGGCCGGCGTGCCCAAAGAGGTAGCGGATATCGAAAAAATCATGCGGGAAAAAAGCCCGCACAACTCGCTGAAATAGCCAGGGCAAGCAAAAGAAAAAGAAATTTAAGAAAATAATTTTTTAGGAGGCAAAAATGGCACAGCTCAAGTCAGCACTCTACGAAGGTAATTCAATCAAGGTTAAAAGACCTTCGAGTCCAAGATGTTTTTTTAGACTTTTGATTGTTAGACCTGTAATACTTAAACGTTTGTTCATGGCCGCTTTTCTCGTCGGCTCCTTCTCGCTTCTGTGGTTTTGCGGCCAGCCGACGAGACCGTCAGCCGAAGAAAACACCTCCCTCCTGACCCTCGAGAGAATTTTCTCCTCAGACGAGTTCGCTGAAGAAAGGTTGGGGACACCTCGGTGGCTCAAAGATGGGTCGGGGTATACAATGCTCGAGCCTTCAGCTATTGTACCTGGAGCCCGGGATATTGTAGTCTATGAACCTTCAGGCGAGAGGCGGATTCTCGTTACGGCCTCTTCTCTTATTCCTCCAGGAGCCCAGGCCCCTCTTAGGGTCGATAACTATGATCTTTCCGCCGATGGCGGTAAGGTTTTGATTCTGACGAATTCAAGACGAGAGTTTCATAAGACTTTTGGTGATTACTGGGTAATAAGCCTCAGCGACCCTCGCGAGAAACGCCAACTCGGCCGGAGTTTTGAACCCTCTTCCCTTCTCAACGCTACCTTTTCCCCCGACGGAAAGAAGGTAGCCTATGCTTATAAAAACAATATTTATGTCGAAGACCTGGCTAAGCAGGAGATAGTGGCTCTAACCAAAGACGGGTCCGCCGATATCATCAACGGGACTTTTGACTATGTTTATGAAGAAGAGTTCTTCACCACCCACGGATTCCGCTGGAGTCCGGATAGCCAGCTAATCGCTTACTGGCAACTGAATACGGAAAAAGTCCCGGTGTTTTCGCTAATTAATAACACTGATTCGCTTTACCCGCAAATAATCACCTTCAAATTCTCCAAGCCTGGCCAGCCGAACGCTACCGAACGCATTGGTGTCGTCAGAGTTACAGGCGGCCAAACCCGCTGGTTCGACGTCCCCGGCGACCCGGCCAATAACTACATTGTCCAGCTCGACTGGGCGGCTAACTCGCAAGAAATCGTCTTCCAGCACTTCAACCGGCGGCAAAACCGGAACGAACTCATGTTGGGAGAAGTTTATTCGGGAAAAGTGAGCCCAATCCTGGTTGAAACCGACTCTGCCTGGGTCGAAACCGTGACCAGTTTGCGCTGGCTTGCTTCTGGCAACTACTTTCTCTGGTTGAGTGAAAGAGACGGTTGGCGTCATGCTTACCTCGTCTCCCGGGACGGCCGGGAAATAAAACTCATTACTCCCGGCGATTTTGACGTCGAAAGCATCGAAGGTGTAGACGAGAAGACCGGATGGGTATATTACATCGCCTCGCCTGATAACCCAACTCAGCGTTATCTCTTCCGGGCCCGGCTCGACGGAAGCGGGGAAATTCAGAGAGTGACGCCGGCTGACCTCAGCGGGACCAATACTTACAACATATCTCCAGATGCCAGATGGGCTTTCCATACCTATTCCAACTTCGAGACCCCTCCGCTAACCAACCTGATTGAGGTCGAGGGGCACCGAGTTGTTCGTTCCCTGGCCTCGAACGCCAAACTTAAAGAAAAGCTCGCCGCGCTAAAGCGAGGGCCGGTTGAGTTTTTCCGGCTGGATATAGGCGATGGAGTCCTTCTCGATGCCTGGTCGATGAAACCCCCTGACTTCAACCCCAGGAAGCGTTATCCCGTCATCTTCTACGTCTACGGTGAACCATGGGGCTCCACTGTCAGGGACATGTGGGGAGGCAGCCGGTACCTCTGGCATCTAATGCTTACCCAGCAGGGATATGTTGTCATGAGTGTCGACAACCGCGGGACGAGAGTTCCCCGCGGCCGCGCCTGGAGAAAAATTATTTATGGAGAGGTAGGCATCTTAGCTTCGGCAGACCAGGCGGCAGCTGTCCGGGCCATCGCCAAACGCTGGGCTTGGGTTGACCCGGAAAGAGTGGGCATCTGGGGAGCCAGTGGCGGCGGCGCCATGACCCTGAACGCCATGTTCAGGTATCCGGAAATCTACCGTACCGGGATAGCTCTGGCCGCGCCCGCGGACCAGAGGTTGTATAACTCAATTTATCAAGAAAGATACATGGGCCTGCCCGAGGATAATCCTGACGGTTACAAGAATGGCTCGCCAGTTAGCTGGGCTCACCAGCTTCAGGGAAACCTACTGATAATTCACGGGACAGGCGACGATAACGTTCATTACCAAAATATGGAAGTTCTGGTAAACGAGCTCATCAAGCACAACAAGGCTTTCACGATGATGGTCTACCCCAACCGCCGCCATGGAATAAGCGAGGGGCCAAACACCAACCGCCACAAGTTTGAACTGATGACCCGATTCTTTAAAGAAAACCTGGCTCCTGGGCCGAGATAATCACATGAACAATGGCGGGAAAACCAAAGCCATCAGGTAAAAAATTATTCGGGAAGTGAATGGAGTGGCCGGCCAAGCGCTTTGAGGCCGGCTTCCGCGAGGGCTTCGGCTAAGGTTGGATGAACGTGAACCGTCCGCGCTAAGTCTTCGAGTTTGAGCCTCAGCCTGACGGCGAGGGTCATCTCGCCTATGATCTCGGAAGCAGCCGGCGCCAGAAGGTGAGCTCCCAGGAGGCGGTCATCTTCATCGGCAATAACCTTAACCAGGCCTTCAGGTTTTTCCATGGCGACAGCCCGGCCGCTTGCCTGGAGCGGGAAAATGCCAACTTTGAACCTAATGCCTCTTTCGTGCGCCTCTTCTTCCGAGAGACCAACCGAGGCGAGCTCCGGGTCAGTAAAAACAGCCATCGGAATAGTTGTCTGGTCAAAAGTGTTGGCGGCGCCGAAGGCATTTTCGACGGCCATGATTCCCTCGTGCATTGCCTTGTGAGCCAGCAACTTGCCGCCGATAAGGTCGCCCACAGCGTAGACTCCTGGCCAGGCTGTTTCCAGGAATTCATTAACTTTCACAAAACCCGCCCGGTCGCAAAGACCCGGCTCGAGCTGGGCAACTATTTCCGAGTTTGGCCGGCGGCCAGCAGCCAGCAAGACTAAATCCGCCTCGTAGGAAAAACCAGCGCTTGTTCGAAGGCAAGTACCGCTCAGCCTGACTCCTGAGGTCAAAACTTCCGCTTTTTCCACCCGCATTTCCGTCTGAATGTCGAGCCCCTGACGTTTCAAGAGCCGGCCAAGCCTTTCGGCTAACTGACGGTCGGCGCCAGGAAGCGGCCGGGGAAGGATTTCGAGAATAGTTACCTTGGTTCCGACCCGGAAAAAAATCGAGCCCATCTCAAGGCCAATCGCCCCGGCGCCGATGATGATCAGACGCTCGGGGGGAGAAACAACCTCGAGGGCCTCGCGGCTGGTGAGGACTTTTTTCCCGTCAGCTTGTAAACAGGGAAGGTTGGCCGAACGACTTCCTGTCGCTAGAATTAATTTTTCTGGTTCAACCGAGACCTCGCCTTCTTCGGTTTCCACGGCCAGCAATTTCTGGTCAATCAGCCGGGCTCGCCCTTTGATCAATTGAACGTTATTCCGCTCGAGCAAGAACTCAATTCCTTTAACCAGACGGTCGACAACGGCTTGCCTCGTTTTTTGCACTCCGGCCCAATCAAGCTCGAGGTGGCTTGCGCCTCTAATCCGGCTGTTTTTGCGGGCCTCGCTCCAAACCTGGGTTTCATGAAGTAAGAACTTGGTGGGAATGCATCCGTAGTTAGTGCAGGTGCCTCCGACCCTGTCTTCCTCGACCAGAACGACTTGACGCCGGAGCTGGGCGCCGCGCAGGGCGGCCACATACCCTCCCGGACCTCCGCCGATTATCGCCAGCTCAGCCTTAATTCTTTTTTCCATCGGCCAAACTCCACCTGAAATTTCTTTTCTCCCCTAATCTATCATTTTCTGGCCGTTGTTAAAACCTCTCGGCTAAGTCTTTTCTTGACAGATAGAGGTTAAACCAGAAAAAATAGGGCGATTTTAATCGTTAGGCGAAAGAAGTTAGGTTGCGGCATAGAAAACGTTGGCCGGCGAAGAGCAACTTTAAACTATTTTTATTCGTTGGCCTGTTTGCCGCCAGCTTTCCGGCAAGGTTGCTTCCGGCTATAAACTTTGGTTCCATCCACATCCAGCTTGTTAACCCCCCCTCACCTCCTTCCGAAATTGCTGTTTCCTTGACCGCAGAGTTTCTGTCTCGCCCGCTGGTTCGTTATCCCGATTCCTCGGGTAACGCCGTTTTCATGGGGTTACCGCCCGGGTTTTACTCGCTTCGCCTTCAGGGGCTCAACCAAAAGGAATGGAAACACGACATTGTCCTTGAGCCAGGTCAGTTTCTTCATCTCGAGGTTAAGCTCGTCGATTTTTCGGAAAAGCCTGCGGTCGAAAGTTTCGACCTTGAAGACATCGGCGCCCAGACAGTCATTTCTCGGCATCAGCTGGCTGCGCTGCCCTCGGCCGATAACCTCTGGTCAGTCCTCGAAAACCAGGACCTTTCAGCCACTACCAACCGAATTGACCCGGCGGGCTTGTGGGCCGACCATCCGGTGCTTTTCAGCGCTCGCGGGGCTACGTCATGGACGCAGAATGAAATCAAGCTCAACGGGTTTGATGTCACCGAGCCTTATTTTGGCGGAACTCCCATGTTTCTCCCAGACCTGGCCGCTCTTGAGGCCATCCGGCACCGTAACGCCATGCATCCAGCCTCGGCCACTGCTTCCGGCGGCCAGCTCTATCTCGAACCCCGAAGGGGAGGTAACGTTTTCCGAGCCGGGAGTAGCTATGCTTTAATCCAGCCTTCCTTTTCGGCCAACAACCTCACTCCGGCCTTAGAAAAAGAAGGCATAACCGAGAGCCATACTTTTGGTCACGACCGCAAACTTCGGCTTTGGGTTTCCGGTCCCTTCTCTTCGGGCCAGCGTTTTTTCTTGAGCCTCCAGACCCAGCAGCTCAGCCGCAACCTCGCTGCCTACCCGGGAGAAAACCGCAGCCGCTGGGTTTCAGGCATCGCCCGGGTCGACCATGAAGCGGACGCTGGGGTATTTACTTTATTCTGGACTGGCCAGCAAGTAGTCGAAGAAGAGGCCGGGGCAGGAAGAAACATCGCTCCCGAGGCTACCCTCAAAGCAAAGCAAACGTCTCATGTGGCTCAATTTTTCTGGCAAACATCGCCGGGAAGCCGCGCTGCGCTCAAATCGGGAATTAGCCTGAGTTATCAAAAAACTTCGACTCGACCTTATGCTCACTCGGCTTCGTATTCCAGCCGGGAAATTTTCCGGCCGTTGGTATGGGCGGCGCCGGCTCGCTATGGTGACCAGGAAAAATGGCACCTGAACTTTGTCTTCGCCGGGAATATGCTTTTTAGGTTACCGTCTTCCTCCCACCATCGGCTTGATTTCGGGCTGGAAGCTTCCTGGAGGTCGAACGCGGAAGAATCGCGGGTTCCTGGCGGAACTCATCTTCTTTTTCTTGAGGGGGAACCGACGGAGGTGGCTTTTTTCACCCCTCCAGCCAAGGAACGCGAACAGGGGCTAAACGTGAGCTTCTATTTTGAAGATACCTGGAATTTCGCCGGCCGCCTTATCCTGACCGCTGGCGGTCGGGTATCGCTTTCTCGAGGCTGGAGCCCGGCTCAGGCCGAAGTCAGGTCTTTTGGCGGGTTTACTAACTCTTCTTCTTCCCGGGTCGAATGGCTTAATTTCTTGCCGCAAGCGAGCCTCGCCCTTCCCTTTCAGCAGGGGAAAAAGGGCTTTTTAAAAATTTATTATGGCCAAACCGCCCTTTCCCTTCCGCTGAACTACCTCCGGTGGGGAAATTCAAATGCCGAGGGATGTTTGATTTATTCCTGGAACGACCTTAACGGAAATCACCGCCTGGAATCTCAGGAGGTCGGCCGCCTTCTCCGCCGGGAAGGACCTTTCTTCTCCCGAGTGGACGCGAACTTAAAACGACCCGTGACGACTGAATTCTCGGCCAGCCTGGTGCTAAGGCTAAAACAGGATTATTTTTTCAGTCTCTCAGGTTTCACCAGGCTTACAAAAAACCTGATTGAAACCGAAAATATCGGTGTCCCGGGGTCGGCCTACGAAAAACTGATTCTCGAAGATAGCGGGGACGACCGCATCTGGGGAACCCATGACGACCTGAGCCTGCCGCTTTTTAACCGCTTGGCTTCAAGCTTGGGCAAGGATTTCTTCTTTCTCACCAACCCTGATGCGGCCAACCGGACTTCCCGCTACCGCGGACTCGACCTTGTTTTCCTCCGCCGCTTCTGCACTCGAGAGGTTCTCTACTTTTCCTTTACGGCCACAGAGGCTTTCGGGACTACAAGCCCCGGAAATACCGAATGGGAAAATGACGACGCTCTAATCGGCTGGCTTTATGATGACCCTAATTCATTGCTCAACGCCCGGGGAAGACTGCGGTTCGACCGAGCCTACACCGTCCGTCTGGGCATGACGCTTAACCTTCCCGCGGGGTTTCGGGCCGGGTTAATTCTCAAGTATTACGACGGCCAACCATTTACCCGTAAAATCCTGGTATCAAACCTGAACCAGGGGCCAATCTACCTCCAGGCTTTTCCGCGAGGAATTGCCCGGTATGAGTTCAACATGACGGCTGATGCCCGGCTGGAGAAGACCATTCCGGTGGGCGGCGGGAAATTTCAGTTTTTCCTCGAAGGATACAACCTGTTTAACCAGCATCTGGCGACCGAAGAAAACGAATGGACATCCGACCTGTTTCCGCTACGCTACGCCACTGAAATTCAAACTCCCCGAGTTCTTCGGCTGGGGTTGAAGGTTGAATTCTAAAGGTGTATAGAGAGAAAGCGGCGGAGAGGTTAAAGAAAAGATGAACGCAGAAAAACCGCAAGGTCCCGAACGAAGCCGCAGCCCGAAGAAGTCGAAAAACAGGCTATTTTATATTAACTCTATCGGCTCTATTGGAATTATATTATTTATTTTTCTTTTGCCCGACATCCTGACCGCGCAGCCGTTATTCATCTTCCGGCCGCGGCAGCCGATTAAGCCCCTCTGGGAAACGAGTCGGCTCACCCTCCGCGGCGAGTTTTTCGCCAGCCTCCTCCTTCCTTCGAATTTTCCGAGCTTCAACGACTTGACCGGCAACGAGGACCGCTGGAACTTCGGTTTTCAGAATTTTCTTGACCTGACAGCATCAACCCACCTTTTAGCCCAGCTCGTAACTCACGACGACGGACAGAACCGGACCAAGTTTGACTGGCATTTTTCTCTCCGCCAGGAAATAGGCCGGCATTTTTTCCTCCTGGCTGGTCATGATAGCAACCACGACTCCGACCATCAGAGTATTTTTAACGGCCGGCCTTATTACCTCAACCGCAATTATATCGGGTTCGGGCTGATTTTTGCTTCCAGCCACCTCCTTTTCGAACCTTTCACCTGGTTTTTCCACCACACCAACCAGCGCTCGCACCTCGACTTCTCGGGAGAGAAGCTCGAGCAGGAGTACGGGTTCCGACTGGGGATATCCCTGACCCCTGAATTAACCTTAAGCTTCCAGGCAATTTTCCAGTCCGACGTCATTTTGGCCCGCGGCCAGAGTTTGCTCGCCGACCTCATCCTCCGGCTCCAGCTCGCCCGCTGGTTAGAAATTTCCGGCGGCGCCAGTTTCTGGAGGGATATTTCTGCCAGTCGGCTTGGCAACCAGGAATCTTTTTATAAGATTATCTGGGGAATGGCTATCCCCTTTTAGTTGAGTTAAGGAGGGCCGATGCTTTCAACCACCGAAAAATTAATTTTTGCTCTCATCCTCCTCGGCACTCTGGTGGCTTTTTTCCATCCTGTCATCCGCCGTATCCAAATCATCGGCCGAGGCCGACCGCTTCCTCGGTCGGATAATTTAGGCCGACGAATTGTCCGCATGCTCAACCGCGTCCTGCTCCAGAGGTGTGCTTTAAGAAACGAACGGGTGGTAACCGGACTCGTCCATGCCGGGCTTTTTTACGCCGCCCTTACTTTTGACACGATGACAGTCAACCACACTTTCGAAGGGTTTGTCGCCAATTTCTCGCTTTTTGGTCATGGCCCTGCGGGCGCGGCCGTCTCTTTTCTGATTGACATCATGGCGTTAGTCGTCCTTTTCGCCACGATTTACTTAGGAATCCGGCGATTTGTCAGCCGGCCGGCCGCGTTAAGAACCTCAGCCGCCGATTCAGCCATCATTTACTTTTTTCTTGCGGCCACCACTTTAAGCTACCTTTTCTTCGAGGCCAGTCAGGTGGCTGCCTTTCCTAAGGTTCATCGCCTGTCTTTTCTCGGCCCGCCGCTCAGCCGCTTTCTCTTCGGAGGTGCCGGCGATAGTCTTCAACTCCAGGCCACGGCGCGGCTTGCCTGGTGGGTTCATTTAATAATTGTTTATGCTTTCATTGCTTATGTCCCGCATTCGAAATATTTCCATATGTTCGCCGGGCCGGCTAATCTAATTTTTAAAAGGAAAGAGAGCCCGGCTGAAATCCAGCCGCTCGACCTCGAAAAAACAGAAATCTACGGCGTGGAAAAAGCGGCCGACCTCACCTGGAAAGATTCGCTCGATGCCTTCGCCTGCATCGAATGCGGCCGCTGTCAGGATGTGTGCCCGGCCTTCGCCACCGGGAAACCGCTTTCCCCCAAGATGATCATCTACAACCTCGAACGACACCTCCTGCGCTCTTATCGCCAGCTCCGGCGGGGTGAACGAGGCGAATTACCCAACCTTGTTCCCGGTATCATTGCCCCGGATGAAATCTGGACATGTACCACCTGCGGTGCCTGCATGCATGTCTGCCCGGTGGAGATTGAACACTTGCCGAAGGTCTTCGGGTTGAGACAAAGCCAGGTCCTGATGGAAAGCCAGTTCCCGGCAGAGCTCAATTCCTTCTTCCGGAACCTCGAAACCAACGGTAACCCCTGGGGCATCGGGTTTGCCCGTCGGGCGGAATGGGCGGAAAAAGAAAACATCCCGCTGGCCGCCGAATTAAACGAGGTAGAACTGCTTCTTTTCGTCGGCTGCGCCGGTTCGTTTGACGAGACAGGACAAGCCGTGGCGCGGTCGCTCGTCCGACTCCTGCGGCAAGCAGGCATAAAATTCGCAATTCTGGGCGAGGAAGAAAAATGTTGCGGCGATGCCGCCCGCCGTCTGGGTAATGAATACCTCTTCCAGCTGCTGGCTCGCCAGAATCTCGAACTGTTGGCTAAATACCGTGTCCGCCGAATTCTCGTTTTCTGTCCCCACGGCTATCATACCTTGAAGTATGAATACCCGCGGCTCCTTCATCTGTTTACTGACCTGCCCGCCTCAGAGCGCGAGTTTTTGCAAACCATCGAGGTCGTCTCCCATCTCGAATTATTCAATTCCTTAGTCAAAGAAAAAAAGCTTCGGTTCAAAGAATCGGCCGAGGTAGTGACGCTGCACGATTCTTGTTATTTCGGAAGGCACCATCAGCTGACCTCCGAGCCCAGGAAGCTTCTCAAGTCAGTCCCCGGAGTGAAAATAAGAGAGCTTCGCCAGCACGGCGAGCACAGCTTTTGCTGCGGCGCTGGCGGCGGGTTGATGTGGACCGAGGAAAAAATTGGCGAAAGAATAAACCGGGTGCGGAGCCGAGAAGTCGCCCGAAGCGGCGCCGCAAAGGCAATCACCACCTGTCCCTTCTGCCTGACGATGATTCGTGACGGCCTTAAAGACCTGGGCGAAGAAGACCTTCAGGTGGTTGAAATCAGCCAGTTTCTCGCCAGTAATTTATCCTGAAAAAGCGGCTCACAACTTCAGCCGTCAGTTATCCGTCACGACATCTTATTCTCGGGTTTTATCCTCAGGTGGTGTCTTGGCGGTTTAATTTGTTTATCTTCTTAAATAACCCTTCTGACCAAAAAGCTTATCTTCCCAGAAGCAAAATTCCCTCTGAGCTTAGCCGAAGAAAAATATTAAATTAATGGGTAAGAAGAGAAGTGAAAGCTTCAATAGCGCGGTCAACGTCTTCGTCGTCAACATCCTTATGGGTAACAAACCGGATGCCGCCTGAGACGGGCAGAGCCAGGATACGCCTTTTCTTGAGTTCATCCAGAAAAGCCGGGATACTCCAGCGGGGATGATTGAGCCCGAAAATGATGATATTGGTTTCGACCTCTTCCGGGTTTAAGCTGATGCCAGGAAGTTCGGCTATCGCCCGGGCGAGCCTCTTTGCCCGGTCATGGTCTTCTTTCAGCCTGTCTACCATTTTGGTGAGGGCGATAAGACCGCAAGCAGCTAACACGCCGGCCTGCCGCATCCCCCCGCCCAGGGCTTTTCTCACCCTTCTTGCCTGGTCGATAAAATCTTTCGGGCCGGCAAGCATCGACCCTACCGGGGCGGAGAGCCCTTTGGAGAGACAGAACATGACGGAATCAACCTGGCGGGCATATTCCTTTACCGGGACTCCTGAGGCCAAGCTGGCGTTAAAAATTCGCGCCCCGTCAAGATGGATTTTTACCCCGAAGCGGTCGGCCACCTCCCTGATGGCTTTGATATTTTCAAGCGGCAAGACAGCGCCCGACCAGTTATTATGCGTGTTTTCCAGACAGATGAGCGAGGTCCGCGGCGTGTGGACCGAAGCCTGCCTGATATTCCTGGCGACATCATTCGGGTCCATGGCACCGCGCCAGGAAGGCAGCGGCCGCGGGTTAACCCGGGAAATAAAAGTCAGATGCGTTGATTCCATGTTATAAATATGACAGCGAGCCTCAAGGATTACTTCCTCAAGTTCTCTTGTCCAGACTTTAACCGCCACCGCATTGCCCATCGTCCCTGAAGGAACATAAAGAGCGGCTTCTTTGCCCATTATCGAGGCGGCCAGCGCCTCGAGTTTCTGGACAGTCGGGTCATCGCCGAGCACGTCGTCGCCCACTTCAGCCTCAGCCATCGCCCGCCGCATTTCTTCGGTTGGTTTAGTTACCGTGTCACTCCGAAAATCAGACCATTTTTCCATCATTAACTCCTTCATCGTTTCCGAATTATTTCCTGGCTTTATTATGCCGCCCTTATTATATCCATTTCTTAAGAATAAAGAGAAGGCTTTTAGATGAAAATGACCCTCGAGAGCAACGGCGGCCTCTTTTTCTTCTCTCTTTCTCAGCCGGAATTCCAGGAAACTCCGAAGAGACATCGGGCGATAAAGAATTATCGGGCCTTTTATCTCGGAGCAGGTCAAAGCAGTCGCGTCTGGCTGATTTACACCCGCCACTTTATATGGTATAGATAGACCTGTTCGAAAAAAAATGGTTCCTTATGGCCACAAAGAATATTATTAAAACTATTCTTCTTCTCGAGACCGGGCTTATTTTTTTCCTGGGTAGCGCGCTCGTAACTACCAGCCTCATTCTAAAAGGAGAAATAGTTACCGTCCCCGACCTCAAGGGAAAAACACCGGAGGAGGCCAGGACGCTCCTCAGCCGGAACCTCCTGTCTTTGAGCTTCGCGGGAACAGAATTCCACAGCGAGATAGAAAAAGGGTTAATCATTTCGCAAGACCCACCTGCCGGGTCTAAAATTAAAGCCAACCGCGTGGTTAAAGTTATCGTCTCGGCTGGAAGCGAAATGGTCGACATTCCCGACCTCGTCGGCAAGAGCCTTGAAGTGGCGGTGCAAACCCTGGCTTCTGTCGGGTTATCCCGCGGTATAATTTCCCAGATTCACACGCCACGGTATCCAGCCGGCCGCATAATTGCCCAGGAACCAAAGCCTGGGGGAAAAGTCAAACGAGAGACCGCGATTAATCTACTAATCAGCCAGGGCGAGCAAGAGCTTAAGTATGTTATGCCAGACCTGATTGGCCGGAAGGCAGACCGCGTTCTCTCAAAACTCAAAGAGCTCGGGTTTAACGTGGGCAACGTCCGCAGCAGCTATTACCCCGGGCTTGAGCCGGGAATAATAATCAAGCAAACTCCGCCGCACGGCTACGCGGTCCAAAAAAGAAATTTAATTAGCCTGGAGGTAAGCAGATGAGTATCTTAATCGCTCCTTCTCTCTTGTCGGCTGATTTTGCCCGGCTGGGAGAAGCCGCTCAAACCGTGGCGGCGGCAGGCGCCGACCTTATCCATGTCGACATCATGGACGGCCATTTTGTGCCCACTCTAACATTTGGGCCGCAGCTCGTTAGTTCCTTAAAAAAAATCACTACCTTGCCGGTCTGGGTCCACCTGATGGTGGAGAAACCAGAAAACTTCATTCCTCAATTCCGGGAGGCAGGAGCTGACTGGATTTCTTTTCATGTAGAGGCTACAGCCCACGTCCACCGCGAGGTCTTGCGTCTGAAACAGCTTGGCGCCAAAGCCGGCCTTTCCCTTAACCCGGCCACCCCGATCCATTTTTTAGCTGACATCCTGAAAGAACTTGATTTTGTCCTGTTGATGACCGTTAACCCGGGATGGGGTGGTCAAACTCTGATTGAGTCGACGCGTCATAAAATCCGGCTGCTCCACAACTGGATTCAAGGGCAAAAGCTCGAGACGCCGATAGCCGTCGACGGCGGAGTCACCCTGGAAAACATAGAATCGCTGGTCGAAGACGGTGTCGAAATCTTTGTCGCCGGAGCGACCATTTTCAGCCAGGAAAACCCGGCTGAAGTAGTTAAACAGATGAAGGCAATTGCTCGCCGGAGTCAGGGAAGATGAGGTGCCTGGTCACCGGTGTCGCCGGTTTCATCGGTTCTCACCTGGCCGAAAGACTCCTCGAAGAAGGTTTCGACGTCCGCGGGATTGACTGCTTCACTGATTTTTACCCCCGCTGGATAAAGCAAAAAAACCTCGAGCGGCTTCGCGGTCATAAGAATTTTCAAATGGTGGAGGCGGACCTGGCAGCTATCGACCTTCGTTCGCTTCTCGACGGGGTAAAAATAATTTTTCATCTGGCCGCCCAGGCCGGGGTCCGCACTTCCTGGGGCAAAAATTTTGCTGAATATGTCAAGAATAACATTCAAGTAACCCAGCTAATGCTCGAGACGGTTCGGGACCATCCGCTGGAAAAATTTATTTTTGCCTCTTCCTCCTCTGTCTACGGGCTTTCGCCCGTCTTCCCGATGGTTGAATCCAGCCCGGTTCAGCCTGTTTCCCCTTACGGCGTTACCAAATTGGCCGCCGAACAGCTGTGCCTCCTTTATCACAGAAATTATGGCGTGCCGGCGGTCTCCCTCCGCTTTTTCACTGTCTACGGACCGAGGCAGAGACCGGACATGGCCTTTCATAAATTTTTCCTCTCCCTGCTGAAGGACGAAGAGGTCCATATTTACGGCGACGGCCGGCAGACCCGTGATTTTACTTTTATTGGTGATATCATCGAGGCTAATTTATTAGCCCTGAAACGAGGCCGGTCGGGCGAAGTTTATAATATAGGTGGAGGCCATCAAAAAGAATTGCATGAGGTGGTCCCGCTGATGGAAGAAATCACCGGGAAGAAAGCCAAGATTTGCTGGCAGGAGGCCCAAAAAGGGGATGTGCTCCATACCCTGGCAGGGGTGGAAAAAGCCAGGAAAGAACTGGGTTACGAGCCACAGGCCAAGCTCGAAGAAGGCCTGCGCCAAGAGTGGGAATGGATCAGGAGAATTTACCATTAGGATGCGAGGAGCGAGTTAAGAAAATGAGATTTCTGCGCTACAAATCCCCGGGCAAAAACAAAGTCAAAATCGGTGTTCTTTTGCTTCTGGGGGCTCTCTTATTGACCAGTTGCGGGAAAAAAACTGCCGAAATTTCTCCCGAGGTCGCTTCATCCGACGAGGCTTTGTTTAAGTTAGGTCAACAATACCTGAAAAAAGACCCGGAAAAAGCCCGCTTGTACTTCCGGCAGGTCATCGATTCCTTTCCTAAAAGCTTTTATGCCCAAAGGGCTAAACTGGCGATTGCTGATTCTTATTTCGCCAAAGGTGATGAAGGCAGCATGATTCTGGCCGCGGCTGAATACCGGGAGTTCATCTCCCTCTACCCTTACAGCCCTTCAGCTTCTTACGCTCAATACCGGATAGCCATGACTTACTTTCTGAAGGCTCTCAAACCCGGCCGGGACCAGACCAAAACCTGGCAGGCTCTGGCGGAATTCAAGAAAGTGGTGGCTCTTTACCCCGAGAGTGAGGAAGCCAAGGAAGCCCAGGCGCGGATTAAGGAATGCGAAGAAAGATTGGCCGAGCACAATTTTGGCATCGCTTATTTTTACTATAAGGTTTATGCCTTCAAAGCTTCGACCACCCGGTTTCTGGAAATCCTGAGCACGTTTCCCAACTATTCCAAGATGGATAGGGTTTACTTTTATCTGGCTGATTCCTACTATAAGTGGGGAAAAAGCGAGGAGAGTGTTCCTTATTTCACGAAGGTGGTGAGCGATTATCCCCGGAGCCCTTTGGCCAAAAAAGCTCAGGAGCGCCTGCGGGCCATCGACCAGGCCAATGACCGCAAGAAATCTTCAGGAGGGAAGGATGAAAAAAAACTTAGCTTTTAGCCTCGGAATAGTTTTCTTGTTGATAGCGTTCGCCTCTCTATCCGCCCAGACTCCAAGGGAGACCGAGCCGTTTCGTCTTAATTTCCGTCTGGGGCTCGAGGGTGAAATGTTTAAACGGGACCTCACTTACGGCGAAGATGAATCTGTCTCGCCGCTTAATTCCTATTTCAGTACTCTCCGCCTGGAATTGGAATCAGGCGGTTATGTTATCTCCCTTTTTGGCGGTTTTGCTTCCTCTAATTTTAATACCCTTGTGTTCCGCGGTTTACCTTTTTCCATCGAATTCGAAGGCGGCGGGCTGAGCGGGGTTGTGTTCGGAGCCGAGCTCAGTAAAGTATTTCTGTTTAACTCTTTCGGCGTGGGAGGCCAGGTAAGAGTTATTTCTTACTCCGGAAACGAGAAAAAGTGGGCAATTCCCGAGCTGGCGGTCGAGGGAGAGCTAAAAAGTAAACCAAGCTGGCAGCAGTTTTCAATTGGTCCTGTCCTCGTTTACAATAAGTACGAAAATTTTATCCCGTTTGCCGCCATTCAATACAACCGTCTTTCGGGTGAATTTAGCCTGAGGGAGCTCGTCGAAAACCTGACGGGAGAAGAAAAGAAAGAAGTTAAAGGCAGGGGCGCTGTGTCTTTTTCCTTAGGGGCGAACTTCCTCTTCACCTCCCGGTTCGGCCTCCGAGGGGAAGCCTCTATTTTACCCCACAAAGGGGCCACTGATTGGAGCCTTAACGTCCGGGCCCTTTTCTCTTTTTAAGGAGGAAAAAAATGAAATTGCGGACATACATCTTGCTGGTCTGCATCAGTATTTTCAGCCTTATCGCCTTCGGGTTCGATGGGCCAAAAGCTCAGCAAAGGGAAAGACCCAACCCGAGACAGGGGCAGGTAATTCTTAGCGACTTGCCCGAGCTTAACGCCGGTCTGCCCTTCCGGCTCGAAACCCCGCGCTATAAAGAAGGAGAGGTCTTAGTCAAGTTCAAACCCGAAGTGACCGAGGCTAAGGTCAACACTCTAATGGCCATTTACGGCACAAGGTCGCTGAAAAAAATTCCTCGCATCGACGTCCATGAAATTGAAGTCCCCAGGGGACTGAGTGTTAGAGAAATGGTGGCGCTGCTGGCTCGAAACCCTGATGTCGAGTTTGTGGAACCAAACGGTGTCGTCCGGATTTGCGTCACCCCTAATGATACCTATTTCAAATATCAGTACGCTCTCTACAACTCGGGCCAGGAGATCGGCATCCCGGGAAGCCCCCGGGGCAAGCAGCGGGCGGATATTCACGCCTCCGAGGCCTGGGAGGAAACCAGGGGAACAGAGGAGGTGGTCATCGCTGTCGTTGATAGCGGCATCGACCTTCTCCATCCTGATATTAAGGATAAGCTTAAATCATCAGGCCGCGACATCGTGAACAACGATTTCGACGCGACTGACGACCTCGGCCACGGCACCCATGTAGCCGGGATTGCCGCCGCGGCTACCGACAATAACGAAGGCATTGCCGGAGTTGCCTGGAACTGCCAAGTCTTGCCAGTCAAAGTTATTGATAAGGAGGGCTCCGGACTGTACAGCTGGGTCGCGGAGGCAATCGTCTGGGCCGCGGATAACCAGGCAGCTGTTATCAATCTGAGCATCGGAGGCGACGAACCATCTGAAACTCTGAAAGAAGCCCTGCGTTATGCTTATCAAAAAGGCGTGGTCATTGTTGCCGCCACAGGGAACGATAGCGGTCCAGTCCTTTACCCCGCAGCTTATGATGACTATTGCCTTGCCGTAGCCGCCACTGATTACAACGACACCAGGCCTGAATGGTCTAATTATGGGTCGGAAGTCGACGTAGCCGCGCCTGGAGTCAGAATCGTGAGCTTAGTGCCCCGCTGGTATTTCGGCCCTGATTCCTTTCCGTATGGTTACGGCACCGGGACATCCATGGCCGCGCCCCATGTGGCTGGGTTGGCCGCCCTGCTCAAAAGCCACAAGCCATGGCTTAAAGCAAGAGAAATAATGGATATCATTCGTTATTCTTCTGATGATATTAACGCCACTCAGTATCCCGGTCGGGACAATTATCTGGGATATGGTCGGGTGAATATGGAAAAAGCCCTCGTCCCGATTAAGATCAAAAAACCGAAGGGATGATTGTTTCGCTCCACATCCGCAATTTAGCCACGATTGAAGACCTGGAAATTCAGTTTGACCCCGGGTTTAACATCCTGACCGGCGAAACCGGCGCGGGGAAATCAATCATAATCGACGCCATCAAACTCCTCCTGGGAGAAAGAGCCTCACCGGAAATTATTCGCACCGGAAAAAAAGAGGCTACGGTGGAGGCTGTGTTTCAGGTAAAAGACCTGGCCCCTGCCTCCCCTTTTTTTCCCTATCTTGAAGACGGCGAAATTTTTCTCCAGCGGTTGATTTCGGTCGAAGGTGCCAGCCGGGCTTATATCAACGGCATCCTGGTGCCGGCGAGGCGACTCAGAGATATCGCCGAAGGGCTGGTCGATATCTACGGCCAGAACGACCATATTTTCCTCCTCCACCTCGAAAATCAGCTGAATTACCTCGACGCTTATATCGAGGCCGGCCCCTGGCGTCAGGAATTGGCCAGTCTCGCGCGACGGCTGCGGGAATTGCTCGCAGAAAAAAAGACGATTGAAGAGAGGCGGCGGGAAAGAGAAAGAAGGCTCGATTTTCTCTCTTACCAGATTGAAGAACTAAGGCGGGCTAACCTCAGGCCGGGCGAGTTAGAAGAATTGCTCAACGAACGCCATCTTCTCAAGAATGCGGAAAAAATAACCCTCCTTTCAGAAAAAGCCCTCGAAATAGCCTACGCTGGGGAAAATGCTCTCCTCTCGCTCTTATCTCGTTTTACTTCTTACCTGGCCGAGCTCGGCAAGTTCGACCCTTCGTTCGAGGAGCTCAACAAGAACCTCGAGCCGCTCGGCATCCTCCTGCGCGAAGCCGTTGATTCTTTGGTTCGCTTTCGCGAGTCCCAGGAGGCAGCCCCTGAAAGACTCGAAAAGGTCGAAGAAAGGCTGAGTCAAATAGAAAAGCTCCGCCGGAAATACGGCGGAGAAATCAAGGATATTATCGATTATTTACAAAAAATAGAAAAAGAAAGGGAGAGTTTGCTCGGCTGCGAGGAAAGACTCTCTGACCTGAATCAGGAAATCGAGCAAACTTTCGCCGCTTACGAAAATAAAGCTCGGCGGCTCTCTGAACGAAGGCAGGAAGGGGCACGGCAACTCGAACGACAGCTGGAAGAAGAAATCGCCCAGTTAGGAATGAAACAGGCTCGTTTTCAAGTAAAAGTGGACCCGCACCCCTTTTCCCTGGGCGAGAGCGAGTTAATCAAAGAGACTGGGTGGGATGAAGTCGAATTCTTGATAAGTCCTAACCCGGGAGAAGAGCTGAGGCCCTTACGCCGGGTGGCTTCTGGTGGTGAACTCTCCAGGATAATGTTGGCTTTAAAAGCCATAGGCAAGGAGGCTACAGCCGGCAAGACGCTGATTTTTGATGAAATCGATTCGGGAATAGGTGGCAAGACGGCTGATTTCATCGCCCAAAAACTCCGCTCACTCGCCAGGCGGCATCAAGTCCTCTGCATCACTCACCTCCCCCAGATCGCCTCATCGGCCAGCCATCATTGGCGGGTGGACAAACGAATCGAGGGTGAGCGCACCTTTACCCTGGTGAAGAAACTCGGGTTTGAAGAGAGAGTCAGGGAAATTTCGCGGTTGCTTTCCGGTAGCCGGATTACGGCCATCAGCCTCCAAAACGCCCGCGAAATGCTCCGTCATAACCTCGGGCTCCAGGAAGAAACAGGGAAAAATGAGAAGAAAAAGAATAATTCCTAAAAAGCCGGCGGCAATGGCTGGGTTTGTTCTCTTAAAACAATGATTTCTGGAAAGCGAACACTTCTCTCGCCAAAAGAAGCGCTTGTCAGAATACTGGCGTTGGTAAGTAACTAAAGAGAGGTACTGATGAATCGTCAGGAAAAAGCCGCAAAACAATTCGCATCCGGGTTTAATTGTGCCCAGTCAGTCCTTTTAGCGTTTGCCTCAGAATTAGGGCTTCCGGAGGAACTGGCCTCTAAGTTGGCCCAGGCCTTTGGCGGCGGTATGGCCCGCACGGGCGAAATCTGCGGCGCGGTTACCGGAGGGTTGCTCGTCCTCGGGCTTAAGTACGGAAAGGTAAAACCTGAGGACGAGGCCGCCAGAGAAAAGACCTACAGCCTCGCCCGGGAATTTTTCCGGAGCTTTCGGGCCCGACACGGCTCTCTCCTCTGCCGGGAGCTTCTCGGAGTTGACCTTAGCCAGGAAGGAGGTTACGAGCGAGCTTCAGCTGAGAAATTATTCCATAATGTCTGTCCGAGCCTGATCAGGTCCTCAATCAGAATCCTGGAAGAGTTGATTTAGTTCTTGCCCTCAAAAACCCCGCGGTTGAGCGTTTTTCGCCACCAAACCTGAGATCTGCTGAATCAATCAATCAGAGTTTTTGCTCTTACGCATCTTGAGCTTCCTTGCCTTATCCTACAAAAATTTATTTTATGAATTATTTTTTGGCCCTATTTTTTCTGCCCAGGCTCGCGGGTTTTTAGCTCCTGCGCCAAATGAAACGGCGGTAAAAATTGGCTGCTTCGGCAGCTCGTTAGCTCCTCGGCTCGCCTCCGCGCATCAGGGCTGGTATAATAAAAAGACGAGGAGCTCTAAATAAATCTGAAAACTTACGGCGATGCCTCAAAGTAAAGAAACCTTACGCCCGGAACAGAATCACCTTGACAGTCCGGTTGGCCGCTTTTTCATCCATACTTTCGGCTGCCAAATGAACGAAAGCGATTCTGAGCATATCGCTGGCCTCCTCAAAAGCCACGGGTGGGAAAAAGTTGATTCCCCGGAGAAAAGCGACCTCATCCTGGTTAACACCTGCGCTGTAAGAGAAAAATCGGTCGAAAAATTATTCTCGTTTCTCGGCCGGTTGAAAGAACTCAAGCGGAAAACTGGAGTCAAGATTGCTGTAGTCGGCTGTGTCGCCCAGATCGAAGGCGAGGAGCTTTTTAACCATCAATCTCTTATTGACTTCGTGCTTGGACCGGATAACTACCCCGAGCTCATCTCGTTATTAAACAGGCCCGAAAAAATAAGTCTAACCAGTAGGTCGACCGAATGGCGCGAACATCCCTCGCCGCTCATCCTGCGGGAAAGCAAAGTGAGTGCCTACGTTCCGGTAATGGAAGGTTGTAATAATTTCTGTTCCTACTGTGTAGTCCCCTTTGCTCGGGGCAGGGAAAAATACCGGCCGGCAGCATCGATTCTGAAGGAGGTTGAATCCCTGGCCGGACTGGGCTATCTGGAAATCCAGCTTCTCGGTCAGAGTATCAACAGCTACCGCGACCCGGAAACAGGGATTTCTCTGGCTGAGCTGCTCCGCTTGGTCAGCCGGATAAGAAACATCCGCTGGGTTCGTTTCATTACCTCTCATCCGAAAAATCTTGACGCGGGGATTGCCAGGGTTATGGGCGAGGAGCCCAAAATCTGTGGGCAGCTCCATCTTCCCGTGCAATCTGGCTCAACCTCTGTCCTCCGAAGGATGAAAAGGGGTTATACCCGGGAGGAATACCTGGAAAAGGTAGCCATGCTCCGGGAACTTGTCCCGGGAATCAGCCTGTCCACAGATATTATCGTCGGGTTTCCGGGAGAAACCGAGAAAGAATTCGAAGAAACGCTAAGCCTCCTGGAGGCTGTCCGTTTTGCCAACATTTTCTCCTTCCGTTATTCGCCCCGGCCATACACAGCCGCCTCCCGGCTGCCAGATGATGTGCCGTTTGAAGTCAAGCGTCGTCGTTTAATCGAAGTCCAATCCTTGCAGAAAAAAATTCAGCTGGAAATCAACGCCGGGCTGGTTGGCCAAGAAATGGACGTGCTTTGCTCTGGCCGGAGTGCCAGGACTCCGGAGCTTTACACAGGCCGGAACGAAGCTTACCAGGTAGTTAATTTTACTTCTAACCAGGAAGCCACCAACAAATTCGTCCGCGTCCGGATTACATCTTATGGCCCATACAGCCTTCGCGGGCAAGCCCTGGAATAGCAATCTCTCGGGCCGCTGGAGGGAGAAATTTTTAAGATATGGGCTTCCGCTAACCATCCTCTTCCGCTAAATTGAATTTTATGAATGGATATGCTATAAATGCCCACTATTTTTTATGCGGGATTGATGCTTTTTCTCAAGAAGCGGATTATCAGTTTAGCGGCAAATATAGTTTTATGTTAAGGAGAGAATAATGTTAGCACCGACAACCTTCGAAACTGTCGCCCTGTGGACCATTCTTTTTATCGCCCTTCTCGGTCTAGGTTATGCCCTTTTCTTGCGCCGCCAGATCATGACCGAAGAGAAGGGAACGCCGCTTATGGTCGAAATCTGGGAAGCGATCCGGCAGGGGGCTGAAGCTTACCTCATCAGGCAGCTAAAAACAATTCTTCCCTTGATTATCATCCTCACGGTTGCCCTTTTCTTCAGCGTTTATATCGTCCCGCCTTCTTCTGAAGCTTTGGAACGGTTTCCTGACCTTTCTCCTGACCGGGTAAGGTTCATTATGGGGCTCGGGAGGGCCGGAGCTTTCATTCTCGGCGCCATGTTTTCCTTACTCGTGGGCCAGCTGGGGATGCGAATGGCCGTCCAGGGGAATGTCCGCGTGGCGGCAGCTGCCCGAACAAGTTTTGATAAGGCTCTGCGAATTGCTTACCGGGCAGGGACGATAACCGGTATGCTGACCGATGGTCTGGGCCTTCTCGGCGGAACGGTTATTTTCATGGTCTTTCAGAAAGCGGCCCCCGACGCTCTTCTGGGGTTCGGGTTTGGCGGCACTCTCCTGGCGCTGTTCATGAGGGTTGGCGGTGGCATTTATACTAAGGCGGCTGATGTCGGCGCCGACCTTGTCGGCAAGGTCGAGGCTGGTATCCCTGAAGACGACCCACGCAACGCCGCAGTTGTGGCTGACCTTGTCGGCGATAATGTCGGCGATTGCGCCGGAATGGCCGCGGATATCTTCGAGAGCTACGAGGTTACCATTGTCTCCGGGTTGATCCTCGGTCTTGCCCTGGTGGCCATCACCGGAGATATCAAGTGGATTATTTTCCCGCTTCTCGTTCGAGCCATCGGCGTCTTCTCATCGATTGTCGGGACCTATCAAGTCAGAGGAAAGAAAGGCGAGGAAATTGGTAACGCCATGGCGGCTATCAACCGGGGGTTTTACACTTCAGCCATCCTCTGCATCGTCCTTTTCGCCCTGCTCGCCCTCTTCTACATGCACGAGTGGCGAGCTTTTCTTTCCGTCGGTGTCGGGATCATCCTGGCCATCTCGATCGACGAGTTGACCAAATATTTTACTCACACTCATTACGCACCGGTCAAAGAAATCGCCCGCCGCTCCCGGACTGGGGCGGCGACGCTTCTCCTTTCCGGGTTATCCGTGGGGATGGAATCAACTGTCTGGGCTATCCTGGTTATTGCCGCCACGATTCTCTCCGCCCTTCTTATATACTGGGGTCAACCGGTAGCCTTCGTCCTTTACGGCGTGGCCATGACCGGTATCGGGATGCTCACCCTCACCGGTAACAACGTGGCCATGGATTCATTCGGTCCGATTGCCGACAATGCCAATGGCATCGGTGAAATGGCCCGAATGGATAAGAAAGCCAGACAAATCATGGCTGATTTGGACGCCGTCGGGAATACAACCAAGGCAATTACCAAAGGAGTCGCCATCGGTTCGGCCGTAATCGCGGCCGTTTCTCTTTTTGGCTCTTATTTAACCGACGTGACCAAGGTGCAAGCCCAGATCGGCACGCCTGAAGCCGAGCAACTGCTGCATACGGGAATAAGGATCAACCTTCCCATAGTTCTTATAGGGTTGCTGATCGGCGGGGCCATCCCCTGGCTCTTCTCTTCCCTGACCATTAACGCCGTCAGCCGGGCCGCCTCGCTAATTGTGATGGAAGTCCGTCGTCAGTTCCGCATCCCGGGCTTGATGGAGGGAAGGGTTAAACCTGATTATGCCCGAGCCGTTTCTATCTGCACGCTGGCCGCTCAGAAGGAGCTGGTCGGGCTGGCCTTGCTGGCCGTCCTCACCCCGCTTATTGTCGGGCTGACCCTCCAGGTTGAAGCCCTGGGAGGCTTCCTCGCCGGGGCGATTCTTTCCGCCCAGCTCTTAGCCGTTTTCATGGCGAATACCGGCGGCGCCTGGGATAACGCCAAGAAAACAATCGAAGACGGGCTCTACGGCGGAAAAGGCTCAACCTGTCACAAAGCTGCGGTAATTGGCGACACGGTCGGCGACCCGCTTAAAGACACTTCTGGACCAGCTCTCAACCCGATGATTAAGGTTATCAACCTGGTCTCGGTATTGGCCGCGCCGATTATCATTCAGTATAAAAAATTCACCCCTTGGCTGGCAGTCGTCGTAGCCGTTTTATTAGCTGTGGCCGTGGCAGCTATTCTTTACTCCAAGCGACCCGGGTTAAAAGAATTCGAGCAAACGGAAGAAACCTTTTCGGCCAAAGAAGCCGCCTCGACTTCCAATCCGTCGGATTAGGGTATTCATTTTCTCGAACTATTGGTCAAGAGACTAAAGGATTGTGGTTTTCTTGCCTGAGCCAAAACAGCTTTCCATTTTGAGAAAAAATGCTAAAACCATAACTTAATACTAACAAGTTAACGGTTGTCTCCGGGCCGATAGTTGCCCTCCATCCTGAGCCCCTGGGTCCAAAATTAGGATGACATTGCCTTTTTCGGCTCCGAGCATAGTTTGCTATTAGCGATAGTTTGGATTATAATTGACATTCTTTAAAGACCCGCCGCGAGGTCTGTGCTTTCGATGAAAATTGAAGTGTGGCCATCTATTGTCCAGCTGAGCCAGGAAAGAGGCGTCGAACCGCAGATTATTGTCGACGCGATAAGAGAATCCTTAAGAGTCGCGGCGGCTAAATATTTTAGCAACGGAGAAAAAATAATTGTCGACTTTAAGCCAGAGGAAGGAAATCTGCGGGTTTATGTCATCAAGAAAGTCGTAGCTAAACCCCGAGATAAGGCAACCGAGATATCTCTCGAAGAAGCTCAGGCGATATGGAGGAAGGCCAAGGAAGGCGATTTTCTCGAGATCGACCTTCCGGCCGAAACCTTGGGCCGGATCTCAGCTCAGGCAGCCAAACAGGTAATCTTCCAAAAAGTCCGCGACGCTGAGCAGGAAAAGATTTATGACGAATTCGCCGCCCGGGTGGGAGATATTGTCACGGGAACGGTCCGGAGGTTTGAAGGGCAAAACATTATTGTTGATGTTAATAATACTGAGGTTATTTTTCCCCTCAAAGAAAAATTGCCTAATGAAGAATTCAGCCGGGGTGACCGGGTAAAAGCCGTCATCACTCATGTCATCAAGGGGCCAAAGGGCTCGCAAGTATTTATTTCCCGGACTTCCCCGCGGTTTCTGAGCAAGCTCCTCGAGCTCGAAACACCGGAGATTGCCAACGGGTTGATTGAAATCAAGGATATCGTCAGGCAACCGGGCGAAAGGGCAAAAGTGGCTGTTTTCACTACGGAAAAAGATATCGACCCGGTTGGCGCCTGCGTCGGAGTTAGAGGGAACAGGATTCAAGCTATCAGCAAAGAACTCCAGGGAGAAAAAATTGATATTATCATCTGGTCTTCTGACCCGGTAGCCTATGCGCAGAGAGCTCTGAGTCCGGCCAAAATCGAAAATATTTCTATAATCAACCCAAAAGATAAGGTTCTTCAAGCCCTTGTTCCCAAGAATCAGCTTTCGTTGGCCATCGGCAAGAAAGGGATTAACGTCAAACTGGCCTCAAGGCTTATCGGCTGGAAAATTGAGATAAAAGAAGAATAGAAAAATGGAAAAAACCAACCCTAAGAAAAAAACAAAACCAGCGGCTAAAACTCCGCCGCCGCGACCTCGCTATCTTCTCGGCGAAGGGATGACTTTGAAAGAGGTGGCCGAACGCTTAGGCGTCAAGACGCGGGACCTGCTGACCAAACTCGAAAGTCGGGGAAGAATTGCCGACGTCAACGACCTGGTTGATGAATCCCTCATCCCGATTCTCGGCCAGGAACTTAATTGTGACCTTGAGCTTGTCTCCTATGAACAAGAAGTCAAGGCCAGAGCCCTGGCGGCAGCCGACCAGCTCGTTACCCGGCCTCCGGTAGTGACTATCATGGGCCATGTCGACCACGGAAAGACGACCCTCCTGGATGCAATTCGCCATTCCCACCTGGTCGATAAAGAATACGGAGGAATCACCCAGCATATCGGCGCCTACCGGGTTTCCTGGCAAAACCGCTGGATTACCTTTATCGACACCCCTGGTCATGAAGCTTTTACCCAGCTGCGTTCTCGGGGAGCCCAGGTCACGGACATCGTTGTTCTCGTCGTCGCGGCTGACGACGGAGTCATGCCCCAGACCAAAGAAGCCATCAGCCACGCCCGAGCCGCTGGCGTTCCGATCATCGTGGCGATCAACAAAATCGACAAGCCTGAGGCCAACCCGGAGAGAGTTAAACAGCAGTTAGCCCAGGAAAACCTTTTGGTCGAGGAATGGGGCGGAGAGACAATTTGCGTCGAGCTCTCGGCCAAGGAAAAGAAGAATATCAACGAGCTCCTCGAAATGATTCTTTTATTAGCCGACATCATCGAGATTAAAGCCAATCCGCGGGTTGAGGCTCAGGGGATTATTCTCGAGGCCAAGCTCGACCCGAAGAAAGGCCCGAGCGCCACCGTAATCATCCAGCACGGGGTTCTTGTCCCCGGCCAGGCCTTCATTTCTGGCGTTACCTACGGAAAAGTGAGAGCCATGTTCGATGATTTCGGCCGGCCCATCCGCCGAGTCGAACCATCGATGCCGGCTGAAATCCTCGGGTTTTCGGCCGTGCCGGTAGCCGGAGATTATTTCCAGGTGGTGCCGGACATCATCAAAGCTCAGCGAATCGTCGAAGGAAGACTGGCCAAAACAAAAAAGGAAGAGCCTGCCCGGCCGCCAGTCCTTTCGCTGGATGAACTCTTCAAACAGGTGGAAAAAGGAGAGGTCAAAGAGCTTAACCTGATTGTCAAAGCCGATGTCCAGGGCTCAGTGGACGTCCTGCGGGGGCTGCTTCCCTCCTTCGGGACAGAAGAGGTTCAAGTGAAAATTCTTCACGCGGCTACCGGCCCGGTAACTGAATCAGACATCCTTCTTGCCTCCGCCTCAAAAGCGGTGATCCTGGCATATAACCTTCGGGTGCCTCCAGCCATCCAGGAGATGGCCCGACAGGAAAAGGTCGAAATCAGGAGCTACCAGGTAATCTATGAACTGATTGATGATATCAAGAAAGCGGTAAGGGGGATGCTCGAGCCTGAAGTCAAGGAGATCCCCCTGGGCAAGGCTGAAGTCAGGAAAGTTTTTGAGATTTCCCGGGTGGGCAAGGTAGCTGGCTGCTATGTCCTCGAGGGAAAGATTACCCGCCAAGCCGAAGTTCGCGTCCTACGGAAGAACGAAGTAGTCTACCAGGGACGGGTGGCCTCTCTCAAACACTTGAAGGATAACGTTACCGAAGTTAAGAAAGACATGGAATGCGGCATCGGGCTGGACAGGTTCCAGGACTTTCGCGAAGGTGACATCATCTTTGCCTTTCAGGTGCAAAAAACCAAAGTTGACTAAAAAAGATGGTTATCGGCCTGCTCCTCCTGGAAATCCATCTGCCGCATTCTACTTCTCTCAAAGACAAGAGGTCGGCCCTCTCCAGGTTTAAAGAAAGAATCAAGCAACGCTTCAACGTTTCCCTGGCCGAAGTGGCTCATCAGGACAAGTGGCAGCGCGCCTCGCTTGCTTTTATCACTGTTAACAGCGACCAGCAGATTGTCGACCAGACGCTGGAGAAAATCCTGGGCGAAGCTGAAAAACTCTTGGACGCGGAAATCACCCGTTCAGAAATCCGCCACTTATAAGCGCGGCCTCAGGGGAATTCTAGATGAGTAAGACACGAAGACAAGAGAGAGTCGGCAGCCTTTTCCAGGAGGCTTTGAGCGAGGTCATCGCCCGCGACCTCCATTTAGCCTCGGCCGGCTTTGTGGCTGTCAGTCGGGTGGAGATGACCGGCGACTTGAAGGTCGCCAGGGTTTATTTGCGGGTTTTTGGCGGGGCTTCAGTCGAAGAGGTTCTCTCTTACTTAGAAAGACATAAATCTTTCATCCGCAGGATGCTTGCTTCCCGGGTTAATATTAAGTATAATCCAGAGCTATTTTTTGCCATTGACCCGGTGGCCGAACATGAAGCCAAAATCGACCAGGCCCTCGAAAAAATTAAACGGAATGAATGAGGCTATCATTAATCAGGTAGCTCGCCGCTTCCTGGACAGCCAGAAAATCATCATCAGCTCCCATCTTCGGCCGGACGGCGATTCAATCTGCACTTCCCTGGCCTTAGCTCTAATGGCCGAAGCCATGGGCAAGGAAGCCCTTATCATCAACCATGACCCTACTCCATTTCCTTTTACTCTTGTCCCTGATGTGGAAAGAATTCGCCTCGGGCAGATCTATCCCGAACCCGGCGATTGTGTCATTTTGCTCGAATGCGCCAGCGTGGAGCGCTCAGGCCAGGAGAATCTCGAGGGCTATTATCTGATTAACCTCGACCACCATTACTCCAATTTTCATTATGCGGCCATAAACTGGGTTGACCCGCAGGCCTCGGCCGTAGGCGAAATGGTTTTTTATCTTTCCCGCCTTCTGGGAATAAAGCTTACCCCGGCTATAGCTAATCATCTATATTGCGCTATTGTCTCGGATACAGGCGGCTTCCAGTTCTCGAACACCAGGGCCCAAACCTTTGCCGTCTGCCACGAACTGGTCAAGGCCGGGGCTGACCCCACGAAAACTTCGGAACTCCTTTTCAACAATTACTCCCCTGAAAAGGTCAAGCTGCTCGGGTTGGTTCTTTCGACTCTCCGGATGAACGCGCGAGGCAACATCGCGATCATCACGATGTTTCGTTCCTTCCTCGAACGACTCGGCCTCCAGGAGATTGATACCGAAGATATCACCACCATCGCCCGGTCGATCCGCGGCGTTGACCTTGTTCTCTTCTTCAAGGAAATTGACCAGCAGACTTACCGAGTTAGCCTCAGGTCAAGAGGCCAGGTGAACGCTGCGCTGATTGCCGAGTATTTCGGAGGCGGAGGCCATGTCCACGCCGCCGGGTTCACGGTCTATGGGTCCTACGAATGCCTGATTCAAGAAGTCCCGCGCACGGTCGAAAGGCTGGTCAATAATCTTTCGGCCTCCCCCTAACTCCCTGAGAAATTCCTCCGGGAAGGAATTATGGTCGAAGGTATCATACTCGTTAATAAACCCGCCGGGCTTACCTCGCACGATGTTGTCAAAAGACTTCGGCAGGCGAGCGGCTGGAAGAAAATCGGTCATTTTGGGACTCTCGACCCCCTCGCTACTGGCCTTCTTCTCCTGGGGATTGGCCGGGCAACACGACTTTTCCCGGTTCTTTCCAGGCTTCCGAAGGTTTACCGGGCGACAATCCGTCTGGGAATGGCCACGGATACTTATGACGCTGAAGGCAACGCTTTATCGCCCCCTTCTTCTGAATTTCCCTCGAAAGAAGAGCTTCTCCGGCTGGTCGAAGAATTCGAAGGGGAAAAAGAGCAACTCCCTCCCCCCTACTCGGCCAAGAAATACCGCGGCCGGCCTCTTTACCGCCTGGCGCGGCGTGGCCAACCTGTTCCTTTAAAGCCGATTAAAGTAATAATCTACCGTCTGGATTTGCTTGATTATACCCCGCCCGACCTCATTATTGAGCTGGTCTGCAGTTCGGGCACCTACGTCAGGTCGCTGGCGCATGAACTCGGCCAGAAGGCGGGTTGCGGCGCCCATCTTTTCCGCTTAACCCGGTTATCAATCGGTCCGTTCAGCCTGAACAACGCTTTTTCCTTAGAGGAAGTCGAAGTGTATCTCAAAGAAAAGCAGCCAGAAAAAGTCGTGTTTCCTCTGGAGAAGGTCCTCGAAGACACTCCTAAGGCTGTTTTAAAAGCAAGAGTGTCCTGGCCGCTTAGAAAGGGCCGGCCGCTGCCTGCCGCCGCTATCCAGGCTGTTATTTTTTCGGAGACGGCACCGCCTTCCCCTGGCGAGGAAAAAATCATCCGCCTTTTCAGCCAAGAAGGGAATTTCGTAGGGCTCGCGCGACCAGGAGAGGAACCAGGGACGGTTGTTCCCTTTCTCCTGCTTTGAGGTCTCTGCTTTAGGATATCTCCCAGGGTAGTTTCTCTGCTTCCGTCAAAAATTAGCCAGTTAACGGGGAAAAATGCCGGATAAGACCAGTTCAAACCGGGAAATCTAAGCTCCCAACGGTTTCGACCAGGATTTTTTCTCGCAGCAAGCCCCAACTTCTTGAATTTTGGCCGGGGGTAGTGTATTTTAAAAGATGATATGAGGCTAAATAAAAATCAAATTGACCATATGGCTTCGGTCATCGTCCGGAATCTTATCCGCGACGGCAAAATTACGGTGGAAGATAAGGCCAAACTAATCGAAGAAATCATTAACCTCCTCCAGGCCGAATTCATCAAAGAAGACCAGCTCGACCAGGAAGTCCGCGAGATCCTGAGCAAACACATGGAAAAGATAAGACGCGAGAATATCGAATACCAGACCATGTTCCGGATGATTAAGACCAAGCTGGCCAAGGAAAGGAATATCGTCCTGTGACCAACAGGTTATCCCGGGAGAAAATCAACCATTTAGCCCGTCTAATCCTGAACCATCTCCTCCATAGCGACCAGGTTGAATTCATGGACGAGCCGAATGAAATCAGGCTCTCGGTCGTTCGCTCAATCGAAGAAGAACTCAAGCTGTATGAAGCCCTCGACAAGAAGGCTACCGAAAAAATTCAGGCCCAAAAAAAACCGATCGAAGAAGGGAGCCGTGAGTGGGAGATCCTCTACCGGAAGTATTACAACGAAGAGCTCGCCAAGCTCGGCAAGGTCGTTGACTGACGCCTGTTCTAATAAGGTCGGCTTCCAGCCGGTCGAAGTCGAGCAAAGGGTTCGGTATTCTGAAGTCGACCGGATGGGCGTGGCCCATAACAAACATTACCTTGAATGGTTTGAAATCGGCCGAACCGAGCTCTGCCGGCAGAAGGGCATACCTTACAAAGAAATCGAGGAAAGAGGCTTTTTTCTCGTCGTCGCTGAGGCCTTCTGCCGCTATCGCCGGCCCTTGCGCTACGATGACCGGTTCATTATTCAAGTGAGCTGTCCAGAGGCCAGACCGAGGAAAGTTGTTTTTAGCTACACTCTTCTGAGCCTTGACCGGTCAACCGTCTTCGCCGAGGGTTACACGGTTCACGTCCCGGTCAACAAGGGGGCTGAAGTTACTCCCCTGCCTGAAGAATGGGTCTCCCGTCTCTCCTCATAAGAATTACCCCGAAGCCAGCACAGGCCTGTCTGGTTCCAACACCCTCCCGCCCGAATCTAAAGCGGACTGGCTGAATAAAAGCCGGCCGGTTTGGCCGAACTCACATTCTCCTTATGAAAAAGCCTTTGCTTCTTCTTTTTTTCTTTCCTCTTTTCTGATATAAATGCCTCTCTAATTATTATCATGTCATTACAAGGAGGGATTAATGTTTTCTAAACGGCACCCTTTTGGCTTTGGGTCTCATGTCAGTTTAATCCTGGCTTTTTTTCTTCTGACCGTATCTCTGGCCGAAGCTCAAGAAAAGCTTCCTGTCGAAACCAAGGACCTCGATGTTTTTAGCTGGCGTCACATCGGGCCCTGGTCTTTTTCTGGCAGGATAACCAACGTCGCCGTCCCCCGTGGCCAGACCCTGACTTATTATGTTTTGACTGCCAGCGGTGGTCTCTGGAAAACAGTCGACGGAGGTATCCATTTCGAGCCGATATTCGAAAAATACGGCAACATGAGCATGGGCTATTTGGCCATCGCTCCTTCTGACCCGAATATTCTTTATTTAGGCACAGGTGAACCCATGCATGCCCGCTCGAGCGCCCACGGCAACGGCGTCTGGAAATCAACCGACGCCGGAAAGACCTGGACGCATATCGGGCTTGAAAAGAGCTACTTCATTCCGAAAATCGAAGTCGACTTCAAGAACCCCGATATCGTCTACGTAGCTTGTGAGGGGAAGCTCTACGACAACGAAATGGATTGCGAACGCGGTCTTTATAAGACGACCGATGGAGGAAAAACCTGGACCAATGTTTTTCCCGTTAAGGACAGGGGGGTGGCTGATTTTATCATCGACCCCCGCAACTCGGACATCGTTATCGCCGCGGCCTATAAGACTTTCCGCCGCACCTGGACTTATATTGACCGCCAGCCTGGAAACCATCTGTATAAGACCACGGATGGGGGCAAGACCTGGAAAAAACTTACTAACGGGTTGCCGACTGAAATCGACCTGGGAAGGACGGGGCTCACGATTTTTGAAAAAAACCCCAACATTATCTATGCCCGGATTGACGAGGAGGTTAACCTCGGATACGACCAGAGGGAGAATGCGGCCAATTTCAGGCCCGGCCAGCTTTTCCGGGACGATTTCTATTTCAACAAGTTCAAGACTTACAAAATCCATCCCGAGGTGGCCAAACTGGTTAAGTTCACCCCGCCCCAGGCTGAAGACGAGGTGGGCCTCGTCCGTCAGCTTAACGACCTCGTCCGGGATAAAGAGTTTATGACCAAAATAGGCGCCGATTTAGCCAAGCTCCAGTCCGTAGCCAAAAAAGTCCACGCGAAGAATAAAGAATTGATGGAAGCTATCGCCCAGGTTGAAAAAATGCTCAAGGAGCCAGAGTCAGAAAATACCAAAGGCCGGTATCAAGTGCTCAACCGCCACGTTCTGGAAATTCTCTATGCCGACGCTTTCCGCAACCTCCAACCGGTAAAAAGGTCGGGCGTGGTTTATCGGTCGGACGACCAGGGAGAAACCTGGCGCCGGATGACGGAATACAAGATTGTCGGCGGAAGCGCTCAGGTTAACCAGACTGAGGCTGGTTATTACGGAAGAATTTATGTTGACCAGACCAACGAAAACCGGCTCTATTGCGGCGACACTAACGTCACGATTTCCGAAGATGCCGGCAAAACTTTCAAAGTTTCCGGGTGGGACGGCAATTTTAAAACCCATGTCGACCACCGCGCCCTCTGGATTGACCCCGAGAACCCCAACCACATCCTGAGCGCCAACGACGGCGGTTTAAGCGAAACCTGGGACGGAGGCAAACACTGGCACCAAAAAGAAACCATCAGCGCCCAGCAGTTCTACGACGTCGCCGTGGATAATTGCCTTCCCTACAATGTCATGGGAGGAACCCAGGATAACGGCTGCTGGATAGGCCCCTCCCGTAATCGTAACCCTAATGGTGTCTATCCCGCGGATTGGCTTTACCTGCCAACTGGCGACGGTTTTTATGCTGTCCGAGATTTCTGGAACAACGAATTTATTTACTACGAGAGCCAGTTTGGCAACTCCAGCCGGATGAACTTGAAAACCGGAGAAACCGGCCGTCTTGCCCGGCGGAATACTCCGGAGGAGACAGCCGCTGGAGCTCCGCCGCAACGATACCAGTGGAACGCACCCATCTTTCTTTCCCCGCACAACCCGGGGATTGTGTATGTTTGCTCCCAGTATGTCCATCGTTCGCTCACCCGGGGAGAACCGAATACGTGGCAGACGATAAGCCCCGACTTGACCAAGAACGAAAAAGAAAAAATCGAACTCTCCAAGAAAACCAACTTGCAGTATGCCACTATTTATACTTTTGCCGAATCTCCGAAAAAACCGGGAATTCTGTGGGCTGGCACCGATGACGGCAACTTACAGCTGAGCCCGGACGGCGGGGTTAACTGGATAAACATTACCGCCCGCTTTTACGACCAGAAAGGCCAGCCGAAAAAAGACATTAAAGGCGCCAGGATTCCTTATGACCGCTGGGTAGTCCGGGTGCTGCCTTCGGCCTTCGACGCCAATACCTGCTATGTGGCTTACTCAGGATATCGGACCCACAACGAGGACAAGACTTACCTTTTTGTTACCAGAGACCTGGGGCAGACTTTTGAAGATATCAGTGGCGGGATGAACAACCCGGTAAACGACATCGAAGAAGACCCGGATAACCCGAATATCCTTTACTTGGCGACTGATTACGGCGTTTTCATTACGTTTGACCAGGGGAAAAACTGGGTAAAATTTTCCTCGACAGCGCCTGATGTAATTATCATGGACTTAGCCATCCAAAAGAGAGACCGGGACTTAGTCATCGGCACCTACGGCCGAGGAATCTACATCGCCGATATTTTCCCGCTTAAAGAATTCAAGCCGGAAAACTTGAGCCAGGAGGCTTATCTTTTTGAGCCCCAGGAAACTGTTAAATGGAATATGTTCGACCGCCGCGGGAGCACGATGGGCGAAGCGGCCCGGGCTCAGAACCCTCCAGTGGGCGCAACGATATATTATTTTCTTAAGAACAAAGCCGAAAAAGTGACCGTGAGCCTAAAAGACATTGAAGGCAAGGTCATCCAGGAGATAAACGGACCCACCGCGGTCGGCATCCAGAAAGTTTTCTGGAACCTTTCCGCCCGAAGCGCCCAGCCAGAGGCCGAACAGCCAAGGTTTATGGGACGTGGCAGACAGACGACAGTGGAACCGGGAACTTACCTGGTTGTCTTCTCGGTTAACGGCAAAGAGGTGGCCACAAAAAAACTGGTTGTCAGTCCGGACCCACTCGACAGGACAATAATTTAAAGGAGAGGCATCCCAGCGTAAGCTAACTCTGGAGCTTTAATGGCCAGAGGATAAAAAGTCGGCGCGCATCTTTTTGACCCAGGAGGAAAAATAAAGTTTTCGAGCAGCCAACTTAGGGAAAGAAGCTTAAGTTTTTGATTTGAAAAGCGTCGGCGAGCGGTCATCTGGCCGCAAAAACCATCAGGCAAGAATAAAGTTTATAACCTGGCGCACCAAGAATAATCCAAAAAAGAAAGGCCGGCTTAAAGCCGGCCCTTCCTTCTGATAAGCTACGCCGCAGTGCTTCTTCAGAACATTAATCTGAACCCGAGGGCAAGTTTATGATTCTTCGAGAAGGAACGTCCTTCGCCGACGGCTCCGCGGGCTTCAAAGAAGAGTGACCCCATCGAGTCATAATGGTTAAAAACATCAACTCCCAGCTCACCCACCAGCTCCAGAGAACCTTTCTGGTCGCTCCTGGATTTGGTCGAAAAACCAAGACCACCGCCGAAGAAAGCCGGGCCCGAATGATAGAGAAGCAGAACATTCCCCATCAAGAAAGTCTTCCAGGGGTCTCCTTTAAGGGCAAGACCCGGGCCAGCGCTTATGAGCAAGTCCAGCGGGTCAGGAATTATCCGGTAAAGAAAACCGACCCGGCCAAAAAAGTAAGGCCCATGACTCCCTTTGGCAAATAACGGCCCGCCCTCGACAGCAAAGAAACTCCTCTTTGGAGTCACCTCAAACGTGACGCGGCAGGGTTCGGAAACAGCGCCAAAATCATCGGTCACATAAGCAGTCACTGTAAATGTCCCACCTTTAAGAAATGTCTTGCTCCAGGTAAAGGGTTTTTCAGTATCGCTGAACTTATCAACTACTTTGCCCGCCTGGTCGGTTAACTCAAAATCAACCCGGGTCACCTGGCCGTCGGGGTCGGTCGATTCTGAGGCGTCAAAGGTGATCGGCTTGCCGACATAATTCAAGCAGGTCACACACGTGGCGGAAAGCTTGCAGACAGGCGGGAAATTCACATGAACCTTAGCCTCGCAAGGGTTTGTCGATGGTTTATCCGCCAGGTTAACTGCCTGGCCTTGAAAGCGATAATCACCTGATTTGTCCAGGGTCATTGTTATCTTTGCGGCCTCAGGAGTTAAGCGGTGGGTAGCAATTTTGGCGCCGTCAGGACCGAAGACTTCAACAGTCATCGCCTTCGCGTTCTTCGTGCCGCTCATGTCAATAGTGACCTTGTCTTTGGGGCCAATCTTGTTCGGAGTTACCACCAGACTGCATACAGCTTCAGGAGGGGGAACATCCTCAACGCGGCGCAAGGAAATGTTACCGCAAGGCCGAGGCATGACGAATTCGTATTTTTTCCAATCCTTGACCACGTAAAACGAAAAGACATCCAGCGGTTTTTTGCCCGCCCATTCAACATCGGTTACGACCTTCACTTTTCCCTGGGAGCGGAAAAGCATCCACATCAGCCGGTCACCTATAGGCAAGGATTTTTCTTCGAAGCTCGCTTGCCGGAGCTGTTCCATAAAAGGAAGATAAAGGTCGCCGGCTCCCGCCAAATCAAACCCATACTTGATATCGCCAGCATAAAGCTCGACGAGCCTTTTCATAACTTCCTGCGTGGGGACAACTCCCCGGATGCGGACAAAGGTGTACCGGCCGATACTCGTTAGCTTCTTCGGCTGCCCGAACAAAGAGAGTGAGGTGAGGAGAAGGAAAATTAACAAAAAGACGAAAGCACCTTTTCTTTTCATTGCCTACCTCCTCATTTTTTGCCGAAATTTTTTTTAGTAAGAAGCAAAATCACTTTTAGATTAGCTAATTATGGCAAGCAAAGTCAAGAAAAATAATAGGCTAAAAGAACAAGTTCAGCCGGAAAGCAATCAGGCTGATAAAAACCTGGAAATGATACGGCTAATTACGCCGCTATCGCGCGGCTGAGAACGCAGGGCCGCCTCGTACAGCTCCCGGTGAGGCCGGGCTTGGGCCAAAAGCTTGGCCAAGAAATCGCGGGCCTCAGGAATACTGATTTCCGGGTGGAACTGAATTCCCCAGATTTTTTTCCCTGTTACCTCGAAAGCTTGAACCGAACAATCCGGCGTTGAAGCCAGCACCCTGAACGGCGGCCTGAGGTTAATAACCTCATCGAAGTGAATGGAAAAGGCAAAAAAACTATCAAGCTCGCCAAACAGCTGATTGTTTTCCGCCGCCTTGATTTCAATCCAGCCAATTTCCGGCCGGGAGGCCCTCCGGACATATTCTTCACCCAACAAGGCCAGGGCCAGGAGTTGATGGCCGTAGCAGCTCCCCAAAAGAGCCAGGTCTCTCCTCGCCGCCTCCTGGACGAATGCAACTTCTTCCTCTACCCAATCATCTCTTTCGACGATCGAGGCTTCAGAACCCGTCAAAATCAGATGAGTGTAGCCATCATCCAGGTCAGGCAATCTCCCTTCCGGCGCCCGGAATGATTCAACCGGGAAGGGAATGTATTTTGCCCAATGGGCTACCGGCGTGTATAAACCAGGGTCGAGGGAATTGTCGATAATGGCTATCCGTGGAGTCCGGCTCATTCTGCCTCCTCAGACGATAATTTTTGACCATAAAAAACAGGGTCTGAGCCAAAGGTTTATATATAATAGCGATAAAATATTTTGAGTTCAAACCGGATTTTTTGTTATAATGAGGCGACTTGACAGGAGGAAAAAGAGTGTTTCAGGTCAAGGAAGCAACAGAGCTCTTGGTAGTTACGCCCAACGAACCGGGAATTCTCGGGAGAGTACTGAGTACTTTGGCTAACGCCGGGATTAACCTCATTGCTCTGAATGCTTATGCCGAGGGAGAGAGAGGCATTTTTCACCTGATGACATCCGATAACAGCCTGGCGCAAAAATGCCTTAAATCCCTCGGGTATAAAGTGAAGCTTCAAAAAGTAATAACGTGCGAAATCGGCGACCGCGTTGGCGCGGCGGCCGAGGTTGGAGCCTTGCTCGGGAATGCGGCTATTGATATTCATTATTGTTATGGCACGTCGGCCGGCCTGGGAAAAGCCCTTCTCGTATTCCGGACGAATCGGCAAAAAAAGGCGCTGGAAACCTTGCAATAAAAGGTGAATCCGAGTATTCTTCCGTCTAATCAACCGCCAAAAAGAAACAGCTTAAAGTTTACGCGGGAAAAAGAGCACATCAACAACAAATTGTTTAACAGCGCGGAGAGCGACGCAATTTTCCAATTGGGTTCAGCCTAAAAATTTGTTCTTAATCTTTCACTAAGATGAGAATCGCCGTCGTCACCTCTCATATCCCGTTTGTCGAGGGTGGCCATCTGGCCATTGCCCGTTCCACAGTTCTCGCTCTCAGGGAACACGGGCATGAAGCCGAGCTTATCCTTACTCCCCAGAACCGCTTTGGCCGTGTTTTTGAGGCTTATCTGGCCAACTTTTTAACCGATGTCAGAGAGGACGGGCTTGGCCGGCCTATCGACCAGGTGATTTCCTTCCGCTATCCCAGCTTTGCCTGCCAGCATCCAGTTCATGTCAACTGGCTCAACCATCGCTTTCGGGAATATTACGACCTATGGGACCAGTTTGCAGGGAGACTTTCCTGGCCAGGCCGGCTGAAGGAGGGTTTCAAGCGCTGGTTTATTCACCGTCTGGATAACTATTTTCTCAAGCGGCGGGTCAAAAAGGTTTTCGCCCAGTCGAAAACGATCCAGGAAAGGCTCAGCCGCTGGGGGAAGATTCCCGCCGAGGTTCTGTATCCGCCACCGCCCCAGCGGTCTTACCGGCTGGAAAAATACGGCGATTTCCTGCTTTCTGTCTCCAGGCTCCAGAAGCTCAAGAGGGTCGACCTGCTCCTTCAAGCTATGGCCCGGTGCCGCTCAGCCACGTTCCGGTTAATAATTATCGGCGACGGCCCCGAAAGGGCCAGGCTTGAAAAGATGGCCGAGGAATTAGGCCTCAAGGAAAGGGTGGAACTTCGAGGCTGGACTGACGATAAAGCCCTGCTTCAGGCTTATGCCGAGTGCCGGGCAGTCTATTTTGGCCCCTACCAGGAAGACTATGGCCTGGTTACCATCGAGGCTTTTTCCGCCGGTAAACCCGTTATAACCTGCGCTGACAGCGGCGGACCGGTAGAGTTAGTTTCGGCTTCGGGGGGAGGGATGGTGGTTCCGGCTCAGATAGAAGCGATAAGCTCGGCCTTAGAAAAAATTATGACCGACCTTTCGCTGGCTGAGAGGTTGGGTCAGCAAGGTATGCGTTTTGCCTCAGAAATTACATGGGAAAAAACAGTGGCTAAACTTATCCTCAGCGAATAGAGAAAAAACCGGCTGAATAAATCAGGTTTTTGATTAGATCTTCCTCACACGGTTGTTAAATACAGGAGACCTTAAAAATAACCCCTTTCGGGTCGGGACAGGTCAGGTATTCAGTCTCGGCAATCCAATCATCGTCAGGCAACTCATCCTCCCTCTGCTTGGCCGTTAAGAAAGGGAAAAGACTATTGAGAGCAAACAGGCACACCCGCTTTCCAGCGGGGATTTCAATCGTCCCCTCTCCCCGAATGAAGAAATGGTCGCCGACTTTGTGCTTGGCTCCGCAACGCTCTTTGATTTCAGCCACTTCCACCCTAAGCTCTCTCATCCCGCCTCCTTTGTTTCTTTTCTAAGTTATCAACCTTACTATAAATCGGGCAGGCTCAAAAGGCAAATTTTTCAAGCTATGGGTTTCCCCGAATTACCCTTCTCTGCCAGCCGCCCCCCATTTTGAGGCCGTCCTTTATAAACTTAATTTTTCCCTTTCCGGCGATAAAGCCTTGGGCTAACTCCCCATAATTCGGGCATGAGGGGAGGCTTTTTTCCCGTAAAAATTATGGGGGAATTATGGGATATGGGCCGGTTAATCCCCTGAGGTCATAAGAATTTCCTCTGGCAGCCCGGCTGTGGTTGACAAAGCAGGGAAAATTAGCTTAAAATTAAAAGCTAAGCCAGGAGATA
>JBBIRF010000013.1:0-59614 GCA_037441905.1 Candidatus Aminicenantota bacterium
TGTTAATTAAATACTTGGCATGGAGCGGCCATAGTTGTCCTTGTTCTAATTTATGGATTTCTTTTTGACCAAAGAGAGCGACCCGAAAAGGCTACTTTTGATAAGCGATAAGAAAAAAAGGCAACCCAAAGGAAAGGAGGAAGGGAGGGAGAAGAAGAGTGAAATAGAAAGGGGTAGAGAGCGAGTAAGTAAGTAAGTAAGTAAGTAAGTAAGTATAAAAAAGAAAAAAATTAATAAATAAAAACAAAGAAAACAAAAGAATGGGCTAAGGGAGCAAGTGTTTTGGGGAGAAGACGCCTCAGAAAATGAGACAGGGAGGCTCGACAGAAGTGAGACGCGGGGATGGATACCTGGGGGCGGAGAGAAGAAAGAAAAAATGGGAAATATATATTATGTCGCTATTTTTGGAAGACGATGCGACCGTCGACGATTGTCATCAGAATCTCGGTGTTCAGAATTTCTTCCGCCGGAATTTTTAGGAGGTTGCGGTCAAAGACAGTGATATCAGCCAGCTTGCCGACTTCGAGCGAGCCTCGGATATCGGCCTCAAAGCAGGCCGCCGCCGCGTCGATAGTATAAGCTTTAAGGCATTCTTCCACCGTCAACCGTTGCTCAGGAAACCAGCCTTCAGGCGGCGTTCCCTTGAGCGTCTTCCGGGTAACAGCCGAATAAATCAAGTATTTTGGATGCATATGATAATAGGCAGCGCTTGTGCCCGGCCAGTCGGAACCAAAGCACAGAAGGGCGCCGTTTTCCAGGAGAGAACGGAAAGCGTAAGCCCCTCGGCACCTTGCCTCGCCTATTCTTTCCGCCATCCAGCGCATATCGTCCGAAATATGATACGGATTAACCTCGGCGATAATCCCCAGCTGGCGGAAGCGAGCAAAGTCATCAGGTCGGACAACCTGGGCATGAATAACCCGGAAGCCGGTCAAATCAACACCTTCCGCTTTGAGCCTTTCAAAAAGAGTCAACAATTCAGCCACCCCGCGGTCGCCAATAGCATGGACGTTCGGGACAAACCCGGCCTCCAACCCGGCTTTAATTAACTGATACATTTTTTCCATGTTGGCGACTTTGAGCTCGGGGTCGTCAGAAGTATGATGTCGCCAGTGGCCGCAATTGATCGGGTCGTCATTATAGGGTTCAAAGAAAAGGGCCCCATGCGTTCCCATAATTCCATCCACATAGCCCTTGAGGGCGCCATAACGAAGCCAATAATCCCTTTGTTTGGTCCGCGGATGGAGTCCCATCGTGAAGCCTTCTTCCTTCAGCTTAGCCCCGAGGGAGAGGTCAGGCCTCAACCACACCCGACAGGTCAGTTCGCCCTTTTCCTGGAGCTCAACGAAACGCTCCGTCTGGTCGGGGGTGGCGATATCATGAATTTCGACAATCCCGGCCTCCCGGAGCGCTTTCAGGGCAGCTCGATTCTCATCCAGGAGCCTCTTATGAGACTTGGGTTGACGGGCTTTCCATAGCCGGTCAAAGGCGGGTGACGGACGAAAAACAATCCCGGTTGGCCGGCCCTGGTTATCCAGCTCCAGACCTTCCACCCCGTCATCTTCTAACCCCGCAGCGCGGAGAGCCGCCGTGTTGGCCAGCCATTCCTTATAATCATATCGGCAGAGAAAACACGGATTATCCGGAGTAAGGTCGTCGATCATCTTCCGGTGGGGTCGCCAGGGCTCCTTCCTCTCTTTAACTGCCGTTCCGGCATCTCCCAGAGCCCACTGTTCATAAGCTCCCCATAACCCTTCGGTAATCCACTCGCCTTTGTCCAGATTGGCGACTACCCGGGCTATTTCCTGGCGTAACCCGGGTTCATCGGCGACGGTCATCAGGTTGGCGTCGTTAATCAGCGCCCCAGCCCGGTTAAAATGAACATGGGCATCGATAATCCCGGGAGTGACGAAGGCTCCACCAAGGTCGATGACCTTTGTCGTCTTACCCTGCCAGCGCCGAGCTTCTTTCTCTGTATCGCAGACAGCAATAATTTTGTTCCCGCTGATAACAACGGCGCGAGCGGTTGGCTGAGCCGGGTTCAGGGTATAAACTTCGGCGTTAGTCAGGATCAGACTCGCCGGTTCCTTTGGCCGGGAAACACAACCGGCAATTGTTAGCCCGAGAAAGATAATAAGATTGAAGATGATTGCCTTGCGCAATTCTAGTCTAAACATCCTGCCTCCTTTCTTGGCCTGAGGCGGCCAACACTTTTATAAACTCAACTCCCAGGGCCGCGTAAAGTCCCGGAGATAAGAATTTCTTAAACCCCTATATCTTGCCCCTGCTTTAGCCACTTTTCTTTCAGCAGTCTCGTTTTCTTCCGGAAACAAGATTAATCACTTGATTTTAATTTTATTCTTGACCGGTTGGCAACAAAAGATACGTACCAGGCGAAGAAAAAAATGTTTGCAACCTCTCCCAGTTTAAAGTAAAAATAATGGAAATAATCAATGATTTTAGGAAAGAAACCAAGGCCAGACAGCTCAAGGCGGAGGAAAAAGCCAATAGACGGGAGCAAATAACGGCCGATGGAAAAGAGGTTATGCCAATGAATTCTTTCATGATCCGGAGAGCAACTCAACAAAACGGCAATACGAACTGGTCCGATTCTTAAAGAAGAAAGTCTCGGTCGGAGAAGATTTTATCCGGGAAAGGCAAAAGGATGAGAAAAGAAGGAAGATTGATTGGGTTACTGTTTTTTTTATTTTTTACCCTATGCCAGATAGCCTCAGCCGCTATCCGGGCGGAAATAAAAACCGCCTACTTTTCCCCCAAAGACGAAGCCTTTAAAGATATTTACGGCGGCGGGCCAAGCTTGGGAGCCGAGCTCGGGATAAAAACAGGCCGCTTCCTTGGACTCTGGGTCTGCGGAGAATACTTCTCGAAAAAAGGGAAGATGACCTTCACTGAAGAAGAGACGACGCTTAAAATCATGCCTATAACAGCCGGGTTAAGCGTCGAGTTAAACCTGGGGCCGTTTTCTCCTTACGCCAAGTTAGGCATCGGCTTTTTCCGGTACGAAGAGGCAAACATTCTGGGGACGGTAAAAAAAACTGATATTGGCTACCTGGGGCAATTAGGTTTGTTATGGCATATAGCTGGCCCAATTTATGTCGACCTCTTCGGCCATTACAGCTCCTGCGAGGTTAAGCCACTCGAGGTGAAAGCCGACCTGGGAGGGCTAAGAGCCGGTGCCGGGTTAGGCTTCCAGTTTTAGGCATTATCCAGAATTTCGCCGCCGAAAACAGGGAGAGGGTTGCCAGCATCACTCACCCGCTGAATTAATGCCTGAATGGGGTTCTTTCGGAGGGTGGCGACTAAGTTGATTTAAAACGCGAGTTATTTCGGTCATGTCGACTTTAGTCTCCAAGTTAGAGCGTCGGAGACGACTTGTTCGCGAGCGGATGAGATACTTTTCTGAAGTTAGAAAATAGATTAAAATCATCCCATCCTCATTAATAGATAGTTTTGGGATTAAAAAGTGATAAGGAGGAAGAAAATGAAGTTTGAGAGGAGAAAGCCTTGGGGCAGCGACAAATTCGCTTTTAGGACGCTCTCTTTGGGTCTGCTTTTTTTCGTTGGTATTTTCGGCAGCTGGAGTTTAGCCCTCACCGGTCAAACTCAAAAGACTTTCTACCTAGGCCAGCTAAAGGCTGAACCCGGTCAGTCCGTAAGTGGCTTTCTCGAAGTTCCGGCGGCTGGTGACCCCGCAACCCGCATTCCGCTGACAATTATTAACGGCGTCAAACCGGGCAAAGTCCTGGGGGTGATGGCCGGCATTCATCCCTATGAGTACCCGCCGATTCTGGCTTCCTACCGGCTGAAGAAGCTGGTTGACCCCGCCTCTCTCTCGGGAACGCTTATTCTGGTTCATATCGCCCACCTGCCTTCATTCCAAAAGCGGACGATTTACTATAACCCTTATGACTGGAAGAACCTGAACCGGGTCTTCCCGGGTGACCGCCAGGGCACCCAGAGTCAAAGAATCGCCGCGGTGTTAACTGAGGAAATAGTGGAAAGGGTTGATGCCCTCATCGATTGTCACTGTGGCGACGGCAACGAAGCCCTAATCCCCTATACCTACTGGATGATAAGCGGCAACAAAGAAGTCGACGAAGCCTCGCGACAAATGGCCCTGGCTTTCGGTATCAATCATATAATCATTGACCCGACAAGGGAAGCCAATCTTAAAGAATCCAAGTATCTGAGCTGGACGGCTATCCTGAGGAAGAAGCCTTCGATTACCACCGAAATGGGCTACTTGGGCCGCGTGGAAGAAGAGGCCATAGCGGCTAACGTCAAGGGTGTCCTCAACGTCATGAGACATCTGCGAATGCTCCCGGGAGAAGCACAGTTGCTCTCCGACCCTGTCTGGGTAGACAAATACGAGGTTATCTACTCCAAACACAACGGGCTCTTCTATCCCCGCGTCAAGATGGGCTATTACGTCCGGGCCGGGCAGGTGGTCGGCGTCATCGAAGACTATTTGGGAAATTTCCTGGAAGAGGTCAGAGCGCCGTTTACCGGGATGATTCTCTACATCATCAACACGCCTCCCTGCAACGCCGGCGAGCCGCTGTTTGAAGTTGGTCAGCTTAAGGAAAAATAGCTTCCCGCCAAGCCCAAATTCCTGTTTGTAACCTCTAGGGCCAAAATCTAATCCGGAGATATCATCGTACAATTTATTGTAACTTGTCGATAAGGTTAATTGACAACAACGATTTCCTGACATATATTTTTCAAGATATAACTTTTCAATTTAAATTTGCATAATGAATATCATAATAAACAGGTAAAGGAGCCGATGCAGCCAAAAAGATCTCGCGAGGCTCAACAACAGTCAATAGCTTCTACCCAGAAATCGGCCCGGGGGGCCGAGCGAGTCAAAGAAATCAGAAATATTTATCTTCATCTGAGCGCCCAGAAAAAGAAGCTTAAAGAAACCCTGGGGGCCCTGGAAAAGGCGTTGGCTCATTTAAGGAAAGAGGCCGAGGCTCTGGGGGTTAACTTGCCTTCCGAACAAGAGAGCTCAGCCGAAGCAAGACAGACCGGCCCATCGCCCGAAGAAATATCCATTCCGGAACCTCAGCCTGCCAAGAAAAAAATTCTGGTGGTTGACGATGACCCGGTAACCTTACGTTTAATCAGCTATTTTCTGGAAAAAGAAGGGCTGGCCGTCACCCAGGCTGAGTCAGCCGAGGAAGGAATTAAGAAAATCTTAGAAGAAAAACCGGATTTACTCATTCTGGACGTAATGATGCCAGGGATGAACGGGTTTCAGATGTTAGAAAAACTCCATTCCCAGCCGGAGGCGCCCCGACCGCCAGTCATTTTTCTCTCTTCTCTGGCTGAAGAAGAAGATGTTCTCCGCGGCTTAAAAGCCGGCTGGGACTACATCATTAAACCTTTCTCCCCGGCTATCCTGATAGCCAAAATTGAGAAAATTCTGGCCATAAAAAATGACTCCCTTTCTCAGCCTGGTTCTCCTTAGCCTCGTCTTTCTTGGCCTGCTCACCGCTTGCCTCTTCGTCTTTATCATTTTCCGCCGGGTCTTTTGGGAAATCCAAAGCCGGCGGTTCAAGAATACTTGCCAACAAATAGAAAATGACTTGCTGGCCGTAATAAGCTCAAACGACATAGCTGAGGCAGAGCGTTTAGCTAGAAAATATGCGGCGAAGCCAAAGGCTCTGGCTCATGTACTTGTAACCTATGCTCAAAAACTTAAGGGGTCATCCCTCAACCAGCTAAAAGTAATCTTTCAGCAGAGCTTCAAGAACCAGGTTTACCGCGACCTTAACTCGGTCTTCTTTGGCAAAAAAATCAGGGCCATCCGCCTCCTGGCTTATTTCGGCGATACGACCGATATTCCCCGGCTTTTTCCTCTGTTAAGCCAAAAACCAATCGTCCGCTTGACCACGTGCCAGGCTTTAACCAGGACAAAAAGGCCAGAGGCAATTGAAGCGATTTTCTCGGCCTGGGAAATGGAGGAATCGGCCCACGTGGCAACCTATGTCAATTTGCTTTACTCTCTCGGCCCCGTCATCGAGCCCCAGGTAAGAGAATATCTCCGAAAGCCGCTCAACGCGGCAAAGTTAGCCTCGCTCGTGGAACTCGTCGGGTTAATACCCCTTCGTTCCCTGGCGGCCGACGTCCTTCCCCTGGCAGCGCATCCAGACAAAGAGGTAAGAATAAGGGTCGCCCGCGCTTTAGGCCGGCTGGGAGCCCCTGAGAGCTTCGCTACGCTTCTCCGATTATTAGAGGATGAAGCCTGGGAAGTTCAAGCCCAGGCTGCCAAATCCTTAGGAAAACTCAAGAACCTGGCTGCCATTCCTTCTCTAAGCAAAGGTTTGACCTCGCCATTTTTTCACGTTAGACGAAACGCTGCCTCGGCCTTAGCCGCCCTGGGTGAGGAAGGCAGGTCAGTTCTCGAGGCGTTTTCCCGCCAGGAAAAAGACCGCTATGCCGCCGATATGGCCCGAATGATTTTAGAGGAAATAGCTTTAATGTAACGGAAAACCATAGAGACCATGTCGCCTATCGTTCGGTTATTCAATATCGTTATCTTAACTTATTTTTGCTTTATCAACGCTTTCTATTTCCTTTTCATGCTCCTTTCGCTCTATGGACATATCAGGCATCGGCGTTTCTCACTCTATCTGAGCTTTCACGACATTTTTCAGTTTCCGCTGATTAAGCCGATATCGATTATTGCTCCCGCTTTTAATGAGTCAAACACGATTGTCGAGAGTGTCCGGTCGTTGCTGGCCATTGAATACCCGAATTTTGAGGTGATAGTGGTTAATGACGGGTCGACAGACGACACCTTAGACCAGCTTATCCAGGCTTTCCAGCTGGAAAAGAGAGCGTGGGTCTTTCGGCGGGTCTTGCCCACGAAACCGATTAAAGGTATATATGTTTCGCGGCTCGACCCAAGGTTAGTCGTCATTGATAAAGAAAACGGCCGGAAGGCTGACGCTCTGAATGCGGGAATTAATATCGCTCGTTTTCCCCTCTTCTGTGCGGTTGATAGCGACTCGCTGCTTGAAAGAGATGCCCTGCTCAAGGTTGTCCGGCCCTTTATCGAAGACCCGGAGAAAACGGTAGCCACCGGTGGGATAATCCAGTTGAGTAATGGTTGTCTGGTGAAACAGGGCCAGGTTATAAAAATTGGTTTGCCCCGGAACTGGTTGGCTCAATTCCAAATCATCGAGTACCTCCGAGCTTTCCTCGGCGGAAGAACCGGCCTGTCGATGCTCCGGAGTTTACTTATTATCTCTGGTGCCTTCGGGCTATTTCGCAAAGATGTTGTCCAGGCAACTGGCGGCTACCGCCGGGGGACAGTCGGCGAGGATATGGACCTTGTAGTTCGGCTTCAAGCTCACCTGAGAGAGTCCAAGAAGCCATACCGAATAACCTTTGTACCCGACCCCATCTGCTGGACTGAAGCGCCGGAAACTATCCGTTCGCTTGTCCGCCAAAGAAACCGCTGGCACCGTGGTCTGATTGAGTCTTTAACTTATAGCTTCAGGATGTTTTTAAACCCGCGCTATGGAGTTACCGGGCTTCTGGCCATGCCTTACTATACGATCTTTGAAATGATTGGCCCCCTTATCGAGCTCGCCGGCTATGCTATGTTTCTTTATTGTCTTTTCACTCACCAGCTCAACACATCTTTTGCCATTCTGTTCTTCTTTTTGGCGGTTGTTATCGGCATCCTGATTTCTTTAATGGCCGTCCTCCTCGAAGAATATTCAGAACGACGCTACCCCCATTTGAGGCATATCCTGATTATTTTTGCCTTTGCCTGGTTAGAAAATCTCTTCTACCGTCAATTCATGGCCCTGGTGAGAGCCGGGGCTTTTTTTTCAGTATTAAGGAGAAAAAAGGAATGGGGTCGAATGGAACGTCGAGGCTTCCAAAAAGCAGGCTGAAAATTCGCCAGCCTCTATGTTTTCATTTCTTGCTTCTTGCCCGCTTAACCACAAGCTTACTTTTCGTAGCCCTTTTAGCTGCCCCCAGCAGTTTTAGTTTCCCCGTTTACCCCGCCTCGATGTTTACCAACCGTTCTGAGAGCCAGGATCAGGTCGAGATAAACAAGGAAAAAATCAGGCAGGCCATCCAGCTCCGCCATTATTCTCAAGCTATCGCCCTCTGCCTGGAAGGGCTAAAGGCCTCCCCTGAAGATTACGACCTTAATTTTTGGCTCGGCCAAGCCTACGCTTTTTCGGGAAAATACGACGCGGCTCTCGAAAGAGTAGAATTCTTAAAAGAAAAATATGCGGATAATTCCGATGTCCTGCTTTTAGAAGCCAGGATTCTTTCCTGGAAAAAAGACTATGCAGCGGCCACAAAGCAGTATCAGGATATTTTGAAGAAAGACCCCCATAACCTCGAGGCCAGAATCGGGTTGGCCCAGGTCGCCTCGTGGGAAGGGAAATACGCCGAGGCCATAGTTAGTTATCGCCAATTATTAGCCGATTATCCGGAGTCCGCCGAGTTACATTACCTTTTCGGGCTAACCCTGCTTTGGTCTGGAAACCTGGTGCAAGCCAGAGAGGCGCTGAAGCGGGCCGTCGAACTCGCGCCTGAAAACCAGGTTTACAGGGAAGCCTATAACCGCTCCCTTAGTGTTTTCCAGAAAACTTTTGAGCTCCGGAGCGAGACCGCGGTGGAGACGTTCAGCGACGGCCGGGCCAACTACATCGACTTCTTTTTAGCGGCCGAAGCAAGCATTCCGCGGGCCCGCGGGTCAATCATCCTTACGGGTGAACAAACCAGACGTTTTGGCACCTGGGACCGTCAGGCCGGAATTGAGCTCTATCCGCGTCTGTGGGGACGAGCCTATGGCTATTTTTATTTTAAAGCTTCGTCCCGCGCTCGGCATTTTCCTCAGACCTCCTATCACTTAGAGCTTACCCAGGGGTTCGCGCGGCGCCTGGAATTTTCCGCAGGTTTCCAAAAAATGAACTTCAAAAATAATCCCGTTTCGATATATCTTGGTTCATTCGGGGCTTATTTCGGGAATTACTATGGCTATTTTCGCTGGTACTATTCGCCGGAAAAAATTGGGTCTGACTTTTCCTGGACGGCCAACCTCAGGCGCTATTGGCAACAGCAGAGTTTCGTTTTTATCGCCTATGGTCAGGGAGCCAGAGCCTACGACGTCATATCTTTTTCAGACCTCTTAGCTCGCCAGTCAACTCTCGTTCAGGCTGGAGTTGATGCTTATCTCTGGCAGCACGTCCGCTTGAGAATTCAGATAACAAGGCGGGCGGAGGGAGAAAGCCTCACTCGTTATTCTTATTCCCTAACCCTGGGTGGGGCATGGTAGGAGCGACCAAGCACTGGTATAAAACCCCGGAGAGAGTAGCGATTAACCGCTGGGCGTCTTCCTCCTTTTCCAGGCCACGGGTGAGAATCACCAGAACATAGGGTTTTCGTCCAGGCGGAAAAACAATAGCCGCATCGTGGGCCACCCTGGTTATAGCTCCAGTCTTATTCCCCACCTTGACCTCAGGCGGCAGCCCGGCCGGAATCCCTTCCCGGAACTGCTGCGCCTTCAGGATTTCGAGCATGGCGGTGCAGGAAGCCTGAGAGGCGGCCCGGCCCTCAACTATGGCCTCAAGAACAAGCCTCATATCGCGCGCATCAGTTACGTTATTCAGGCCCTGCTCATAGGCCTTGGCGTCTTCCACCCCGCGAAGTATCTTCATGTTTTCGACGCCCAGCTCGAGCATAGTCTTCATCACCGCCTCGGGTCGAACCATGTCGACCAAAATGTTCGTGGCCAGGTTGCTGCTAACGGTAATCATCCTCGAAACAAGCTCTTTGAGCGGGACTTCTCGGCCGACGTAAGAATAAAATTCGGGGTCAGAATCGTCTTCCTGGCTTAAAGAAAACAAGCTTCCATCGGCAAGGCTGCGAAAACTATTCTTGACCACAACCTTCTGCTCGAGGTTTAACTCCTGCCGGTCAACCCGCCTGAAAACCTCAATCATCACCGGAACCTTCATCAAACTGGCAGCGTGCATCACGGTTCGCTCGTTAATTTCCAGCCGCCGACCGCTTTCCAGGTCATGAAAGGAGAGGCCGACTTCCGCTCCGTAAGAAGTAACCACCTTCTCCACCTCTTTTCGAATCGCTTCCATAATAAGCTGACCTGAATTATTCTTCGCCGCCAACAAAACAGGAGGTAGCCAAGAAGCGCCAAAAGCAAGAATAAAACTTAGGCCCGTCAGGTAGATTAACTTTTTCCCAACTAATCCTGCTTTCAAGCTGATATCCCTCGGCAAATTATTTTTTCCTGCCTTTTTTCTTATCATTTTTAAATTAACCATCACTACCGTATAAGTAAGATAATTATTTCGCTTAATTCAACTTTTACATCCACAGGCTAGACATTTCTCATCAAGTCCGTTTTAGAATATTGTAATTAATAAAGGATAATTTAGTAAAGGATAATAATAGAAAAATTGCTAACGATATCTGAAGACGGAGAGAAATCAAGCTGATTCCAGTCACCTCCTTTCTTAAAAATTAAACAGAATAATCTCTTTCTCTATTATGCCCGGGCCATAGCGTTTATAGCGTTTATTTTGACCATTGATAAAAAGGCCTTTCACTTCCGGCTGGCGGCCTTCTATCTCAAGAATAATTTTTTTGCTTAAGCTTCCCTGACTATTGAAATGGCCTTTCGAGCTTCCGCGTCCAAAGGAGCAAAAGGCTAAATATTGACATAAAAACGTAGGGAGCACCACATTTTTGATGAACGAGCCTGATTAATCCAAACTCCAGGTGCCAATCCTTTTGCTTTAAGCAAGAAAAATTAGTAAATAATTAGACTGGCGGCGTTGAGGAGAAACGGTAAACGGGTAAGGCGGTCCCAATTCGGGTACCAATTCTTAGGATGAGGCAGGAAATGAAGAGACAAGAATATCCTCGGCCTGATTTTAACCTGAAAGAGGCCAGACACATCGCCCGGGAGCTTTTCAACCTGGAGGTTAAAGCTCAATATCTATCCGGTTATAGTTGTCGCAATTTTTATCTTCGTGACCGGCACGGCCAGGAATATGTGCTCAAGATTTCCAACCGAGGAGAAACCACGGAAGAGCTCGACCTCCAGAACAGGGCGATGGAATACTTAGCCTCCCAGGTTCGCTGGCTCCATTTCCCCCGCGTTCTTCCCGCGGTCAACGGCGAGCTCGTCAATGAAGTAGAAGGCAGAGACGGTCAGAAGTACTTGGCCCGGCTTCTGACTTATGTTCCAGGTGAACCTCTGTCGCGTCTCTCTTCCGTGCCCCTGGCTACTTTTAAGGACTTGGGCTCCCTTCTGGGCTCCATCGACCTGGCGCTTCAGTCTTTTTCCCACCCGGCGGCCTGCCGGGAAATCCCCTGGGACCTGAAAAACGTCCTCTGGTCCCAGGAAAGACTGCGCTTTGTTCCCGACCCGGCTAAGCGGCGCCTTATCGATTTTCACCTTGCCCAGCTTGAACTAAGAGTCCTGCCTCGGCTCCGCGAGTTGCGCGAAACCATAATCTATAATGACGCCAACGAAAATAACTTGCTGGTCAAGGACCTCAAGGCTACCCGACCACGGATAACCGGTCTGATCGACTTCGGCGACATGGTCAAGACTTATACCGCCGCCGAGGTGGCCATTGCCATGACTTATGCCATGATGGGAAAAGAAGACCCGGTCTCATTGGCAGCGGCTCTCCTTGCGGCTTATCACCGGGTTTTTCAGCTGGAAGAACAGGAAATAAATGTCTTGGCAGACCTGATTATCGCCCGGCTCTGCATCAGTGTGACCATGTCGGCCTGGAGACGGCGGGAGGAGCCTGAAAATAGATATATCTCGATTTCAGAAAAGCCGGCCTGGACCTTGCTCGAGACTCTTCTCCAGACAAACCCAGAAAAAATCAACCGGGTTTTTCGCCGCGCCTGCGGCCTCGGGCCTAAACCGCTTCGGTTTCCCAAAGGCCAGCTTCGGGAAAAAAGGAGACAGCATTTCTCAGGAGCGCTCAGCCTTGCCTATCGCCGGCCGCTTCATCTGGTTCGGGGAGCCCTGCAATACTTGTATGACGCTGAAGGCAAAACCTACCTCGACGGGGTGAATAACGTCTGCCACCTCGGCCACTGCCACCCCAGAGTCGTGCGAGCCGTCAGCGCTCAGATGACGAACCTGAACACCAACACGAGGTACTTATACGAGCAGCTGGCCCTTTACGCTGAAAGATTGACCTCTAAGTTGCCTTCGCCGCTCCGCTTCTGCTTTTTCGTCAACTCCGGAAGCGAGGCTAACGACCTGGCCCTGCGCCTGGCATTCAATTTCACGGGGGGAACTGAAATCATTGTCATTGACGGTGCCTACCACGGCAACCTGACCTCTTTGGTGGCCATCAGCCCTTACAAGTTTGACGGACCGGGAGGCAAAGGTGCACCCCCTTATGTCCATAAAGTAATGACCCCCGACCCCTATCGCGGGCCTTATAAATCCACCGACCCGCAGGCGGGAACCAAATACGGCCTGGATGTCAAAAGGGCTGTCGAAATGATTGCCGCCGAAGGGAAGAAGCCGGCTGCTTTTATCGCCGAATCCATGATGGGATGCGCCGGCCAGATTATTTTTCCTCCAGGTTACCTGAAAAAGGCTTTTGAATACGTCAGGCAGGCGGGGGGAGTCTGCATTGCTGACGAAGTTCAGGTCGGGTTTGGCCGGGCCGGCGACTATTTCTGGGGGTTCGAAGCTCAGGAAGTTTTGCCCGACATAGTAACTCTGGGAAAGCCAATCGGCAATGGTCATCCGCTTGGCGCCGTCATTACCACCGAAGAAATCGCCAAAGCGTTTGTCACCGGGATGGAGTATTTCAACACTTTTGGCGGAAACCCGGTCTCCTGCGCCGCTGGCCTGGCGGTTCTTGAAGCCATCGAGGAGGAAGGATTGCAGGAGGAGGCTCGCCGGGTTGGGGGTTACCTGAAAAAAGGGCTTGCCGAGCTGCGACGCTCGCACAAGCTAATCGGCGATGTCAGGGGAATGGGTCTTTTTCTCGGGGTTGAACTCGTCCGCGACCGGAAGACGTTAGAGCCGGCCACTCAGGAAGCTGCTCGGATTGTTGAGACGGTGAAAGACCTTGGGGTGCTGCTGAGCACCGACGGCCCATGGCGCAACGTAATCAAAATCAAGCCGCCGCTTGTTTTTAACGAACAAAACGCCGACCAGCTCGTCGAGGCCCTCGATGTCGCCCTAAAAAAAATGGGGACATAAACTATATTTCCTATTTTTTGCTCTCTTCCAAGTAATTTAATCTTACATGAACTAATAATTTAGTTTTTCTGATCAAGCTCGGGACAGGAGCAAAAGAAGTATCCTTTTCTTATGGTCTAATATCTTGAAAAACGCCCTTAAAATCTTCTCCCGCTGCCAGCCCTGTATTCTTCATTAAGGCTTCTTCATCCCCTTTTAATAAGAACTTCTTAACAGAGCTCGCGTTCCATCATAATAGGCAGCTCTTTAGGTTAGGCTATTTTTGGGCATTGGATTAAAATTCGATTTAACCTGACGAGATAAAAAATGGGAAATATAAATTATGTTCCTATATTTGGTCCTAGAAAAAAATAGGAAATATAGATAATGTCCCTATTTTAGGGGGATTGGGCGGCCGGCCTGAATGACCATCTCGGCGGTCCGCAACTGCTTGATGTCTTTGAGCGGGTCGCCAGCCAGGATAACCAGGTCAGCGATTTTCCCCTTTTCCACCGTGCCCAAACGGTCTCGGGCGGCGCAAACCTCGGCCGCAATCTTCGTGGCGGCGACAATCGCTTCCATGGGCGTGGCGCCCAGAGCCACAAAGTTTTCAACTTCTTCGAAATAAAAGTGAGGATAAGCCGCCATGTTCTCGCCGACAGCGTCCGTCCCTACGGCCATTCTGACGCCGGCAGCCCGGAGCTTCTTGAAAAGCTCTCGACACTCAAAATATTTCTTTACTTTCCAATCCCACTCGGGCCCCCGTTCTTTATACTGATTTCCCAGCTTGATCAGGATAGAAAGCGTCGGGACACAGTAAATTTTTTTCGCCGCCATCTGGGGAATGACGTCGTCAGGCAGAGCGTAAGCATGCTCGATACAGTCAGCCCCGGCCTCGACCGCCCAGCGGACAAAATCATACTGGGCTTTATAAACTCCGGAATGGACAGTAACAAATTTTTCATGGAAATGAGCCTCCTCGACGGCGGCAAAAATTTCTTCCCGGGAATAAGGCGGCAGCACCTTGATCAAGTCAGCCCCTTCTTTTACCCGCTTCCGCACCGCCTGGCGAAAGCCATCAGCTCCGTCCGCCTCCTCGACGATTCCCAGCCTGTAGCCTTCGGTTCCATGGCCTCCGGTCGAGGTAACTCCAGGCCCAGTGACAACCGGCCGGCTTCCCTCGAGGATTCCGGTATTAAAAGCTTTTCTGGCCTCATACCCCACGTTTCCGAAAGAAGAAACATCGCGGACCGTGGTCACCCCGATAAACAGCATTTTCCGGAGAAAATCGGCGGCTCGAAAAGCCGAGATGGCCTGGTTGATGAAAAAGAATTCCTCTTCCTTGGTGGGATAAGTAAAGTGCAAATGAGCATCAATCAGGCCAGGAATGATGGTTTTTCCCTTAGCTTCGATGATTTCAGCTCCTTTGGGGATTTCCACCTGACCTCGTTTCCCACAGGCGAGGATGCGGTCATTAGCGATTAAAATTACGGCGTCATTTATGGGTTCAGCACCGGTGCCATCAATCAGCCGGCCGCCAACCACGGCCAGGTACTTAACCGGCTTTTCCTTCTCTTGTGAGACCGCGTTTGCCGCCGGCCATAAAGTAAAGGAAAAAATCAACGCTAAGAAAAGAGCGGCTGTTAAGCTTTTCCTTTTTTCTTGCCTCATCACTCCTCTCCTTAAATAATATTTTGACCCTGAACTATTTTTTTCTCATCAGGCCTTCCAGGAATTTTTCCTTTAAACGAAAAATAAATCAAGCCCAAGATTTCTATCCGCCATCCTGTTTTCGACCGGCCAATAACTTCCGGTTCGACAATCCCGAAGAGGAAATATATCTGCTCTCCGAATTTTATCGATTTGCTTTATTATAAACATTCAAAACTTGCGGCTTGATAGTTAAAGGAAATAATTATAAATATAAGAAAAATTTTTTCTTTATGAGGGAGGCCTAAAATGAGGACAAAGAGCAAACAACTTAAGACATGGCTCTTATGGCCAATTTTATTGTTCGCGTTATTGCTTGCGCCAAATTCTTTTGCGGCGGCCCAAAAGAAACCCGAAAGCGTTAGCCCGCCTCACTTTGATTACAGCCTGGTTCTGCGGCAGCTGAAATTGCGGAACATCGGCCCGGCCAACATGGGCGGCCGGGTAGTTGACATCGCGGTTCCCGAAAACAACCCCTCGGTAATTTATGCCGCCGTTGGTCCCAGCGGTTTATGGAAGTCGGAGGATTCGGGCATAACCTGGTTCCCCTCTTTTGATAAAGAAGCCACGGTGGCTGTCGGCGCCGTAGCTGTCTCGAAAAGCCACCCTGATATCGTCTGGGTAGGAACAGGCGAGCACACCGCGCGGAATTCCGTCGCCCCTGGAGACGGCGTGTATAAATCCGAAGACGGCGGGAGGACGTGGAAAAAAATGGGGCTGGAAGAGACTCGCTTCATTTCCCGCATCATCATCGACCCTGAAAACCCGGACATTGTTTATGTGGCCGCCCAGGGGCATCTGTGGGGCCCGAACGAGGAGCGCGGGGTTTATAAAACGACTGACGGCGGTAAAACCTGGAAAAAAGTTCTTTATATCAACCAGGATACGGGAGCGGCTGACCTGGCGATCGACCCGGCAAACAGCAAGATTCTTTACGCCGCTCTCTGGGAGCATCGCCGGCTTCCCTATTATTTCCGGAGTGGTGGCGAGGGAAGCGGCCTGTTTAAATCAACCGACGGCGGCGAAACCTGGAAAAAATTGACTCAGGGTTTGCCCTCTGGCGTCAACGGCCGCATTGGAATCGGCGTGGCGCGGAGCAATCCCAACGTCGTTTATGCCTTGATTGAAAACAAAGACGGCGGGTTGTTTAAATCTGAAGATAAAGGGGAAACCTGGGTAAGAGCTTGCGACAAGCGAACCTATGACCGGGTCAACTTTCGGCCTTTCTATTACAGCCGCCTCACGGTCGACCCTAATAATGAGCTTGTCGTTTACGTTTACTCCGGCTCATGTTATGTCAGCCGCGACGGCGGCAAAACTTTCGAGACCATCTTTCGCGGGGCTCATCCTGACCACCACGTTGTCTGGGCTGACCCTAATAATTCCCTGCACGTTATCAGCGGCAACGACGGAGGGCTGGATATTTCCTGGGATGGAGGAAGGCACAGTCATGCTGTCCAGGCGGCTGCCTGGGCTGAAGTCTACAATGTGGCCTACGATATGCGCGACCCCTACTATGTTTATGTTGGTCTTCAGGATAACGGCAACTGGGGCGGGCCGAGCAATTCCCGCGACCGGGCTGGCATTCTTCTCCACATGTGGTATCCATGCGGCGGAGGCGATGGCTTTTATACTCAGGTAGACCCGGAAGAATGGTACGTGCTTTACCGCAACCTCCAGATGGGCGGGATTGAAAGGCACAACCTCCGGACGGGCGAATCCGTCCGCATCCGACCCGAAGCCAAGCTGAGCGAAGAACCCTACCGGTTCAACTGGAATTCGCCGATTTACTTATCACCGCACAACCGCCACGTGCTCTATTTCGGCGGCAATTTCCTTTTTAAGTCGACCGACCGGGGAAATTCCTGGGTTAAGGTGAGCCCTGACCTGACAACTAACGACCCCAAGAAACAGCAAGATTCCGGCGGTCCGATTACCATCGATAACACAGGAGCTGAAAACCACTGCACTATTTTGACCATTGCTGAATCACCCCTGCAAGAAGGAGTGATTTGGGTAGGGACGGATGATGGTCTGGTCTGGGTCACGCGGGATGGGGGCAAAAACTGGGAAAATGTCACAAAAAATATTAAGGGACTTGGCCCGGATAATAACTGGGTGACGAGAATCGAAGCTTCTCATTTTAACGTCGGCGGAGCTTATTTGACTGTTTCCAGACATCAAGTGGATGATTTCAAGCCTTATATTTTTAAGACCGAAGATTTCGGGAAAACATGGGTTTCGCTCCGGGCGAACTTGCCCGACTTTGGCTACCTCCACGTCGTCCGCGAAGACCCGGAAAACAAAGACCTGCTTTTTGTCGGTTCAGAGTTCGGGTTTTTCGTCAGTTTTGACGGCGGGAAAAACTGGCTTCCTTATAAAGACGGTTTCCCGACGGTGGCTGTCCGCGATATCCAGATTCATCCCCGCGAGAGAGACCTGATCATCGGAACTCACGGCCGGGGCGTCTGGATAATGGATGATATCAGACCGCTCGAAAAACTCACCCTGGAAAAAACCAGGGAGCTATTTATCCTTTTCGATATCAAGCCGGCCCTTCTTTTCTCTTACACGAGCACCACTGATATGTATAGCGACCCCGGGTTTGCGGGCCCCAATTCGCCTTACGGCGCGGCTATCACTTATTACCTGAACCCGGGTATTGCGGCTCAGGCGAAGGTAAAACTGATAATCCTGAACAAAGAAGGCCAAACCGTGGCCACCTTGAACCCGACTCGGGAGCCAGGGCTTAACCGGGTTTACTGGAATTTGCGCGAGGGGTCTCAGCCCCCATCTTCAGGTCAAGAAAGGCCGGCGGAGTTTGGCCGCGGCCGAGGTTTTGGTCTTGGGGCCGCTCTTGGTCCTTACACTCTACCCGGGGAATACACCGCCCGGCTCGAAGTAAACGACCAGAAAGCCGAGAAGAGCTTCCTCGTCAAAGAAGACCCGCTCCAAGGATTTTCTCTCGAAGAAAGAAAGCTCCACCAAAAATATTTCCGCGAAGCGGCCGATTTGGCCCAAAAGGGGAATAATCTGCTCGGAACCCTTGACCGGCTCAGCCTGCAGCTTACCGACCTCGAGGCCAGAATAAGAGCGACGAAGGAAACTGACCCGGCCGTTAATGAGAAATTTAAAGCTGTCAAGGAAAAAGTCGAAAGTTTAAAAAAGGTCTACTACCGCAGCCCGGAGGAACAATCGCGTTACCGGATGCCGCTCAAGGTGGCCTACCGGGGCGGGACGGCAGCCGAGCTGGTGGCCAGCCTGCCTGGCCGGATAGCCAACTACATGGGAGCGCCCACCCAGACTACTATTGACATGATTAACGACCTCAGAAATTTCCTCGAGCCGTTGCTGGGAAAAATGAAGGAGATAGAAGAAAAGGATATTCCCGAGCTAAACCGGGTTCTGGCCGCCAAAAATTTTCCGTATATCAAATAAAAGCAAGAGAACAGAAAACCAAAAAGAAAAATAGTTGGCGCGAGGGAAATTAAGCGCGCGGAGCCAAGTCTTTTCTTTCTCTTGAAAAACTAATATGGCCTTAATGAAGAAAGCGCCATTTCCTCCAAAACGGTGGGGAGGTTAGATTTAGATAGGATTGTCATCAACGCAAACGGCGGTTTCCTCTAAAATATAAGAGTTCCCTCTCCCCGCGCGATTCTCACAAAAAGATAGTTAGGGTTTGTCTTCAGAGTCAAACCGCTGTTGTTCTCAGGAAGAGTGTTCCAATCAAAAGGCTTTTTTGGGCAAGAAACAGAAAAAACAAAAAAATAACCAGAAACAGGGGATATGCTGTTAACAAAACGAAAAGCCTAAGGCTGATATAAGAGGAAGAAGCAATCTCAACCAGGTATTCAGGAGGTAAAGACGGAGGCATTACGGCGGCTGGGTTGCGCCTTATGCTCGATGGGAACAAGCCTGGATTAAAAAGTAAATTAAAAAAGTAACAAGAATAATTGTCAGGGATTAATTATCAGGGAAGGGAAAAAACGTATTTCCTACCTCCATTAAGAGAGAAAAATAGGAAATGTAGATTGTGTCTCCATTTTAAGATATCAGAGAAAGAGCGGGCCCAGTTCAGGAAAATGATGGGAAATAAAGGAAAGATGACCGGTTTAAGTTTTAAATTAAGAAAGATAGCAAAATCTAAACAGAGAAAAATAGGAAATATAGATTGTGTCCCCATTTTAAACGGGGGAGGGGGGAGGGGCGTATAATAATAGGAAAAGCCATCGGGGCTGGCCCTTAATCATGGACGAAAGAGAACTAAAGGAAGTCTTTCTCCAAGGAGACCGAGAAGGGTTTCAAAAAGTCGTGGCCGCTTATGGCTCCCAAATGATGGCCTTATCCCTGAGCGTCGTGGAGAACCGGGAGGATGCCGAGGATGTTTGTCAGGAAGCCTTCCTCCAGGCATTCCGCCACTGCGGCCGGTTCGACCCGAACCAGAGCTTACGCCACTGGTTATTGACTATTGTCTATCGCCGCTCGCTCGATGTTATCAGAAGAAAGAAAAGACAGGCGGGCTTTCTAAACAGGCTTAAGCAAAACCTTTTTCTCTCTTCAGCGGAATCACCAGAGGCAACTTTCGGAGAGGCAAGACCAAACGAAGCCGGAATCCCGGCGCGAGCTTTGGACGGCCTCACTACCCGCCAGAAGGCGATTTTAACCCTCTGGGCGAGGGAGGGGTTAACAAGCGAAGAAATAGCCGCGGTTATCGGCTGCCGGCCAGCCACCGCCCGGGTCCATCTTTTCCTCGCCCGGCAGAAGATCAAAAATTGGCTGGAGAGACACCATGAAAGCCTGTAAGTTTTATCAGTCAGTTTTTCGTTATTCTCCTTTCCTGAGTCTGAAAGATTGGGCCGTGCGCCGGCACCTGGAAAGATGCGGCGCTTGCAACCAGAAGTTGGCCTCCAGAGAAGAGCTGGCCTCCCTGCTTTCCTTGGCAAACATTTATCCCGGAGAGGAGTTGTGGACGAGGGTGGAGGCTGCCTGGGACAAAGCCAGCGCCACGGCTTACAGGCCCGTCTCCTCGGGTTTGAAGAAAAGGCGATGGATACTCGCGGCTTCGAGTTTGAGCCTTCTTGCTGCTCTCGGCCTCTTTTATTTTTTCCTCCTCCGGTCAGGTCCTCCCTCAAGGCCTAAGGCAACCACACTCACTTTTCAGATTCTCCGTTTTTATGTCAAGGATAGGCCGGCCACTCCGGTCATTTATAAACCCTTTGGTTCGAAAATGATTTTTATCTGGGCGCCAAGCCCGGGGAATAACCCTTGAATATTAAAGGAGAAAAAAATGAGCCTGCAAAAGAAAATTTTTGCTCTGGCCATGAGCTTATTCTTCTTGACCGCTCTCAGAGCGAACCAGAACGATGCCACTTTTTTTGTCATCAAGCTTCGCTTTTACGAAGGACTGAGGACTGTCGCCCATCGGCCATCTGTTGCCGTCACCTCCTCCTACCTTAATCCTTTGCTGACCGCTAATATTCTGGCGGCCGTAGGCCAGGCTGAAGAAAGCAAACAGATTTGCCGTGTTTTCAACCTGATAGATGCCAGACTTCTGGCTGAAGCTGACCTCGGATGGGATATCATAGGAGAAACCCAAACCCACGTCCTCCGGTTTGACTCCAGGGAAATTTCTGTAGCCATCACCCCGATTAAAACTCGCTTATTAACCAGTCTCGACTCGGCCCATCAACTGCGCATCGCCGTAGCCGAACAGACTGGCCTGGAAAAGTTGACCCTTTTAGACACGGAAATCATTATTCCGGTTAAAAATACGGCCGTTCTGGGGTTTGAAAGCCGGGATGGCTTTCCCTATTTCCTCTCCCTTAACCCTCTCACTCCCGGAGAAACTAGAAAATTTTTCCCCGAACGGCCGACGACGGGTAAGAAAGCCGGAGTATCGGGGGTTATCGGTGGCGTAATCTCGGCCGAAAAAACTGGAGCCGTCATGGCTGTGGGCGAAATAAAGCCGCCAAAATTAATCAAAAAAGTTGAACCGGTATATCCAGAAGTAGCGAAAAAAGCCGGGGTTCAAGGGATAGTTATTTTAGAGGCGGAGACTGACGCCGAGGGGAATATCGTCAGGACAAAAGTTCTTCGGTCAATCCCTCTTCTTGACCAGGCAGCCATTGACGCTGTCCGTCAATGGAAATATGAGCCGGCAATCATCGACGGCAAGCCAAAGGGAGTCATCTTCACGGTCACGGTAAATTTCCGTCTGGAGCAGGAAAACGAGTAAAAAGGCCAGCGAAAATTTCTATTCCCTGCCAGAGGTTTTGCAGGCGAAGGTTTTCATTTTCCCCGTGCTGGTTATTGTCATGATTGACAATAGGAAGAATTACAGCCGGAGTTTGAAGCAAGTCGGAGAATAAATAAAGGGGAATACTCCCGCCCACTAACGGCAGCTTGATCAATTCTCCCCGGGTTACTTCTTCGAGGGCTTGAACTAAACGCCTGGCCAAAGGCTCGTCCATCGGCGTACAAGAAGGAGGATATCCCTTTTCCCATTCGAGCCGGACAATTTTAGAAAACTTAAGGCGAGTGGCTTCATCCGGCTCATCCTCAACCAGATAAAAACCTTTTTTCTTCAAATGGGCTTCGACCAGCTCTCTAACTCTTTCCGGTCGCTGGTCGGGCACCAGCCGAAAATCAATCGAAGCCCGGGCAAGAGTAGGGATGGCATTCTGGGCAGCGGCGCCGACGTTGCCTGAATGCAGACCGCGGATGTTAAGGGCCGGCAGCATAATTTTTTCATAGACCGACCCGGTGCCTTCACTCCAGGCAAGCTTTAGCTCTCGCTTTAAATCCTCATCCACGGGAGGAGCTTCCTCGACGGCTTTCTTCTCCGCGGGGGAGAGAGGCCTGACGTCTCGATAGAACCCTTCGATTAAAATATTACCTTCCTGGTCTCGCAAGCTGGCTAAGAGATTGGCCAGGAGCGAAGCGGGGTTGGGCGCCCAGTTTCCGTAATGACCGCTGTGGAGCGGTCTTGCCGGGCCGTAGACAGTGAGCTCAAGCCCGATAATCCCCCGGGCGCCAAAATAAATAATCGGCCGGCGAGTCTGGTGCACAGGTCCGTCGCAAAGAAGCCACAGGTCGGCGGCTAATAAATCACGATTGGCCCTAAGAAGAGGGCCCAGATGGGGAGAACCGGCCTCCTCTTCCCCTTCAAAAATAAACTTGAGATTTACCCTCGGCCGGAGCTGCGACGCTTTGATGGCATCTAAAGCGGCCAGGATAGCCATAATCGGCGCTTTGTCGTCGCTCGCTGAACGGGCATAAACCCGGGCCTCAGGAGGAAAGGAAAAATTCGCCGGCGAATAGTCAACCGGCTTCCCCCCTTGCTCTCTTGGTTTATCTAAAACAACTGGTTTCCAGGGGTCGCTGACCCAGCGACTGGGGTCTACTGGCTGGCCATCATAATGGGCATAAAAAGCCAGGGTGGTCTTCGCGCCCGCTGCGAGCAGCTCGCCATAAACCACAGGCGGCGCTTCGCCGATATGAAGAAGCTTAGTTTCGAGACCCCTCTTCTCGAGAGCCTCGGCTATCCAGTGAGCATTCCTGATGATGCTTTCTGAGTCGGAAGCAACGTTAGGCAGAGAAAGAAAAGTGCAGTATTCTTCGATTATCTGTTTCTCGTGCGTTTTCCAGTAGCCGCGGACTCGGGCCAGCCATTCCGGAAGGTCGTTGGCCTGGGCGGTAAAAGCCAGGGCCAAACCGGCTGATAATAGCCCGGCCGCGGTGAAGCTTACCATTAAAAAGGCAATGACCGAAGGCGGAACGCCCGGTAGTAATTTAGGTTTTTTTCCCCGCCTCGCCTTTTCCTCCGGAGGGTTTTCTTCTTTGTTTCTGGCTTTCTCATTTAAGCTCATTTTGTTTCGCCTCCCCTTTTTTCTTATAGTCCGGTTTTTTAGGAATGATCAAATGAATTATTTCCACAACTCATCAGGTTAAATATTATACCAACCAAAAAAGTTTTTGCCCGGGCCTGAAAACCGGAAAAAAAGCGCTTAGCGCTGCTTCGGACGCGCTCCAGAATTTTGGGGCTCATTTCTCCTTGCAATTTTCCTATTAAATAGGAGCTACCCTAAAGCCAGGTCTGGAGAGAGAGGTTTTTTCTTCCGGCTGACCTTTTATCCGGCCACAAAGTTTTGGATGCCCACTATAGAAATAGTTCAAATTGCTTCCGCTAATCTCGAATAATCCGAGAACACGTTAACAGCCTGAGGTTGATTTGCTTAGAAACTAAGAAGGCAAGTAAAATGAAACAAGCGCCTTTATCAGCGAATCAAAGAATCCCAATTGCCGCCGTCCGGGAGCAAAAAGAGTGAATATTGAATAAATTAATACCGTTTCGGCCGAATAGGGCCAAGGCATTCCCTAAAGTTAATCCTGGTTATTTTGGGCAAATTTTGAGTAACGAAAACATCAGGCCGCCGGTTAATCTTTCTCTGTTCTACCGTGATTTTTTAAACGCCAAAGACAAAAATATTGGCTTGTCAACTCATCTCTCCGCTCTTATAATGGAATTAATTATAATTTTTTTATTTTTTGGCCAAGGATGGATAGCATCTAAGCACAGGCGGTCGAGCCAAACAAAATATGTTCAGGTTCTCGAGAAAGAACGAAATCGAAGGAGGGAAAATCGAAATGAAAGATTTTTGTGTCGTGGTCGCGGGAGAAGCGGGTCAGGGGATTCAAACCGTCGAGAATCTTTTACCGCTTATCCTGAAACGGTCTGGTTTCCACGTTTTCTCTTACAAGGAATACATGTCCCGCGTAAGAGGCGGGAGTAACTCCACTCTCATCCGGGTCTCGGAAGAGCCAGGCTCTGCCTTTCGGCGTTCTATTGACCTGCTTGTCCTTCTTTCCGACGACATCAAACATGCCGAGCGTCTGGCCTCGAGGCTTAGCAATCAAAGCGTTATCCTGGCTAACGAAGCCATCCCCCTCCCCGAAGCTTGCTGCCAGGCTCCTCTACTAACCTGGCCGATAAACCACCTGGCCATCAAGGCGGGTCACAAGATTTACGCTAACACCGTAGCCTGTGGTATTATCTGCGGCCTCGTCGGGGTAAACCTGCCGGTCTCCAGGCAAGTAGTTGAGGAATACTTTGCCTCCAAGGAAGAAAAAATCAGGAGGCAAAATTCCCTGGCTTTTGAGCTGGGATATCAGTACGCAGAGCAAAATAAGCAGCTTTTTCCCCTCCGAATTGCCCTCAGTCCGAAGGAAGACGTCAAGGCGCGCTTCCTCCTTAGCGGCGCAGAAGCGGTTGCCTTAGGGGCTTTAGCCGGCGGCTGCAATTTTGTTTCTTCATATCCGATGAGCCCTTCGACAGGTGTCCTGGTTTCCCTCGCCAGCTACTCCCGCCATTTCGACCTGGTCGTCGAGCAGGCCGAGGACGAAATCAGCGCCGTCAACATGGCCCTTGGAGCCTGGTACGCCGGCGCGCGAGCGATGGTTACGACTTCGGGCGGCGGTTTTGCCCTGATGGTCGAGGCTTTAAGCCTCGCCGGGATGATTGAGAGCCCGCTCGTCGTCCACCTGGGACAAAGACCCGGACCGGCAACTGGACTTCCCACAAGAACAGAGCAAGCTGACCTTTTTTTCTCGCTTTATTCCGGCCACGGCGAATTTCCCCGGGTCATCTTGGCGCCAGGGAATATTGAACAGGCGTTTTATCTTACCCACCGGGCTTTTTACTTAGCCGACAAATACCAGGTACCGGTAATCATTCTCACCGACCAGTACTTGCTCGACAGCCTGAAAGATGTCGCCGCTCTCGAATTTCCGGAAAAAATTGAAGACTTTTTTGCGCCGACTGAAGCTGATTATCTGAGGTATAAGATTACTCCCTCTGGTTTAAGCCCGCGAGGCATTCCCGGACTCGGCCGGGGGTTTGTTTGTCTGGATAGCGACGAACACGACGAATCAGGCCGGATTATCGAGGACCCGCTGCTCCGGGAAAAAATGGTCCAAAAAAGACTGGCCAAGGGCAAGCTCGTAAAGAAGGAAGCTTTACCCCCGGAGCTTATTGGCCGGGATGACGCTCGCTTCCTGGTTCTCTCGTTCGGCTCGACGCGAGATGTTATCGGCGAAGCCTTAACCGACCTTCCGTCGGTTGCTTTGCTTCATTATGCCCAGCTGGCTCCTTTCCTTCCGCCGCCCTGGCAGCTTCTTTCCCGGGCGAGGCGGATTATTGTCATCGAAGGCAACGCCACTGGCCAGCTTCGTCAGCTCCTGCGGGCCGAAGCCGGCCTGGGTTCAGCAATTCCCTTAATCCCTTTAAATAAATACGACGGCCTTCCGTTTTCCGTGGAAGAAGTAAGGGAGGCCCTGAAGAAAATAATCGAGGAGGAAAGCCATGCCTGAAAGGGCCGAAAATCTCTTCGACCCCAGACCAGTCGACATCGCCTGGTGTCCGGGATGCGGCAATTTTTCTCTGCGCTCGGCTCTGATGGCCGCCCTTTCTGAACTCCAGGTTGACCCCTTAAAACTGGTTTTAGTCTCAGGGATTGGTCAGGCAGCCAAAGCGCCTCAGTATCTCCGGTGCCACTACTTTAACGGTCTTCACGGAAGAAGTTTGCCGGTGGCCACGGCGATTAAAATGGCCAACCCCGCGCTAACCGTAATCGTCGAAAGCGGCGACGGCTGTATCTACGGTGAAGGAGGGAATCATTTTCTTCATGCTATCAGAAGAAACCCTGATATTACCGTTATCGTCCATAACAATATGGTCTATGGATTAACTAAGGGTCAGGCATCGCCGACCAGCGGCCTCGGGTTCAGAACCCCAGTCCAGGTATGGGGCTCTCCCCTCGAACCTTTTAACCCGATAGCCACGGCGGTGGCGCTCAATGCTTCTTTTGTCGCCCGAGCCTTCACCGGCGATATAGAACAAACCAAGGAAATAATCAAGCAAGCTATCAAGCATCGCGGCCTTGCCGTCGTTGATATCTTTCAGCCATGCGTCAGCTTCAACAAAATCAACACCTTTCAATGGTTTAAAGAAAACACCTATTATTTAGAAAATCACGAGCCGCGGGACCGAAACCAGGCTTTCCAGAAAGCCCTGGAAGAAAAGCCTTTCCCCCTCGGCGTTTTTTATCAAGCGAGCCGGCCGACAATTGAGGAACAACAGCCGGTTTATCGTCACGATTCCACCCCTTTGTTCCGGCGTCGGCTGAGCTTAGAAAAACTAGCTCAATTTATTGCCGAAACAAAAACCTAAGACAAGTAACGTTGATTTAAGAACAAAATCAACTCTCTCGACGAGCGCGAAAAGACCTGGGCCGAAAACTTCTTTCAAAAAAAGCCTTGGGGTAAAAAGAAAGGGCCCAGAGGAGTCGGTCCTTAAGATTAAAGTCCGATTTTCTAAAACCCAGCTTCCGGTCTTAAGGTGCGTTTCTCGAGCTTCAGCTCCGACCGCGAAGATAGGCAATCATTTTGGGAACGACCAGCGGAACAACTGCCGGGAGCATCTTCGGCATCAAGTTGTCCATTACTTTGGGCATGAGTTCAGGCATCTGCTCGCGCATATAATCCGGCATAGGAACTCTCTCCTCTACCCGGCTAAGCATGGTCGGCAAAACCTTGGGCATCATTCCCGGCAAAAGTTTGGGGAAAAGAACCGGAAAGAGTGGTTTCATCAGACCGAACATCGCCCCGCCGAAAACCCCTGTCTTCCCGATTAAACGCATCATTTTCCCCATGCCAAGCGGCATGGCGGCCAACAATTCCGGCCACATTGAATCCATCAACTCGGCAAACCCTTCCGGAGTCATCAAGGCAATCATCTTTTCGAAAACAGCCCATTGCCTCGAGACTTCGGGCAAGGGGTCAGAAAAACTCTTTCCCAGCCCTCGACAGGCAAAGGAAGCCAGGTCATGGATTCCGACCGGCACCTGTTTTTTGTCCCTCGTGACTCTGAACTGGAATTCGCAGCAGGGGCAAAGCGCCAGGACCGAATCAGCCGCAACCTCCAGGGCTTCATCCAGCCTTGTCTTCCCGACCTCCACGGCTACCGGCGGTTCTTTGATGAGCGTCAGAACGCTGCCGCAGCAGTGCGCCTCTTCGCGGTTAAACGGCATCTCCACCAGCGTAACCCCGGGAATGGCTTTAATGACCTCTCTTGGTTCTTCATACACCCCCGAGACCCGGCCAATATGACAGGAATCATGCCAGGTGACTCTGGCTTTGACTTCATGGGTAAACTGAAACTCTCCTGACCGAATTTTCTCGGCGACTACTTCTGAATAATGTTTTGCCTTGATGCCGTATTCAATTCCTAGTCTCTTCGCCCATTCAGGGTAAACATGGCGCCACATCATGTCGCAGGCCGGGCAGGAAGTGATGACTGTATCAGCCCCCGCGGCTTTAACCGCCGCGATGTTATGGCGCATGGTTTCTTCAAAAACATCCCACTTCCCGGCAACTAACATCGGCGTCCCGCAGCAGTTCTCGTCGGTGCCAAGATAAGTAAAGTCAACTTTGGCCGCATCAAGAAGCGTTACCGACGCTTGACCGATATCGTTTTCGACATAAGATGCGGTGCAACCAGCAAAATAAACATTCGGGCTTTTCCTACCTGGCCCATGTTTGGCCTGAAGCTCGGGAGGAAACCAATCAGCCCGGTTTTTCCGGTAGCCAGCCCAGATATCACCCTGGGACTGGAGCGCCGCCGCCATAATCTCGAAAGGCGGAAAGGTCATCTGCCTTTCTTCATGGACGAGTTTCCCGCGTAGCTTCATCAAGCTGGGCTCGATGGGAAGTGACGCCGAGCAGCGAAGGTTGCAAAGTTCGCAGGTCGTACAAACGAGGAAGGTATCAACCATGAATTGATTCCATTCGGCCCTGCCTTCTAAATACTCGCGCAGCCAGTACCATTTCCCGCGAGGCGACTGACTTTCCCACCCGCGGCCATAAAACTGGTCGCACTCATCCACACAATAGCCGCACTGGGAACAAGCGTAGGCATACCAGGTGACGTCGGCCGGCACTCCCCGACGCTCTTTCCCAATTCTCTCGCTAACTCTCGTGCTGACAATGTTGCCAAAAGGCCGGATGAAAGGCTCGAAAAGGCCTACAGCCCGAATAAGGAAATCAAACACGCTTCCGCCCAGAACTTTATCAGGGTTAAGGATACGACCCGGGTCAACCTGATTCTTGAAGGCTTCGATTTTTTGCCGCTTTTGCGGGCCGAGGATTTTGTCCTTCCGGGAACCAAAATAAAGGCCAGTTGAGTAGGGTCGGCCGCCGTATTTTTCCGCCACCTTGAGGATGGTCAACACCAGGCCGAAGACAAAATTATAGCTGAAACGGCGCTGGTCACTCGGGATAAACCCGAGCAAAACCGCCTCCGGCTCTCCGTTCTTCCCGCGCCGAATAATCACGCCTTCTTTAACCACCGGCTGATTGATTTTGGCTTCGATTTCATCCATGACCGCGCCGAGTTTATTTAGAGGAACAACTATTTCCGCCGGCACAAGCGACGGTCCCAGCCTTTTAACAATCATCAACTTGAACCGATTCGCCCACTCATGCTCGGCGATTTCCTGGCTCAGAAGCTCTCCTTGACAACGGGAAAGAATCTTTTGGATTTCTTCCTTAATGAAGGCCCCCTCCGCCTTTCTGAATGCAAGCGTGGCGATGTAAGCTGCGGGCAAAATTACTCTCGGCTCAGCGGGATGGCCGTGATGGGTTCGCAGCGGGGCTCTATTTTTCAACTCGGCCATCTTCGGGTTGATGAAGATAACAGACCACACCGGCAGGTTGCGGGCTATTATCTCTTCAAAAACACGTTGGAGCTCATGGGCCTCAGGGCAAGCAACCGCCAAAACATCAAGCTCCGTGTCTTTCTGGATACGAAGGGTAATTTGACTGATAAGACCAGTTATTCCCTCGGCCTCGGAAATAACTTCCAGCTCGGAACCAGAAAATTCTTTGATTTCGCCGGAAGGGAGAACGACGCGGGCGGAAACCACATTGTCTCCAAACCAGCCAAACTTGAAAGAACCGATACCGGCACCTCCCTGGGCTAACCAGCCGCCAGGGGTAGAAGAAGGATAACTGGTGGGATAAAGCCGAAGCGTAAACCCTTGTTTCTTAAGCTGGCGGTCGAGTTGTTCCCAGGTTATTCCCGGCTCGACCGTTACCGTCTCCTGGGTTTCATCGACGGCGAGCACCCGCCGCATCCGGTAAAAGTCAACCACCAGGCCTCCCTTAGTCGGGATGATGCCGCCGTAGCCGGATGAACCTTTTCCTCGAGGGACGAGCGGGATTTTTTTGGCTGCCGCCCACCGAGAGAGGTTAACTAATTCAGCCTCGTTTTCTGGCTGAACCACGGCCTCAGGAAGCGTGTCGCCAGCCAGACGCCGGAAGAGACTTGGCATGGCAGCAATGTCATGACTGTAAAGGAGCCTTTCCTCCCGGCGAAAGCTTACGCGCCTTCCAAAGGTTTCCTCCAGCCAGCGTTTATCTTGATGACGAAGTCGGCCCATGGATATCTCCTCTCAAACATTGGGTTGAGATATTTTGTTGATGAATAATTTTATAATAATTTTTTTATATAGTCAACTACCTCTCTGCCATTGCTTAGCCTCATTCGGGAAATTGACTTCCAACTTACCCGGTAAACGCCTAAGAACTCCAGATGGAATGAAGAAGCGGGGAAAGAGGAACTCGAGATAGAAAAAGGGACAAAGGGGGAAAGCCAATAATCAATGTACTATGAAATACTATATGGATCCTCGAGGTCCGTGGGCAGATTTTCAGGCAAGCGAGGTGCGGTTAAACTTAACTTAGCTGCTACTTGGTGCTCTTTGGGGAAACCCTAAGCGTAACGTTTTTCATAAGCCACCCGCTTAGCTAATTTAAATCGAATCTAATAACCTTCGAGGAAATGCTTCCCCTGAGCAATCTTGGATGAGCAAATATATTTCGATGGCGCTGGATAAAAACGCAAATGAGGCCAAAAAATTTCGCTAAATAAAAAACCCCCTCCCGTTCTCCTCGGGAGGGGGCTGATTTCTTTTAGCCTCTGATTAGAACTCGAAGCGGACGCCGAAACGAACTACCCGCGGGTTCAAGATTTCGTTGGGCTCGCCAGAACGAGTATAGGGAACGAACCTGTCCGTGTCGACATAATAGGTACCCAAATTAATCGCCCGCCGCCGGTTCAGCGTATGGGAGTTGAACAGGTTAAAAACATCAGCCGCCATGTAGACCCGGCCTCTTTCGCCCATGGCAATCATCTTTTCGACTCGCAGGTTGACATACCACATGTTCGGCAACCTTTCGCCGGTCCCATATGGTCGGAGATAAATCGTGTTGCTCCGGCTGAGCGGGTTGGGTAGACGGTTATCCCGCAGGGTGATTGTCGCCGGGATAATAAACCCCTGCCGGCCATACAAAGCAAAGGACACGTTGAAATCCAGCGGAAGTTGATAGAGGCCATTGAGCTTGAGCAGCCAGCGAGAAAAAGCCGGTTGAGACAGCTTGCCGCTTCCGCCACCCAGGCTGGGAGCATAAATCTGACCATCTAAAGCCCAAATGTTCGTCGGGTCGGCGTAGCCCTTTTCTCCATAATACTGAACCTGATTCTGCAAAGAGAAGGACCCATTAAGCATCCAGCGATTGGAGAGTCGCTTGATAAAACGGAAGTCCAAGCCGTAGTAAACGTTCTTGCGGTCCGAATTCCAGTTAGTATAATAGCGGTAGGGCGTATAAGCAACGTCTGGCTTCAGCACATACCAGGGCTTCCCGGCCGCCTTGTCCGTGCTGTAGGTTTTTCCGGTGGATTTATCGACAACCGTTGCCGGCACAGTCCCGGCGACCATGTAGAAATCTTTGCTGTTAAGAATTTTCCCCGTGTCTGGATAATACCAGAATTCAGCATGGAAGCGGTCATAGATGCGGTAAGTGAGGTCAAGGGCAATGCCAAAATCGGTAAATAGTTCCCTCTCGACGCTGAAAAGAATTTCCCTCGTTCTCTGGGCTGTCCAGTTAGGGTCAATAGTATAGTAAGGCTCCTCCAGTTTGGTCGGGTTTTTGTAATCAAAGTCACCCCACATGTAGCCAGCTTCCCGGTCATAATTACCCACAAACTGACCGGCGTCATTCCAGGCCCGGTAAGGAACCAAGGTATCAGCATCTGCCCAATAAAGCTCCTTCCAATCGATCTTATTATCCTTGTTGGCGTCATACCACCAGAAATCCATCCAGCCCCAAAGACCGCCATAGGCCCACATCCAGGCCTGCCAGGTGCTCATGAACTCGCCAAAGATGGCCCCTGACAGTTTGAGGATTGTCTTGCCGTCGCCAAAAAGGTCGTAGGTCAAACCGAGCCGGGGGGAGAAAGTATCCCAGTAATGCTTCGGGTCGCGCGAGGGGGCTTTAACCCTTGGATAAACCGCGGCGAACTTCTCGGCCGTCCCCGGAGTTGTGTTCGCCTGGACGATTTCGTAGTAGTTCTTCATGTCAGGGTGGTCCATATCCTGAGTGAAAATCCGGTAAGAAGTAAACTCACCCAACCAGGCCTTTTGCCGGTCGAAGCGGAAGCCGAGCTTAAGGGTAAGCCTCTTATACGTCACTGTATCGCTGAGATAACCGCTAATTCCTCGGGAGAAATACTCGCCTCCGACGCCGTTAAGTAAATGAAGACGCCGCAAATCGACTCCGAAATCCTTGACCGGCACGTCTACTGTGCCATCACCATTCCAGTCCACTATCTGAGTGTTAAAATTATATTCGACATACATATTCCCGGGATAACCGGAGACATAGTCCTGGCCCCGGTAGTCGTATTCCACGCCGAACTTAACTTCGTGCGAGGCCCCCAGGAGGTTGTCGTTGTAGTAGATTGCCTGCCCCTGGAAATAATGGTGCGGTCGGCCGCTGAAGAACCACCACTGGGAGTTTTCCCAGAGAACTTTTTCCACGTTGTAGTAGGCCATTGTCTTCAGTTCTTGGTCATTCATCGGCGACATCCCGAACCCGGCGTCGGTGAAACCGTATTTTAAGGAGACGAATAGATTGTCCCCGAACATATGCTCGTCCTGGAGCTTGAAAATCGGGCTGCCAAAATGGTATTTGCCCCGCTGCAACCAACCTTGAGGATAATCTGTCGAGGCGCTTCTACCGTATTTTTTCTTGTCCCCAACATGGATGAAAATCTCAGCCCTGTTTTGAGGAATGAGCTGAAAGTTTAGTTTGCCTGACATATTGCTCAAGTAAGTGTCGTCTCTGGTGCCCGTGATGACTGTGGTCTTAATTTCCTGGAGACCATACGAGCCCCACCACCAGAGTCTGTCTTTGAAGAAGGGACCGCCGACGTTGAACCCGAAATCCTTGATCTCAATGATGCGGTTATAGCCGGCTACTCCGAAATCAGCGATTTCCTTAGGGGTAAGCTTATTCTGGAACTTTTCATCCGTGAGGTAGAACCGGCCACCGAGGCTAACCCGGTTGCCGCCGCGACGGGTGACCAGGTTAATATTAACCCCGCCAACCTGAGATTCGACATCGTGCCCGCTGGTGACGATGTTAATTTCATCGAAGACGTCAAAATCGTAGTAAGTGGGCGAGGCTCCGGTAGCTGCCGGGTCAGAAATCCGCACGCCGTCCAGGCTCCAGTCGGTAAAGCCAGAGCTTCCTTTGGAGATATAACCGGATTGCTGGCCTGATTCATTCCCGCCAATATTTTCTCTGTCAACCAGGATTCCCGGGGCTGTCTGCAGAATGACCCAGGGGTCACGAGCTGTGGGCAAAGATTGGAGCATCTGATAGTCTACACTGTGGGTAACCGTCGTCTTCTTCGTATCGACAACCGGTAGAACCGCGGTAACGGTTACTTCTTCTTCAATCCGGCCGACCTCCATCACCACCCTGACTTCGGTGTTAGCCCCGACAGAAACAATAACCCCGGATTCCACCTTAGTTTTAAACCCCTGGAGCTCAGCCTTAATGGTGTATTCCCTTCCTGGAGCAAGCGAGAGAAAACGGAACCGACCTTCAGCTGACGTAACTGCGGTCATCGGCGCAATAGTCGGACCTGTCAGGGTAACTGTCGCCCCGGGAAGAGCGTTGCCTTCGGTATCGACGACTGTGCCGTAGATGTTTCCCGTGCGGAGCTGAGCCTCGAGGGAGAAAGCTAAGAAAAGAAGCGCCGCCAAAAACCAAGCCTTTTTCATTCCTTTACCTCCTTTCTCCAAGGTCTCCCTTCCTCAGAGGAGGATTTCCTCCTCTCCTAACTTTGCTTATGGTCCTTTTTTCGCCTGATATCACCTCCTTTCTGATACTTGATTTGACCCTCCATTTAATACCCACTATATTAGTAGCAATTTTCGTGCCAAATTAAGCGACTGCCACCCCTCTCTCCTATTTTTGGATTAATTTCTTTATTTTCAATTATTTAGAACACGGGTAAAGAAAAAGAAGAGCAGAGCAGGTTGATTCGCCGCGATTCAATATTCTGGAAAGCAATTCAATTTCTTGAATTTTCCCCATAATCTCGTGAATTCAAATATTTGAATCGGTGGGCGAGTGTCAATCTTAATGATTCTTCTTCCGGCTCAGCGACATTTAGCCATCAATTCTTCAACTTCCTTTCTCTCTTCAGGCAAAAGGCCTTTTCCTTTGATTTCGAGATAGTGCTCGAAGCACTCGAGAGCTTTGACCTTAAGGCCTTTTTCCAGATAAGCCCTTCCAAGGTTATACCAGGGATAATCATAATCAGGCTTTAGCTCTAAGGCTTTTTCCCAACTCCTGATGGCTTCGTCCAGCCGCCCGGTCAACTTATAAACCGAACCCAGGCCGTTATAGGGAGCGGGAAAGCCGGGGTCCATGGCTATGCTTTTCTTGAACAGCTCTTCGGCTCGAGCCAGGTCTTCGCGGCGGCGACTCTTTGAACCCAGGGAAAGATACAGCGTAGCGTAATTATTAAAAATAAGCCCGTCATGCGGGTCCAGAGCCACCGCCTGCTCGTAAGCCGAGCGGGATTCTTCCCACATTCCCTTCATCCAGTAAGCCATCCCCAGATGATTATAAACTTCAGGGTCCCGGTCGTAGATAGAAAGGGCTTCAAGCAAAACCTTGATACCCTGGTCGGGACGCCCCTCTTGAACCAGAAGAATTCCGAACCCCGAGACTAAGGCATAGTTTCGGGGGTTTAATCTGTACCCTTGTTCCATAATCCTAAGTGCTTCCTCTTTTAGGCCTTGAGAACGATAAATCTGGGCCAGGCGGTCATAAGCTTTGCCAAAGTCTTTTCTTTCCTTGATAACCTCATGAAGCAGATAAACACTTTCGGCAATTTTCCCTTTTTCTTCCCAAAAAATAGCCTGGTCGATTTTCTGCTCGTAAGGGAGCAGAGTTTTCAGGTCGTCTTCTGGGCCGTAGACTTCTTTGAGGGGTCCAGTGGGGGCGGCGATATAACCCAGACTCCTTAACTTTTCTCTGACCTCCCGCGTGATGACCCCTTGGGCCTTCTGGCGAAGCGGCGAAGACCATTGCTCTTGAAGGGTCATCAGTTGCCTCTGGAAAGGCTGAAGGTTTTCGCGGGAGGCTAAATTGCTTTTTTCCTCAAAATCTTGGGCCAAGTCATAAAGTTCAGGCAGCGGACTGTCGGTGAATTTCTTTTGCCGGTAAATCAGGCCCCGCAAGGGTGCCCAACCACGGCTAAGGTGAGGTTCAAGCGACTCAAAATAAATCGGCCTGTCCTTAATTTTTTTGCCTTCAAGTAAAGGGATTTAAGAAACCCCCTGTAGATGCCCGGGAAGAGGGAGCCCAAGATAGTCTGCCACTGTTGGGAAAAGGTCAACGTGTGCCACATAAGTATCCTGACGGCCGGGTTTTATCCCGGGACCGGCGATAATCAAAGGTACCCAGATGGTACTGTTATAGGCGAAATAGCCATGAGTCATCTCCCCGTGTTCGCCCAGCGCCTCGCCATGGTCCCCGGTAAGGATGATAAGAGTTCTTTCCTTCAGATGACTCTTGTCTAGATACTCGAACAATTTGCCGACTTGTTCATCAACATAGGCCACCTCGCCCGTATAAGGGTCATTCTTATACCGGGTAGCGTAGGGTTCAGGCGGCCAATAGGGAGCATGCGGGTCCCAGAGATGAACCCAGCAGAACCATTGCTTGTTGGCGGAAATTCCAGCCAGCCAGGCAAGGGCGCTTTCGATTACCTTTTCGGCCGGCCTTTCGGGATAAACAAAGGCTCTACCGGTTTTTGCCGGGTATGATTCGTCGTAAACATCGAAACCTTGATTCAGCCCGAACCGCGAATCGAGCGGGAAGGCGCCGATAAAACCCGCTGTCATGTAGCCCTTAGCCTTAAGAAATTCAGCCAGAGTCAGGAATTCCTCGGACACCACCGACCGGGCATTCTCGCTCACTCCATGATATAAAGGCGTCGCCCCCAACATGATGTTCACATGGGAAGGAAGAGTTAAGGGATTGTGGGCGAAGGCCCTTTCGAACACTACCCCATCTCGGGCGAGGCGGTCAATGTTAACTGTTTTGAGATAGCGGTCGGAATAACAACTTAGCCTGTCGGTCCGAAGCGTATCAATCGTCACCAGGAGAACGTTGGCTTTCTCCTTCCTTAGAGCCCCCTCCAGCGATAAATTACAGCCCAAGGAAAAGAAGACCAAAAAATATGCTTTAAGCTTCCGCGGCCAAATTTTTGGCATTTTTCCTGTTTATTATACAGCCTTATTATACCGCTATTTACAAAAGATATAAGAGCCTTCAGCAAATTAACGTTGCCCTGTTAAGTTGCCAACGCTCAAATGGCAGGAATATTTTATTTTTGCTTAAAATTCTTTGATAAAAATCAACTATGGAAAAAACCTTTTTGGGTAAAGCAAGTCTCGCCGCTGAAGTTAGCCCCTTTGTTTTAAAGCCAGGAACTCCTCTACCCCCCATGGACAAAAATTATTGCTTCGGGCGAGAAAAGAGTTCAGAAATATTAATCATGTTAATCAGAAATATTGATAAGCTAAGATAACTCTCCAGAAAGAAATTACTGGCCCGCGATAGTCATGCGGCCTTAATACTGGCTCGCCTTGAATACCTGGTGCCGTCGCGTGGCTTGCTTAAGCCGGGCCTCGACGGGATTAACCCCGATGCCGGGGCCATCGGGGACAAGAATCGTCCCTCGAGGGGTTAACTCAATGGGCGGCTCGATTAAGTCCTCGGCATAATAACGTTTACTGGCTGAAAGGTCGGGCGGATAAAGAAAATTGGGCAATGAAGCCAGATGAAGGTTATGGGCTCGACCAATCCCGCTTTCCAGCATGCCGCCACACCAGACTGGCATGCCGTGGGTCGCCGCGTAATCATGAATTTGCCGCGCTTCGCAAATCCCGCCTACCCGGCCGACTTTGATATTGACAATCCGGCAAGCTCCCATTTCGTGCGCCTGGCGGGTCGAGTCAACCCCGAGAATGCTCTCGTCCAGACAGAGCGGAGTGGCCATTTCTTTCGCCAACCGGCTGTGGTCCCAGAGGTCGTAAGGCGGAAACGGCTGTTCAACCATCAACAGACAGAACTCGTCCAGGGCTTTTAGCCTTTCTTTATCATCGATTTTGTAGGCACCGTTGGCATCAACCTGAAGGGGAAGGTCGGGAAAATGCTGCCTCAAAAGGCGGCAAGCTTCAACGTCCCATCCTGGCTTGATCTTGATTTTTACCCTTTTATATCCATCTTTAACATACGCCTCGACCTGGTTTAAAAGCTCGGGGAGAGAGTCCTCAATCCCGCAACTTACGCCGGGAGTAATTTCATTCTGAGTTCCTCCGTAGAGCCTCGCAAGGGGAACTCCGGCCGCCTTGGCCTTTAAATCCCAGAGAGCCAGCTCCAGCCCGGCTTTCGCCATCGGATGGCCGCGGTAGCGGCGAGCCGCCTGGTAGAATGCCTCTGGTTCGCTTATCTGCTGCTTGAAAACCAGCGGAATCAGAAAATCCTGGAGGACGTGCCAGGCGGTGGTCGTCGTTTCATAACTATAAAGCGGCGCTTCCGAAGCCACGACCTCACCGTAGCCACACAACCCGTCGCCATAAACTTTGACGATGATAAAAGTCCGGCCTTCTTCGCGGCCAAAACTGGTTTCAAAATGATGGACATACCGCAGATAAAGAAGGGAAAGCTCGATGCGTTCAATTTTCATCTTTGCCTCCTCGGTTAAATATCGGGCGCGGGTGATTTATTATCTTCTTTTCTTGGCTGCTTTTAAGTCCTTAAGCCGGTCTATTCTCTCCAAAACATAAAAACAGCGCTCACCGAAGATGAAATCACTCACGACGTACCCGCGACGAAAATAAGATTTAAGCGCTTTTCTGATGGCTGCCTGCCAGCGACCGATAATCTCCGGCTGGTCGCTATAACTGCGGACATCCCGGAGGAGCTCAACTAATATTATCCCTTTCGTAAGGGTAAGCCTCTCCTTCGCCACTTCGAGCAAGCCTGAAGGACCGGGCTGGCTTTCGACGGCCTTCGGCAATTTATCTACGGGATAAGCAACTTCCGGAGGCTTCTTTTCCCGCTCGACCACCCGCTTTGAGCCGAGCATCCATTCCATCAGAAACCGGTCGGTCGGAATGTTCGGGCCAAGCATCAAGGCGGAGGTGTAGCCATAGAAATTATCCCAGTAAGTGCGGGTAATCGCGCCCAGGGTATGAATATTGAGGTTAGCATTTTTTGCCTGGAGTGGGTCAACCGTCCAGGTTATCAGGCTAATTCCCTGGCGCAAGGCCTCGGCCCGCTGGGCCCACTTCAACTTTTTCCCGATACCCAGACCTTGAAACTGAGGCCGGACAGCCAGCAAATGGGAGTGATGACACAGCCGACCTTGAAAAACCGAAGGAAAAGAATACACAAACCCGGCCATCACTCCCTCGAGAAAAGCGCCTAACAAGATGCCTCCAGTCTTTACCGCAATACAAAACTGATGGACCGGAGTGACGTCTAAGTCGTCGTGCTTCCAGACTTCTTTTTGAATGGTGACACACTCCTCAAACTCCGAAAACCGGACAAGCGGCCTTATCCGGACCCTGGCTCCTGTCTTCGGCTTAACCGGTGCCTCCATCTAATCTCACCCCTTTCTCGCGAGCTAAATCTAAATAAAAGTCGACCACCTTCGCCGCCATCGCCTCAGCCGAGAAATGCCGCAGAACAAAGTCATGGCCCTGTTGCGCCAGCCGCTCGGCTAACGGCCGGTCATGATAAAGTTGAATGATAGCTGCGGCCAAAGCCTCCGGGTCTTTTGGCGGGACGAGCCAGCCTGTCTCTCCATGCCGAACCACCTCCGGAATGCCGCCGGCCGTGGTTGCCACCACGGGTAGCCGGCTGGCCATGGCGTCCAAGATTGAGCTCCCCAGCCCTTCCAAATGAGAGCTCAGGACAAAAAGGTCGAGCGAAGCCAGGATGCGGGGGACATCCTCCCGGAAGCCAAGGAAAAAAACAATGTCCTCGATTCCCAGTTCCTGCGCCTGGGATTCAAGCTCGAGCCTGAGGGAACCAGTCCCGACGACGATTAGCTTTATCTTATCCGAATGCTTTCTGACCAGGCGGGTTGCCTGGAAAAGATAGGTATGGCCTTTGTGGTCTTCGAGGGCAGCCACGATTCCCACGAGGTAATCGTCGGCCGCAAACCCGAATTCCCGCCGGAGAAAATTCCGGTCGTTTTCCCGAGTAAAAACGGAAAAATCAATCCCGGAAGGAATAACCCTGATTTTTCGCGCCGGGACACCGCCTTCCACCAACACCTTTTTCACTGCCTCCGAAATGGCGATAACGGCGTCGAGTTTCTGGCCGTACTTCCGGCGGGAGAAAATATTCCGCCGGAGCGGAAAATCAACCCGGCGATGGGCTAAAATAAGCGGGACCCGAGCCCAGGAAGCGGCTCTAAGACCGATGCTCAGAGAATGGGCGTCATGAAAGTGAGCCAGAAGGCAACGCCGCCTCTTCATCAGCCAGGCCAAACGGACTGAAGCCCAGAAGTCGGCTTCCCCTTTCATCCTCAGAGGTATTACCCTCAACCTGGCGGCAAGAGCTTTTTCCTCCAAGGGACTGCCTTTCTGCGCCACCAGGAAAACAGGGAAGCCTTTTCTTTGAAGCTCACGGACAAGAAACAGGGTCTGACGCTGCCCTCCCCGCCATTCTTTGCCGGCATCAACGTGGAAGAGGCTCAATCCGCTCACTCCTTACCCAGATTTCTTTTAACTTGGCGTAGCGAGCAAAAACTGCGTAGCCGCTTAAAACGGCGATGACCAGGCCGGGAAAGCCGTCAAGAAACCCGCCGCGAAAAAAATAATGCCGGCAAAAGCGGCCTAAAGGAAGAAAGACCAGGTGATACCAACGGCACTTCTTTTGGCTGGCATAAAGTTTTTTAGCTCCTAATTCAGAAAAAAGGTTAATCCGTTTCATGTGTTCGGTAATATTTCGGTAAGGGAAATGAAGAATGTCCGAGCGGAGCCTTCTCACCGGGCCATCGACCACCAATCGCTCATGAACATAATCTCCCTCCCAGCGGGCTTTTTCGCGACGAAAAAGACGAACGTGGCGGTCAGGATACCAACCGCTGTGCCGAATCCAGCGGCCAAGATAAAAAACCCGGCGGGGAATGGAGAAACCGGCGCAATCCGGCTCGCTCCCATGGAGAGAAATTATTTCCTCTCTCAGGTCAGCCGACAGCCTTTCGTCAGCGTCGAGCGAAAGAATCCAGGGGTACTTGGCCTGGCGATTGCCAAAATTTTTCTGGTCAGCATAATTTGTCCAGCCTCTCTCGAAGACCTGACACCCGAAACGGCGGGCGATTTTCACTGTAGCGTCAGTCGAATGGCTATCAACAACGATGATTTCGGAAACTACGCCCGCCAGGCTTTCGAGCGCTGCCGGCAGTCGCTCTTCTTCGTTGTGGGTTATGATCACGGCCGAAATTTTCACGGGGCATCATCTTAACACAGCCCGAAAAACTTAGGCAAGCCGCTTCCTGGTCCTCAGGTTTTAGCTTAAAAGATAAAGCTGGAAGGCATTCGAGGGATTAAAAGCGTTTTCTAAGTTCCGCTTTGGAACCAGTTATTGTATCTGCATTTATTGTTTTTTCCTTTTTTCCCCCTCTTTCGGGAGCCCCAGAGGTCGACCTTAGGCTTGCCAGAACCAGAATTTGCCACCAAAACTAACCGCGAGGCTAAGAATTTTCTGGGAGCCGGATTCTCGCTCCAAAAAACCTTGGCCCTAATCCCGGCCCTCCGTCGCCCTGTATTGGGTCAGGGTTTTGCCCGTAAGTTTATCCAGTTTGGCCAAGGAAAGGTTATAGCTGACGAGCGCCTGAAGCTCCTGCGAGCGAGCGTTGGCCGCCTCGGCCTGATACTGGAGGACGAAATAATTAGTCGTCAAACCGACAGCCATCTTTTTTTCTTCCGCCGCCAGCCTTTTCTCGGCCGTTTCCCGGGCCACTCGCAGCGCTTCCACTCGCTTGGCGTTGGTTTCAATCTCCCGCACCGTGTCGCTGACCTCCAGCCGCACCTCCTGTTCCAACCTTCTTAACCTGGCCACATTCTGTTCCAGCTCGAGCTTAGCCACAGCGTAACCCGCCCGGCTGGTGAGACTGCTCAGCGGAAAAGAAAAATTCAGGGCAATATACCAGTTCTGGTAGAGAAGCTTTAAAGCATCCCGCAGGGAGTCAAAAGCACTTCCTTTTTCCCGGCCGACGATGACGCCAAGGAACGGGTTATCGTTGAGGTAAAGAAGCCGGTCTCCGGAGATTCCCGGGCTCCAGTAGGAAAATTGCAGGTCAACGCTCGGCAGGAGCTGATTCTTGGCCACGGCGACGCCGAATTGTTTAGCCTCGATGGTTTTCCGTAGCTGCTCCACGTCAGGCCGAAGCTCAAGGGCGGCCTGGATAGCCTGGTCTAAGGAAACTTCTCGCGGATGAAACCCTGGCTGGTCGACGGGAATAATTTTCAGGTGCATTTTGTCCGGTTGAGATTCGAGGTTTATTATGTTCCGCAAAACCTGCTCAGCCCTGGCCACCATGCCCTCAGCCTGGATTATTTCTGCTTCCCGCGAGGCCACTTCGGCTTCGGCGTTAAGAAGCTCAATCGGAGCCAATTTCCCCACCTCGACTTCTTTCTGGTTCTTCCGCAGGAGGTCGCGAGCTAACTGCAAAGAATATTGTTTGACCTTCAGGTTTTCGACCGCATAAACCAGGTTCCAGTAAGCTTCCTGGACAAGATAGATGGTCTCGGCCACGGCATTCTCGTACTGTTTTTCCGCCGCCGCCAGGTTTTTCTCGGCAAGGATAATCTCCCGCCGGCTCATCTTAGGCCCGAAGTTGCGGAATAAGGGCTGGGTTATATCCAGGCGCAGGGTGCTTCCGTAACGCGGGTTAATTAGTTGAAAGGCCTGGGTGGTGTCGGACCGATAGCTCGAAAGAGAAAGGCTTAAGGTGCCGCCAGTTGGTATCTGCTGGTTGAGAGTAAACCCGTAATCCTGGTACTTGGTGACCACCGTCGTCTCCCCTTGAATCCACCAGTAGGGCGGGCTTTCCTGTCTTTGATTGCCATAATTAAGTTCTAACCGGGGCAGGAAAGCTTCCTGAGCCCGGTAAACCGAAGCCTCGGCTATCTCCGGGCCGTATTTTTCGACAGCGAGGTCGAGATTATTCTTGAGAGCCAGCCGGATGCACTCATCGAGAGTTAGGGGTAGCCCAGGTTTCTCCGCTGGCCGGGCTTCTTGCCCGCGAATTAGCCCAGGGGCCGTGAGGCCAAAAGCAATGAAGATAAGAAGCATGGCCGTGTATCTTGGTTTTAAGCCCGAAGAATGATTTCTCACCTTTTGCCTCCTGCGATTTTTTCTTATGGCTAATTTTAATTTATATTAATCCTATATCCTTAATTACGGAATTAAAAGCCTTTCGTTTTAAAACCTCCTTCAGGAGAGGGGTTCTCTCGCGCCTTCTTTCCGAATATCCACTTTCTTTCTTTATATGTTTTTTCCCAACAACTTCCTTTGTTTTTCCGGAACACGGGTTGAAATCGGTGTTGACAACCGGAAAATAATTTTCTTATAGTCTCGCCATGAAATCTTCCCGTCTGCTGGCGACAGCGGTTCTTGTCTTAACCAGCTCGTTGAGTGCAGGTTTCTTCATTCTTATTTGGGCTCAAAACCGGGGTTTTGACATTCTCCATCACACCCCTCGGCTAACCTGGGGGGCTGCAGCCGTATTTTTCCTTCTGGGCTTTGCTTTGGTCGCCGGAATTTATTCTGCCGCCACGGCTCTTCTTGCGAGGATGACCCGACTTTCTTTGGCCGAAGCATTTACCGCCAACAAACCTTTACTTCTCCCTGCTCTCTTCTTGAGCCTCGCCCCCCTGACGCTTCGTCATTTCTTGACAAGGGCCGACCTCAATTCACGTCTCCTCCTCTTCGGGGCTGCCGTCGCCTTCAGCCTGGTCATCATTGAGCTAATAATTATCAAAGAGAAGACGGCCGAAGGGGCGATGAAGACCGGGTTTTTATTCTTGATGAAAAAAAGTTCCTGGCTAACCAGGGCCTCAAGCTTGTTGCTTGTGGCTTTGATTCTTTACGGCCTCGGCGCCTTTATCATCCACCGAAGAGGAGTTACTTTTTCGGGCGACGAACCTCATTACCTCCTCATTACCCACAGCCTTCTGTTCGACCATGATTTTGACCTGGCTAATAATTACGACCGAAGAGATTACGAAGCTTTTCTTGGACCCGGGGTTGTCATCCAGCCGCATACTGTGCCGGCTCCCGGGAAAGATCGTCGTCTCTCCTTCCATTCGCCGGGCGTTTCCTTTCTTTTGCTTCCTTTTTATTGGGCCGGGGTTAAACTCGGCGGTTGGGCCCTTCCTTTCCTGCTCAGGATGGGCATGGCCATCTGGGGGGCTCTTTTCGCACTGCAAGTTTTTCGCTTAGTCAAGGAAAAAGGGTGGGGAGATAAGCTGGCGGTTGAGGTCTGGGCTATTTTTTCTTTTACGGTCCCGGTGTATTTCTACGCGCTTCATGTCTATCCCGAGATTATTGCCGGGTTTTTTTCCCTGGTCATCTTTCGCTGGCTTTCGCGGGTTTCGCTTAAGAATGCTGAGCTCGGCTTAAGCGGCCTCTTCCTTTCCCTCCTCTTCTGGTTTCATTCGCTTAAATATCTTTTTATCGTCTTCCCGCTTCTCCTTTTCGGGCTGGCTAAAATAAGAAAAGCCAGAGACCCCCTCGGAAAATTTTTTTTTTTTCTTGCTCCCTTTTCAGTCGGTTCTTTCGGATATTTCTTGTTCCAAAAATGGCTCTATGGCTCCTTTAACCCGACGGCTGTTTCCTGGCAGGGAGCCATGGGTAGCCAGGAATCATTATCTTTTCTGGAAAAAATCTTCTTCGCCATCCCCTTCCGTTTCCGCTGGGAAACCCTGGCTGGTTACTTCTTCGACCAGAGAGATGGTCTTCTTTTTTACGCGCCAGTCTATTGCCTGGCCTTTGTCGGGATTCTCATGATGCTTCGTCAAAGACCCAGGCAGGCCTGGTTGCTGCTTTTCCTTACCTGGCCCTATTTTCTTAACGCTGCTTTCCTGACCCAGAGGGCTGGCTACGCCCCCCAGGCAAGGCCGTTAGTGGCGAGCTTCTGGGGGTTCGGGGTTTTCTTAGGATATTTTCTCTACGCTAACCGCCGTCGAATTCTCGGCGGTTTCGCCAAAGTAGCCGTTTTTCTCAGTTTCCTGAATACGGTCCTGCTCGCTTTTTACCCTTTGAGCCTTTACCAGGAAACGACTGCCGGGACGACCGAAAGAGCTGGGAGTTTCTTTTATCTCTGGAGCAACCTTCATTTTAATCTACCCCGGTATCTTCCTTCCTTTATAAAAGTGGAAGATAGTCTTTGGCTTCCCAATTTTATCTGGCTCGGGCTTTTCTTTCTTTTCTTGCTCTTGAGTCAGTCCCGGTTGGATTTAAAGAAACCGCTGCAACTGGGGGGAAAAGTGGCCGGGGTTTGTGTCGGGCTGCTGGTTCTTTTCTTCTGGCTAATCTTCTTCCCGCGGCTTACGCTTACCCGTCCAGTGGAAAGAAAATGGCCGCGAGACCAGAGCGTCGTCTTTTATTCTCTTTCCCGGGTCGTCCGGGTAACCGAGCCAGGAACTTTCTCCTTGCCTCAGGACGGCCGGGCTTATCATTTCTGGTTTGTTAGCCCGCAGAGGCCTTCATCTATCGAGCTCAGGCAATCATCTCCCGCCGGAGTTGTTGCGGCCAGGATATCAATGTTTGACCATCCTTTCTTCGAGGGGAAGGTCTGGCCAGACCCGTATTCCTGGGCTATTACCTTCCCGCCGGCTTATCAGCTCGGTAAGGGCTTCCTCTACTGGCTTACCATCGAGCTTGACCGGGTGAAGACTGGAAACATCAAAGAGAACCCTTTCCTTTTCTCTTTCATTTTAAAAAACAATTAATTGCTTATTAGCTTTAGGCTTTTGGCTGTCTATTTGCTTTCATTTATTTTATTTTCTTTAATCAAGATTTCTTTAAGATTAAAATTTTTGGTTCATCTCCCACTTTGTTGGTAAGAGCTTGAATGATTTTTAAGGAAAAGTAACGAAGGTCATGGAAGCCATAGGCCCGCCGTTTAATGACTTTGACCTTGTTATTGACCTCTTGATTCTTATTTCTTCTATCTCTGCTTTATATTTCCCCCTTATTTCTTATCCTTCATTTCCTAATTTTCCTGGGTTTTTCTTCGCTCGTCAGCACCTTTACTTTCTCTTTGCCTTAATTCCCCCACCGTGAACTTGACCCCCGAAAAGAAATCAGAGTGAAAGGCTAACCCAACGGCACTTCCACCCCTGAAGCTCGGTCATTACCAAATTCTCTTTATTTATTGTTCCCATCGGAATAATAAATTATTTGGCATAAGATTATCCTCTGGAAAAATCGGCCGCTGGTTGGAAGCGAGGCTCGATGCTTTAGCCCACCTAAAAAGTTTCCCCTATATTTGGCTCCATGTCAGGCAAACTGTTCCTGCCGCCATATCCCCCACACATGGAGTTTATACTTGATGACGGTTTTGATTATCGACAGCCCGTAAACCACGCTCCGCCAGAACCCAATCTGGGAGGCCTCGGGAAAATACCTCGTCCGGATCGGGATTTCCCGAATCCTCATCCCGTGGATAACCCCCTGGGCGATGATCTCAGTATCGAAGACGAAATCGTCGGAGTTCTTCTCGAGGTTGACAGCTTCCAGATACCGTCGGCTGTAGGCCCTGAACCCCGAGTGATATTCGGTCAAATAAATCCAAAAGGCGGCATTTTCGAGCGCCGTGAGAAAAAGGTTAGCCAGAAACTTCCACTTGGGCATGCCGCCTTCTAAGGCACTCCCGCCTAACATCCGCGACCCGAAAACAGCGTCGCATTCCTCGCGGAGCAAAGGTGTGATTAACTCGGGAATGACTGTCGGGTCATACTGATGGTCGGGATGGACCATGACGACGATATCCGCCCCGGCTCTCAAAGCTTCGCGGTAACAAGTTTTCTGGTTGCCGCCGTAACCCCGGTTTTTCTCGTGGACAAAAACTTTTAGCCCTAACCTCCGGGCTAATTCCACTGTCCCGTCCTGGCTGGCGTCGTCAACTAAGATAATTTCATCTACCCAATCTCCGGGGATATCAGCCACTGTCCGCTCGAGGGTTTTTTCGGCGTTGTAAGCCGGCATGATAACGACTACTTTCTTTGTTCGAGGGAAGGGTGCGGCGGGGGCCATGTTTCTTTCTTTTTTTATCTTTGACCAGCTTGTCATTGATCAGCTTGTGTGGCCAGGTTTAATTTACGGGCTAACCATAATCGCTCGAATTGCGCGGCTAGGAGCGAGAGGTCAACCCGGCCGATAGAACAAACGCGGACAAAATTAAGCCCGGGGAAGACGAGTGAATTCAACCGCGAAATTAAAAGAGATAACCTTGGTCGGCGGCGAATGATTCAGTTTTCTCCTGGCCGAAATGTCTTAAACTTGACGGGTAAACAGGCGTTTTTCCGCCAGAATTTCAATTCCGTCACTTTATAGACGCTTCTTTTCCGCACGCTTAGAATCCCGACAACCCTGTCTCTTTCCCAGTACTGGTAGTCATGGCTGGAAACAGTCGGTGGGGCTTGAGGATGCGAATGGATCGACCCGATATAGCTTAACCCGCTCTGGGCGACGATGCGGTCGATTTCTTCATAATCAGGGATGACATAGTCATAGGTGGCTTCTCTTATCGGCGGAATGACAATTTTTGTCACCTTGTAGGTGTTATTTTTAAGCCTTTTCCCTAAAAGAACCCCGTAGATTTCTCGGGGGTAAAAACGGCTGGCAGCGCGCTTGAACTTCTTGAGGTCGAGTTCGTTGATGATGAGTCGCATCCTGCCTCCGCCGGTCTAAAAAAGACGGTTTGAGTTTATAGCACAACTTCGGCCGGGAGTCAATCAGCGAGGGCAAAAAGAGATGGGCAATTTAGGAGGTTCGCTGGCCGACGGAAACGGTTTTAGGTTATTTTAGCTTTATACTATAATGGTAAAGAAGAGGTTTAATTGTTTTTTGGCGAACCTGAAAAAGACTGGCTAAAAAAGCTTCTTATTTTTCTCATTTCCCTTATCGTTCATGCGGTGGTTCTTATTCTTCTGATTCAGGCCTTAACCCCGGTAACGATTATTAATTTTCCGGTAAGAGTCACGTCTGTCGTCATTACGCCTCGGGAAGGCTTGCCTCCGGCCCCAGTGGGTAAAGGCGAGGCTACAGGCTCGGTCTCAGGTGGAGCCGGAGGAAGGCCGGGTGAAAAAAAGGAGATGCCTTCCTTGGAGGAGAGGCTTGGTTTACTGGAAAAGGAAGCGGGGATTCCTTTCGCTCAGCCGAGACCACCCGGGCCAATGCCCCTCCCGCCTTTTAACCTCAAGCCCGCGAAGGAAGCCGGCGCTGGCACTTTCACTTTGCGCTTACCAGCTCCAGAAGCCAAAAAAGAACAGCCAGAAGCCAAGGAGCGGCCGAGACCGGGCTCGGCTCATGACTACTGGCGCTATGTCCTGGCGACTGAGCCGGGCAAAGAGCCAAAAAAAGGCGGCGGCGGCACCGGGCTTGCCGGTGAAATAACAACAACGGCCGGCCAGGTTCCCCGGGTGGCCGTAGAAGGCCCTGGTTACGACCTTTCTCCCTGGGCCCAGGAGGTGGTCGCCCGACTCCAGAAAAACTGGCAGATTGCCGCTTCCCGCTCCTCGCTCGAAAAGGGTTCCCTTCGACTCTTAATCGGGATTGACAAGAAGGGAGAAATTAATTTCATGCGCATTGTCGCCTCGTCGCAAAAAGCCGCTTTTGACCGGGCTGCCCTGGATGCGGTCAACCTCAGCCTGCCGCTTCCTCAGCTTCCCCCCGAATTTCCTTCCGAAACCATCGAGTTAACGATCATTTTTGAGTGTGAAGAGAGCCGGGGATGAAACGAAGAGGCCTTCTTGTTATCGGGCTTTTCCTCCCGTTATTCCTCCTGCCTCTCCATGGCCAGCAAGAAGACTGGCGGGCGACTGTCGCCTCGTTCTTCCTTAGCCAGACCGATGTCGGAGACCTTACCGCTTACCTTGAATCTCGCTTCTCGTCGCTCGAAAGCTACGACCAATCAACTGCCGCCCTCCTCCTGGCTTATTCCTGGGAAAAGGCCGGGGACCGGGCAAAGGCCTACACCTGGTTGGCTCGTTTCTTCGAGGATTACCGGGGGGAAGGTGCTTTTATCGACTTCCTGCCCCGGACGGCTCAAAACGAGCTCTGGGCTTACCTCAAACAATGGCAGACCCGTTATCCTTTAGTGACCGACCTTTCTTTCTTGATGCCGGCCGAAGCTTCGCCTTCGCTCTCGCCTCCTGACCGGTTTGTCCTGGCCGTCGAGATGACCAACAGTGCTTTTTATAAGCTCACTTCCGAGGGGGAAACGATTAAAGCCGGTCTTCTCCAGCGAGGTCTTAATACCTTGAGCCTGGAAAGCAGCCCTCTGATTCGCCAGACCGGAACCCACACTTTTTTCCTCGACCTTAAGGTGGATGACCTTATCATCCGCCGGGAAATTGCCATCGAAGTAAGCCTCTCGTCGGAGCTTCTGCTCAACAATCTACCTCAGGCCGACATTTCCCGCCGCTACCGCGTGTCTTTGTTTTTCGGTAACAGGCTTCTCGCCCAAAGCCAGAGCACGATCAAGCTTACGCCGCCCATCCAATTAACCCTACCTCCGGCTGACGGCCGGTTCTCTCCCTACGGTCCGGTCCACCCCTCCGGCCAGCGAGACCCGAACACCATCGGTGTTTCCATCCTGAGCCTCCCCTCGGTCCTGGCTCAGTTGATTAAGGATTATAAGGCGAAAAGGGAAGAAAAGGAGAGGGTGCCGCCGCCAGAAATAAAAAAAGAAGTCCAGCTCGTCTACCTTAATCAAACGACCCGGGGGCTGGAAAAAATGATGGCCGACCTCAAGCTGAAATCTAAGAGCTACCAGGCCATGGTTTTTTCGGTTAACCCTTCTTGATTTAAAGCCCCATCGAACTTCAGGCATTAACCCGGGTGAGCTTCTCGAGAAAGTCCGCGGGAGAAAATATTCAGGGGGAAAAATAATAAGAATATAGAAAGAAAGCTAAAGAAAATGGAAAAAATATAATAAAAAAAATAAATAACCTTACCCTTCTAATCGGCAATTAATAATAAGCTATCGTTTCTTTTTAATTTTTTAATCTCGGGCCCACGCCAACTTGACATAATTTTTAATCTAAAATATACCTCAAACCAATGAGCCGCCGCCTTCTCCTGGTTATGACAGTGGTGTTTCTTGCGGCCGGGCTGGCTCTTTTTCTTCTGCTTCTTACGAAATTGCCCGCTCTTTCTGTGGAGAGGCACGCTTTTCCCTTCTCTTTTTTCCTCTTTAGCGTCTTGTTCATCCTCGCCTGCCTTTTCTTCCTGGCACTTTTTATTCTCGCTTTCCGGCTCTTCTCCTTTCTCGGGTCTGGTTCCAGAAGAGATAAGACAGTTCTAACCATCTTTTCTCCCTGGTCGCTTTTCTTTCTCTCACCCTTCCTTCTCCGCTTTTACTGGAGTCGCCAGGACCTTTTCCTCCGGCTCCTGCTGCTGGCGGTTATCATAGTCGCCAGTTCCCTGATTATTGGCCTGATAACCTACGAAAAACATACGGCAAATTTATCCCGGTGGATGAAAAGCTGGATAAACCGGGTGAGCCGCTGGCCGGAGAAAAAGAAATTGTGGCTCCTTTTTTTTACCGCCTTTTCTGTCTATCAAGCCGCAACTCTGCTTCTCGTCTTTCAAGGAATAACTTTTTCTGGCGACGAGCCCAACTATCTTCTGACTACCCATAGCCTGGTTTACGACCGCGACATCAACCTGGCCAACAATTACGCCCGCCAGGATTATTTCAGCTTTTACTCCCGGGAGGAAAACCCCCGGCTAAAACTCGGCATCTACGGCCGCTACGGCCGGAAGGGGAAAGACTATATCTATCCGATAAACCTCCCCGGGATTTCAGTTTTGATGATTCCATTCTACGCTCTCAGCCAGCTCTTCACCGGAAAACTCCTCACTTTCATCCTCAAAGGGAGTTTGGCGGTTTGGGCGGCGCTGTTCGGCGTTCAGGTTTATCTTTTCTGCCGGCAAAGATGGTCAAGAGAGGCCCTGGCCATCGGGCTATGGTTTTTGGCGAGTTTTGCACCGCCAGTGCTTTTTTATGCAAACCATCTTTATCCCGAAATGCCCGTAGCTTTTCTTGCCCTGCTTATCTTCCGCCGCCTTCTTTCTAATAAACCCATAAACACGCGGGAAGCTCTGGGTCTCGGGTTTTTGCTCGCTACCTTTCCCTGGTTTGGGCTAAAGTATAACTTCATCTTCTGGCCGCTGCTGCTTGTAGCCATGTATCAATTCTGGCAGAGACACCGACGCCTGAAATCAGGACTGGCTTTCGCCTTAATGCCCGTAGCCTCTCAAGGGCTTTTTTACTGGTTTATTTATCATCTTTACGGGACTTTTTCGCCCATAGCCATCTATGAAGGAGTCATGACAGCCGAACGCCTCCGCGCTTTCCGGGATATGGTTCTTGAAATTCCCTGGCGGCTGCGGGTCGAAACTTTCTGTGACTATTTTCTCGACCAGCGGGACGGGCTTCTGCCTTACGCGCCGTTTTACTTCTTTTCGCTTCTCGGGTTCGTCGAGCTTTACCGGCGGAGGAAAAAGCTTTTTCTGGCACTCGGTTTCCTCAGCCTGCCTTTTCTTTTTAATTATTCCTTTTTCACCCACCGCCAGGGGTATTCACCCCAGGGCCGGGTACTCACCCCCCTTATCTGGGTTGGGCTCGTTGCCCTGGCCGAGTTTCTCGTCGTTAACCGCAAGCGATTGCTCCGCCATCTTTTTTTCTTCACGGCGGCGGCAAGCTTCGTTAATGCGGCCCTGCTCGCGACTCACCCTTCTTTCCTCTACCAGCCCACCACCCACGAATTCACCTCAAGACCGGGTGACTTGTTTGTCCATCTAAGCAACACCCACTTCTTTTTGCCTTCTTTTCTACCGTCTTTTATTAAGGTCAATAATGTGGGTTACTGGCCCAATTATTTTTGGCTTGGCCTGATTATTTTAATTATCCTGGCATATTCTTTAAGTAAAAGGCTCCGGGCGTGGGACTGGGGTTTTAACCCGCGGGTGGTCATCGCCCTGACACTTTTAGCCATTTTCTTATGGGTCCTTTTCCCCCGTCCCGCCCTCTATCCGGTAAAAACCATCAACTACTCTCCCCAGCGCTCTCTCGGGTTTTATCTTTTCTATCTCCGCAAAGGCGTTGTCGTCAAAGACCAGGGAGATTTCTATCTTCATCAGGAAAAACCCTACCGCTTTATCTTAGGCTCGAAACAAAGAATCGAGAAACTCCAGGTTATTCTCGGCGCTGACAACGGGGATTACCAGGTGAAACTTAAAGCCTTTGACCAGCCTCTCGGTGAGTCCCGAGTGACGCGGTCAAGGCAAAACTTAGAACTGGCTCTCCCGCCGGGTTATAGAAAGCAACATCTGTTTCTTTATGAAATCAACCTGGAAATGAAGCATCTTTCGCCTGAATCTATGATTATCGACCCGTTCCTGATTCAATTTGTTCCCGGAAAGCGGTAGACCGGGCATAGGCATCGAGCTGAAAAATCGGCGGAATCGGGTGACCTCGCTTGATTTTTTCGGCGGCCAAGGCCCCGACCATGGCTGCGTTGTCTGTGCAGAATTCAGGCGAAGTCGCATAAGCCGCGACTCCGGCTTGTCTTCCAAGCTCAGCGAAACGAAAACGCAGCCGGCGGTTGCGGGCTACCCCGCCGCAGAGCAGCACGGCTTTCGGCTGGTAAGCGTCGATGGCGAGCTCCAAAGGGGCCAGCAACCCGTTAACAACAGCTTCTTCGAAGCTCGCCAGAAAGTCTTTTAACTCAGGATGGGCCGAAGAAAGTCCCCTTTCGCGGATATGCCTTAAGGCGGCGGTCTTGAGGCCGCTAAAGCTAAAATCAAGACTCCGGTCTTTCATCTTAGGAAGGGCAAACCCGAAACGAGTCGGGTCGCCTCCTTCAGCCATTTTTTCCACCACGGGCCCGCCCGGGTACCCAAGCCCCAGGAACTTGGCAATTTTGTCCAGAGCTTCGCCGGCCGCGTCGTCCCGCGTCCGGCCTAAGAGCCGGTAATCGAGCCTCTCCGGCAAAAAGAAGAGCGACGTATGACCGCCGGAAACGAGAAGCGCCAGGGCCGGAAACGGAATCTCCGGAAAGTCCAGGAAAACAGATTCCACGTGAGCCTGGAGGTGGTCGATGCCGATAACCGGTTTATCAAGATAATAACCCAAGCTTTTGGCAAAACAAACTCCGACCAGGAGCGAACCGATTAACCCCGGTCCCTGGGTAACAGCCAGCACTTCTATATCTTCTAATTTCGTCTTCGCCCGGCCGAGGGCTTCTTCAACCACCGGAAGGATGGTTTTTAAATGCTCCCTCGAAGCAATCTCCGGGACGACGCCTCCAAAGGGCGCGTGGAGTCTCTCCTGGCTGAGGACGACGTTACTGCGAACCTCTCGCTTGAAACTGACAACAGCCGCCGCCGTCTCGTCGCAGCTCGTCTCGATAGCCAGGATAAGCCCTTCTTCCTGGTCGATTTTCCTGCCGGCCCTGTTCATTATTTGATTTCTACTTGTTCGTTGTTAAATCTTTATATGTTTATTGGCTTCTAATTATTAATTTCTTTTTATTTTCTTTTTATTTTCCCATATTATTTTTCCATAGCCGTAATTATCTTTGATTTCGCTCTCGCCACACCTCCGGCCTCATGTCATCCGCCGCCGTTTGCGCTGGCTGCCTATTCATGGCTCAACTCAGTAAACGATTTCTCGTAGGGAGGGTAGGCAATGCCCTTTTCGGTAATAATCCCGGAGATTAACCGGTGGGGAGTGACATCGAAGGCGGGGTTCCGCACGGGAATATCAGGCAGGGTAACGAGAAAGTTAGCCACCCGCCTCACCTCGTCTTCCGGCCGCTCTTCGATAGGAATCTCGGCCCCGGATTCAAGGCTCAGGTCAATCGTCGAGAAAGGCGCGGCCACGTAAAACGGGATTCGGTTCTCCCGGGCCAAAACTGCCAGGGAGTAAGTGCCAATTTTATTCGCGGTATCACCGTTCCGGGCGATTCGGTCGGCGCCCGTTATCACCAGCTGGATTTCCCCTCGCTGCATCAGCCAGCCAGCCATGTTATCCGTGATGAGAGTGACCGGGATGTTTAGCCGCCGGAGTTCCCAGCAGGTAAGCCGGGCGCCCTGGAGGAATGGCCGGGTTTCGCAGGCTATTACCCGGACGTTCTTGCCCGACTCGGCTGCTTTGCGAATTACTCCCAGAGCCGTCCCGTAGCCGGCTGTGGCCAGTTCGCCCGCGTTGCAATGAGTTAATACGGTGGCTCCTTCCGGAATGAGCGGAGCGCCGTTGGCGCCGATTTTCTTGTTGGTGGCTATGTCCTCGGCTTCAATCGCCAGAGCTTCCTCCAGAAGGCGCGCGACCACTGCTTTTTTCTCCAATTTTTCCACAGCCGTAAAAGCCGCCCTCATTCTTTCCAGGGCCCAGAAGAGATTCCTGGCCGTCGGCCTTGTCCTCGAAAGGGCGGCGACTATTGCCTGAAAACTCAGCGGCAAAGGGTAATCGTCCCTACTTTTCATCATCCCGAGGACGACGCCGAAGGCAGCCACCACGCCGATTGCCGGAGCCCCGCGGACGACCATATCCTTGACCGCCCGGCCGACCTCTTCATGGTCATGACAGACGACGTAGGTTTCTTCCCAGGGAAGTTTTCTCTGGTCAAGGAGAACCAGCTTATCTTGCTGCCACTCAAACGCCGGCTTCATCTTTGCCTCCGCTTCCGCCTTTTCCGGGAGTCGTCAGGCCATTTTCTTACCTGGTTAGTCCGGTCCTTAATTTCTCCCGAATGATAATCTATTAGGGCCTGACCTGTAGGCGTGGGCTGTTCTCTTTTTTTTCATTTTTTCTTTATTTTTTTCTTTCCTTATTTCTTTTATTTTCCCCTTCCCGTTTTCTCTTTTTTTATGCTGCCATTCTCTCGCCCTTGTTTTTTCCCTGCTTCCAAAACTATCCGGAAAATTAACCCGGCCAGTTTAAAACCTAATTTTAAAACTAATTTGCCCCCGAGTAAAACTTTACCATGATTTAACGTTCATCGGAGGCTTCCTTGACTTTTGGGCCTCTCTCCTTTAGGCTAATCATAAGGCATTTATCGGCCGGCGTAAGCCGAAAGGAGGTAACGATGTTCCTGTTTGGCCCGGTTGGACCGACGGAGCTACTGCTCATTTTGCTCATCGTCGTCATCATTTTCGGCGCGCGGCGCCTTCCAGAACTCGGAAAATCCCTCGGCGAAGGGATAAGGAATTTCCGCAAGTCGGTGAGCGGACGAGACGAGGAAAAAAAGGAAATCGGTTCGGATAAACAAACCCCACCCACCCCCAAGGAATGAAGCGGGTCCTGGAAAAGCTCTCAGCCGAACGGCTGAGCCAGGAAAAGGCTCTGGCCGCAAAGCTGGCTGACCTCGGGCAAAGAGGTGAGCTAAAAGAATTAGATGAAATCCAGGAAAAAGTTAAATCCCTGCTCACCCGGCTCGAAGAAATAGAAAGCCAGAAGAAGGGAAAAAAAGGCATTTTTCCCCCGCGGCCCGCTTCTCCCGAAAACAAGATTTTTTTCCAATTAACCACCGAACTGCTCAGGACTCTCAGTGCCGGGTTTGAGCGCCAGAATAAACTCCTCCAGCATCTCGGCCACGACCTCCGGGAGGTAGCCGAGCTCCTATCGGCCGTCGGCGAGGCTCGCGACCGCGAATGGGATGCCCTCGGAAGCAATCATGTAGGCATGATTTTTAAGAGCCTCGAGTGGCGCCTCGAACAGGTTGCCTCTGAATGCCAGGAAGCCAAGATTCTCTTAGAAAGATTCCATTTTTTGCGGGCGAAGCTTGAAGAACTGCTTCTGGCCCTTCAAGAGCTACCCAGACCGGAGATAAAGCCCATCCGGGAGGTCGTAGCCACCCTCCGGGATTGGCGCTATGCCAGCTTCGAAAATCGGTTCCGTGGTTCAGAAGAAGACGTAAGAAGGCAGCTCGAAGCGTATGCTGCCCTTTTCCCTCGAGGAGGAAAAGTCATCGATTTAGGATGCGGCCGGGGGGAAATGGTCGAAATTCTGCGGGAGAAAGGTATCGAGGCCTACGGTGTCGACCTTAACGAAAGTATGATCACCCATTGCCGAGAAAAAGGGCTTCCTTGCGAAACAGCTGATTTAATCGAGGCCCTCTCTTCTCGGCCCGATAATTCCCTGGAAGGAATTTTCTCCTCCCAGGTAATCGAGCATCTACCGCGTCCGGTGCTCGAGCTCATGCTCGACCTGTGCTACCTTAAACTTTCCGCCTCTGGGGTGCTGGTCCTGGAGACAGTCAACCCGGCTTCAGTTTTTGCCCTGGTTCAAGTTTATTACCTCGACCCGTCGCACGAAAGGCCAATCCATCCTCAAACTCTTAAGTTCCTCCTGAATACGGCCGGTTTCGAGGAAGTCGAAATCCGCTACGGCGCGGCTCTGGAGGCTGAAAGGCTTCGACCCCTTCCCGGAACAGACGACAAGACCACTGTCCTCAACCAGAATATAGATTTGCTTAACGACCTGCTTTTTGCTCCGGTAAACTATGCGGCCATCGCCTGGAAACAAAAGCCCGCAAGGAAGACATGAATCAAGGATGAGCCTGACAGCTGGTTTTGACATCGGCGGCACAGAAATAAAATTCGGGCTGGTGGACAGGGCGGGCAAAGTCTGGTTTAGGGGGTCGGCTTCTTCCCCGCCCGATGTCAGGAAGTTAGGCGAAACCCTGGCGGCCATCTGGTCAAGCCTGAAACAGCAGGCGAGGGGGAAGAGAATCTTGGCTTCGGGGTTTGGGTTTCCGGGCATTTTCAGCCCGGAAAAAGAACAAATCATTCAATCCCCCAATTATCCAGGCCTCGACAATTTAAAACTGCGTCCTTTCCTTCAGCCTTATTTCGACGTCCCCTTCTTTCTGGATAACGACGCGAACCTCGCCGCCTACGGAGAGTGGGCCACGGGAGCTAAAGGCAAACCCAGGAGCCTGGTTCATCTGACGCTCGGCACGGGTGTCGGGTCAGGAATCATCCTCGAGGGAAAAATCTGGCATGGGGCCGCCGGGTTTGCGGCTGAAATCGGCCATGTTATCGTTAACCCCGAGGGCGAGGTCTGCGGCTGCGGGAATAAAGGTTGCCTGGAAACAGAGGTTTCGGGCCCGGCCATCGTTCGTCATTACCGTTTGTTCTCGAAAGGCGGCCAAGCGCCGGACGCTAAGGCCGTCGCTCTGCTCGCCAGGAAAGGAGACAAAGCTGCGAAGGAGAGTTTTAACCGGGCGGGTTATTTCCTCGGTATCGGCCTGGGAATAATTATCAGCAGCCTCAACCCGGAAATTATTGTCCTCGGCGGCGGGGTAATGGCCTCAGGCCGGCTTCTTCTCAGACCTGCCCTTGAAGAGGCCAGGCGCCGTTGCTTCCGGGCGGCTTTTGCTTCCACCATCATCCGCCTGGCGGTAATGGGAAATGACGCCGGGTTTATCGGGGCTGGCCTCATGGCCCGGGACAAACTAAAAGAGCTTATCCTCCCCTCCTAATTCAATATTTTGAATTCCAGAGGCCGCTTTTTTCAATTATTTGGATTGAGTCTCATCAGGAAGAAACCTGATGAAAGAGACTTTCCTTTATTGGCAATAAATTAGCCTGGTTCCAGCTTGTTCATGCCTTGGCACGAAATTTGCATATAAAATAAGCAGTGAAAATTTCTTTTCAAGAAATTTCCATGATATATTAATTGACAATTGTCCCGGTTGATGCGGTAAAATTTGGAGGAAGGAGGTGAAAAAGGATAAAAAAAGAGATTTGGGTAACAGGGCAAGAGGTGTTAATTTAATTTAAAAGGAGGTTTGGATGAAGCAAGCCAAATTAACTTTATTGGTTATTCTGGTCCTCGTTTTGGCCTCAGTTTCCCTGGCCCAGCGACAAACCGGTTCTATCTTTGGCCGGGTCACGGACAAAGAAGGTAGTCCACTACCTGGGGCTACGGTGACGATTTCTGGGCCAGCCATGATGGGGACGAGTTCTTATGTGACTTCGGAAGTCGGCGTTTTCCGTTTTCCCTCGCTTCTTCCCGGCGAGTACGAAATCAAAGTGGAGATGCCCGGGTTCAAGACGCTTGTCCAGAAGGGAATTCTCGTCAGTGTTGGCAAGACTACCGAGGTTAACCTTGAGTTAGAAGTAGCCAAGGTAGAGGAAGAAGTCACTGTGGTGGCAGCTTCTCCGGTCGTCGATACCCAATCCACCAAGATAAGCATTAACTACGGCACCCAGTTCTTGACCAGCATCCCGATGAACCGCGACCTGTACGATATCCAGAACTCCATCCCCGGGGCGATTGCTGACGGCGCCGATTACCGCCGCACTTCGTCAATCTTAGGCGGCACCGTCAGAAGCCAGCTCTACGCCCTCGACGGTGTCCCGATGAACGACCCGGCGACCTGGTATTCGATGGTCAATATCAACGTCGATGTGTATGAAGAAATCGAGTTCCAGGTGGCCTCCCTCCCGGCAGAAGTCGGCCAGGCTGATTCAACGTATGTCAACATTGTCACCAAGAGCGGCGGGAATAAGTTTTCCGGCGGCGGGACAATCTATTATACTGGCGACAGCCTCGCTCAAGACCTTATCTCCAAAGAACAGATTACGGCTCTTGGTGTAAACCCGCCGGAAAAATACACTGATTCCCGGGATGCCTCCCTTAACCTGGGAGGACCACTGGTCAAAGACCGGCTCTGGTTCTTCATCAACGGCCGCCGGCTGACCTGGGACCAGGCTTATCCCGGCACCCCCGAGACCAGGATGTGGAGACTCGGCTTCACTAACAGCCCCCATTATGACCTCAGGCATGAAGAATGGATGGGGTTCATCAAGCTGACCTTCCAGGTGGCCAAGAACCTCAGGTATATGGGGATGCTCCATTATAACCACATTTACGAGCCGGTTTACTCGAACAGCGTCGGGGTCAACTATTCTTTTGACGCCACCCAGATATGGGACCACGAAAATACTTACACCACGACGCACCAGGTTAACTGGGTGCTCAACCAGAACACTTTCCTAGACATCCGCTGGTCTTATGTTTGGCGCTATTTCCCGATAATCAACCGCAACGAAGGCCAGCCGATGTACTATGATAATGTCCAGAAAGTTTATTGGGGAACCAGCGATTATAATGATATCTACCACCGGATAAAAATCCCGATTACCGCATCCTTGACTCATTTCCGCGACGATTTTCTCGGCGCTTCGCATGAGTTTAAGGCTGGGGCGGAGTTTGAGCAGACTGAATACCATCGCGATTGGTACCGGGCTAACCCTTATTATTCTTACTGGGCTGATTATGCTGCCGGAAACCCCTATTATTATTCAACCTCCGGGGCTCGCGGCCGGCTCCGCATCCGGACCTGTCCGCCTGAAGAAGGCCAGTGGGACGTTCAGGACAACACTCGCCGTTTCTCAGCCTACGTCCAGGACAGCATAGTCGCCAAAAGATTGGCCATTAACCTCGGCCTGCGGTTTGATTATTCTTACCAGTATGAACCAGAGCAAAAGCGACCCCAACTCCGTTATAAGTACGGCCCGGTCGAGCTCAACCCGGCAATCACCGACCCCAACGCCCTGCTCGAGGCTTTAAGGGCCCAGTGGTACGCCGACCCAACCCTTCCCCCTTATTTCCCGTTCGATGAACTAACGACCCCCTGGAAAAAGGTGGTTGAATTCAAGACTCTTTCTCCCCGGGTTGGCCTGGTTTACGACCTATTCGGCGACGGGAAAACGGCTTTTAAGGTTTCTTTCAGCCGCTATTACGAGCCGGTCTGGTCAGCCAAGTATAACGCCGCCCAGATTTTCGGCGCCTCCTCGATTAATTATTACTGGTATGACCTGAACAAGAACAAATTGATGGACCTGCCGCCCACCGACCGGTACACCCTTACCTCTTATCCCAACCAGGACCCGAATTACACCTATTACGTCAAAGACCTGAAATGCCCTTACATGAACGAAGTCGTCACCGCTTTAGAGCGCGAGGTCTATAAAGACTTCAAACTCGGGCTGCAATTCTTATGGCGACAGAATAAAAACATCGTTGAAGATACCGACCTTATTAATGGCTATGATGCGAACGCCAAGGACGAAAAAGGCTTGATCTGGCTTCCCTTTACCTTTACCGACCCCGGCTGGGATGGGAAATGGGGGACGGCTGATGACCAGCAGATGACTGTCTATGGCTTGAGAGCCGACCGGCCTGTGCCCACCTGGATGGGCATGAACCCGCCTGAAGCCAAGAGAGAATACTGGGCGGTTATCCTGACTTTTGATAAGCGCATGTCCAACCGGTGGCAGCTCAACGGCTCGATTCTTTATAGTTCTTTTAAAGGAAATGCTGGCGCGGATTACAGCTCAACTGAGGGCGAATCCGGAATGTTCGATAACCCCAACACCTTAATCAACGCTTATGGTTCCACTGGTTTTGACCGGCCCCTCCAGATAAGAATCATGGGAACCTACATCCTTCCGTACGACTTCATCTTGAGCGCCTACCTTCAGTTCCGTTCCGGTTCCCCCTGGAACCGGACAATCGCCCGGGTATACTTCCCGGCTTCTTTTGCCTCCCAGGTCCAGCAAGCCTATGTTTCAGTCAATGCCGAGCCACCGGGAAGCAGGCGCAACCCGCCTTACACCAATCTTGACCTCCGTATCGAAAAGAGCTTCAAGCTGGGAAACTACGGCAAGCTCGGGGTTTATGTTGACATTTTTAACCTGGCTGGCCGTAACGGGGTTAATGTTAACCAGAATCCCGACCCCTATCTCCGGTTCGACAAAACCCCTGTAGCCTATGAGATTTCGACGGTCTACGGACTCATCACCAGTTGTTACGGCGTTCGCTCGTTCCGTCTCGGCGCCCGCTACAGCTTCTAATTTAGCCTGATAATTAAAGGGGAGGGCCCAGCGGCCCTCCCCTTTTTGTTTTTA
>JBBIRF010000014.1:0-11021 GCA_037441905.1 Candidatus Aminicenantota bacterium
CTTCTTCGTCTTCACGCCTTGAATCATCGGCTGTTTCTCCTGAAAATAGATTTTGTGAGCCTTACTCCCAGCCTACTTGATGCCAATTTCGCTCTTATCGCCGACCATGAAACGATAAACCTGCGGTCGGGGCGGGCACTTAAAAATCCTGACTTCCCGGCCGATAAGGCTGTCGTCAACCCGGCCGCCGATATCGATAATCTCGCTTCCCTCTAAAACGATGCTATGCTCGATTTCTGTCCCTCGAATCCGGCAGCGATTCTGGATAGAAGTAAAAGGCCCGACGTAGGAGTCGATGATTTCACAATCCTCGCCGATAATTGCCGGTCCGCGGATGACGCTGTTTACCACTCTTGTCCGCTTGCCAACAATAACCTGACCGTTAATCCGCGAGCGGTCGTCAACCTCGCCTTCCATCCTGCCGGTTATATCTTCCAGGATTAGCCGGTTAGCCTCGAGGATGTCGTCAATCTTTCCGGTATCTTTCCACCATCCAGAAACCATATGGGGAATAACCACCAGCCCTTTCTCGACGAGAAATTGAATCGCGTCGGTTATCTCCAGCTCTCCCCGCCAGGAGGGCTTGATGGACCGGGCGGCTTCAAAGATATGATGGTCAAACATATAAACACCCACCAGGGCGAGGTTGCTCGGAGGCACCTTCGGCTTCTCCACCAGCCTGACCACCCGGCCGTCACGAAGTTCGGCCACGCCAAACATCTGGGGGTTGGGAACTTCAGTCAAGAGAATCAGGGCGTTGGGTTGTTTTTCTCTAAACTCATGGACGAGCGAAGTGATGCCGCTTTTGAGGATGTTATCTCCCAAATACATAACAAAGGGTTCCTCACCCAGAAAGGGCTCAGAAATCAACACCGCATGGGCTAACCCAAGCGGCGCCTCCTGCTCGATGTAAGTGATTTTTACCCCTTCTCCCCATTTGCGGCCGTCGCCCACGGCTTCCTCAATCTCCTTTCTTGTCTCGCCGACGACAATCCCGACCTCCTTGATGCCAGCGGCAACCAGCGCCTCAAGGCCATAAAAAAGCACCGGTTTATTGGCGACAGGCACAAGTTGCTTGGCCTGGGTGAAGGTAAGCGGACGAAGCCTCGTCCCTTTCCCGCCGCTAAGAATCAGTCCCTTCATCGGCCACCTGATGGCGCAATTTTTTTACCCCATAATATAATTGAAAAAAGCCCCCTTTTGTCAAATAAAACCCTCTTTCAGGGGGGCGTTGTATCCGGGCAAAAAACTCCGCAGGAAAGAGTCAAGTTATCATCAGCCGTTACAGAAGATGATCAGGCAACCCGCTAATAAGTTTTAGTCGAGCCAAATTAATGATGCGTATCGAGGCTTCTTAATTGCATAATGGAAAGTAAAAACGGGAAATGGCAAAAGCAAGCAAACCTCGCCCTCGAGAAAAAGACGCTTTTAACCCGCTTTTTTTTACTCTCACTGGAAGGTTTTTCTACCACTCCAGCCCGGCGAGAAAGTCGGTCGTCTTGCCGATATTGCCCAGGCCAACCGAAAACTTAAACTGAAGCTCTGGTTTTTCCCGGAACTGAAACATCCGGAAATCAAGCTTAAAATCAAGACATTGGTAATGATAAATAGAGCTAAGGCCGGCATAAAGAAGCCGGCGCTCGACAATGTTGAAGCTGAGGTCAGCCAGGGCTTCGAGCGGAAAACCGGGAAGGTTCAACTTAACCGTCGTCCCCACCTGATGCCGGTCCCAGAGGACGTCACGGTACCAGGGGTTAAGACTCTTAAACCAGTTAATACTCAGAAAAAAAGGGTCCGCTGGAGAATTGAAGTTGGCCTGGAGCCGGACGCTGGCGAGCTGGCGCCAATAAGTATTATAGCTGGCCGAAAAATCGAAACTTGCCCGGCGCAACGGATAAAACCTAATATAGCTCCCGACGTCAGAAAATCTGGGCACCTGTCCCTCTGGAGTCCTGAAAGGGCTCAAGGGACTCTCTTCGGGCATAAAATAATATGTTTGCCCAATTCCCCAGGTAAATATTTCCCGCGGGTTGGCCTCTTCTTTGATTATTATTCTGTTAGTCAGGCCGTAACTTAGCTGGAAAGTCCGGACAAAATAGCCAGAAGCGGTGATGACTCTTTCTCCTTTGGTAGTAGGGGTTTCATACCGAAAGCTGGCAAAAGGTTCGACCAAGTGTTTGACCCTTGCTCCTCCGAGGAGGCCTCCGCCGTCGAAAATTCGGTAAAGAATGGGGCCAGTCGTCTCAATCCCCAGCGAAAGATTCTTGATAAGCAGAGGTTCATCAATAATTTTTCGGGTGTTAGGAGCATAGCTCTTTGTATAATAAGTCAAGTTAGTTGCCAGGTAAGTATTGACTACTAACCAGGGGATAGAGGTGAAAGGGAAGCTAAGAGCGGGGCTGAAGGTCATGATCCCCGCCTTTCTCTGCTTCCCGGCATCATAGTCCGTTTTCCACCCGTACTGCCAGGACTGGAAAGAGGCGGAATAAGAGAAAAACACCGGAAGGGACTGGCTCAACCTCGTCCGGAAAGAGGTGAAACTTACCTGGGGAAGGTTGGTGGTGACAATAGAGTTATCTATCTGGGCGAAATAGGTGTCAAACCGCGCCAGCCTGAAACTCAAGTTATAATGACTCCAGGAGCGGTTGAGAAAAACCTGAGAACTGCGGTTGGTGACCAGGGCCCGGCGGTAATTGTTGTCAAACTCCCGGAGAAAATCAAAAGAAGTCTGGTGGTCAATATTAGCTACCAAGCTGAACCCGAAAGGAAGAGGCTGGTTGTGATTCAGACGGATAAGATAAGCATTCTCTGGCTTTTCGCCGGTTTTCGGGTCTTGCTTGAAAGAAAAAGTATAAACCCGGACCTCGCCTCCTGTTCCCCGCCGGAAAAGATACCGGTACTCAATTCCGGCGCCGACTCCCCGAGCTGAATAGTAATCCAAAGTCAGGGTGGCGTCCATATTCCGGCGGATGGCCCAGTAAAAACTTTCTGTAAAAGTAAACCCCTTAACACCGTTATAACCGACCTGGGGCATGAGAAACCCGGTCGAACGCTCTCTGTTGAGAGGATAACGAAAATAAGGAAGGTAAAACACTGGCAGGTTCTTGACCGCAAAAACGGCGTTCCGCATCTCGATGTAATCGTCTTTCTTAAAGTTCGCTTGCTGGCAAGAAAAGCGCCAGCGGGGCGTCGGTTGAGTGCAGGTGGTCAGGCTCGGACGGCTAAACCGGTACACCGCGTCGGATCGACGCTCCACCGCAGCAGCCTGATAAAAAATAGTCGGTTGAATCATCCCCACAACTTCCTCTAACTTGCCCTGAAGCGTGTCGAGGTTCAGGATTAATCTGGAAGCTGAAATTGTTTCCTCCGGGAGCTGAAGGACGACGTTGCCTTCCGCCAATACATCCCGGGTGGTCGTGTTTATTTCCACCCGGTCAGCAAACAACCTCAGCTGCTTATACCTGACTTCCACCTCGCCGCTGGCAAATATCCTTTCTTTTTCTCTCTCATACCGCTGGGCCATAATCTTAGGCCAGCCTTCTTCTTGGGATGTTTCCTGAACCTCGTTTTCGGCCTCGGCGGACGTGGCGGGGGAGGGATAGGAATTTAAAGGCGAATAATTTTCAACCGGACTGAGACCAGAGAGGCAAAATGAACCCGGCTGGAGAGCGAAAAAGCCCTCCTGGCAGGAATTAGCCAGGTAAGGCGCAAGAAAAGAAACGCCAGAAGCCCTGTCGGCGGCGAGCCACCAACGAACCTGGGCCTTGCCCGGAAGAAAAAAGAAAAGAAACAGCGCCGGCCAAACAGAGAAAACTTTAGCTTTGAACAAGGCTTATCTCTTCCCCTCAGAAAAATAGCATATCATGGAAAGGATGAGAAGTCTTTATTCACAGGCAGACCCGATGCCTTATTCTCTCCACTTAAAAATTTTCTTCCTCTACCTAATATCGAGAAGCCGGAGAGAAAAACTTACCCCGACCTCAGCCGGGTTTTAGCCCTTAAAGCCGCCTTTCTGGACAGATGATAGTCGGCCTCGTATAAAATGCACCGGCTGCATAGCCCCGACCATCTCCTTTGAAGATGCTCCCGGCGTAATTTTCGCATCGCCGGGCCGTTAAAAATACATGCGAGCGGCGTCTCTTGCGCCTGCCCCAGAATAAGCTCGCCGTTATAATCAGCACAACAGGGCGTAACCCGGCCATCCCAGAGAACAACCAGGATTCGCCAGAGGTCACGGCAAGCCTTCTTTTTCTTTCTGGTCAGGGTAAAAAACTTCGGCTGAAGGTTGACCGCATCCACCAGGCTACCCCATTCTTTTACCAGGGAAGTTACTTCCTCAACGGTTTCTTCATAAATCACCATCGAAACTTCCACCCACGTCTTCGCCTGCCTTTCTTCCCGCAGCCGAAGAAAGCCTGATATGTTCTCTTTAACTTTCGGATAAGGAAAGCCACGAATCCTCTCATAAATTTCTGGTCCGCCATCTACGGAAACTTTGAGCAAGTCGAGACCGGCTCTTAAAAGTTCGAGGCTCATCTTGCGGTCGAGAAGCGTAGCGTTGGTCGTTAAAGAAACGTGAATATTCCGGGAATGCGCCATGGCCACCATCTGCTCGATTCCGGGATGGAGCAAAGGCTCGCCCCAATCCGTCAGATATATTCTTTTTATTCCCGGGTTTATTTCTAAAATCTGGCGAAAAAACTCGAGCGACATCAAGCCTCTTGGCCGTTTCATCTCCCGGGGAACAGGACAGTGGCGGCAGACGAGGTTGCATGTATTGTTGGTTTCTATCCCCACGGTTGTTAAAGAAAAAGCCAGCGGCAGCCTAAGCCACCGGCAGAGCTGATTGAAGCTTTCTCGGCCGAGGAGAGAGAGGCCGCCATACCTGGCCGCCAGGGCGGCTGCATAATCACGGTCATTCAAGAGAACTCTGCTCAGAAAGCGGTAAAAAAGGGGCGCAAGGGTGGTCATTTTTCAACTACCATCGCCAGCAAGTAGCCCCTCTTTCGGAAAAAAGCGAATCTATTATAAAGGAAGTCGAATGGTTTGAGCATAAGCTTCGTCAACGGGAGAAGAAAAGGCGCATGGTGGTAGCAGTAAAGGTCGGCTATGCGAAGCACGCCGGGCATGAAAAGCAGCGACCGCTCGGCCACAATTTTAAACCCGGTCTTCTCGAGCATTGACCTCAGTTGAATGCGCGAAAAAGACTTTTCCTGACCAAAGGCATATAAACCAAGTCTCCTCAGAATAAACACTTGCAATGGCCGGAGAAAAAGGTCATGTTTGTTGGGCACGCCGATAATAGCCTTCCCCCTGGGTCTCAGAACTCGATAAATCTCTGAGAGAGCCAGCTCAGTCTCGCGAAAATGTTCGACCGTGCCCATTGAATAAATACCCGAAAAACTATCATCAAGAAAGGGTAACTCTCTGACATCAGCCATCACCAGCCAGGTGGCGTTAGCCTCTTCTGGCCATTTCTCTTTGATTTCTTTAAACACCCCTTGAGAAATATCAATCCCAACCGCCCGGCTCCCCATACTTTGGACCCACCACAGCAGCCGGGTATTCTTGGCTTCATTCCACAGGTCGGTTTTAAGAAACAGCAGTTCTTTTAGGGGCGCGAAAAATTCTTGAACGAGATTTTTTTCCTGCTCAAAATAAACTTGCGTCGAAGGGGCTTCATGATAAGCTTTCACCCTCCGGGCTGCACCTTCCCAGAAAGTTCTAACCTCTTCCAGCCTATCGGGGGTTTGGTAACTTAAGGTCATAATGCCTGCCCTTGATTATATATCTTAGGATAGGCGAAAAAAGCAAAATAATTTTCAAGTTTTACCAGGAAGAGTTTTACTGAATAACCCCACTCCACATAATCTTTATTTTAATCTATTTTAGCAAAGACCCTGGTTCAGGATATTCCTCAGGATAAAGGTCTCAGTTATTTTTCGAAGGATGAATAAGACATCGACTCCGGGAGAGGGATAGGGCGTTTATTCCCGGAGCGGCGCCAGAATGCAACCCCTTTTTGAATTTTGTCCGTGCGAGATAAACTTTTCCCGCCATCATTGTTCTTGGTTTTTTGTTATTGGTTCTTATTGATTGTTATTGATTCTTAGAGAGGAGGCTAGCCCGAAAAACGGCAGAGCTTGTCTTTAGCCAGGACTTGGATGATAATATCTTCAAAACAAGGATTATCACTGGTTTGGCTCAAGATAATTTTAGAAGGAAAAGGCTTTGGTGGCCCGGAAAATTCCGTTTCGGCGGTGGGCAGAGCTGAGCTCCTTAGCTCTTACTCTGCCATCTTCAATTATTGTCGGCCTTTTCATGGGTTTTTATCTGGACAAGCTTTTCCAGACCCAGCCATGGCTTCTTTTAACCTTCACTCTTTTTGGCGTCGCCTCCGGCCTCCTGAGCCTTTTCCGCGGTTTGCGAAAATACCAAAAAGAAGGCGAGAAGGGAGAGGAAAATTAAAGAGTTATAAAGTGGGAGCCCGAAGACGCTCCCGAAACCAGGAGGAGATAAACAATTGGACCCAGCGCAACCTGCGAGTTTACCCAAGCTCGAAGCCCGAATCTTGGCCAGAATCCCCCGGGAAATCGTTGTCGTGGCCTTTATCCTTGCCCTCCCGGCTGCCCTGATTTTTGATTTTACCTCAGGCCTTCTTTGTTTGGCCGGCGGAATCGCCTCGGCCATCTGGTTTATCTGGGTCAAGAAAGCCGTCGGCCGGTTCCTGTCTCCAGTCAGGCAGCCTGTTATTTTCTGGCTTGGTTTCCATCTTCTCCGGGTAGGGTTGATTGGCCTGGTTTTTTTATTTATAATTTATACCTTTTCGCGCCGGGCGCTGGCTTTTTTGGCCGGATTCTCAGCCGTGGTTCTGGTTTTCTTAGGAGAAGCTGTTTTGGCTCTTAGCCGGATGAAATCATGGAAGGCTTAGAACACAGCCTTTTTCTCGTCACTCTGACCAACCGGGTCCTGGGCCCGGCGATAGCCTCTTTCTTTGCCCTTTTTGGCCGAAAAATAGACCCGCAGACAGCCATCCCTGATTATGTCTTAATGAGTTTCCTTGTTTTTCTAATTTTAGTTATTTTTTTCGGCCTGGCCGCCCATCGTTTGGACGTCATCCCGACGGGAAAACAAAATTTGCTCGAGGCGATAATCGAGTTTTTCGAGGGCTTGCTGGTTGATATCATAGGTCCCGAAGGGAAAAAATATCTGCCGCTCGTGGGCACAATCGGCCTTTTTATCCTCACTTCTAACCTCCTCGGTCTTATTCCTGGCCTGATGTCGCCCACCAGCAAGCTAAACGTTACGGCAGCCTGCGCCCTCACGGTTTTTATCTACTACCATTGGCAGGGAATGCGCGCCCAGGGAGTCATCAAGTATCTCAAGCATTTTACCGGCCCGATTCCTCTTCTTGCCCCTCTCTTGCTGCCGATCGAAATTATCAGCCATTTCTCCCGGCCGATTTCCCTGAGCATTCGTCTTATCGGGAACATCTTTGCCGAAGAGCTCTTGATTGTGGTCATCGCCTCCATCATTCCCTTTGTCCTCCCCCTGCCTTTTATGGCTATTTCTATCTTTACGGCCACGATTCAGGCGTTTGTTTTTGTCCTGCTTACCTGCATTTACTTAGCAGGAGCGGTGACGCATGAAGAAGAAGCCCACGGAAAGGAGTGAGCTTATGAAGTTTTCGCGTTTTTGGATTTTCCTGTTTTTTATCCTCTTCATTGCTTCGGCTGAAGTTCTGGCGGCCGAAAATGGCCTTGACCCGGTTAAGGCTTCCATCTTTCGTCTTTCAGTCATTGTCGGCGGAGCTATTATCACCCTGGCGGCGGCCGCGGGCGCGTTCTGTCAGGCAAAGGCGATTTCGAGCGCCTGCGAAGGCATTTCCCGCAACCCCGCTTCTGCTCCCCATATCCGTTTCTTGCTGATATTCGGCCTTGTTCTGATCGAGACACTGGTGATTTATGCCCTGCTAATTACCATCATCATCTTGATGGTTCAATGGGGCAAATACATCTGAGGCCCAGAAGGCTTCAGGAAAAGCAGAGCCGGCCGAGGTGAAGGACCGATTAGTTGGCGTCTGGTACGTCCTTAAAACCTCTATCTCCAGGTTTAACCAGGATAAATGCTGGACTTATGCCATAGTTATTTCTTATTTTGCCTTTCTCTGTAGCGTTCCCTTAGCCGCTCTGTTTGTTTTTCTCAGCGCCAAAATCCTGGGGACATCTGAACTGGCCATCCGCAGCCTGAACCTTTTTTCTGACGAATTCTTCGCCCACCTCGACCCGACTTTTTTTAAGAAACTGGCGGCCGTCTCCCAGAATATCGGCAGTTTGGGCTGGATCGGGCTGGGCGGTTCATTCGTCGCCGCCAGCTTTCTTTTTTCCAACCTTATCGCCGCGGTCAACCTTATTTTCAGAGCCAACTACCAGAAATCTTTTTTCTACAACCGGCTGATGGAATACATCATCATGTTTACCCTTGGGATTATTCTGCTGATTTCCCTCGCCATTACGGCTGTCTGGACGGCCCTGCACCGCTTGGTCGGAACCTCACAGTTCGTGGCGAATCACATCAACCCTCGCTGGATTGCGGTGGTGGATAACTTCCTCATCCAGTATCTTATCCCGTTTATCCTTACTTTCCTGGTGCTTTTTTCGATTTACAAGTTTATTCCTGAGATTAAGGTTCATACTATTCCGGCGGCAATTGCCGCGGCTATCACAGCTTGTTTCTGGGAAGCTTTCAAACGGGTCTTTGCCTTCTACGTCGTCCATTTCTCAGCTATCGGCATCGTCTTATCCAAGCTCCTTCAGGGGACGCTGGCCTCGATCATTTTCTTTCTTCTGTGGATTTCCTTTTCTCTGATTTTTCTTCTCTGGGGTGCGGAAGTGGCCGCGGTGCTTAACGAAAGATACCGGGCAAGAATCCGCCCGCAATTAAAACAGGCATAAAATGAAGCTAAAGGAACTGGCTGCCCGGTTAAATTGTCCCTACGAGGGAGACGGCGAAGTTGAAATTCAGGGGGTGGCCAGTCTGGATACGGCGGCCGAGGGTGACCTTTCGTTCCTCAGCCATCCTCGTTTTCGCCCGCTCCTCAGTCAGTCAAAAGCCTCGGCTTTAATCCTGGCGCATGACGTTCCGGCCGAAGGGAAGAATGTCATTCGCTCAGCCAATCCTCAGCTGAGCTTTGTCCAGGCGGCCGAGCTGTTGCATCCGGCGACCAGACCTCGACCGGGAATCGACCCGAGGGCTTATATCTCTCCCACCGCCTCTCTGGGTGAGGATGTTACCATTTCAGCCGGCTGTGTTATCGGTGAGAACGTGGTTATCGGAGCCAGGACGATTATTCATCCATTAGTGGTCATTTATCCTGAAGTAACCATCGGCGAAGACTGCGAAATCCATGCCCACGTCTCGATTCGGGAAAGAACCCGGGTGGGCAACCGGGTTATCATCCACAACGGCGCTGTCATCGGAGCGGATGGGTTTGGCTACGTTCAAACTGACGAGGGAGAGCACCGGAAGATTCCTCAATTGGGCCGCGTCGTCATCGAGGACGACGTCGAAATCGGCGCCAATACGACCATCGACCGGGCTGCGCTGGGAGAAACCAGGATCGGCCGGGGGACAAAAATCGATAACCTGGTGCAAGTGGCTCATAACGTCGAGATCGGGCCTCACTCGATTTTAGCCGGCCAGGTGGGGATTGCCGGCAGCAGCAAGGTTGGCCAGAAGGTAATCATGGGCGGACAGGTTGGTATCTCCGACCACGTCGAAATCGGCGATCGGGTGTTGATTGCCGCCAAATCTGGCGTGATGAAAGACATCCCTTCCGACTCCTTTATGGCCGGGATTCCTGCCGTGGATATCAGGCAGTGGCGGAAAGTTTGCGTCCTTTTGAGCCGCCTGGAAGAAATGCATAAGGAGATAAAGCGCCTTCGGGCGGTGGTTGAAGAGCGGGAGAAGAAGCATAAGGGTGAATAACAATTAAGCTAAAGCCTTCCGGGACACAAAATTCTCAGGAATCGATAATATAATAAGGCGGCCTTATTCTATCCTCAGTTAGATTTTTTGATTGGGCCAAAAAACTTGTTTCTTCGAAGTGGGGTTAATTCTGGTTAGGTTTTAGCGAGGAAGCAAATAAAGATAGGCGAGACTGTTCGCCTTAGACTGGTCCCCCAAAACTCAGCCCGAAATTAATAAAAGCTACCCAAGAGAACGGAGGTATTCATCGACCGCCAGGGCAGCCGCCACTCCGGTGCCGACGGCCGTAGCTACCTGGCGGGGGCAGGCATCCACTACATCACCAGCGGCAAACACGCCTGGCTGGGAAGTCGCCATGTTAGAATTAACTTTTATCTGCCCCCATTCGTTCATCTCAACCAAGCCTCGCAAGAATTCTGCTTGTGGGTCCATGCCTATGGAAACGAAAACGCCGTCGACTTCTAACTCCGAGTTCTCCCCGGTAACGACGTTTTTCAGCGTTAACCCTTCTACCTTATCTTCGCCCTTAATCTCTTCGACGACTGAACTCCAGATTATCTTGATTTTCTCGTTAGCCATAACCCTTTCTTGCAGAATTCTAATCGCCCGGAACTCATCCCGGCGATGAATGAGATAAACCAGCCGACAAAACTTGGTCAGGAAAAGAGCCTCGGTGAGAGCATTATCGCCGCCGCCGATAACCGCGACCACTTTTTCCCGGAAAAAGGCGCCATCACAAGTAGCACAATAAGAAACGCCCCGGCCGATTAGCCTCTCCTCCGAAGCCACCTGGAGGCGGCGGTAAGTGGAACCCGTGGCCACGATAACGGCTTTGGTCAAGTAACTATCGCGCAAACCCTGGACTACCCAGCCTCCCTCGTCTTTTTTCAGGCCGCGCACCTCGTCGTTTTCCACCACGGCGCCAAACCGCAGAGCCTGCTTCTTAAAGTTTTCCATCAGGGTGAAAGGAGCTATCCCGTCAGGAAACCCGGGGTAATTCTCAATCCAGTCGGTAAGCAGAATCTGGCCGCCCG
>JBBIRF010000014.1:11031-58723 GCA_037441905.1 Candidatus Aminicenantota bacterium
ACCTTTTTCCAGGACCAGAGTCTTCAGCCTGGCCCTCCCGGTATAAATCGCCGCCGCCAGACCCGCCGGACCGGCGCCGATTATGATTACGTCGTAAGGTCCCCTCATATCAGTTTATTAATTATTTCAATAATTTTTTCCTTCGGCTGAACCCCGACCAAGGTTTCTTCGACTCTTCCCTGACTGAAAAAAATTAGAGTCGGAATCCCTCTGACGCCGTATTTTTGCGGCGTCGCCGGGTTTTCGTCGACATTAACCTTGGCTACTTTAATCCTGTCTCCGAAGCTCTGGGCAACCTCGTCAATTACCGGCATCATGATTTGACAGGGGGCACACCAGGGAGCCCAAAAATCAACCAGGACTGGCAGCTCTGACTGGAGAACTTCTTTCTCAAAGGTACTATCGGACACGTTGGCTATGGATGTCATCTTCCTTGTCCTCCTTTTCGTAATTCAATGGCCCGGAGATAAAGCTGGATGTATTGTTTTCCTGGTTTTTCCCAGGAAAAATCCTGTCGCATCACCGAATGGACCAGGTTGTTCCAGAGTTCAGGCTGGCGGTAGCAGGTGAGAGCCCGGCGCAAAGCCATCAGAAGACCGCGCGGGGTAGGCGAAGAGAAAAGAAACCCGTTGCCCTCGCCGGTGGCGAAATTATAAGGAACAATAGTCTCCTTCAGCCCGCCAACGGCCCTGGCGACAGGGACAGTCCCGTAGCGAAAAGCGTAGAACTGGTTTAACCCGCACGGTTCTTCACGGGAGGGAATCAGGGTCAAATCGCATCCAGCAAAAACCTGGTGCATCAAGGCCTCGGTCGTTTCGGTCTTGACGACCAAGCGGCCTGGATAACGCTGGCTCACCGCCATTAAATTCATAACCAGGGCCTCGTCTCCCTGCCCACAAATTATTAAACCAACGTCAAGCCGAAGAATCGCTTCCAGGCTCTCCAGCAACAGGTCAATCCCTTTTAACGGAGAAAAATAAGACACTAGACCGATAAGAGGCGTTTGCGCCTGAATATTCAGCCCGGTTTCCCGAATCAGGCTTTCTTTGCAGACCTTTTTCCCCGATGGGTCGTCCGCCGTATAGGTAGCGGTAATGAGTCTATCTTTTCCCGGGTCCCAGGTATCATAATCAATGCCGCTGCGAATGCTGAAAAAACGATTGCTTATTCTTCGGAGAATCTCCCCGAGCTCATCCCCGGCGGCCTTTTTCTGAATCTCTTGTTTATAGGTTGAACTCACCGTGTTGATGATGTCGGCAAAAACTAGCCCTGCCTTGAGGAAATTAAACCGGCCGTTTAGCGCCAGCCTTTGGGGAGTAAAGTAATCCCAGTTAAGACCGGTAAGAGCGAGGCTTTCTGCCGGAAACTCACCCTGATAGGCGGCATTGTGGACGGTGAAAACCGTGGCCACATCTTTCAGGTGGGGGACATCCTGGTAATTAGTTCGGAGAAAAACAGGCACCAGAGCCGTCGGCCAGTTATGACAATGAATTACGTCAAATTCTTTCTTGCTGCGAGCCAAGAATTCCAGAACAGCCCGGTTGAAAAAGATAAACCGGGCGTCGTTATCGAGATAGCCAGAAGTCGCCGGTCCGTAGACTTCAGGCCGGTAAAAAAAACGAGGGCTGTCGATTAAATAAAGGGGAACCCTTCCCACTTCGGTCTTTAACACTTGGGCCCTGACTCTTTCGGCCCCGAGAGGGACTAAAAGCTCTGGAATTACTACTTCCATCGGCAATGAATCAATTTCTGGCCGGCGGTAGCGAGGGATGAAGACCGCCACCTCCACCCCTTCCTGGACTAAGTACCGGGGAAGAGAGGCGGCGACGTCGGCTAGTTCTCCGGACCGGACGAGCGGTGAAAGCTCGGGCGTCACCAGACCCACATGAATTTTCTTGTTCATAGGAGGAATCTCCATCATACCGGCGGCACCCTTAAAAGTCAACCGAACACAGCCCTATACATGGAGAAATAATGGAGGCGGGATTAAGCAATTATCCTTTTCTTTTAACGGTAAATACCCTTAGCCAAAGAAGTTTAAAGCAGTTTTAGCAAAGTCCGCCGAGGGGAGCGATGTTTATTGCCGAACGCGATGTGTTATAATGAGACCTTTAATTTGGGCTGAAATATAATATTTAATTTCGATGTTTTTTATGGAAAATCATCAGCGACTCTTTTATACCTTCCCTAAAGGAGTTTCCTTTGGTCGATAATCGTCTTTATAAACATCCCATCCTGGCCATTAAAGAAAAGCCGCTTTTCCGTTTCTACTGGAACGAACAGGAGATGACCGCCAGAGAGGGCGAGACCATCGCCTCGGCTCTTTTTGCCAACGGCGTCCGGATTTTCAGCTACCACCAGAAAGATAGAGCTCCCCAGGGGATTTTTTGCGCCAACGGGCAATGTGCCCAGTGTTTAGTCCTGGTCGATGGCTTCCCGGTCAAAGCCTGCATGGAATTAATCAAACCAGGCATGAAAATCAAGCCGCTCGAGGGGCTGCCAGAGTTGCCGCCTGTTGACCCGGCGGCAAGAATTGTTTTCAACCCAATTAAAGAAATCAGCGTTTCCGTCTTGATCATCGGCGGCGGTCCGGCCGGTCTTTCCGCGGCCATCGAGTTAGGCAAACTGGGAGTCGACTGCCTTCTGGTGGATGATAAACATCGGTTGGGTGGCAAACTTGTTCTCCAGACCCACCGGTTTTTTGGCTCGGTCGAAGCAGTCTTCGCGGGAACAAGAGGGGTTGACATCGCCACGAAGCTGGAAAAGGAAGTAAAACAGTTCCCTTCTATCACAACCTGGGTTCAGAGCACCGCCCTGGCGGTTTTCAGCGACCACAAGGTAGGCATCCTCAAAGAAGGAAAAGAATATGTTTTGGTCAAGCCTCAGACCCTGCTGGTAGCCGCTGGAGCCAGGGAAAAATCCCTGTCTTTCCCCGGGAATACCCTGCCTGGTGTTTACGGCGCCGGCGCTTTCCAGACTCTCGTCAACCGCGACCTGGTTCGGCCGACGGAGAAGCTTTTTATTGTCGGCGGCGGCAACGTCGGCCTCATCGCTGGCTATCACGCCCTGCAAGCGGGAATAAAAGTAGTCGGCCTGGTCGAAGTGATGCCGGAGTGCGGCGGTTATAAAGTCCACAAGGATAAGTTGGCCCGGCTTGGCGTTCCCATCTTGACTTCGCACACGGTCATCAGCGCTAACGGCCAGGAGAGCGTGGAATCAGTTACCGTAGCCAGGGTGGATGAAAATTTTCGGCCGGTAAAGGGGACGGAAAAGACCTTTGCCTGCGACACTGTTTTAATTGCGGTCGGGCTTGACCCGGTGAATGAATTTTACCTCAAGGCCAAAGAGTTCGGGCTTCGAGCTTATGCGGCCGGCGACGCCGAGGAAATAGCCGAAGCCTCGGCCGCCATCTTTTCGGGCAAAATCCGGGGTCTCGAAATAGCCCGCGACCTTGGTGTCTTCGATGGAGAAATACCCCGCACCTGGTACGACACAGCCAACATCCTTAAATCCAAGCCAGGAAAAGTTTATTCCGAATTTTTTCCGGCTAAGGAAAAGGATGTCTTCCCGGTCATCCACTGCCTGCAGGAGATTCCTTGCGACCCGTGCGCGACAGTCTGCCCAAGGAAATTAATCGAAGTCGACACCAAAGATATTCGCAAACTTCCGGTTTATTTTGAAGAAAAAGAGGGGAAAGGTTGTACTGGTTGCGAGCGGTGCGTCGTCTTCTGCCCCGGGCTGGCCATCACCCTGGTGGATTATCGCCGGAACCCTGATTTTCCCGAGGTTACGCTGCCTTTCGAACTCCTCCGGGAGATAATTAACCCTGATGATGAGGTTACTGTAGTTGACGTCGAGGGCCGACCGCTGGCAAGGGCCAGGGTGCAGGCGGTGAAATCGATTAAAGGGAATGACCGCACTATCCTGGTGAAAGTTCAGGTGCCGAAAGAAATTGCCAAGAAGGTAAGCGGCCTTAAAATCCAGCCAGAGGTAGAGGCGCCGGTGGAAGGCCAGTATGTAGCCCGGACAGCCGACGAGGCCATCGTTTGCCGCTGCGAAAGGGTTACAGCCGGCGAAATTCGTCAGTTAATCCGGGAAGGTGTTCGCGACATCAACGAAATCAAAACGATTACCAGGGCAGGAATGGGGCCGTGCGGTGCCAAAACCTGCACTCCATTAATCCATCGGCTTTTTCGCGAAGAGGGAGTTCCCGAGGACGAAATCGTTGACCAGCCAAAGAGACCGCTTTTTATCGAAGTGCCGTTATCGCTGTTCGCCGGAGTAACCAACGAAGAGGAGGGCCTAAAATGAGCCGGGCGAACTACGACGTTATCATCATCGGCGCCGGGTCAGTTGGCACGCCGACCGCCCTTTTTTTAGCCCAGGCAGGCTTCAAAGTCCTTGTCCTCGACCGAAATCCGAGTCCGGGCCAAAGCTCGAATAAAAGAGCTATTGGCGGGCTCCGAGCAACTCATTCCGACCCGGCCAAGATTAAACTCTGCCGCCGCAGCCTGGAAATTTTTTCTACCTGGAAAGAAACTTATGGGGACGAAATCGAATGGTACAAAGGAGGCTATTGTTTTGTCGCCTACGGGGAGGAAGAAGAAAGAATCTTGAAGGAAGTCCTCCCGCTCCAGAAAAGCCATGGTCTGAGGATTGAATGGGTTGAAGCCGGAGAATTAAGAAAGCTCCTCCCTGACCTTAACCCCCATGGACTCCGCGGGGGGACGTTCTCTCCTGATGACGGGCATGCCTCGCCGCTCCTGGCCGTTGAATCTTTTTATCGTCAGGCTCGAAGAGCGTCGGCCGAGTTTCGTTTTAAAGAAGAGGTTACCGGGATAATAACTGCCGGGGGCAAAATCAAAGCCGTCACCACGAACAAACAAACTTACGGAACTGAAGTCGTAATCAACGCCGCCGGTGCGTGGGCGGCTGAGGTTGCCAGGCTGGTTAATGTTGAGGTCCCGGTAAAACCGGACTCCCATGAGGCGGCTGTTACCGAACCAGTCAAAAGGTTTTTTGAGCCTATGGTCGTCGACATCAGGCCGGTTGCCAGGTCAGCCAACTATTACTTCTATCAGCACGCAACAGGACAGGTAATTTTCTGCATCACTCCTCAACCAAGCATCTGGGGGTTTGACGAAAGAGAGACCTCGGTTTTTTTGCCGATGGTCTCCCGACGAATGATCGAGCTAATGCCCAGGCTTAAGAATATTCGCGTGAGAAGAACATGGCGAGGGCTGTATCCGATGACGCCGGATGGGTTTCCGATTGTCGGCTGGGCAAAAGAAGCGGAAGGCTTCCTCCTGGCTGTGGGGATGTGCGGCCAGGGTTTTATGCTCGGCCCCGGGTTGGCCGAATTGCTCTGCCGGATAGTAGCCAACAAGCTAACCGCGGATGATGAAATCATCCTTGCCTATCTTTCGCCCTACCGCCAGTTTGCCCGAGAAGAAAAGCTAAAATAAACCCGGCGCCCGACTGGAGCCAAAAAACCCTGTCGCTTATAATTAGGGATTAAACAAACTGGATTTCTTGCTCTTTTTTTATAAGAGCTCGCGGAGGTTCAGGTTTCAGGATAAGGCGGGGTCCCCCAACCCAGTTTATCCTGGAGAAGGTCGAAAAAGTTCCGTCGGGGCGAAGACACAAGCTGCAACTCCACCGATGCCCTCCGGGCCGCGACCACGTCGCCCTTCATTAACAGAATCCCCCGCTGGCCGTCCAGCGAAAGATAAACCTCCTCGCCGCCGGTGAGTAGCTGGACTTTTACCTCAGAATCCGAAGAGATTACCATCGGTCTGAAGGTGAGGGTATGAGGGCAGATGGGAGCGAGGATGATCGCCGGGATATAAGGTTGAATGATGGGGCCGCCGGCCGAAAGGGAATAGGCTGTCGACCCGGTGGGAGTGGAGATGATCAACCCGTCGGCTTTGAGCGTGGCCACCTTTTTGCCGTCAACCTCCAGGGTCATCTGAATCATCCTGGCTACAGCGCCCTTATTTATTACCACGTCATTCAAACAGTAAAAGAGTTTATCATGATACTTTGTCTCGAGCAGCCAGCGCCGGCTGATGATATCCTCGCGGCCGCCCAGAAAAGCCTCCAGGGTTAACCACATTTCCTCTACCGGGACTTCGGTCAAGAATCCCAGCCGGCCCATGTTAACCCCAACTACCGGCACGCCGGCCAGGGCGGCCACATGAGCGATGCTCAGAAGCGTCCCGTCGCCACCCAGGACGATTACTAAATCGACACAGCCGGGCAAGGCCTCGCGCGGCACTCCAGGCCCAGCGTTCAGTTTGTTGGCCGCGGCCTCTTCCAGGACGCACACAATCCCTCTTTCCTCTAACCAGGTTTTCAGCTCCCCAAGCACCTGCTCGACCCGGGGCGCATGGGGTTTAATCACCACGCCGGCACGCTCAATTTTTCTTTCCATAAACGACCTCCGCTACGATAGCGGCTAATTCAGGAAGCGTCAAGGGCAAGCCCTTTTGACTCCAGTAGACAAAGAATTCCTGGTTACCTTTCTGGCCACGGACAGGACTCGGAAAAAGCCCGCGGACAAAAAAGCCTATTTCCTGGGCTCTGGCAAGAACTTTTGTCAGGATGGCGACTTGCTTCGAGGGCTCTCGAATCACGCCCTTTTTTCCCACCCGCCCCCTCTCGGCTTCAAACTGGGGTTTCAGAAGGACCACGAGGTCGGCTTCCGGTGAGACCTCTTTTAGAGCCGGCAAAATTTTCAGGACAGAAATAAAAGAAACATCCATGACGATGAGCTGCGGAATCTCGAGAAAATCTTCGCGCGTCAAGTAGCGGGCGTTTTTCTCAAGCGTGATAACCTTCGGGTGAAAGCGGAGCTTGGCGTCCAGTTGATTGGTGTTAACATCGACGGCATAAACTTTTCGTGCTCCCCTCTGGAGAAGACAATCGGTGAACCCTCCTGTGGAGCAGCCGATGTCCGCGGTTATCCTGTCTTTTACCTCAACCTGAAAAGCATCCAGAGCTGGAGCCAATTTAAGCCCTCCCCGGCTAACATACGGCAGGGGTTGAGCCACTGTCATGGCCGCCGTAGCTTCGAGCATCTGGCCTGGCTTGGCCACTTTAACCCCGTCGGCTTTCACGGCTCCAGCCATAATCAAAGCCCTGGCTTTTTCCCGCGTCTCCGCCAGCCCTTTCTCGACCAGAAGAAGGTCAGCCCGCACTCTCTTTCCCCCCATTGCCCTGATAATTAATTATTTTTATTTTCGCCGCCTCCCTGGAGATAAAAATTTCGGATTTGCCTTACCAGCCCGTCAACATCAAGCCCATAAAGCCTCTTTATCGTCTCAGCTTTGCCCAAGGGATATATCTCCAGGGGTAACCCCAAGCTCAGAAACCGGACGGCAAACTTCTGGCGGCGGTCGAGCAACTCCCGGACCGCACTCCCGAACCCGCCTGGTAATACCCCCTCTTCGGCTGTAATAATTGTCCTTCCTTCGGAAGCAAATTCCAGGATTAACTCCTCATCAAGGGGCTTGATAAACCTCGCATTCACCACAGCCAGGGATATCCCTTCCTTTTCCAGCTCGTCGGCAGCTTGAAGAGCCGGATAAACCATGCTCCCCAGGGCCAAAAACAGGTCTTTCCCCGGCTTCAGCATTTCACTCTTTCCAAGGGGAATTGGTGGAAGACCAGAAGCCAGCGGCACGCCAACCCCCTGTCCTTTCGGAAAACGGATGGCCACTGGATGTCCATAAGTGAAGGCTGAGCAGAGCATCGTCTTTAGTTCTTGCTCATCCTTGGGAGCCATGAGAATAATATTGGGCATATGCCGGAGGTAGGCGATATCGTTGACCCCTTGATGGGTAGGACCATCATCCGAGACAATGCCCGCCCTATCAAGAGCAAAAATAACGGGCAAATCCTGTAAACACACGTCGTGATAAACCTGGTCATAAGCTCGCTGGAGAAACGTGGAATATATAGCCACCACCGGCCTGAGACCTCCGAGAGCCAGGCCGGCGGCAAAATTGACCGCATGCTGTTCGGCAATCCCGACATCATAAAAGCGTTCGGGGAATTCAGCCGCAAACTGGCTGAGGCCAGTGCCTTCAGGCATGGCTGCGGTTATAGCTACGACTTTTTCATCCGCCCGGGCTAACTCGCAAACAGTCTGGCCGAAAACTTCAGAATAAGTCGGAATCGGGCTTTTCTTAAGCGGCTGGCCTGTCAGACGGTCGAAAGGAGCCGCGCCGTGGAACTTCTCGGGGTTGCTGGCAGCCGGGCCGTAACCACGGCCCTTCTTGGTCACGCAATGGATAAGCACCGGTCCGTCATACTGCTTGGCTTCTTCGAAGACTTCGATGAGCGACCCGAGGCTGTGGCCTTGAACCGGTCCGATGTAGCGAATGCCGAGTTCCTCAAACACCAGACCGGGGAAAAAGGTTTTTTTAATCACCTCTTCCACAGCCCGGCCGGCTTTGATCATCGGCCAGCCAACGGCCGGGATGTTCTTCAAGAAAGATTTCGCCTGGTCTTTTATCCGCAGATAGTGCTGCCCGGAAACAAGATAAGAAAGATATTTAGAGAGGGCACCCACGTTGTGAGATATCGACATTTCATTGAAATTGAGGACGACAATCAACCTCTCGCGCAGATGACCGATTTGATTCAACGCCTCCCAGGCGACACCGCCGGTTAGGCTGCCGTCGCCCACCACCGCTACCACGTGATAATCCCCGCCGTGGTGGTCCCGGGCGATGGCCAGACCAAGGGCGGCGGAAAGAGCCGTTGAAGCATGGCCGGTGTTATAGATGTCGTGCTCGCTTTCCTCCCGGCTCGGGAAACCGAGGAGGCCAAAGTCCTGGCGGAGGGTGGGGAAGCGGTCGCGGCGGCCGGTGAGGATTTTATGGGTATAACATTGATGTCCCACGTCCCAGATGATTTTATCCCGCGGCGAGTCGAAGACATAATGGAGGGCTACGGAAAGCTCGACCGCCCCCAGGTTTGAGGCCAAGTGACCGCCGTTCCGGCTGACGACTTCCAGGATTAAGTTCCTGACCTCCTGACAGAGTTTCTCCAGGTCGGTCAGGGAGAGTTGCTTTAAATCATCCGGCGAATTGATTCGGTTCAGTAGTTTATCCATTTTATGATGTTAAGCTACGTCAAGCAGTTTTAAGCTTAAGTAATTCAGTTCTTCCGTCAGCCGATTGGCCCCTTCGAGCATCCCGCGAGCCTCGGCGACGAGTTTTTTCAGCCTCTCTCTCGCTCGCTCCCGGCCAACTACACGGACATAATTAGGCCGGTCAGAAGCTTTTTCTCCGGGCTGTTCGACGTCGAGGATATCGTCGCGGATCTGGAAGGCTAAACCCAGCCGTTTCCCGAACTCTTCCATCAACCCGACGTCCGTTTCAGAAGCCGCGGCTAAAAGGGCACCAACCTTTACCGATGCGGTAATCAAAGCGCCGGTTTTTTTTTGCATGAGTTCGGCCAATTCTTCTTCGCTGATTATCTCTGGCTTAAGGTTAATATCCATAAACTGACCGGCAATCATTCCTTTGGGCCCGGCTTGGCGGCTGATTTCCCAGATCGCCTGAACCTTTCTTTCCGTCAGGTTTTCGGGCACCGGTGCCTGGAGCATTGTTTCAAAAGCTAAGGTCAAAAGCCCGTCTCCCGCGAGCAGGGCAACATCCTCTCCAAACGCCCGGTGACAGGAAGGCCGGCCCCGCCGGAAATCGTCATTATCCATCGACGGCAGGTCGTCATGAATCAACGAGTAGTTGTGGATGAATTCAATGGCGGAAGCAAACGGGAGAAGAAGGTCGCGCTCGGCCCCGAAGCTTTCTCCTGAGGCGAGAAGAAGGAGCGGTCGGAAGCGCTTGCCTTCGGAAAAAACCGCGTAGCGCATGGCGGCAAAAAGGGCCGATTCCTCCTTTCCCAGAATTTTTCCCATGTAATCTTCGACCGCCGCCTTCATCTGTTGAAGGCGCGTTTCGACCGGCTGGGTCATCAGAAAGGCACCTCTTCTCCGCCCCCCTCTTCTGGTTCTTCCTTCTCTCCGAGAGCACTGACTTCTTCCAGGTTGAAGGGAGCCGGTTTAATTTCTCCTTTCTCGTCTTTGAGCAGGATTTCCACCTTTTTCTCCGCCTTTTCGAGCTCCTCTCGCAGATACCGAGCGAGCTTTATTCCCTTCTCGAAAAGCGCGAGTGATTCACTCAAGGAGAGACCCCCTTTTTCCATCTGGCTAACGATATTTTCCAGCTCGGTTAAAGCTTTTTCAAAATTCATCGGGTTCATGCTTTCTCCTTTAAAACCCTGGCTTCGATAGGCTTTTGCCGGTCGACTTGCGTCACCCGGCACTTGAATTCGCCCCGCCAGAAAGAAACCACCACCCTGTCTTTTTCCTTAACCTCGTCGACTGACTGGATAAGACGGTCGCCGTCACTCCAGCAAAGGGTATAGCCTCTTTCCAGTATATTTAGCGGGCTGAGGACATGCAACTGGGACCCGAGCTTTTCCCAGACCGCCTTTCTTTCTTGCAAGCTTTGCTTCATTCTCGTTTGGATCTTTTCCAGGAGCAACGTTACCCGGAGCCGATTTTCTGTTAACCGGCGGATATGGCGGCGAATAGCTTCCCTGGCTCTTTCTTCCAGGTCGTCGACGAGCTGGCTTCGCTGCCGCAGCCAGAGCCGGAAGCTCTGGAAAACGCGGTTTTCTGCCAGCCGATGGACCTCGTTCGACCGCCGCTCGAGGCACAACTCCATAGCCCTTTTTAGCGACCCTTCCAGGCTCAGCAACTTCTCCACCAGAGCCGCCTCTTTTTCGATAACCAATTCAGCCGCGGCTGACGGGGTAGAGGCTCGAACGTCGGCGACAAAATCGGCAATCGTAAAGTCGACTTCATGACCGACAGCGGAAATAATGGGAATGGGCGAACGGTAGATGGCCCTGGCCACTTTCTCCTCGTTAAAAGCCCAGAGGTCTTCCAGCGACCCGCCCCCCCGGCCGACAATGATGACATCAATGTCGGGTTGTCGGCTGAGATAATCTATTCCTTCGACAATTTCCTCAGCGGCTCCTTCTCCCTGGACTCGAACCGGATAAATAACCACATGAAGCCGGGCAAACCTTCTTTCAAGGATCCGCAGGATATCGACGACGGCAGCCCCCCGGGGAGAAGTGACAATGCCGATTTTCTTTGGCAAAAGGGGCAACTTCTTCTTATGGGCGGGGTCGAACAAACCCTCAGCTTTCAGTTTCTCTTTCAATTGCTCAAAAGCTAACTGCAACGCGCCTTTTCCCTTCGGCTCGATTACTTCGACAATAAGCTGATATTCTCCTCTGGGCTCATAAACACTTATCCGGCCTCGGCAGATGACCTGAAGGCCGTCTTTGATTTCAAAAGTGACCTGTCTGGCTTCATACCGAAACATCACCGCCCGCAGCTGGGCCCGTTCGTCTTTTAAGGTAAAGTACAAATGACCAGAAGTATGACGCCGGAAATTCGAGACTTCGCCTTCAACCCACAATTGGGGAAAGGAGCTTTCCAGTTCCAGACGAATAATCTCGGTTAGTTCACTGACCGTATAAATACGGTCGCGAAGAGTCAGGCTGTCCGAATTAATCATCTCTCGCTTCGCTGTCAATCAACATTAAACGCCGGACCTCAACTGCCCGGCCAGTCTGGCTCTCGACTTCAACATAAAGAGCTGAAAGAATAGCCCCATCCTTGGATGGCTCAAAGCGATGGGGCCGGGAGGTAAGAAACCGGGCTAAAGCCTGGTCCTTCTTGATGCCGATAACCGAATTCCTTGCCCCTACCATCCCGACGTCAGTAATGAAGGCAGTGCCAGCCGGCAAGATGCGCTCGTCAGCCGTCGGCACATGAGTATGAGTCCCGACGACAGCCGAGACGCGGCCGTCGAGATACCAGCCCAACGCCTGCTTCTCCGAGGTAGCTTCAGCATGAAAATCCACCACAATGATTGGCGTTGCCTCCCGCAGCCTTTTCACGGCCTCGTCAGCCACCCGGAAAGGGCAATCTATCGGTTCCATGAAAACCCGGCCCTGGAGGTTGAGGACGGCGATTTTCAGGCCGTCATCCAGGGAAAACAAATACTCGCTGTTTCCCGGGCTCCCGGGCGGATAATTAGCCGGTCTTAAGACCCGCGGCTCTTGCTCCAAAAAAGCTACCCCTTCTTTCTTATCCCAGATATGGTTTCCGGAAGTCAAGACATCGACCATCGAAAAAAGCTCTCGGGCGACCTCAGGAGTAAGGCCAACTCCGCCGGCCGCGTTCTCCGCGTTAGCGATGATTATGTCGGGGGAAAGGTCTTTCTTCAAACCCTGAAGGTAGGCCGCGAGGATTCTTCTTCCCGGCCGGCCGACGATGTCTCCCAAGAAAAGAAGTCTCGCCTTAGCGCGCATATTCAACTGCCCTTGTCTCCCTGATTACAGTTACTTTGATCTGACCGGGGTAATCGAGTTCTTCTTTTATTCTCCGGGCAATTTCCTTAGCAATCAGAACGGCCCGGTCATCGGAGACCTTTTGGCTCTCGACGATAATCCTTATTTCTCTTCCAGCCTGAAGAGCAAAGCTTTTATTCACGCCCTCGAAGGAATTGGCAATCTCCTCGAGTTTCTGCAGGCGCTGGATGTAGGTCTCCAGCAACTCGCGCCTGGCTCCGGGCCGAGCTGCCGAGAGCGTATCGGCCGCTTGCACCAGGACAGCTTCCACCGAAGGAAAATCGATGTCCCGATGGTGGGAAGCAATCGCCTGGACTACCGCGGTTGATTCGCCGTATTTCTTGGCCAGTTCAACGCTGAGCTCGGTATGGGTTCCTTCAACCTCCCGGTCGACGGCTTTCCCGATATCATGAAGCAACCCGGCCCTGAGGGCTACTTCCGCATCCGCGCCAAGCTCCCGGGCCATCAACGCCGCCAGGTAGGCTACCTCCTTCGAATGCTGGAGCACATTCTGTCCGTAGCTTGTCCTATATTTTAGTTTTCCTATAAGTTTAATCAATTCCGGGTGCAGGTTCTGGACTTTGAGCTCCAAGGCGACGTTCTCGCCTTCCTGCTTGATTTTTTCCTCCAGCTCAGCCTTGACCTGCTCGATGACTTCCTCGATTCTGGCGGGATGAATCCGGCCGTCGATAACCAATTTTTGAATGGCCATCCGGGCGAGCTCCCGTCGGATCGGGTCAAAGCTCGAGAGGATGACGGCTTCAGGCGTGTCATCTACGATTATGTCTACACCTGTAGCCATTTCCAGCGCCCGGATATTCCTCCCTTCCCGGCCGATAATCCGGCCTTTCATGTCTTCTGACGGGAGGTCAACCACCGAGACTGTTGTCTCGACGACATGTTCAGCCGCCGAGCGTTGAATAGCCTGGCTGATTATCTCCCTGGCTATGGCATTGCTTTTCTCTCTTGTCTCCTCTTCCAACCGCCGCAAAAGCTGCGCCGCTTCGAGTTTGGCCTCGTCTTCAATTCGTTTGAGCAGGGCGCTCTTGGCTTCTTCCTGGGTCATCCCGGAGATTCTTTCGAGCTCTTCCAGCTGCTTTTTAATTAAAGCATTAATCTTTTCTTCCTGACTTTCTAACTCCCTCTCCTTTTGAATCAGCCTCCTCTCCCGGCTGGAAACATCTCTTTCCCGTCTTTCGAGGTTCTGGAGGCGTCTCTCCAGTTGTTCCTCTTTATGCAGCAGACGTCTCTCGAGCTCGTTAATTTTCCGGCGTTTTTCTCTTGTCTGGCGTTCAAACTCAGCCTCGAAATTTTGTTGCTTCTCTTTAATTTCTTCTTCGGCTTTCTGGACCAGCAAGGCCGCTTCTTGCTTGGCCTTGGCTATAGTTTCCTCAGCCTCTTTCCTGGCCCCGAATAAAAAACGGGCTCCCGTTTTTTTCTTCGTGACTAAAAAGATGACGGTCAGCAACCAAAGGATAAAGGCGCCAACCCCGAACAACACTCCCCAGTTCACGATTCTTACCTCCTCTCAGGCCAAAGGAGACAGGCGAGAAAGAGGACGAGGCAAAAACTCTGCTAAGGTTAAGGGCGAACAGTGTGGCCCCGGCCGAAGCAAAACGGCCGCGACCCGATTGAATCTATAACCAGACAATCTTTCTTTTTCTTGCACCCTTTAAGCAGGTTTATCGATAGATTTTTAAGTTGTTCCATGTTCGTTAAGCAGAGTTTCAACCTGTCCAATTTCCCTCTCTAAGCGGGAAAGGACATGATTAACCTCATCCAGTTGCCTCTTGGTCACGAAATAATCGTCAGCAATATTCATGGCGGTCAAGACCGCAATTTTAAGAAGGTCAGCTGACTTAGATTTGACCGCCACCTCATGCATCTTCTGGTCCACATACGCCGTTAAGAGGCTGACATACCTTTCGTCCTCATCTCCTTTGACTCTAATTTTATATTTTTGTCGAAAAATTTCGATTTCGATTATTTTATCCATTATCTATCACAGGCCGATTTTGTCGATTTGCATGATCAGGGCCTCGATTTTCTCTTTAAGGTTCTCCCGTTCCGTCCGGTATTTCTCCAGCTCTTCCTGCAGCCGGGCAAGTTTTTTTGCCTGCTCATCATAATCCTTCAGCCCGGCCTTTAGTTCCTTCACCTGCTGTCGCAACTTCTCGTTTTCACTCGTCAGCCGGTTAATGTATTCAATAATCTGCCCGATTTTCCCCTCGAGAATTGTAATTCTTTCCATTTCTGAAGTCAATTTTTCCCTCCTTCTCTTAACCTCGCCTGAAAGGCCGACCCCAAATGAGTGATGATCCGGCTATCTAACCGGTCAGCCTCTTCTGTCCGAAGAGTCCGGTCAGGATGCCGGTAGGTAAAGCGAAGCGTCAGGCTTACCTGGCCCTCTCCCAGCTGGCTGCTCGTAAAACGGTCGACAAGCTCGATGGATTCAAGGTGGGGAAGGTTGAGGCTATCGAGCGAATGCCGGATTTCCTCGAAAGGAATCTGGTCGGAAACAATGAATGATATATCCCGGACGATGGCCGGAAACCGACTGACAGGGACATAACTCAGCGGACGGGGTTGTTTCCCCAGGAGCAAAGCCAGGTTTAGCTCGGCCGCCCAGACCTCTTCTTCGATTTCAAAAACCGCGAGAATCTCCGGCTTAACTTTTCCAAGGTAACCAACGACATCGCCCTTAGTTTCGAGGGCCAGGCAATAATCTTTTTCAAAGACGGGATGTTCAGCTCGACGGAAAGCGAAAGGCTCATACCGCAGCTCCGTCAGCAGCAGTTCACAGGTTCCTTTGAGATGAAAAAAATCGGTCCTCTCGCTCGGCCTGCTCCAGTGGGGTGAGCCGACTTCGCCCGTTGTTGCCAGGCCGAGAAAAAGCTTTTCCACCGGGTTGTCGTTCTCCCAATAATAAATATTCCCGATTTCAAAAATATGCACCCCCGCCGCCCCCCGCTTTTGATTCCGACTGACCGTCTCCAGGAGTCCGGCCATCAGGGACGTCCGGAGCAAGGCGTTGCGGGAAGAAAGGGGGTTACTCAGAGCTATGGCTTGCTTGCCCGTTGACCAGAGCGATTCCTTTTGGGCATCCGAAAAACTGAAATTCAAGACCTCATCAAACCCCTGGTGAAAAAGAATCTCCCGGATCTTCTTTACCTGGGCCTGCTGCCGGTTGGGAGCTTTCTCGATTACCTTTAGAGGCGGGATGATGGATGGAATGCGGTCATATCCGTAAAAACGTGCTACTTCCTCGACCAGGTCGACTTCCCTTTCGATATCAACCCTGAAGCTCGGTACCTGGAACAGGAAGCTCGACTGGTTCAGCCGGCGGCCTTCAAACCCGAGCGCTTGAAACAACGATTGGACAAAATCAGGGTCGACCTCCACTCCCAGAAGTTCCCGAATACGGGTGAGGCGCAAGCGCACTTCCCTCGGCTTAAACGGGTCAGAATAAATATCGACCACCCCCTGGGTAACTTTGCCGCCGAACTCCCCCAGGAGGGAAACAGCCATGCAGGCTGCTTCCGGCGGGAAAGAAATGTCGGCGCCTCTTTCAAACCTGTAGGAAGCATCCGTGTCCAGCCCTTTTTCCTGCCGCGTCCGGCGCACGCTAACTGGGTTAAACCAGGCACTTTCAATAAAAACATCGGTCGTGCTCTCGGTGACAGCTGAATCCTCGCCGCCGATTATTCCGGCTAAGGCCACTGGCTTTTCTTCGTCGGCAATCACCAGGTTATCCGGGCTCAGCTCAATTAGCTGGCCGCCCAAGATGCGCAAGGTCTCTCCTTTTTTTGCCCGACGGACAACTATCCTTGGCCCCGCCAAGCGATGCAAATCAAAAGCATGGATAGGATGGCCGGTAGCCATCAAGACGTAATTAGTAACATCCACGACGTTGTTAATCGGCCTCAGCCCGACAGCAACCAGCCGTCGTTGTAACCAGGAAGGCGAAGGGCCAACCTTTACCTCCTTCACCACGGCGCCGCAATAACGGGGACACAGTTGAGAGTCAAGGACTTCGACGTTAACGACGCTTTTGGTGGGAAGCGGAATTTCCTTAACCGGCCAGGGCTTCTGGCGCAGCTTCTCGCCGAGAGCCGCGGCTATCTCCCTGGCCATGCCAAGGTGACCCAGGGTGTCGGGACGGTTGGCATAGGTTTCAACTTCAAACACCACATCCCCTTCCACCTCTTCTACCTTTTCGACCATCAGCCCGAGCCGGTTGAGGACCTCGGCAAGCTCAGCCGGAGTGATTTTAAGCTCGATAAAATCCTGGAGCCAAGCGTAACTTATTCTCATTTTCGTCGGAACTGGCGCAAAAAACGAAGGTCGTTTTCGTAGAAAAGCCGCATATCAGTAATCCCGTAAAGAAGCATGGCCGTGCGTTCGATTCCCATCCCGAAAGCCCAGCCAGAATACCGCTCCGGGTCTATATTGACGTTCTTCAAAACCTGCGGGTCAACCATTCCGGCACCCAAAACCTCTTTCCATCCAGACCCACCGCAAACCGAGCATGAAGGCTCGGCTCCCCGGCAAACAGTGCATTCAATGTCTACTTCGGCCGAGGGCTCGGTAAAAGGGAAAAAACTCGGCCTGAACCTCACCCGGGTTTTATCGCCAAAAAGGGCCTTCAGAAAATATTCCAGGGTCCCCTTGAGATGAGCCAGGCTTACGCCTTCGTCGACCACAAGCCCTTCAACCTGGTAAAACATTGGAAGGTGGGTTGGGTCAATGGCCTCGCGGCGGAAGACTCGGCCGGGAACGATGATCCTTATCGGCGGCTTCTGTTTCTCCATCACTCTCACTTGAACCGGCGAGGTGTGGGTGCGCAGGAGCAGGTCGCCCTTGATGTACAAGGTATCCCAGCTGTCTCGCGCCGGATGATGGGGCGGGAAATTGAGAGCTTCGAAATTATAATAATCAGTCTCAATCTCAGGTCCTTCCTCGACCGTAAACCCCATTTCCAGGAAAATTTTCTCGATTTCTTCGAGAAAAGTCATTACCGGATGAGGCGAACCGATGTATCTTTTCCGGCCTGGAAGCGTTAAATCAAGACCAGTTGGAGCTTTTGGCTTTTCTGACTCGAGCGACTTCTCTCGCTCTTCAAGAGCTTGAACCATCTGTTGTTTCAGAAGGTTAAGCTCCCGGCCAACAGCCGGCTTCTCGGTCGCCGGAAGGGTTTTTAGCGCCTCGAAAAGACCTGTAACCCGGCCTCTCTTTCTTCCGAGAAAACGGGCTCGGACGGCCTCGAGAGAAGCCCGGTCTTTAATTTCATTCAGGGCCGCCAGGAAATCCTGGCGACAGGCCTCAATTTCATCGTGGAGGGTTTTCATCTCACCGGGTCGCCGCCTCTTTCACTTTCTCTACGACCCGGGCAAACGTCTCCGGGTTCTTGACCGCAAGCTCAGCCAGAATCCGGCGGTCAATTTCAACCCGCAGCTTTTTTAGAGCATGGATAAACCGGCTATAGCTTAACCCATGAGCTTCAGCCGCGGCTTTGACCCTGATAATCCATAACCGTCTGAAATCACGTTTGCGGTTCCGGCGGTCGCGGTAAGCATACTGGAGGGATTTTTCGACCGCCTCTTTGGCCGTCCGATAGTTCCGGCTCTTTGCCCCCCAGTACCCTTTGGCCAGTTTTAATATTTTTTTCCTTCTCTCTTTCTTCCGAGGGCCACGTTTAACACGGGGCATAGCTGACTCCTTTCATCAGAAAGCATAGGGTAACATTTTCTTTACCGTCGCTTGCTCGGCTTTGGAAACCAGGGCTTTCTTTTTCAAGCGACGAGTCCGGCGGGGGCTCTTGCCAGTGAGAAGATGGCTCTTATTGGCTCGATTCCGAAGAATTTTCTTCTTGGCGGTTACCTTGAACCTCTTCCTGGCGCCGCGATGTGTCTTTAATTTTGGCATCGGCTCCTCCTGTTTTCGCTGATTTTCCCGTAGGCACTATCAGCAGAGATAAAGCCCAATCATGATGCTTCGTCTCTCCATCCTGGCGGCCATGGCCCTGGATGTCGGTCAAAAGTCGGTCCAGAATTTGCTGAGCGAGCTCCGGTCGAGCCTTCTCTCTTCCTCGAAGCATTACCGTTATCTTCACTTTGTTACCTTCCTCGAGAAAACGTTTGATGTGCTTCAACTTGAAATTATAATCGTGGATGCTGATCTTCGGTCGAAACTTGATTTCCTTCAGCTGGGATTGTTTCTGGTGCTTTTTAGCTTCATGGGCTTTCTTGTGCTGCTCGTACAAGAATTTCCCGTAATCCATAATCCGACACACCGGGGGTTTGGCCTCCGGGGCCACCTCCACCAGGTCCAGGCCTTTCTGCCTGGCGAGGTTGAGAGCCTCAGCGAGGGGCAAAACACCAACCTGCTTTTTTTCGTCGTCAATCACTCGAACTTCCCTGGCCACGATCATTTCATTAATCCTGTGTGGCTTTGCCTTTTTTACCGGATAGGGAATTGGTTTCCGAAAAATGCTCGACCTCCTTCAGAATTCCAGAATTAAAGATTTATTTTGGTCATGATGCTGGGCTTTCTTTATGAATTCTTCCAGGCTTGTTTCGCCTTTGTCGCCGTGCCCGTGGACGCGCACCGAAACCGTCCCGCGCTGGGCTTCTTTATCCCCGATAATAAGCATCAACGGGATTTTTTGCGTCTCCGCTTCCCGAATCTTATGACCTATTTTCTCCCGGCTCAAATCAACCTGGACGCGCAACCCTTTTTCCTTGAGCTCTTTCTCCACAGAGAGAGCGTAAGCGTGGTGCCTTTCAGCCAGGGGTAAAAGGGCGACCTGGACCGGAGCTAACCAGAACGGGAAATTCCCGTTGTAATGCTCGATTAAAATACCAAAAAATCGCTCGAGCGACCCGAGCAGAGCGCGATGGATAAGGTACGGTCGGTGCTCCCGACCATCTTCCGCCGCATAGCTCAGGTCAAACCTTTCAGCCAGGTTAAAATCCAGCTGAATGGTGGTACACTGCCAGGAACGATTTAAGGCATCCTTGATTTTTATATCTATCTTCGGCCCGTAAAAAACCCCTTCACCTTCATCCACGGCATAAGCCAGGTTGGCTCTTTCGAGCGCCTGGCGGAGGGCGTTAGTCGCCCGCTCCCAGTCCTCAACCCGGCCGACAAATTTCTCCGGCCGGGTGGAAAGAAAAACATCGTAGGTTGTAAACCCGAAGGCGCTGAGCAGTCGGCTGGCCAAGCGGATAACTCCGAGGATTTCTTCTTCCAGCTGGTCGCCGCGGCAGAAAATATGGGCATCATCCTGGGTGAAACCTCGCACGCGGAGCAAGCCATGAAGAACGCCGCTACGTTCATAACGGTAGACTGTCCCGAGCTCGGCATACCGGAGCGGCAACTCCCGGTAACTTCTTTGCCTGGATTGATACACCATGATATGGAAGGGACAATTCATCGGCTTCAGCTGGTACTCCAGGCCTTCGCTCCGAATCGGCGGATACATCGCCTCGTAAAATTCCGTATGGCCGCTTCTCCTCCAGACATCCAGCTTGGCGATGTGGGGGGTGTAAAGGAAGTCGTAGCCGTCGCGCAGGTGTTCCTCTCGCCAGAAATTCTCGATAAGCCGCCTGATAGTCGCTCCCTTAGGATGCCAGAGCACCAGCCCGCCGCCGAGGTCTTCATGAAAGCTGAAGAGGTCAAGCTCGACTCCCAGCCGGCGATGGTCCCGCTGGCGGGCCTCCTCCAGCAGACGAAGATAGTTTTCGAGGTCAGCCGCGGTAAAAAAGGCTGTGCCGTAAATTCGTTGGAGCTGAAGACCTTTTTCGTCGCCTTTCCAGTAGGCCCCTGAAACGGAAAGAAGTTTAAAGTGCTTTAACCAGTTAGTGTTGGGGACATGGGGTCCCAAACAGAAATCAATAAAATCTCCCTGACGATAACAAGTAACCTCTTCGCCTGCCTTTTCCTGGATGAGCTCGACCTTGAGGTCCTGGCCGCGCGCCTGGAAAAGCTTGATAGCTTCGTCCCGCGAAAGGGTTATTCTTTCTATGGGCAGAGAAGAGGCGGCCAGCTCCCGCATCCTCGCTTCGATTCTGGCCAGGTCCTCTGGCGTAAACGGTTGTTCCCGGTAAAAATCATAGTAAAACCCGTTTTCCACCGCCGGCCCGATGCCATATTTTGTTCCGGGAAAGAGGTCGACGACAGCGTGAGCTAAAAGATGAGCCGCGCTGTGGCGCAAGGTTTCCAGGCTCAGCTGGGGCTCAGCTAGAGGGCTTTGGTCATGCGCGTTATCCACCGTCTTTTCTCCCGGTCAGGCAAGTCTCTTCCATTTTACCTCTTGTTCATTAAAACTGGCCATAAAAAAATAGATTCTCTTTTCCTTCGCCTCATGCTTGTTTAATCTCACGTGATGATGAAGGCAGGCAACCTTTTGTTTTCTTCCAATCCTTCCGTTTTATACCTCAGAATCGTCTCTCAATTCTTCGCTAATAGGCGCGGAGGGGATTGAACCCACGACCTCTTCCGCGTCAAGGAAGCGCTCTCCCACTGAGCTACGCGCCTATAATTTCAGCCTTTATATATTAGGAAATTCCCCTCTTAACTGTCAAGCGGAGACCATCCTAACCCCGAGTGAATCAGGGGCGGGTTGGAGGGTGGATTTTCATTCTAAAATCTCTAACATAAACTAAAACCGCCAATGTATCCGACGCAACCAGAGCAGGCCTAAATCTTTATTAAAGGCATGGTATAATAGAATTACGATGATTGGCATAATGGCCGATAGCCACGACAACCTGCCAGCTTTGCGGCGGGCGGTGGCCGTTTTCCGGGAAGCAGGGTGCCGGCTTATTATCCACGCGGGTGATTTCGTCGCCCCCTTCAGCGCCCGCGAGCTGAGCCAGGCTGGCTGTCCGGTCAAAGCAGTGTTTGGAAACTGCGACGGAGAAAAACTCGGGCTGGAAGAAGCCTTCAGGGGTTTTGGTGAGATAAAACCAGCGCCTTTCATCTGGGCTGAAAATTCCACCCGGATTTATCTAACTCATCTTCATCATCAAGTTGAATCCCTGGCTCAAAGCAACTGCTATGAAGTCATCATCTTCGGCCATACCCATCGGCCGGAAATAAGACGCGTCGGCCAGGCTTTGCTCATCAACCCCGGAGAAGCAGGCGGCTGGTTAACCGGTCGGAGTAGCGTCGTCCTGTTCGACCCTGTTCGCCTGGAGGCTGATATCGTTTATCTTCAGCCCTGAGTTTAAGGAGTGATGCAATGGGGCATGGCATCGACCGGCGGCAGAAACCTGCCTGGCTGAAGGTGCGCAAGCCTTTGCCACCGCCTTCGCATCCTCATTCGACGCCCAAGGGGAAAAAAGCATACAACCGGAAAGATAAGTCCTGGAAAAAAGAAATCGATTCCGCTGGTTAACCCTGAGCATTGCCCCTTGGTCAAGTGGTCCTCTGTTTTTTGGCGAATGGTCAAAAAACTTCTTAACCAGTTTAAGGAAATACCACCAAGATAACGACTGAACCGCCTTTCCCCCTAACACCCCACACCCGGGGGGCGAAGCCGGCCTACCTTGAAGCTGAGCGTGAGCTATACTATACTAAATAATTCTCCTCCCGGGGAGAAGTTTTTTATTTTTAGGTAAGGAGAAATACTTGATGCGCAATGTAATTATTATGGGGGCTGCCGGCCGAGACTTCCATAACTTTAATGTTTTCTTCCGCCACAACCCAGAGTATAGAGTGGTGGCTTTTACCGCGACGCAAATACCAGATATTGAGGGAAGACAGTATCCCGCTTCGCTGGCTGGGCCTTTTTACCCCGAGGGCATTCCTATTTTTGCCGAGGAAGAATTGCCCACCTTAATCAAAAAATACCAGGTTAAAGAAGTTGTTTTCGCTTACAGCGACGTCTCCCACGAATACGTCATGCACCGGGCATCGATTGCCATGGCTGCCGGCGCAAGCTTTTCCATCCTCGGGCCGGAAGACACGATGCTTCAGGCTAAGGTTCCAGTAATTTCAATCTGCGCTGTGCGTACAGGTTCCGGAAAAAGTCAGACAAGCCGCAAGGTGGCCCTGTTGTTGAAAGAAAAGGGAAGGCGGGTGGTGGTCATCCGCCATCCTATGCCTTACGGTGACCTGGCCAAGCAAAGGCTCCAGCGTTTCGCTACTTACGATGACTTAGACCGCCATGAATGCACCATCGAGGAAAGGGAAGAGTACGAGCCGCATCTACGGAATGGAATCATCGTTTACGCCGGGGTTGATTATGCTGAAATTCTCCACGCCGCCGAAAAAGAGGCTAACATCATCCTCTGGGATGGCGGAAACAACGATTTTCCCTTTTACCGGCCTGACCTGGAAATCGTCGTGCTGGACCCGCACCGGGCTGGCCACGAGCTCCGCTACCATCCCGGGGAGACAAACTTTCGGCGAGCTCAAGTGCTGGTGATTAATAAAATGGATACCGCCCCGATAGAAAAAATAAACATCATTCGAGAAAACATCAGAGCAGTCAACCCGGAAGCTGTTGTCATTGAGGCTAATTCCCGAATTTCTGTCGCTGACGGCAAAATGATTGCTGGTAAGAAAGTTCTGGTAATCGAGGACGGGCCGACCTTAACTCATGGAGAAATGACTTTCGGCGCTGGCTATGTCGCCGCCACCCGGCATCAAGCAGCCGAGGTCATTGACCCCCGACCGTATGCTGTCGGCAGCATCAAAGAAACTTTTGAAAAATACCGCCATCTCGACCGTATCTTGCCCGCTATGGGTTATGGCCAGGAACAAATTGCCGAGCTCGAGGAGACAATTAACCGGGCTGAATGCGATTTGGTGGTGAGCGCTACCCCGGTCAACCTCAACCGCGTGATCAAAACGAACAAAACGATTCTCCATGTTGATTATGAGCTGGAGGAAATCGGCTCGCCCAACCTCAGAGAAATCCTGGCGAGGTTCTGATGAAACGAAAAATAGCCCTTGTTGCCTTCGGCGGTAACGCCATCCTGCCCGAAAACCAGCGGGGGCTACAGGAAGAACAGATGCGCAACGCTCAAAAGGCCGCCCGGCTGATGATTCAGGTCGTCCGCAAAGGATATGAATTAATCGTCGTCCACGGGAACGGGCCGCAGGTGGGAAATCTCTTAATTCAAATGGAAGAAGCAGTCACCAAAGTTCCGCCATTCACCTTAGAAGTTTGCGATGCCATGACTGAAGGCAGCATGGGGTTCATGCTGGAAAAAGCTCTGGTGAATGAACTGCGGCGGGCTTCGATCGATAAAGAGGTGGCTACGTTAATAACCCAGGTGGTGGTCGACCGTCATGACCCAGCTTTCCTCAACCCCACCAAACCAGTAGGTCCTTTCTACACCAAGTATCGAGCCCAAACGTTGATTCGCAGTAAAAAGTGGACCATGATTGAAGACGCCGGTCGCGGCTGGCGCAAGGTGGTTCCGTCGCCCCGGCCAATTGACATCATACCCAAGTTCATCGTCCGCGACCTTGTCCACTCTGGCCGAATCGTGATCACGGCGGGCGGCGGTGGCATTCCGGTTATTATTAATGGAAACGGTCTCTTTCAAGGAGTGGAAGCCGTAATCGACAAAGATTTCGCCGCCAGCCTCCTCGCCCGAGAAATTAAGGCTGACCTTTTTATCATCCTGACCAGCATCGACCGGGTTTATCTTAACTTTGGCCAGCCTAACCAGCAACCCATCGAAGCTATGACTGTAGAAGAGGCCAGAAATTACCTTGAACAGGGACAATTTCCTCCCGGGTCGATGGGTCCAAAAATTCAGGCGGCCATCGAGTACATCGAGGGAGGAGGCGAAGAAGTTTTGATCACTTCGGCTAACTACTTGCGAGCCGCCCTTATCCATAGGGCTGGCACCAGAATCAGAGCCAGCTAACAACGCCAAGGAGGAAGAAGATGCTCGAGGATTTTATTTCCATCCATGACCTCACGCTTTATGAATTTCATGAAATTCTTGACCTGGCACGAAAAGTGAAAGCCCAGCGGAACCGCTTCCGCCAACATCTCCAGAATAAAACTCTGGCGATGATTTTCGAGAAGCCGTCGCTTCGCACCCGGGTGACCTTCGAGGTAGGGATGAGGGAGTTAGGCGGCCAGGCGATTTACTTAGCCCCGGCTGATATTCAGGTTGGCTCGCGGGAAACATATTATGATGTCGGCAAGAACTTAGAAAGATGGGTCGACGGGATAATGGTGCGCACTTTTGCCCACCAGAATGTTCTTGACCTGGCCAGGGCCGCCAGATGTCCGGTTATCAACGGTTTGTCCGACCTGCTCCATCCTTGTCAGGCCATGGCGGATGTGTTTACGCTTAAAGAAAAGAAGGGTAACCTGGCCCAGCTGAAACTCGCTTATGTCGGCGACGGCAATAACGTTTGTCATAGCCTGCTTTTTGCCGCGGCCAAGGCCGGGATGAGAATGGCCGTAGCCACCCCCAAAGGTTATGAACCCAGAGAAGAAATCGTCCGCCTGGCTCGAGAAGACGGCAAGGAGACGGGTTTTTCTTTGCTCCTGACTCAGGACCCGCAGGAGGCCGTCAGAGAAGCTGACGCCGTCTACACTGATGTCTGGGCCTCGATGGGGCAGGAAAGCGAGAGGGAAATCAGGAAAAAAATCTTCGCTCCTTACCAGGTCAACCGCCAGCTCATGAGGGAAGCCAAGCCGGACGCCCTGTTCATGCACTGTCTGCCAGCTCACCGGGGAGAAGAGGTCACCGACGAGGTAATCGATTCTTCCCAGTCTGTGGTTTATGACCAGGCGGAAAACAGGCTTCATGTTCAGAAAGCGATTATGCTATTATTAATGGGAAAGAAAAAAGAAAAACATGGCTAAGGAAGCTTTCTCGACCGAAATTAAAGATTCTGACATCCTTTTTCTGGAAAAGGAGCTCGAAAGAGACAAAAGGCCTTTTTCCCTGGCAGATTTAGCCGAAAAACTGGCCTTTCTCAAGACCGCTGACCAGCGCGAGCAGGTTGTCTTCCGGTATGACCCCGCCTGCCGGTATGAGGTGGGTGACCTTATCTACAAGGAATACGACGAGCCGCTGGTCACGGGGAGCAAGCAGACCGAGTATTTCCAGGGCGCCGTGGTGTTAAAGGTCATTAAAAAAACTTATTTCCCTGACTATAACTGCGAAGTTCTCGAGGTCGACTACACCGGCGGAGGCCCGTTCCGGAAATACATCGATTTCATGAAGAAAAAGAACTCGCCTGTTCTCCTGCCTTCAAATACGGACGGTGCCGGGAAAACCCCTGAAAGGATAGCCCCAGATGAAGACCCGCGGCAGACGACGCTACCGATTACCGACCGTGACCTCAGGACCCTCAGCCGGAACCTCAAGATAGCCCTGACTAAGTCGCCCAAGTTCTTCTCCTGGGATGACCGCTGGCAGCTCGTCGCCAATCAGGTTGAAATCGCGGAAGAAAAAGTTAAGGCCATCGAGGGTTACCTTCTGGAGACCAGGAAATCTGCCTCGACTGAAGAATTAATCGAGCGGTTCTTCCAGGTCGAGGGGTCCAACCCTATGTTTGACCTCTATTGTTTATGCCTCAACTTCCTTCTGGATAAAAAATACAAAAAAGAATTCCTGATGGTTTCGTTCGAGGGCTGGGGCAAATGGTTGCTGAAAAGCGTCGTCAATTCCTGGCTCGAGGGCCTGCCGATTTCAGCCCCTCCGGCGAAACTCCCTCCTTTTGAACCAGTCGCCCGGCCTCAATTAAGCGCCTGCCAAGCTTTCCCTTTTAAGACTTACTTGACCTGGCGCGAGATTCTCTCCGGCGCTGTAAAAATTCCCCGGAGCTTGCATAAAGAATTGGGCCCATCCCGGGAGTTCCTTTTCACCGACTCGGAGGAAGGCCAAACCCTGACCATCTATTTTTATCCCCAGGGGAGCTTTTTCCTCGGGTTCAAGCCCTACTTTGAAGAACACGCCATCCCCCAGGGGGCGAGTATCACCTTAGAAAAAAAAGGCCCAGAAAACTTTCATTTCTGGATTAAGAAGGGGAAAAAGAGGATTGCGGCCATCAAGCTGGCCTACGACCCGGCAGCCGACAGGATTTATGACCCCGGAGAAGAGTGGTCCACCCTGGCCACTCCCAACAAGATTCTTTACTTAGAAAGAGAAACCCTCACCAAGCTTTTCTCTTTCTATTCCCAGCGCGAGGAGCTTGACCTCCACGGGTTGCTCACCCTTGTTTTTAAAAACTTTAGCGAAGGAACCCACGCCCTCTCGCTTCATTACCTTCGAGCTTACCATCTGGTTGATATTCTCAAGCCGACTACTCCCGAAGATATCGAATTGATTCTTCTTAACAGCCCGGAGTTCATTCCGTCGGAAAAAGGCAAGGGTATTTTTGTCTACCGCGAGCCGCTTGCCCCGGCGGCCGAAGTCGCCATTCCGCCGGCTGCGGCCGCAGCGCCGTCGGGCGAGGAGGCTCCGGCCGGAGAGGTCGAAGAAATCGTCCCAGAAGCCGGAGAAATGGAAGTCCTCGAGCCTGCCGAAGCCCCGGCTTATGAACCGGGGCCTGCTCCCCCGGTAGTGGTTCCGCCGCCCAAAGAGAAGCCGGGGAAAAAGCCCAAGCTCCGCCCGGAAGTTGAAAAACTGCCGCGAGCCCGGAAGAGTGAACGAAAGGTTATCGAAGAAAAGATTGAAATCGAAGAATCGGAACAAGAAGCTCTTATCGCCATCAAAGCAAAAGAAGAAGCCGCCGCGGAAGAGGCAGTCCTGGCGACGCCGGCCGCCCAAAAACCGGCTGAAGAACAAAAGGCTCCGCTGATAAGCGAAAAGCCGGCTTTCAGCCTGTTTGCCGAAAAACTTAAATCTGCTCTCAAGAAAAAAGAAGAGCAGAAAAAATAGAGCTGGCTTAAAGGATTTCTCGCACCGAACCCTTTCGTCTGGTTATCTCCAGCTCATCTAAAAGCTCCAGGAGAGGGATGGCATACTTGCGCGTCAAGCCGGTCAACGCTTTAAACTCGCTGATGGTTATTTCCTTTTTGTCTAAACGCTTTAATTTTTTAATAACTTCCTCTAACCAATGAGCATGGAGGTAAAAACCGTCCGCTCCCTGGAAGATTTTTTTCTTGGCGACCAAGTGAGCCAGGAGTTTATTCAGGGTATGGCTGGACAGGCGAAAACGCTGGCGAATCGTTTCGAGAGAAACCCGGCGTAATTCCCCTTGATAACATAGCTCTTCCAGCGTAGCCAATATTTTATCTTCTCCTGGTTCCAAAGGGACCTCATGAGAAGCAAGACTGACCAGGTCTGCCTCTAAGTTCACTATCTTTTTTTCCTTTCTTAGCCGGGCTAACGCCAGCCCGAGAAGCAGCCGCGCCACTCTGAACCTGTTTCGGAGTTTCTCCAAGGGAACTCCCAAGGATTCAGGATGCTGGCGGTGATAACGTTTGAGAAAGGCTTCCACCTGGTTAACCAAAAAATTCAAGCTATCCTGCGAAATAAAAAAAAGTGGCTTGAAACTGAGAATCCGCGCTTCGTTCCTTTGCTCCAGCTCTTCAACCAGGGAAACAAGAGACTCATATCCAAGTCCGCTGAACTCGATTACCTCTTTTTCCCTGACGCCTTTTATTCCCTGACGACGACTGAGGGCCAGAAGCATTTCCCGTCGCTGGCCGGCGAGAAGTTTTATCCAGGGGGAAGATGCCCAATCCTTTTTCTTGGTGTCAGCGGAAGGGTCGAGAACGCGACCCATGGCCAAAACGAGATGGTCAGAACGGCGGATTACCCGAAATTTCTGGCCCCAGAAGACCTCGGCCGGACGGTTCAGCCGAACGACCACCAGGCTCTCGCCCTGTTTGAGCCATTCAACCCGGGGGCCGAGGGAAAACCTGGCGGTCAACCTTTTCCCCTCCAGAGCAACCTGGTAGCCCGCCGACCAGTCAATCGGGGAGCTAACTTCTTTAATTATCGCCACGAACTGGCTGGTAATCATCGCTTCTTTCCCCAAAAATCAGCCGGCAGCACAAGGTTAAGACGGCGCAGGATAGGGTCAACGCTGGCTATAATGACGGGAAGACGGTCGCCCAGCCGGAGTTTTCGGCCAGTCCTTTTACCCACAAGCCCGTCGCCGGTTCGGCGCCAGTCATGGTCTCCTTTGAGGTCAGAAAAGGCAATTAAACCCTCGACAAAATATTCCTCGAGCTCGACGACTACTCCATACCGGTTGACATCAACGACCAACCCGCGGGCTTCCTCACCCAACCTGGTCTTGAGCAAACGAAAAATACGCCATTCGATTAAATCCCTTTCAGCCGCTTCGGCTTTTCGTTCCTGGGCTGAACAGTGCCAGGCGAGACTCGCCAAGTCTTCGGGTGCCGATGGCTCGCCGAAGAGGGCAGCTTTGAGCAGCCGGTGGACAATCAGGTCGGGATAGCGACGGATGGGCGAAGTAAAATGGGTATAGTTTGCCTTGGCCAGCCCGTAATGACCTATGTTTTCATCCGAATAGACTGCCAGCCGAAGCGACCTTAAGACCAGGACGTTAATATACTTCTCTTCGGGTCGGCCAGCCGCCGCGGCCAGCAAGCGTTGCAAATCCTTTGGCTCTATCTGGTCACCCCGCGGCAGATAAAGGCCAAAAGTCAGGACTCGCTGCCTCAGTTCCTCTAAATCACCTATTGCAGGCGCTGGATGGACCCGGTAAATTGCCGGAAGCTCCCGCTGGCTAAAAAATTCAGCGACCGCTTCGTTAGCGGCCACCATGAACTCTTCAATTAAATGATGAGCTTCATTCTGCTCAAAAGCGGCTACCTCAGCCAGCTTTCCTTCTTTATAAATCAGCTCAGGCTCAAGGAGGTCGAAATTCAGGCTGCCCGCTGCTTCCCTCTTTTGCCGGAGCAGGCGAGCGAGTTCCCTCATGAGTTCGAGCTCCCGCAAAATGTGCCCGTACTTTTCTCTCTCGTCCTTGTCTCCCTGAAAAATTTTAAAAACAGAAGTATAAGTCATTCGTTCAACGGTCTTGATCACAGAGGGAAAGAACTCTGTCCGGACCGTTTCTCCCTTCTGATTTATCTCCAGCAAGACCGAAAAGGCGAGCCGGGTTGCCCGCGGTCGGAGGCTACAAAGGTCTGTGGACAGCCGCTCGGGAAGCATGTGGAGGGTCAGGTCGGGAAAGTAGACAGACGTGCCTCGCCGCCTGGCTTCTTCATCCAAAGCCGAGCCTTCGCGGACATAAGAAGAGACATCGGCAATGTGGACTCCCAGCAAATAGTTGCGGTTGGGGAGCACCTCGAGGCTAACCGCGTCGTCAAAATCCTGGGCGGTTTCGCCGTCAATCGTGAATATTTTCCACCGCCGCAAATCCCTGCGCCCGCGTCTTTGTTCCTGGTTTATCCGGGAAGAAAACGAGGCTGCTTCCGCCAAGGAAGCGGGTGAATGGGTTGTCTCCAACCCATGCCGCCGAATAATCACCGCCGTATCGACCAGATGGTCGTCGGGACGACCGTAGACCTTGCTTATTTTATACGTGCGACGGTCTAACTCGACCACCATCCCCGGCTCTAAACCCTTCGCCTCGCTTCGGTCGAGCCGAATTTCTCCGGAGGCGGGGTCGTCCATAGGAATAATCAACGAGTGTCCAAAACGTTCTTCGTAGAAGCCGAGCCAGAACGGCTTGGGTTTAACTATCCTCACCACCCGACCTTCCAGCCGGCCTTCCTTCCCCTCGCGGCAGGCAACTTCCACGATATCCCCGTGTCTGGCGCCGGAGGAAGCCCGCGGCGGAATAAAAATGTCAGGTCCCCCCTCCTCAGGCCTGACAAACCCGTAACCGTGAACAGTAGCCAAGAATTCTCCCCGGATGAGAGTGGGGGCCGGTGCCAGCTTATAAACTCCCTTGTGCCGCTCGACCAGTCCCTGTTTCTGCATTTTTTTGAGCTCGCGGCGGAGGGTCTTCATCTGAAACGGCCGGAGTCCGAGCTCACGGGCCATAGTCTTGAGGTTCCACCTGGATTTACCCCGGTTAAAAAGCTGAAGGATTTTCTTTTCCACTTTTGCCTGACCTTTAATAATAGCAAGTAAGTAAGTGAGGCACCCGGTATTTTTGGCGCAAGTACTTCAGCAAAGCTGTCTTCATCATTTCTTCATCCGGCCGAACCCCGAGGCTTCGCAGTTCTTCCTCGAGCGAAGTTCTGACTGCCTTCTTTTCTTCCTCCGTGGCTAATTCAGCGAGGCCAATTTCGACTTCAGCCTCTAAGGCTTCAAGCTCCAGAGCGATAATCTCCGTCTCGCCTTGTTCAAGGAGCGAGCGAGCGCGAGAAAAAACAGGTTGCAAACGGAGGAGAGCCGGGGGGAAATCATTCAGAAATTCCTCGACGGCCTGAAGCACCTTTTTCTTTTTGTCAACCCTCGTCAGGGGTTGAGACTGACCGACGCGACGGTCTCTAAATTGCGCGAAAGCCTTCTGTACCTCCCGGTCACAAGCCGCCAGCGAGGCCCGCCTGAATCCTGATTGGGACTTTTTTCTTTTCAGGCAAGCTTCGATACCCTCAAGAATTACCGGGAGCGGAATCTCCTGGCTTTCCCATTTGGCTATCACCTGGAGGTCGCGAGCGGAAAGCAAGAATCGTGCCCCGGCGTGAAGCCAGAAATGGCGGGCAATAGTCCGATAATAATACCCTGGCTCCAGCTCTTCGTTGCTTCTTTTTGCGCTTTCGGTCATCAAGTCTTATTCCGTTCGTAAATTATCCTTAAACCTTCGAGGACAAGATGTGGCTCTACGTAATTAATCACCGGCACGTCGCCGGCAATCCAGGTAGCAAACCCGCCTGTGGCCACCACCTTAGCTTCTCTGCCCAGCTCTTTTTTTATTTCCGCCACCAGGTGGTTGATCAACCCAACGTACCCAAGATAAATCCCTGAATGCATGCTGGCCACGGTCGTCCGGCCGATAGCCCGGCGGGGTTTACTCAGCTCAACCCGCGGAAGTTTGGCCGTATGCCGGGTGAGAGCTTCGGCTGAAATTTTAACCCCGGGAGCGATGGCTCCTCCGAGGTATTCTCCTTCGGCTGAGACAGCGTCAAAAGTAGTCGCCGTTCCCAGGTCAACGACAATTACCGGGCCGCCAAACTTCTCGAAGGCGGCCACGGCCGCGGCCACGCGGTCGGCACCAACTTCAGCCGGGTTCTCGTAGAGGATGGGCATGCCTGTTTTCAACCCCGGGCCGAGGACAAGAGGCTTAAAATGAAAGAGCTGATGGCAAAGGCTCTGGAAAACAGGTGTCAACGGCGGAACAACGCTCGAGATTATCCCGGCGTCGACCGTTTTTGGGTCCAATCCAGCCGCCCGAAAGAAACCAAAAACGAGCAGACTGTATTCGTCACAGGTTCTTTCCCTGTCACTCTGCATCTTCCAGGTTTGCCGAAGTTGCGGACCATCAAAGACGCCAACCTGAATGGTTGTATTACCGATATCCACGGTTAAAAGCATGGCCGCCTCCTCAATTCTCTTCCAGGCTTACTTCCCCGGCCGTTAAAGCTTGCACCCCGTCGGCTGTAGCCAGCAATAAAGCTCCAGCGGGGGTGAACCCGGCCAAACGGCCACTATACACTTTAATCCCGTTATCAACCTTAACTATCTGGCCGCGGGGCCAGAGATGGTAGTTTTCAAACTTTGTTATAATCATCTGGTCCTTTTTCTCCAGGAAAGCATGATACCAGAAATTAAGCCTCTCCCAGAGAAAAGGCTGCCAGGCCTCCGGGTTAAGCTGATAGCCCAGGCCAATCCGGAGGGAAATAGCCCGGCCTCTAAGTTCTTCGGGGAAGTCCTCTGTCTGATGGTTAACATTTATCCCGACCCCTAAAATCACGTAGTTAAGAGTCGAGCCCAAAAAACCACTTTCGAGCAGCAGCCCGCCGAGCTTTTTTCGCTGGAGGATGAGGTCGTTGGGCCATTTAAGATAGACCTCAAGCTTAGAAGCCTCGACCAAAGCTTCTCGGACAGCCACTCCAGCCAGCAAGGGCAAAAGAGAAATTTCCTCTCGTGCCGGCCTGAGGATGACTGAGGCGTAGAACCCGACTCCCGGCGCCGAATACCACGTCCGACCTTTGGTTCCCCTGCCTTCTGTCTGCTCTTCGGCCAGGACTACAGTTCCTTCCTCTTCCCCTTGAAGGGCCAATTCTCTGGCCATATCCATAGTTGAGGGAAGGGTAGAATAAGATAGGATTTTCCTGCCGATGATCATGGGTTGCTGATTTTACTCTATCCCCGAGAGGCTCCGGCTAAGTTTCTTCCGCCGCGCCTCCAGTTCGGCCAGATTGGCCCTCGTCTCGGCGACCACATCCTGGGGAGCTCGCTCGATAAACGCCGGGCTTTGCAGCCTGGTCTGAAGTTTGGCGATTTCCTCTTCTATCTGTTTAATTTCTCGCCGCAACCTCTCTTTTTCGGCCGATAAATCGACTAACCCGGCTGCCGGAATAGCCACCTCCCACGTCGCCCCGGCTCCCCGAAGACAGGGAATACCGGCCTCGAAGTCTTCCTTAAACTCCAGACTCTCCAGTCCCGCCAGGAATTTAACATAAGGGATGAGCACGGCCAAACGCGACCTGGTAATTTCATCCGTAGCTTTGACCCAGGCTTTGATTTTTACCTTCGGAGCTACCCGATGCTGAGCCCTGATGGTTCTGACCTCGGTAACTACTTCCTGGAGAAGCCCGACCAGAGACTCCGCCTCTTCATCGGCTTCGATTTCTTCGGCCGAAGGAAATGAAGTCAGGGCGATTGATTTTCCCGCCCCGGGCAAATGCTGGTAAATCTCTTCAGTGATAAAAGGCATAAACGGGTGAAGCAGGAGCAGCGTCCTCTCCAGGGTTTCAACCATTACCGCCCGGGTCGAGGTTATTCCCGCCTTTAGCGAAGGCTTGCACAATTCCAGATACCAGTCGCAGAACTCATGCCAGATAAAATGATAGATTTTATCCGCTGCTTCATAAAACTTATATTGTTCAAGGGCCGCGTTCAACTCGCCGGTTACTTTCTTCAAACGGCTCCGGATCCATCGGTCGGCCAGAGTGAGTTCCTGAGGGTTTAAACTAAGGTCCTGACCTTCGATATTCATCAAGACAAACCGGGCGGCATTCCAGACCTTATTAGCAAAAGCCCGATTTCCCGCCATCCTTTCTTCTGAAAGAGAAATGTCCATGCCGGGCACAGCCAGCGAAGCAAGCGTAAAACGCAAAGCGTCCGTGCCGTATTTCTTGACCATCTCTAAAGGGTCGATGATGTTTCCCCGGGATTTGCTCATTTTTCGGCGGTACATGTCTCGCACCAGGCCGTTGATAAAAACATGACGGAAAGGAATCTTGCCGGTGAACTTGAGTCCCATCATGATCATCCTGGCAACCCAGAAAAAAATAATATCAAACCCGGTGGCCATCAGGTCAGTGGGATAAAAAACCCTCAAGTCAGGCGTTTCTTCGGGCCAGCCCAGGGTAACAAAAGGCCACAGAGCCGAACTGAACCAGGTGTCAAGGATATCTTCATCCTGACGCAACCGGGAGCTGCCGCACTGGCTGCAGCGGTCGGGGTCTTTCAGGCTGACTATCGTCGCGGCGCAGTCCTGACAATACCACGCCGGGATGCGGTGTCCCCACCAGAGCTGGCGAGAAATACACCAGTCATGGATCCGGTACATCCAGTCGAAATAAGTCTTAGCCCAGTTCTCAGGAACAAAAATAATCTCCCCCTGCTCTACCGCTTTAATTGCTGGCTGGGCCAGAGGCTTCATCCGGACAAACCATTGCCAGGAAAGATAGGGTTCGATGATAGTCTGACAGCGATAACAATGGCCGACGTTATGGCGGTAATCCTCGACCTTGACGAGATAACCTTCAGCTTGAAGCCGGGCAACGACCTTCTCGCGGCAGCTCGACCGGTCGAGCCCCTGAAACTCTGGGCCGGCCGCTTCCGTCATCCTGCCAGCGCCGTCAATGACGACAACCTGTTCGAGACCATGGCGGCGGCCGAGGTCAAAATCAACCGGGTCGTGGGCCGGAGTAACTTTGACAGCACCCGTGCCGAAATCTTTTTCCACACGTTCGTCGGTAATAATAGGAAGCCTTCGTCCGATTATAGGAAGAATGGCTACCCGGCCATGGAGATGGCGGTACCGCGGGTCATCAGGATGGACAGCTATTCCCGTGTCGCCTAACATCGTCTCTGGTCTGGTCGTCGCCACGACGATGCTCCCCTCGCCGTCGGCCAGTGGATAACGAATATAATAAAGTTTGCCGGCCACCTCGCGGTGTTCTATTTCGATGTCCGAGAGAACGGTCTGGCAACGAGGGCAGCGATTGACGAGGTAATAGTCGCGATAGATCAGCCCTTCTTGATAAAGGTCGACAAACACCTTCCGCACAGCCAGGGAAAAACCAGGGTCCATAGTGAACCTTTCGCGACTCCAATCGAGGGAAGCACCCAGGCGTTTGAGTTGATGAATGATTATTCCGCCGTACTTTTCTTTCCATTCCCAGGCAACCCGCAGAAATTCTTGCCGACCGAGCTTTTCCCGCGTTAACCCTTTTTCCGCCAGACTCTGCTCGATGACGTTATGAACCGCGATCGACGCGTGGTCAGTTCCCGGGAGCCACATCACGTTGTAGCCCTGCATCCGTTTCCAGCGGGCTATTATGTCGGGGAGGGTAAAGCAGAGGGCATGACCCATGTGCAGAGAACCTGTGACGTTGGGCGGTGGAAGAACCATCGAAAATTTCGGCCGGTCTGAATTAACGTCAGCTGTGAAAAGCTTCTCCTCCACCCAGAACCGGGCCCATTTCTCTTCCACCGGTGCCGGGTCGTAGACCGTAGGCAAGAAACTGGACTCACTCATTTTGGCCTCTCTCCTTCAGGAGCCCACGCCATTTTTCCTCCAGCCAGGCTTCGAGCTCATGACGCAGCGTTGCTTGAAGGCGTTTCTCCAACTCCCTTTCCAGGCTGACTATTTCTCTTATAATGGTTTGCTGAATCAAAGTCATCAGGTCTTGTAGCGGCTCGGCGGGAAAATCCTGCGGCCCAGAAAGAGGGGCTGCCGGGATTTCCAGGTCTTCGGGGAAAGAATCCGGCTCCTCCGGCCGACCGACCGCCTTCTTAACGGCCGAAGCTATCCGATCGGACTCAAAAGGTTTGCGAATCAACTCGACAAACGCCAGGGAAGCCAGCCTTTTTTCATCGGCCGGCTCAAAAGCATTCAGGAGTAAAATAAGCGGCACTTTTTCCAGGTCTCGCCGCGTCCTGAGCTGAGCCGCCAGTTCATAACCATCGCCGTCGGGAAGCGACAGGTTAAGAATCACGGCATCCGGCTTTATTTCTTTCAACCGCGCCAACAACTCCTCTCTGGTTGGGCAGGTGTGGAGAACAAACTCAGGCGGAGCCAGCCCCATCTCTATTACTTTATAAGTAGTCGGGCTGCAATCAGCTACAAAAATATTATAAGCCATGACCTTAATTATAACGGAAACCGTTGGCGAGGGCTAATATTCGACGATGACCGCCCGGTCGCCGAGAAGAGCCTCTAAACTCCGGGTCAAAGCTTCCGCCGGAGTCACCCCGAATACTTCCCGTGATTGAACCCTAACCCGGCAAAGATAAGGAATCTCAAGGTCAAAGAAGACCGGGCATTCCCCGGGATGCTGAATTAAGACTCTTTTCAGTTGTTCCATCATCGTCAAATCCAGGCCAGGAACGAACAAACGAAGAATAAGGCGTTTAGCTTGTTTTTCCAGAGCGTCGCTCAGAGGCATGGCTTGAATAAGCTGCAGACGCTTGCTCTCTTGCTCCCCCAGGAGGCGGGCTTTAAGCCAAATAATTTGTCCTTCGCGCAACAGTTCCTGATGCTGCTCGAAAGCCTCCGGAAACGCCACTGCCTCTGCCCGCCCTGTCATGTCTTCTAAAACGAAAGTGGCCATTCTTTCCTCTTTCCGCGTCTTCAGAGGCTTTACCGAGGCGACGATGCCCGCTACTCTGACTTCTGCCAGGTTTTCGTCGGTTTCCGCCAGCTCTCCGAGGAAGTGGCTGACCAGACGGCGCAACTTCGTTTGATACTGAGAAAGAGGATGGCCGGTGAAATAGAAACCAAGGGCGTCTTTTTCATAAGAAAGCAGCAGGCTTTCATCCCATTCCTTCATCTGAGCCACTTCGGGTGGTATCTCGGGCGGGATGAGAGCTTCGGGCATGAAAAGGGTATTCTGGGGCGCCTCCTTGATTTTTTGGAACTTATGTCCGTATTCGATGAGCAGGTCGATCAAGTGGAAGCATTGCGAGCGCTTCCAGCCGAGGGAATCAAAAGCGCCGGCTTTAATGAGAGCTTCCAGGACTTTTCGGTTAACCAGCTTCATATCAACGCCCTCGACGACTTCAAACGGCGACTTGAACTTGCCACGCCTGGCTCTGGCAGCCAGAATCTCATTGATAGCCGCTTCGCCGACATTCTTAATCGCGTTCAACCCGAAACGGATGGCGCCGCCGACCACAGTGAAATTACATTCAGAAGCGTTGATATCAGGAGGCAGAATTTTCAGGCCGATATCGTGGCACTCATTTATATACTTTACCACCTGGGAGGTGGCCCCGCGTTCAGCTTCGGAAGTAAGCAGGGCCGCCATAAAATGAGCCGGATAATGGGCTTTAAGGTAAGCTGTTTGATAAGCCAGGTAGGCGTAGGCAGCGCTGTGGGATTTATTAAAACCATACTCCGCAAAATGGAAAATCTGGTCAAAAATCTTAGCCGCCTGCACCGGGTCAATGCCATTTTTCTTGGCGCCTTGAACAAACTTCTGGCGCTGGGTCTTCATAACTTGGCTATCCTTTTTGCTCATGGCTTTCCGCAGGACATCTGCTTCGGCCAGCGTGAACCCGGCCAGTTCAGTGGCGATTCTCATTACTTGTTCCTGGTAGACGATAATTCCTCTGGTTTCCCTCAGGATCGGCTCGAGCTCGGGAAACTCGTAGGCGATTCGCTCTGGCTCTTTCTTCCGGCGGACAAACTCTTCGGTCATCCCGCTCTTGAGCGGTCCAGGCCGGTAAAGGGCATTAAGTGCGATTAAGTCCCTGAAGCTTTCCGGCTGAAAGCTCCGCAGCAGGTCCTTCATCCCCTGACTTTCAAACTGGAAGACGCCGTCCGTCTCGCCTCTCTGGAAGAGCTCAAACGTCTTGGGGTCCTCCAGGCTGATTTTATCAATATCCACCTTTTCCTTCAGGTCTTGGGAAACCAGCTCGATGGTATCTCGGATTACGGTCAGGTTGCGCAGCCCGAGCAGGTCCATCTTGAGCAGGCCCAATGCCTCGATGTCTTGCATCGGAAATTGGGTGGTGACTTCGTTCCGCGTCGACATGTAGAGAGGCATAAACTCAACCAGGGGACGGGGTGCAATCACGATGCCGGCCGCATGAATCGACGGATGCCTTACCTGGCCTTCCAGCTTGCGGGCAATCGTAATCAACTGGGCAATTTTCGCGTTGTGCTCGTAGAGTTCCCTCAGCTGGGGAACATTTCTCAGGGCGCCGTCAATAGTGGCTTCTTCCCCGAAAACAGGAATCATCTTGGCCACCCGGTCAACCTCGGGCAGCGGCACCTCAATCACCCGGCCGACGTCGCGAATGGCCTGACGGGCGGCCATAGTCCCGAAAGTTATGATCTGACAGACATTTTCCCGGCCGTACTTGTTGGTGACATAAGCGATAACTTCATCCCGGCGCCGGCCACAAAAATCTATATCGATATCAGGGAGGGTGATCCTTTCCGGGTTGAGGAATCTCTCAAAAAGCAAGTCGTATTCAATCGGGTCAATATCCGTTATGCCAAGACAATATGCTAAGAGGCTGCCGGCAGCCGAACCCCGGCCAGGTCCAACTGGAATGCCTTTTGACCGGGCCATCGAAATCAGGTCCCAGACGATAAGAAAATAGCCTTCGAACCCCATCTGCCGAACGAGTCTGACCTCTCTTTCCAGCCTCTCCTCATAGACCGAAAGTGGGTGGCTTAACTCTCCCCGTCGAGCTTTGGCTAAAAGATGCTCCCGGCGCCAGGCAAACCCCTCCCAGGCTACGCGGTTAAAATACTCCTCAAGGGGTGAACCGTCAGGCGGCTGAAAACGGGGGAGAAAATGACTTCCCGAAGGAAAATCAAACTGGCATTCGGCGGCAATACGAAAAGTGTTTCGCAGGGCCTCGGGCACCTCGGCGAAAAGCTGGGCCATCTGGGCGGCTGACTTAAAATAGAACTCCGTCGTCCCAAAGCGTAACCGGTCCGGGTCGCTGACCTTCTTGTTGGTCTGGATGCAGAGAAGGACGTCGTGACTGGAAGCATCTTCTTGACGAAGATAATGAACATCGTTGGTTGCCACGAGCGGGAGGTTGAGCTTCTTGGCTAACTTGATAAGCCCCCGGTTCACCTCTTTCTGGGCCGGCAACCCGTGGTCCTGCAACTCGAGATAAAAATCTCCGGGGGCAAACATAGAAGCATAGCCCGCAGCTACTTGTTCGGCTTCTTTCTCGGCGCCCCGGGCGAGAAGGACGGCTATCTCGCCCTTCAAACAACTTGAAAGGCCAATCAAACCCTGACTATGCTTGGCCAGGAGTTCTTTATCAATCCTGGGTTTATAATAGAATCCTTCCAAGTAACTGCTTGTCAAAAGTTGACAGAGGTTGCGGTAACCGCGGCTGTCCTTGACCAAAAGAACCAGATGATAATTGCTGGCCTCTTCGGCGCCCCGGTCAAACCGGCTCCGGGGAGCCACGTAGACTTCACAACCAAGAATAGGCTTCAAACCGTAAGATTTGGCCAGCTTGAAGAAAGCCACGGCCCCGAAAATATTGCCATGGTCGGTCAGGGCCAAGGCTGGCATCTTAGCTTCATAAGCGGCTTTGACCAGGTCGGCCAGCCGCAAGGCGCCATCAAGAATGCTGTATTCAGAGTGGTTATGGAGATGAATAAAGCTCTGGTCCATCGAAACCGCTACTCCCACTCGATTGTCGCCGGCGGCTTGGTGGTGATATCGTAAACAACCCGGTTGACCCCGTGGACTTCGTTCACAATCCGCGAGGCCACGCGCGAGAGAAAAGCAGCCGGCGCCGGATACCAGTCAGCTGTCATCCCGTCGACACTCTGGACAAGACGGAGGACAACCACCTGCTGGTAAGTTCTCTGGTCGCCCATAACGCCTACGCTTCTCACAGGCAGGAGAACAGCGAAGGCCTGCCACAGTTTCGAGTAAAGGCCAGCTTTTTTGACTTCGCTCACCAGGATTTCGTCAGCCTCACGCAAGATATTTAATCTCCCGGCTGTCACTTCGCCGATAATCCTGACTGCCAGACCAGGTCCGGGAAAAGGATGCTGTTCGATAAACTCCCTGTCGACGCCCAATTCGAGGCCAAGGCGCCGGACTTCATCTTTGAACAGCTCCCGCAGCGGTTCAACCAGCCGAAACGGAACCCGGGAAGGCAGGCCGCCAACGTTATGGTGGCTTTTGATCGTGGCTGATGGTCCTTTAACTGCCGTGCTTTCGATGACATCAGGGTAAATCGTCCCCTGAGCTAAAAACTTAACATCCTTCAATTTTCGCGCTTGTTCCTCAAAAATCTCGATAAAGGTGCGACCGATAATTTTTCTTTTGCTCTCAGGCGAACGAACACCCTTCAGGTTATGGAGGAAGCGCTCGCCCGCAGCTACGGCCATCACCTGCAACCCGTAGCGATGACGGAAGGCAGCCAACAATTGTTCATACTGACCTTTCCGGAGGAGGCCGTTATCGACAAAGATGCAGGTTAGCCGTCGACCGACGGCCCGGTGGACGAGGAGCGAAGCTACCAAAGAATCCACCCCGCCGCTGAGACCGGAAATAACCCGGGAAGCGCCGACAAGATTCTTAATTTCAGCTACCTTGGTTTCGATAAAATGGCTCATCGTCCAGTCTGCCTTCAGACCGCAAAGGCGGAAAAGAAAATTGCTCAGGATCTTTTTCCCCTCGACTGTATGGACAACTTCCGGGTGAAACTGGACGCCATAAATCTGTCGTTCCCGAGATTCAATAACCGCCGCCTTCGTGTTCGGGGTCCGGCCGGTGATCTGGAAACCGGGGGGCAGCTTAAAAACTTTGTCGCCATGGCTCATCCAGACAGAAGATTTGTCGGCAACCCCCCGCAGCAGGCCAGACCGGTCCAAAAGAGAAAGGTGAGTGAGGCCATATTCTCTTTTGGCCGCCGGTTTTACCTGGCCTCCCAGAAGATGAGCAATAAGCTGGACGCCATAACAAATTCCTAATATAGGAATGCCGAGCTGGAAAAATTCAAGCGGGAGAGAAGGGGAGCCTTTCTCATACACACTCTGAGGACCGCCCGAAAGAATGATGGCCTGCGGAGCCTCTTCTTTTATCTGTGAAACCCCGAGATAATACGGATGAATCTCGGCGTAAACTCCGAGCTCCCGCACGCGGCGGGCGATAAGCTGGGTATACTGGGAGCCAAAATCAAGAATAAGGACTTTATTCATCTTTCAATTTTACCAATCCTGCCGCGTAAGCGCAATCCCTCTCTCCTCAAGACCTTCACCTCTTGCCTCGAGAGCTACTCAAGAGTTGCGGTTTATTCTCGCTCGGCGGGCGGGCGCTTTATGTCTTGCGGCCGACGTTTTTTCTCAGGTTGACCAAGAATAGACATTCCTTTATATTGAATTAATTAAAACCACAGGAGAGACAATGGACTGGGAGAGTTTAGCTAAGGAATTGACCCAGGTGAATAATTCTAAGATTGTCCTTCTCGTCGTGGACGGGCTGGGAGGACTGCCGCGAGAAGGTAAAACTGAATTAGAACTCGCTTCTCATCCCAACCTCGATTTTCTGGCGAGTCGGGGAAGCTGCGGGTTGACCGACCCGGTGTTTCCCGGAATAACTCCCGGAAGCGGCCCGGCTCATCTGGCTCTTTTTGGGTATGACCCGTTCAAATACCAGCTTGGCCGGGGAATTCTCGAAGCTCTGGGCGTGGGAATCGAAGTAGGCCCGGATGACCTCGTCGCCCGCGGGAATTTTGCCACCCTCCGCGACGGTCTGGTCGTCGACCGCCGGGCAGGACGCATCCCCACTAAAACCAACCAGGAGCTGTGTCGAAAAATTCAGGAAAGCCTGAAATTTGTCGCCGGCGCCAAGGTGACTTTGATGCCAGGAAGAGAGCACCGGTTTGTCGTCCGCTTCCGCGGCGAGGGGTTGGAAGACGCTCTGGCTGATGCTGACCCGCAGAAAGAAGGCCTTCCGCCGGTCTTTACCCGCCCCCTCAACCCGGCGGCAGAAAAAGCTTCTCGGGTGGTTAACGCTTTCATTCAGGAGGTCACCCGGTTGCTCCAGGACGAGCCGAAAGCCAACACCGTCCTTCTCCGCGGCTTCTCGAAGTTCCCATCATTACCTAAGATGCAGGAACTTTATAAATTTCGGCCGTTGGCCATCGCCAGCTATCCGATGTACCAGGGGCTTGCCCGGCTCCTGGGGATGGATGTAGAAGCTGTGGGTCCATCTGCCTCGGAGCTGGCGGTTACTTTAAAGAAAAAATGGGCTGATTATGACTTTTTTTACCTTCATTTTAAGAAGACGGATGCGGCGGGCGAGGATGGCCGGTTTGAGGCCAAGGTAGCCGCCATCGAAGAACTTGACGCCGTCATTCCTCAAATCCTCGACCTGAAGCCTGATGTCTTGAGCGTGACCTCTGACCATTCGACGCCGTCCGTGCTTAAGGCTCATTCGTGGCATCCTAACCCCCTGGTAATCTTATCAAAAGCGATGCCGCCAGACGGGCTGGCGAGTTTTACCGAGCGGCATTGTTCGACCGGTTCTCTGGGACGCCTTCCGTCGCTTGCCGTCATGCCCTTACTTCTCGCCTGTGCCGGAAGGTTAAAAAAATACGGTGCCTGAAAGGTCTTGACTTTTGCCGGTCAACAATGAGCCCGGACGAAAGAGTCTTTATCAACCCGCCCATTCGCGGGAAAAACTCAGGATAACGAAGGGGACGGATTCATTCGAAAGAAAAGGCGGTTGCGGTTGAAGAGGCGGCGACTCAATTGGGCTTGGTTAGTCGCTACCTCGCTCGCTCTGAGTGGCCCTGGTTTCTCCCTCGCCTTCTCCCAGAACGCAAACGTTGAGGCCAAGCCCCAGACGGCCGCTTCTGAGGAAAAAACCGCCGCTCGGGTTGAAGTTTACGACCTCCGCACCTTTACCCATCCGACTCACACTCGGATAGTAATTGATTGCGGCCAGGTGCGGGAGTTTACAACTCTCGAGCTTCACGGCCCGGACCGGCTGGCCGTCGACGTCCTTAGCGCCGTGTTAAACCCGATTCTTCATGGTCGCCAGATTCAGGTGAAAACTGCTTACCTCACCCAGATAAGAATTGCCCAGCGAACACCCACGATTGTCAGGATGACGGCTGACCTCGATTTCCGGCTCATCGAGAGGACTCACGTGTTCAGCCTCTTCGACCCCTTCCGCATTGTCATCGACATTTATCCCAAGACAGGACAGGCTCAGAAGGAGCTCGAGCAAGAGTCAGAAGAAAAGCCAGTAACGCCGCCGCAGCCAACCAAGGCCGGGTGGACCCTGGCGCGCCAGCTCGGCCTTGGAGTAAAAACCATTGTCCTCGACCCCGGCCACGGCGGCACCGACCCCGGATGTATCGGCCGCGACGGGCTTAAAGAAAAAGATGTCGTCCTTGACCTGGCGCTTGCCTTAAAACAGCGCCTGGTTGAGGCCGGGTTTGAAGTCGCTCTCACCCGGGAAACCGATATCTTTGTCCCGCTGGAAAACAGGACAGTTATCGCTAACCAGAAAAAGGCTGACCTTTTCCTCAGCCTCCACGTTAACGCCCATCCCAACCGAAACCGGGCTGGCGTTCAAACTTTCTACCTCAATTTCAGCCAGGACGCCGTGGTTAACGAGCTGGCTGCCCTGGAGAACGCCACTTCCACGCGCACGATAAGTCAGATGAGCGAAACGATCCGCAAGATAGTCCGCTATTCCAAAGTATTGGAATCGCGGGAACTGGCTGAAAAAATCCAGGAAAATCTGGTAAAATGCATTCGGAAGGAGCATCCTGATACTCCCGACCTGGGGGTAAAAGGGGGCCCCTTCTGGGTTTTAATTGGAGGCGAGATGCCTTCGGTTCTGGTTGAAGTCAGCCACATGAGCAATGCCCGCGAACAGGCAAGGCTAAAAACTAAGGCTTACCGCGCTTTATTGGTCCAGGGAATTTTCGAAGGCATTATCGCCTACATCAAGTCCCTCGGAAAAGGCTGAGTCCTTCCTGAGGCCGCAAGAGGAAAGAAAGGATGAAAAGGCGAGAATTTTTACGAAATGTAGCTTTAAGCAGCTTGGCCCTGAACCTACCTTCTTGGCTTCGAGCCCAGAAACCCTCTTTTCCTGATATGGCCTGGGTTGAAGGCGAAAACCCGGCGGCCATCACCAGGGAAGCCATCAACCTGCTCGGCGGGATGAAGCGTTTCATCAGCCGTGGCGACAGGGTAGTTATCAAACCGAACATCGGCTGGGACAGAACTCCGGAGCTGGCCGCCTGCACTAACCCTGAAGTCGTCCGGAGTCTGGTGGAAATGGCTTTGGAAGCCGGAGCCAAAGAAGTGATTGTGACTGATAACTCCACTAATTCACCCCAGCGTTCTTTTCTCCGCTCCGGCATCGAGGCCGCCGCCAAAGCCGCGGGCGCCCGCGTGCTTCTGCCGAACCAGTTCCGGTTGAAAAAAACCGCGATTAACGGCCTCTGGCTGAAAGAATGGGAAGTTTTCGCTGATTTCCTCGAGGCTGACAAACTCATTAATGTCCCGATTGCCAAACACCACTCTCTCTCGCGGTTAACCCTCGGGATGAAAAACTGGCTGGGAGCGCTCGGCGGCGCCCGGAATCAGCTTCATCAGAAGCTCGACGAGGCGATGGTCGACCTGGCAGCCTTTTTCAAGCCAGTGCTCACCGTGATGGATGCTTACCGGATTCTTTTACGGAACGGCCCCCAAGGGGGAAGGCCATCTGATGTCAAATTGCAGAAAACGGTCGTCGCCGGCATCGACCCGGTAGCGGTGGATAGCCTTGCGGCCACCTTCTTCGACCTCAGGCCTCAGGAGTTGCCTTATCTCGGGCTGGCGGAAAAAAGAGGCCTGGGAAAGATTAACTGGGAAGGTCTCAGCCTTGAAAAAAGAAAGGTCTAAGAAATACCGTCTGCTCCAATCTGGCCGAATTCTTAGCCAGGTCGTCTTCTTTTCCCTGTTTGTTTATCTTTTGCTCTTTACCCGGTTTACGGGCGAAGATACCATCGGCCGGGTCGAGGTCTTTTTCCATTTCGACCCCTTGCTTGGTCTGACCACCGCCATCGCTTCGCGGACAATCTACACCGCTTTCTGGCTCTCGCTTATAACTATTATCCTGACTCTATTTCTCGGCCGGGTTTTCTGCGGCTGGGTTTGCCCGTTGGGCGCGATGCATCAACTGTTTTCTTTCATCTTCAAGAAAGTCAGGTTATCCAGGCCGAAGAAATGGGGCCAGTCCGGGTTGAGCTCCAAGTACTTCCTGTTGCTCATCGTCCTGGTCACGGCTATTTTTACCATCGACCTTGTCGGCTATCTGGACCCGTTTTCTTTCCTCTACCGGTCGTTTATTACCGGCGTTCTTCCGTGGGTTAACCGGGTCAACTTTCAGCTGCTTTCTTTAGTCTACCAGCTCCGTCTGGGAAGCTTGGGCGATTCCTGGAACCAGTTCTTGGCTACCCTGGCTATTAACACCACATTCCAGCAGGGCTTCTTTCTCGGTTTGCTATTGCTCGCAGGAGTCACGCTCAACCTCGTCCGGGAAAGATTCTGGTGTCGCTTCCTGTGTCCCCTGGGCGCCCTCCTGGCTCTTATCGGCCGCTGGAATTTTCTGAGGCTGAAAATAGACGAAGAAAAATGCATCCGCTGCCATCTCTGCACGCTCCATTGCGAAACTCAGGCTAATCCCTATCCGCGGGAAAAATGGAGCAAGCCAGAATGCGTCTATTGTTTCACGTGTGCTTCCATCTGCCCCACAGCCGCTATGGATTTTGACTTTAAAATGGGGGCAGAGCCCGAACCAGAGGTAAACCTATCGAGGCGCAAGCTTCTTTTCACCACGGCCGTGGCGATGGTGGCGACTCCTTTTTTCCGGATAACACCGGCAAAAAAGCGGGCGGCGGCCCGGCTGATTCGACCTCCCGGAGCCCTTCCCGAACCGCTTTTTCTGCAGAAGTGCGTCAAGTGCGGCGAATGCATGAAGGTCTGTCCGACCAACGCTCTCCAGCCGGCGCTCTCCGAGGCCGGGCCCGAGGGCGTGTGGACGCCCGTTCTCAACCCCAAGGTTGGCTACTGCGAATACTACTGCTCTCTATGCTCCCAGGTTTGTCCGACAGGAGCGATAAAGGAATTAACGGTGGAAGAAAAAACCAAGGTGGTTATCGGGACGGCCTGGGTCAATAAAAGCCGCTGCATCCCTTATGTTGTCGGTTCTCCCTGCATCGTCTGCGAGGAACACTGCCCGACATCGCCCAAAGCAATCAAACTCCTCCGCACCGAGACCAAGCTGCCTGACGGCTCTATCCAGACCCCTCTGGCGCCGGTCATTGACCTCGACTTATGTATCGGCTGTGGTATCTGCGAGAATAAATGTCCGGTAGTTGATGAACCAGCTATCTTTGTCACCAGTGTCGGCGAAAGCCGCTCGACGACCAATCGGTTTCTCCTGGAGCTGCTCAAGGAAAACGCCGGTTTGAATTCAATAAGCGACCTCCAGAATTTTTAAAAGAAAGCAAACTCAGCCGGCAAAAACAGTTGTCCGGAGTCAGGTTATCGGCTTGAGGGGGTCACCAGGGATTAAAAGAAGGGAAGAAAAAGAAAGTGGCGTCAGATAATCAGGAGGCCGGATATATTCATATGATGCCTGCTGGCAAGCGGACAAGAGCCTGGCAATTCGTGTTACAATTATTAAAATGATAACACTAGTGAAATATAAAAACTTGGTATTCTAACTTTCGTCCGCGTATTTTGATTAGCAAAGATGGTCAAGCAACAACGGGAAAAAGATAGGAGATGGAATCAAGAAACATTCGGGCAAAAAATTCAATCAGGCTAAGAATTGAAGCCGAGAAAAATTCTTGAAATAGAGCTGGAGAAAACAAATGAAAGGCAGCTTGACCGCAATCCTGGTTCCGCTGGGGACAACAATTTTGGTTTTTGTTCTTTTAATGGTTCTTCGGGGGATATCTTTTCGCTTTCTCCTCCGCTGGGCGCGCCGGACTGAAACCAGGATAGATGACCTTATCATAAAAGTTTCTAAGGTGCCCTCGGTTTACTGGGCTCTGGCCATAGCCCTTTACCTTGGCGTCGCCGTATCCAGTCTGCCCGCTCGCTATGTCTATTATCTGAGCAAGATTATTCATATTGTCCTTATCTTCTCTGTTACTCTGGCTTTAGCCAACCTGCTCGTTGCCCTTTTTCGCTTTTACATCCGCCGGATGGAGCTGCCGATTCCGGCTACCGGTATCGCTCAAGGAATAATCAAAGGCTTTGTCCTCATTACTGGCTTTCTCATCATCCTCAACGTTCTGGGGCTTTCCATCACTCCCTTAGTCACCGCCCTGGGCGTCAGCGGGCTGGCAGTTGCCCTGGCTCTTCAGGACACGCTCTCGAACTTGTTTGCTGGAATTCATATTCTGATAGAGAAGTCAATCAGAGTCGGCGATTTTGTTCGGTTAGAAACAGGCCAGGAAGGCTACGTGGAAGATATCACGTGGAGAACTACCCGCATCAGGACTTTGCCTAATAACACCGTCATTATTCCTAATAGCAAACTTTCCCAGAGCGTTGTCACCAACTATCACTTGCCCGAAAAAAGGATGTCACTGCTCCTGCCGGTCAGTGTGAGCTACTCTTCTGACCCGGATAAGGTGGAAAGAATCCTCTTAGAAGTGGCGAGGCAGGCGGCAACCGAAATTCCCGGACTCTTAGCCGAGCCTGAACCTCTGGTGAGGTTTATTCCCGGGTTCGGGGAAAGCTCTCTCGATTTTACCCTTATCTGTCAGGTGAGAGAATTCGTCGACCAGTATCTCGTCCAGCATGAGCTCCGCAAAAGAATATTCCGAAGGTTTCAAGAAGAAGGCATCGAGATACCTTTACCTCAGCGGACAGTTTACTTGCGCCAGTAAAAATAGGGACAACTATGTGCGCCTCATGTCAACTACCTAAG
>JBBIRF010000015.1:0-57534 GCA_037441905.1 Candidatus Aminicenantota bacterium
CTGGAAAAAGCGGCCGAGGTTTCTTTCCCGGAAGAGAAGGAGAAAAACCGGGCGACAAAACAGATTTATTTTTCCGCTCTCCTCCACTTGAAAGACGCTTTCGAGGCTGAAGACCCGCACCAGGCGCTCAAGCTCAACACAACCCGGCGGTTAATGCAGACTCTATTTACGCACGTGGTGGAAAACGAAGCCTTTGTTTTCGGGCTGACTAACATCAAAAATTATGATGAATATACCCTTAACCATTCGGTCAACGTCTGTCTCCTTTCCATTGCCCTGGGCAAGAGACTCGGTCTCGACCGAAACGAGCTCGTCGACCTCGGGGTGAGCGCATTTTTCCATGATTTTGGCAAGCTTGCCACCCCAAAAGAAATCCTGAATAAACCTGCGAAACTCGAGCCGGCGGAAAGGCAAATTATCGAGAAACATCCGCACCACGGGGCCGGAACCTTAGCCCTCTGGCGCGAAGCCAAAGGCATCCCCTTGAGAGCGATTAACGTCGCCATGGAACACCACATCAAAGAAGACCTTTCCGGCTATCCCCAGACGTTTAAGAAGAAATCAACTCATCTTTTCAGCAAGATAGTCAAGATCGCTGATTACTTCGATGCCATTACCACCAAAAGGGTTTACCGCCAGCATGCTTTTACTCGGGAAGAAGCCTTGAGCCTGATGCTTGAGCAGGGAGCCCATGAGTTCCATCCGTTGCTGTTGCGTCTGTTTATCCAGATGATGGGCGTCTATCCGGTCGGGAGTGTAGTCCTCTTGAACACGCAAGAAGTCGGCCTGGTGGTCGAGAATAACCCCGACCCTAATTTCATGCTTCGGCCGAAGGTTAAGCTCATCGTCGATAGCCAGGGGCGTCGGTTTGACGGCCCGGTTGTCGACCTGACCACCAAAGACCCGAACACCCAGAAGTATTTAAGGACTATCGTCAAGGGTCTTGACCCCGAGAAATACCACCTCAAGGTTGCCGATTATTTTATTGCGGCGACTCAGGCTTAAGCCCCCGCGGGAATCATAAGGATTTTAGCTTACGCCAGCAGCCGAGGGTTGACTTTTAAGTTTATTTTATATATTATTTTTTTTATATGAATCACTCTATCGGAGGAAAAAATGGAACTATTAACCGCTGAGATCAAGGAAGCAACCAAACGCCGGCTGGAGGCCGGACTCAAGCATCCTGTCCGGATAGTTTTTTTTACCCAGGAACCAAGTAAATTGATCCTGCCTGACGGCGTAAAGGGCCAAGAATGTCCCTTCTGCCGGGAAACCCGTCAGCTCCTCGAGGAAGTGGCCGGGCTTGATTCCAGGATTCAGCTCGAAATCCACGATTTTACCGCCGAGAAAGAACTGGCTGACCGCTTGCGGGTAGATAAGATTCCGGCAATCCTTATCCATGGCGAGAACGAGTACGGCATTCGCTTTTTCGGGATTCCTTCTGGGTATGAGTACGGCAGTTTGCTCGAGGCGATTGTTCAGGTTTCTCAGGGAAAATCAAACCTTCAGCCGCGAACCAGGGAGGCCTTGAAGAAGATAACCCGGCCAGTCTATCTTCAAGTTTTTGTCACCCCCACCTGTCCTTATTGCCCCATGGCCGTAGAATTGGCCCACGCCATGGCCCTCGAATCTTCCTGGGTTACGGCGGACATGGTTGAAGCTACCGAATTTCCCCACCTGGCGCAAAAATACGCCGTCTTCGGCGTTCCCAAGACCGTGATTAATGAAACCATAACGGTCGAGGGGGCTGTACCAGAGAACGTCTTCCTCGAGAACGTGTTAAAGGCCGTTGGCGAGTAAGCCTGAGCTCGATGGCCCAGGAAGCTTCTTAAACTTCCCCGGTAGCCCTCAAGCGAAATCGCCGTGACCCCAAAAAGGATGATTTTTTCTTGTTTTCGGTCTGGTAAGCCAAACTAACCCGGACTAATTTCCCGATATAATAGCTGCTTGCGCCTTTCTTTTCTGTGCTATAATGGTTCGCTCAGGAAAGAATGATTTTTAAGCGCCGGCAGAAAAGAGTCGTCGTTATCGGCCTCGACGGCGTCCCTTATTCGCTTATCCATAACTTAACTCAACAAGGCATCATGCCGCGGACGGGCAGGTGGCTGACCGCCGGCCGCCTTTACCCGATGAAAGCGTCGCTTCCAGAAATATCCGCAGTCAGCTGGACTGATTTTATGACCGGAGTCGACTCCGGAACCCACGGCATTTTCGGGTTCACTGACCTTAAACCCGGCACCTACGAGCTTCGCTTCCCCAATTTTTTCGATGTCCAGGCTCAAACGATTTGGGATAAGTTAGGCCAGCAAGGGAAAAAATCAATTGTCATTAACCAGCCAGCCACTTATCCGGCAAGGCCGGTCCGAGGAGTCTTAATCTCGGGTTTTGTCGCCATCGACCTCGCCAAGGCTGTTTATCCGCCGCAAGAGCTCAAAAGGCTCAAGGAAATCGACTATACTATCGACGTGGACACGGCCGCCGCCCGCTCAGACCATCGAGTGTTGTGGTCCGACCTCGAAAAAACCCTGTCTTCCCGCCGCCAGGCTCTTGAGCTTTATTGGCCCGAAGACTGGAGCTATTTTGAATTAGTAATAACCGGAACTGACCGCCTGCATCATTACCTCTGGAAAGCCAGCCAGAACCCCAAGCATCCTGCATACCAGGCCTTTCTCGACTATTACCGCGCGCTCGACGAGCTAATCGACATTATCATCACGAGATTCGAGGCTCTAACCGGGAGCCTCGATAACCTTTTCCTTCTTTCTGACCACGGGTTCGCCTCGCTGGAAAAAGAAGTGAATTTAAACGCCTGGCTAAAAGACCAAGGCCTCCTGCGCTTCTTGCGGCCTGACCCTCAAGATTTATCTGATATCGACGACGATTCGGTGGCTTTTGCTCTTGACCCAAACCGGGTTTATCTTAACTTGCGCGGGAAATTCGCTCGCGGCAAAATAGACTTGGCCGATAGAGACCGCTGGCAAGAAGAAATAAAACAAGCTCTGCTTGAACTTACCTTTGACGGGAAAAAGGTTATCAGGACCGTCTTCACCGCCGAGGAAGTTTACCGAGGGCCGTTTGTTTCCCGTGGTCCGGACCTGATTGCTGTCTCCTACCCCGGGTTTGACCTCAAAGGTTCGGTCAAGAAAAAGGAAATCTTTCTCGCCTCCGACCTCGAGGGAATGCACACCTGGGATGATGCTTTTTTCTGGACAACGTCGCGTTTATCTTCCGACCTCAGAATAGCTGATTGTCACGAGATAATTCTCGACAGGTTTAAATAGATGGCCAAACCAACCTCCAGAAAACAACCAGGGATATTTTTGCTTCTCATCTTGGGCCTTGGTTTGTATATTTTCTTTTCTCTTCCAGCTTATGGCTACATCGGACCCGGGGCCGGTTTCGCCTTTCTCTCCTCGTTTCTGGTCCTTTTTCTCACGTTCTTAGCCGCTCTCTTTTCCCTACTCGCGTGGCCTTTTCGGCTGCTATTCAGGTTAATCAAAGGGCAAAAAGCTTTTTCCCGCGGCCAGGCCCGCCGGGTGATAATCGTCGGCCTCGACGGTTTTGACCCCGAGCTTACCGAAAAATACATGGCTGCGGGGAAGCTCCCAAACTTAGAAAAGCTGAAAAAAACCGGCGGCTACGCGCGACTTAAAACAACAACGCCGGCGATTTCGCCGGTTGCCTGGTCATCTTTCATGACCGGATGCGAGCCATCCAAACACAATATTTTTGACTTTCTCAGTCGGGACCCTCGGACCTACTTGCCAACCCTATCCTCAGCCCGCATCCTTCCTCCGGCTCGCCGACTCCGCCTTGGTAAAAAAGCATGGCCCGTCGGCAAACCCGTGATTCAAGGCTTCCGACGAAGCGTGCCCTTCTGGAAAATTCTGGGAGAGAAAGGAGTTGGCGGGACTGTGCTCAGGGTACCAATAACCTTTCCGGCGGAAAAATTCCGGGGCCACTTGCTTTCCGGGATGTGCACCCCTGACCTCAAAGGAAGCCAGGGGACCTTTTCTTTTTACACCTCCGACCCTGATAAACTCCAGGCCAAAGAAAGCGGGGTTACTATCCCCGTCGAAGTAAAAAACGACTCAATTGAAACCTACATCTCCGGGCCAGAAAACAGCCTCGAGGCTGGCCAGGAAATCCGTCTTCCGATGAAGATTCTTCTCGACCGGAAAAACGAAAAGGCCGTCGTCGAGCTTCCCGGAAACCGGTTTTCTCTTGTCCGCGGTGTGTTTTCCCCCTGGATTCGGCTGACGTTTCCGATGGGGTTAGGCCTGAAGGTGAGAGCAATCGCTCGCTTTTATCTGAGCAGCTTGGAGCCGTATTTTAACCTTTATGTAACACCCTTAAACATCGACCCCGAAAAACCGGCCCTCCCCATTTCTCATCCTTTTTATTACTCTGTTTATCTCAGCAAGCTTCTCGGCCCTTTTATCACCTTGGGCGAAGCCAACGATACCTGGGCCTTGAATGAAGGAGCTCTCTCAGAAAAGGCTTTCCTCGAGCTGACCTATTCTAACCACCAGGAATGGGAAAGGATGCTGTTCAACGCCCTGAAAACAAGAAGACAGGGTCTGGTTGTCTGTGTCTTCGAAACCACGGACTCTATTCAGCATATGTTCTGGCGTTATTTAGAGAAGGACCATCCGGCGCTCACCCGAGGAGCAGCCGAAGCTTCGGCGGAAGTGGTCGAAGAACTCTACCGCCGGATGGACAGCTTGGTGGGCCGGGTCCTTTCTTGCCTCGGCCGAAAGGATGGGTTGATTATCATGTCTGACCACGGGTTTAAGAGCTTTCGCCGGGGGTTTAACCTCAATTCGTGGCTTTATCTTGAGGGCTATTTAGCCCTGAAAGAAGGCAGCCAGGAAAGCGGCGAGTGGTTCCGGGATGTGGATTGGACGAAGACCAGGGCTTATGGCCTCGGCTTGGGCGGGCTCTATCTTAACCTTCGTGGCCGGGAAGCAAACGGCGCTGTTGCTCCTGGCGAAGAAGCTAAGAGACTTAAACTGGAGATAAAAAACAAGCTGCTGGCTCTGCGCGACGAAGCCACAGGGAAAAAGCCTATCCTTCAAGTCTATGACCGGGACGAAATTTATACCGGTCCTTACCGGGAAAATGCGCCCGACCTTATTATCGGTTATAATAATGGCTATCGAGTCTCGTGGAGTTCGGTTACCGGGAAAGTGAATAACACGGTCTTTGAAGATAACATTAAGGCCTGGAGCGGCGACCATTGCATCGACCCCAGTTTAGTTCCCGGAGTCCTGTTTACGAGCTTCCGTTTGAACTCGGCCGCGGCGGCAATCATCGACGTGGCGCCGACTGTTCTCGACCTTTTCGGGATAACCCCTCCGGGTCATATGGACGGCCGTTCGCTTCTCGAGAGCAAGGAGAAAACGGTTCCTCCCGCAGGCGAGCGGGAAAAACATAAAAAGAAAGGAAAAGAAGGTAGTTGATGAAACGTCGCCAGTTCCTGCAGCTTTCGCTTGCAGCTACCCTCGGCCCCCTCGTTTCCCCCTCTCTGTTCAGCTATTTTAACGGGAAAAAAGAGACAGCGGTTAAAGTCTTAATTCTGGGGATGGACGGGCTCGACCCCAACATTGTCTCGCGGCTGATGAAAGCCGGCCGTCTGCCACATTTCCAGCAGCTCGCAGCCCGGGGTGGGTTCTCACCCTTGGGAACCAGCATTCCCCCTCAGAGCCCGGTAGCCTGGTCGAATTTCATAACCGGTCAGGACCCGGGAGGCCACGGGATTTTCGATTTCATGCACCGCGACCCCGAGCTTTATTTGCCGACTTTTTCCGGCACTTCTTCTGAAGAGCCTAAGAAAACCATCAGGGTTGGCCAGTGGGTTATGCCTCTTTCGGGCGGCGAGGTCAAGCTTCTTCGTCGAGGAAAAGCTTTCTGGCAAATTCTCGAAGAGAACGACATCCCGGCGGTCATTTCCCGGATGCCGGCCAATTACCCGCCGGCAAAAACTAAACAACGGACGCTCGCGGGAATGGGGACGCCCGACATCATGGGGAGTTATGGAATCTTCAATTACTACACGACCGAACCCGGAAAAATCAACCCGGATATCGGCGGCGGCCGTATCCATCAGGTTTATGTTATCGGCAACCAGGTTGAAGCCAGCCTTCCAGGGCCGATTAACACCTTCCGCCGCGACCGGCCTGAAGCTTCCGTGGAATTTAAAGTGTACCTTGACCCGGTGAATCCTGTCGCCAAAATCTTCCTGAATGACGAAGAATTCATCCTGAAAGAAAAAGAATGGAGCGGCTGGCGTCGAGTGCGTTTTAGCCTGATGCCAGGTCAGAGCGTCAGCGGCATCTGTCAGTTCTACCTGAAAGAAATCAGGCCTCATTTCAAGCTTTATGTGAGCGCTGTTCACATCGACCCGGAAAACCCGGCCCTGCCGATTTGCACTCCTCCGGACTATTCTCGCGAGTTGGTCTCCCGGCTTGGTCTGTTCCATACCAAAGGGCTGCCGGCTGATACAAGCGCCTTAGACAATAACGTCCTGGATGAAGAGGAATTTCTCTACCAAGATAACGGATTCCTCCAGGAAAGCCTGGCTATGTTAGAACATGAGCTCAGCCGGTTCGCTTCCGGTGTTCTGTTTTTTTATATTTCAAGCACCGACCAGCGCCAGCACATGTTCTGGCGGCTCACCGACCCGGCTCATCCGGCCTACGATGTCAAGCTGGCAGGCCAGTTCGGCCAGGAGGTTGAAAATATCTATCTTGAAATGGACAGGCTGCTTTCCCGGATAGAAAAATACCTCGACTCGAGAACCGTGCTCATTGTCATGTCTGACCATGGTTTCAACCCGTTCGAGCGAGGTTTTAACCTCAACACCTGGCTTTTCGAGAACGGCTACCACAAGCTCCGGAATCCATGGAAGGAAGACAAAGGCACGCTGTTTGAAAATACCGACTGGCCGCGTACTAAAGCCTACGGCGTCGGGCTCAACGGCCTTTATATCAACCTGAAAAGGCGAGAAAAATACGGCAGCGTCGAGCCAGGCCCGGAGTATGAAAACCTCGTTCGCGAGCTCGCCCGCCGTCTGGAGGAGTTTGTCGACCCCCTAACTGGTAAAAGGCCGGTTTTTAAGGCTTATATCAGTCGTGAGATTTACCATGGGCCTTATGTTGAGCAGGCGCCCGACATCGTCCTGGGTTTCAACTGGGGCTACCGCATCTCCTGGAGCTCGCCGCTCGGAAAATTTCCTCCTCAAGTTCTGGAGAACAACACCCAGAAGTGGAGCGGCGACCATATGGCCGCGGCTGAATTGATTCCAGGAAGTCTGTTAGCCAACCGTCGCCTTATCCACCCCTCGCCCTCTTTAACTGATGTTACCGCGACCATCCTTCATCTTTTTGGAATCAAGCCGCCGCCAGAGATGCGAGGGAAACCCGTCCTCGATATTGCCTGAGAAAGATAAATTAGCTTCCGAAAGGAGGACTGAATGGGCCAAGCCAAAATAAAGATTGACAAGAACCTTTTCGAGCGGCTAAAAAAATATGCTTCCCTAGCCGGGTATTCTTCGCCCGAGGAATTTATCACTCATTGCCTGGAAAAAGAGCTGGCTAAACTCGACGAGGCTGAATCAGAAGAGGAGATTAAGAAAAAATTAAAGGGGCTGGGCTATATTTCCTGATGTCTTTTGTTAATTCTATCCTTAGAAAGTTTTTTTATTTCCTTTTTTTCCCGGTTAAAACCTTCTCCCCCTGGGCTGCCCTGAGCTTGGTCTCAATTTTAACCGCCTTATTTCTCCTGGCCATTTATCGCCTGGTTTCTGACCAGGCAGGGATAAAGACAACCAAGGACAAAATCAAAGCTTACCTCTTAGAGTTAAGGCTTTTCTCCGACGATTTCCTCACCTCCCTCCGTGCTCAGGCGTGGTTGCTTTTCTGGAACTTGAAATATTTCCTGCATGCTTTAAGACCGCTGGCGGTAATGATTATTCCGCTAATTTTCATCTTAAGCCACCTTGACCTCTGGTTCGGCGGGCAGCCGCTCTCTGTTGGTCAAACGACGGTAGTCCGCCTGCAGCTTAAAGAAAACTACAGCCCTTTATCCCTCGAGGCAAGGATTGAACCTGGCTCCGGATATGAGGTTGAAACCCCGGCCTTAAGGATAGAAGAAACCAGAGAAATTAACTGGCGGATAAGGGGCCTTAAACCCGGCGAGCATGAAATAATCATTGATTTAAACGGCCAGAAAATAACCAAAAAGCTTTCCGTGGGCCGAGCCTCTCTCGAAGCCCTTGCCCGCAGCCGGCCCGCCTCCGGTTTGTTTTCCGAGCTTCTGGCTCCAGGAGAAAAGCCTCTGCCTGATTCGCCGTTGAAAGAGGTCTCGGTAGTTTATCCCTCCCGGCGACTCAATTTTCTTGGTCTTAAGTTTCACTGGCTGGTCGCTTATTTTATCCTTTCAATTTTCCTCGGTTTCCTTCTGAAGAAACCTTTAAAAGTAGAAATTTAAGTTTAAAGGGGGTTAGCCTGATGAAAATCGAGATTTTTAAGATGGAAAGAATGCAATCGACCTGGGAAAACGTAGTCGAGCACAACCTTTCGGAAAGCGGCGTCCATCCCCTAAGCCTTGAGGAGTTGTTAACCGCGGAAGAAAAAAAAGAAATGCTCCGTCTTCCCCTCGGCTACAGTCAGACGAACGGCACTCCCGAGCTCCGGGCTGAAATCAGCCGCCTTTATCCCGGAGCTTCGCTCGACTCGGTCCTGGTAACCTCGGGCTCTTCGGAAGCTAATTTTCTCCTTATGTGGAGTTTAATCGAACCAGGGGATGAAGTCCTTTTCATGATGCCTAATTATATGCAAATGTGGGGCTTGTTGCGGGCTTTTGGAGCTGTCGTTAAGCCGTTCTTTTTGCGGGAAGAGCTCGGCTGGCAGCCAGACCCGGATGAACTTAAAAAATTAGTCACTGCTAAAACCAGGTTTATAATTCTCACCAACCCCAATAACCCCACCGGCGCCCGGTTAAATGAAGAGGCAAGAAAGACGATCCTCAGCCTGGCGGCAGATTGTCGGGCCTGGATTATCGCCGACGAAGTCTATCAGGGAGCGGAAAGAGACGGACAGCTCACGCCAAGTTTCTGGGGAATGTATGAGCGTCTGTTTGTGGTCAACGGCCTTTCGAAAGCCTACGGGTTGCCGGGAGCGAGAATTGGCTGGATAGTCGGGCCGGAGGAAAAGATTATGGCCACCTGGCCCTATCATGATTACACCACCATTTCCCCCAGCACCCTGAGTGATTGGCTGGCCAGGATAGCTCTCCGTCCTGAAAACAGGCAGAGAATTCTCGAAAGAACCAGAAAAATTCTTAATCACAATTGGCCTCTCCTCGAATCCTGGCTCAAGAGTCAGGATGGCCTGTTTTCTTACCTCCCGCCAGAAGCTGGAGCCATTCTTTTCACCCGATACCGGCTAAATATCAACTCCACTCGCCTGGTCGAAAGGCTTATCAGCGAGAAAAGCGTTCTCATCGTCCCGGGAGACCATTTCGAGATGGACCATTATCTTCGATTTGGCTATGGAGCTGAAGAAGAATACCTGCGGGCTGGGTTAGCAAAGGTTGGCTTGTTCCTGGCCACCCTGAGGCAGGCTGAAGGACGCGGAAAATGAAGGTGCGCGTTATTCTCGAGTCAGAAATCAAAGAGAACCTGACTCTGGAAGAAACGGTCGTGGCGGTGGAAAAAAGCTTCGCGGCTTATAACTCAGGAAAAGCGATTCTCCCGGGAGTGATTAATCTTGACCTGCCGGCTTCCCAGGGAGAAGTCCACGTGAAAGGGGCTTACATCGAAGGTGAGAGCTACTATGTCATCAAGATTGCCTCGGGATTTTACCTCAACCCGTCTCTTGGTTTGCCAGTTGGCGACGGGCTGATGCTTGCCTTCTCGGCCAGGAACGGCCAGTTAGAAGCCATTCTTTTCGACCGCGGTTATCTGACTGAGATGCGGACAGCCGCTGCGGGAGCGGTCGTGGCAAAGTATTTAGCCCGAAAAACTATTAAGCGAGTCGGAATAATCGGCAGCGGTACCCAGGCGAGATTTCAGCTAAGAGCGCTGAAAGTCGTCAGAGATTTTGAAGAAGTGGCTGTCTGGAGCCGGACTCCGGCGCATGTTCTCACGTACATCGAAGAAATGAAAAATATTCTTCCAGAAGTTTCCTTCCGGGCAGCTTCATCGGCCGAAGAAGCTCTCAGGTTCGCGGATGTTGTCATCACCGCCACTCCCAGCCGTTCGCCTATTGTCAAGGGTGAATGGTTGAGTCCCGGGGTGCACATCACGGCCATGGGCTCGGATGGCCCGGAAAAGCAGGAGCTCTATCCTGATGTTTTTCTGAAAACTCACTTAGTCTACGCTGATTCTTTGAAGCAAGCCAGGGCCTTGGGGGAGATTCATCACGCCCTTGAAGCCGGTGTAATAGATGAAACCAGAATAACCGGGGAGGTGGGGGAAATAATCCTTGGCCTTAAACCGCCGCGGACAAAAGAGGAGGAAATTACCCTTGCCGACCTCACCGGCCTGGGAGTCCAGGACGCGGCCGCCGCCACCCTGGTTTTGACCAAAGCCGCGGCGGCCGGTTTAGGTCGAATCATCGAAGTCTGAGTCACATCCTGCGAACGTTCGCTTTATCGCTGGTCAAAGGCTGAAATATCCAGGAAGCCATGGCCCGAAAGATTAAACAAAATTACCTTTTCTTTTCCCTCTTCCTTAGCTTGCAGGGCTTCATCAATGACAGCGGCAATGGCGTGGGAGGATTCAGGCGCCGGTAGAATGCCTTCTGTCTTGAGAAAAAACCTGGCTGCCTCAAAAACCTTTTCCTGGCTGTAGGCGCGAGGTTCAATCACTCCGGAAGAGACGAGATGGCTAACCAGGGGCGCCATCCCATGATACCTGAGACCGCCGGCATGAATCGGCGGCGGGACGAAATTCATCCCAAGAGTGTGCATGTACAAAAGCGGCGTCAGACCAGCCGTGTCTCCATGGTCATACCGCAGCTCCCCCCTGGTGATGCTTGGGCAGGCTTCAGGCTCGACAGCAATAAACCGCATGTCTTTACCCGCCAGCCGATGCCGGACAAAAGGAAAAGCCAGCCCGGCAAAATTAGACCCACCGCCTACACAGCCGACAACGATGTCGGGAAAAACTCCCAGTTCAGCCAGTTGTTTCTCTGCTTCGAGCCCGATGACGCTCTGGTGCATCAGGACACTATCTAAAACCGAACCCAACGAGTATTTTGTCTTGCCGTTTCGGACCGCCAGCTCGACAGCCTCGCTGATAGCAATGCCCAGGCTCCCAGGATGATTCGGGTCTTGAGCATAAAATTTTTTTCCCGATTCAGTAAAGGGAGAAGGGCTTTCGGCCACTTCTGCCCCGAACAATTCCATCATTATTCTGCGGCCTGGTTTCTGCCGGAAGCTCGCCCGGACCATAAAAACCTTGACCTTGACGCCAAAAAGAGAGCCGGCATGGGCTAAAGCTGAACCCCACTGGCCAGCGCCGGTTTCGGTCGTCAGAGTTTCGATGCCTTCGCGGGCCGCTAAATAAGCCTGCATCAGGGCCGTGTTGCTCTTGTGACTCCCGGTCGGGCCGACACCTTCATACTTGTAAAAAATATGCGCCGGCGTCCCGAGTTCCTTCTGTAATTTTTGCGCATGCACCAGCGGCGTCGGCCGGTAGATGGCGTAAATCTCCCTGACCTCGGACGGAATAGGAATGAATTTCTCCCGGGTAATTTCCTGCTGGATAAAACCCTGAGGAAAAACCGGGCTGAGTTCTTCTGGCCGCAGCGGCTCCTTGGTCATCGGGTTAAGAGGCGGCGGAGGTAACTCCTTTAAATCTGCCTTTAGGTTGTAAAAATTTTCTGGAAGATAATCCAGACGGCGGGATGCGTATCGTTCCATTTTAACCTCCTTGAAATGGGTTTAAATAGAAAATTTTTTTCTTAAGGTAAGGTTAATCAGGCGGGGTAGTCTTCAACGGGCGGAGGAATCCGCCCGCCACCAGACCCAGCTAGAAAGAGAGGAACCAATTAAAGAGAAAAGAGAGGCAGGCGAAAAAGAAAGACCGCCGGGCTTCTTCTTGGCTTCAGCCTTGGGCGTCGTCTTTCTTCTCATCAACCGCTAATTATATTTTAATCTGCGCCGCTGTCAAGTGTTTTGTAATTTTTAACCCAGCAGCAGGGTTCTTAACCCTGAAGTCGGAGGCTGGGCTCTTTCGAACGTTGATTTACCAGCTCCACCTAAAGTTTATATAGCGGTCCTCTTTGGCCTTGTGGGCGAGTTGCCTTCCATTAATGCGTAATGCGCTCGCGCGCCAAAGGGAAATTGGGAGTTATCCTTGACAAGGCCATTGTCTATTTATTTTTTAGCTCCAGGTCGAGAGAAGGGATGTCTCTATAATCCATTGGAGAAACGAGACGTCCATTTCTCACTTCTTACTTCAATATTTCTAGCGTTTTTTTCTTGTATTTTTTATTTTTCTATATCTCTCGGCCAACCCGGAGATGGTTCAGATATTTTTTAAATGGAGATATTTTGGCTGAATACTTTAATTTTGTTTCGTTGAGAAGTCTTATTTCTTTTGAGAGGGGCCTTTTTTCAGCCGGGGCTCTGACCAAGCCTTAGAAGGTGCAGGCCTTAACGCCCATTTCCAGGCTCTCAAGTCGGCGATTATGCTTCTCTTAAAATCCGGGCGATATCGTAAACTGGAAATACCAGCCTTTGTTCGGCCGGCTGAGCGGATGGACATAATTTAGCCCCACTACCAGATAACCCATCACGTTCATCCTGACCCCGACTCCAGTACTGGTAATCGGCTTCTTACTTCCGCCGAAGAAGGCAGGCTTCTCGCTACCGTACCAGGCAACGCCGGCGTCGAAGAAGGTGAAGAAATCGACCGGCAGAATGCCGTAAAAGCCCCGGCCAAGCTTGAATAAACCGAAAAGCGGAAAGCGGAGCTCGAAATTGGCCACCATCATCTTGCTGCCGAAAAGCCGGTTATAATCAAAGTCGCTGCTCTCGCCGACAAACTCATCATAAGTAAAAGAGGAGTAATTATATCCTCTGACGAGAGTTTCGTAGCCTAAATAGAGAGGCCACAATCGCTCATCATCCGCATCCTTGCCATACCGTCCGTAATGCAAGAGGCGGAAAGCTAAGGTAAAAGGTTTTAGCGGCATGAAGTAGCGACGATAATCGCCAAGAATTGAGGTATAGCTAATCGACCCGACTGTCGGCATAACCTCTAAAAGATAGCTCTGGCCAACCACCGGCGCCGTGGCGCCAAAAATGGCGCTATCATAAACCAGAGCCGCGCTGACGTATCCCATGGCCAGGCTGGGTTGCGACGGCAAGTCGTAAGAATCCCGGTAAATCAGCGTCCCGTCGAAATAAGAATAAGCATTCGTGACAATTTCATGAGCAAAGGAAATATAGCGAACTCCGGCGCTGAACTCCACCCGCCTCATCTGGTTAAAAGGATAAGTGATAAAACCTGCCGCGTCATAATTAATCTGCCAGAAAAGTTCGTCCTGCTCGACGTAGGCCGGCTGACCGAGGAAATTACTCATGCCGGCGGTATAATAGCCCGAAACGTATGGAATTCTCGAGGCCACAACCCCCCAGTTCATCCGCTTGCGCGTATTCTGATAGCCAACAAGGGCGGCGGTGTCTTTAACCCGGCTGCTCGTCTGGACCATTGTGGCCACTGTGTGATATCCGAGCATATCACTCCAGAAAAGGGTTACCCCGCCTCCGTTGTAAGTCCCGTAACGGTCAACCCCGAAAGCTAATTGCGGCGGGCTGACATAATCCAGAGTAAGCTTCGGCTGGTAATCCGAAACGGGAAAATTGGTGTCTTCTGGATAGCCGAAAAGGGGGTTCCGCAGGAGTCCGAGCAAAGCCCCTCCCGGTTGCTCCCGAGGAGGCAAAAGAGCCAGGTTCCGCCCGCCGAATTGAACCAGCTCGGCCCGACCGGTGAGCACCTCGGCGTTGCTCAAGGCGAAAACAGAATACCGGCCGTTTTCGTAGGCGCTATAAACAATTTTTTTCGCCTGATGAGCGTATGAAAAGGCCGGGCTGACATCAGTAATCCCGCTTATTCCGGTATACAGGTTGGTCACCTGAAAAATCTGGCCGCTTTTCAGGTCAACCCGGTAAATGTCGGGTTTGCCACTCTGGTCGGAAAGGAAATAAAGACTCTGGCCGTCCCCGGACCATTGCGGGTTGATATTCTTCGCCCGTTCGAACCCGGCCACTCGGGAAATGGCGCCTGTCGACAGGCTGAGAAGCGCCAGCTGGTACTCACCGATATCCAGATAAGAAAGGTCGGTAGTGAACCGGTCAGTAACAAACGCTATTTTGGTCCCGTCAGGAGACCAGGCCGGCTGCAAATCGCCAAACGGGTCGCTGGTCAGCTGGGTTAGTTTCCCCGATTCGAGCTCATAGATATAAAGGTCGGTAACGCCGCCTTTAAGTCCTGAAAAAACCACCTGTTTTCCGTCGGGAGACCAGGCCGGGTTAATGATCTCGTCTACCTGAGGAATGGAAATTTCTTTTTCAACCTTGCCTGTCTCAGCCGAGACAAGGCTCAAGACTGGCTTTCCTTTGCTGATAGCCGCAAAAATGAATCTTTTCCCGGCAAAATCCCAGGCACCGGCCGAACGGGTGAACTGGAGGTTTTCAAACTCGGGGCTGGTCGAAGTCCGCGTCAACCGAGCCTTTATTTTTCCAGTATCGGCATCGGCAAGATAAAGGTCAATTGAAAACAGGTCGCGCGTCGAGAGGGCGACTAAACGCCGGCCGTCAGGACTGATTACGGGGCAAACATTATACGGATTCTCTTCTGTCCCCTCGAAAACCAGCTGACTTGAATCTTCCCTGACCTTGGTCGCGGCCAAAAGCGGGTCGTAGGCTTCTTTCGTCGCCTTGTGCCAGTCTTCGGAAAGCTTCTTAATCGGGATGCCGAGGATTCTCTCCATGGCCCTTTCATGGTCGCCCACCCGACCAACTGCTTTCAGGATCCGGCCGACAACCTCATCCCCCCACCGACCGGCGATGTAGGCCCAGAGAGCATGACCATAGCGGTAGGGGAAATACCTCGGGTTGTCTAATTTTTTTATCGTCGGTAAATCATTCCGCCGGGCGGCGTCCCTCATCCACATGGACGTCTGAGCATCCAGCGGACCTATCGAAAGATATTCGGCCATACCTTCGATAAACCATAAAGGCAACCGCAGGGCTACCGGTTCAGCCGTCGCTTGCTGGGGAGTTCTTTGAGCCGTCAGGTCGAATTGGAAGGCATGGATGAGCTCATGGCCGATGACATGGTCGGTTTCAGCCAGGCTGGCCCCAACCGGCAGCACGATCCTTCTTTTGAGCACTTCCGTAAACCCGCCCGTACCTTCCCCGATTATTTCCGGGGTAGTTGTCGTCTGCTGGAAATGAACGCTGCTGGCATAAAGAATGAGCGGCTGCCTGCCTCTAAGCTCGTGGTTCAGAAGCCGGGCCAGCCGCTGATACCATCTTTCCGCCAGGATAGCGGCTCTCTGGGCTTCAGATTGAAACTCAGGGTAAAAATAGACATCGAAGTGTTTCGTCTTGAGTAATTTATAGTCAAACTTTTCATACTGGACCTTATTCCGGCCGAAGTACTGGGCTTCGAGGCTTGGCCCGAGAGTCCAGAGAAACACGCAGACTAAAAAACAAAAGGAAAAAACCCTTTTCTTTGTTTTCATCGCAGTAGCCTCCCTTGGGGAGAAATGGCAGCCAGCTGCCTTTTCTTAACCATCAGATTTTCTGACTACATTGTAACCTAATTTGACAACTCTTTCCATCGAAAATATGTTGCAATTTTTATGCCAGGTAAAGCGCGCCTCCTCTCCCTTAGAATCCTCAGGAAGAGAGCCGCTTGCTTTCCTTTCCAAGACGTCCTTGTCCTCAAGAGAGGACAGGTTAATATTTAAAACCTTGGCGCTTTTCCCTTTCTTTTAATTCTAAACTTAATTCCAAATGATTATAATATATGGAAGCAGGTGCCGATGAAAACCGACCTTATTCCGGTAATCCTTAATCCTGCCGCCGGGGCCGGAAAGGCCGGCCGCCAAATTGACCTTCTCAAGAAACGAATGGACAATCTCGAGCTCAGAGCCCAGCTTTTCGTTACCCGGAGCGAAAGCGACCTTAAGCAACTCGCGCGAGATTTGGGAGCTCAGAGTGAATTAATTGTCGGAGTTGGCGGCGACTCAACTTTTCATTTTATGGCCAACGAGCTGGTGCGCTTGCCCCATCCTGCCGCTTTAGGAATGATTGGCCTTGGCTCCTCGAACGATATCCCGAGAGAATTCGACCTCGCCAGCCTGGACAAAGCGCTCGCGGCTTTAAAAAAGCGAGAGAGCCGCCTGATTGACCTCGGAGCTATTTTGGTAAACGGGGAGGTCATCTCATACGTCTTTGGCCAGGTCAACCTCGGCCTGGGAGTCAAAGTTAACGAGGCTGTGGCCTCCCTTGCCTCCCGTTCACGCGTTTTTCAATCAAGGCAAACTTTAAGCGGCCTTATCGCGATAATTAGAAGTTACCTGGTTAAAAAAGAAATGCTTCTGCCTCTTACGATTCAGACACCAAAAAAATGTTATCAAGGGACATTCGAGGTGGTTGTTTTAAGCAACATCCGCTACTGGGCAACCGGCCGGAAAATTGTTCCTCAAGCCAGGCCGGACGACGGCCAGTTTGACCTTTTTCTCTTGAAGCCAGTGCCTTTTTTCTCTTTGGTCCGGATTGCTCGCCTCGCCCGTTCGGGAAAACATACCGGCGATAAAAGGGTTATCTTAGACCAGGGTGATTATTTCAGGCTATCTACTCCCCGAAAATTCCGGGTTCAGGCGGACGGTGAAATTCTTAAACGCAATGGCCAGCCTCTGGAAACAGAGTCTCTCGAGTTGAAAGTCGTCCGGCGGTGCTTAAGAATAGTTGCTTAGCCGCTTCTATCTTCATTCCTTTTCCCGAGTGAGCCGATTCTTCTTAACGGAGCTCATGAGAGTTATCAGGATTATCTCCGGCCTCGCCGCGGTCTGGACAGGCGGACCCCAGGTACCAACGCCGGCGGAAATATAATAGCGAGTCTTCCCCCGGCGATGATAACCCCAGTTTTTCTCGTAAATGCGGCGGTTGATCAAGTTTAAAGGGAAAAGCTGGCCCGCATGGGTATGACCGGAAACTTGCAGGTCGACACCGGCTTTCTCGGCCTCTTCCAGATGAAACGGCTGATGGTCAAGAAGCAATATGGGCAAATTCCGGTCGACTGATTCCAGGAGATTTTCGAGCGGGACTCTTTTCAAGCCAAAACCTTCGACCGCCCGGTCGCGACGGCCGACGACGGCTAAACCATCCAGGACGACAACCTCGTCCTGGAGCACCCTTATACGCCCCCGGGTTATTTCCTCGAGCTTATTCTCCTGGCGGCTGTAAGTCTCGTGGTTTCCAGGCGTAGCTATGATGCCGAGGCGCGCCTTCAATTCCCTGAAAACGGCCCCGGCCGCCCTGGCTTGCCGGTCGGTAACCGCTTCGTCCATCATGTCCCCAGGAAGCAAAACCAGGTCTGGTTCAACCGAATTAATCATCTCCACAATATTTCTCAGCCTGGATAGCCCGACAATTGAACCCAGATGAAGGTCGGAAGCCACAACTATCCGGATTGGCTTATCGGCCGGCACTGGCTTGCAGATATATACACTTAGCTGGCGCCAGCGAGGGTGTTTTGAATTTAGATAACCAATAGATATTATAAGAATACTCAGGCCTAAGGCGGCAAGAAAACCCAGCCGGAAAGATGGCGAACCTGGCCGCAACCCCGAGAAGGCCGGAAAAAACAGCCGTCGGCCGAAAGTGAGGAACAGGCGAACGAGGTCGAGGAGGATTAGACAAAGGAATAAATAGAGCATCAAGCCGAGGTAGAACGCCCCGGGAATGATGGCTGCCCCCGGGAGTTGTTCCCGGCATGAACGCGGGAGTAACCTGATGACAGGATAAGAAAGAGCTAAGCAAACCATGATGGCCAGGTAAACGCCTTGGACCCAGCCTAAACCCTTAAGAGCTTGCCAGCCGCGCTTGATAAGATAGAAATTGATTAAACCATAAATTGTCAAAACAAGGCTCAGGAACCCGAAGAAGCTTACGTTTCTCATCGCCTCACCTTCTTTGGCTCGAGCCTCTCGGCCTCTTTTCCTCTTTCTTCTGGTAGCCGCTAAAATAAGCGGAAATAAAAACCGCCGCTCTTTTCATCTATCAAATCACGACCCTGCTGTTTTCGTTTTAGCTATTCCATGCTAAGTTCTTTTTCCCTTTTTTATTCCCGTTGAGTCAACCAGTTCCCGTCCCCATTTAAGAAATAGCCCTGGTTTTCTAAACTTTCACTCGATTAAACCAGGCAATTTCTTCTAAAGGCTTTCGGGGCCGCGGCGTTTCCGGTATCTTTTCGGGGTACCCAAGAGCTAAAAGACTCACTATTTTATATTTCCGCGGAATTTGCAGGGCTTTCCTCGCCTGGCGGTGGTTGAACCAGCCGACCCAGCAAGTCCCCAACCCCAGCTCGGCTGCCTGGAGAACAAGATGCTCGCCGGCAATCCCAATGTCGATAAGGTAAAAAGAAACTCCCTGGACCTGCTTACCTATCCGGTTGGCAAGAAGATCAAGCCTGGCAAGAATCAGGATTAAAACCGGTGCCTTAGCAGCAAACCGGGAAACAAAGTAAATCCCCGAAAACACGCGAGAAGCAAACGCCTGTTTCAGCTCCGGGTCGTCGATAACCACGAAACGCCACGGCTGCACGTTTTCGGCTGAAGGCGCGAGCCTGGCCGCTTCCAGGCAGGTGATAATTTTTTCCCTCTCGACTGGCCTGTCAGCAAAACGCCGGACGCTCCGGCGGGAACGGACAAGCTCCAGAAACCGGGTGGGGATAATATTATTCATTTTTTCACCTTCATTCGGATACCAGGTTAAGTAAGTTTAAAGAAAAAAGGGGAAAAAGCCAATCGTTCGCTGGATAAACTTCAGGCCGTGAATTAAAAGTCAAGCTTCGAGCCAGGCAAAGGATTTTTGAGGGGGTATATCGCCGGCTCGCCATTTTAACCAACCTGCTATAAATAATTCAGGTTGCCTGGCAGCCGATTTTTGCTTGTCAGCCGCCGCTCTTTCTTTTAAGATAAAATGACTTTCAAGTTTGCTGCGGAGAGAAGCGGATGAAAAAAAAGGGCGTTCTATTATTCTTGAGCTTACTCCTTTTGCTAATTTTTTCCCAGCTCAGAGCTCAACAATACGGCATCGGGTTTATTTTTGTCGAGCCGACCGGGTTAACCGGGAAAATCTGGATGGCCAGCCGCCACTCCCTCACCGGCGCAGTCGGTTGGGCGGGTCAGAAAAATAACCCCCTCCTGATTCAAATTGATTATCTTCCCCCGCCCCTCCTTCTCCTCTCTGATGACAATCTTCGAGTCGCTTTTTACTACGGATTAGGAGGCCGGCTAGTTCTGGAAGGCGAGGCTGAAGGAGGCTTCAGGTTTCCGCTGGGGCTTGATTTCCTCGCCCGAAAAGCGCCTCTCAATTTTTTCTTCGAGGTGGTCCCGGTTTTTAACCTTTCGCCCAAAGCCAGACTTACCCTTAAGGGAGCCATCGGGGTGCGTTATCTCTTCCGAGCCTCGACGGTTCGACGCGGCTAAAAGCAGGAAGCAGACATAGCTATTTGTCGAATTTTGGGTTATAATGCCCGCTGATAATAAAAGAGGGGGTTTGAACCTCGAATTTAATTAAGAAAGGAGTTTTCATGAGAAAGAAAAATTTTGTTGTCGCTGGCCTGGTTATATTTATCCTGGCAGCTCTGGTTGCTTGTGGCCGGCAAGCGAAGGCACCGCGGGCCGGTGAGGCTAAAATCATGGACCTCGTCAGGCTGCTGCCTGAAACCACCCAGGGGGTTCTGGCCTGGGATGTCCGCCGGGCCATGACGACTTCAGCGGCACGCCAATCTCTGGAAGACAAAGATGTTGTGGCCAAGATTCAGGAGTTCAGAGAAAAAACCGGAGTTGACCCGGCCAAGGATGTTTATTTGCTGGTCGGGGGGATGGTTGCCGGCTCCGGCCCCGAACCCTCGGGAGTAGCTTTGATTAACCTTCGCTACGACAAAGAAAAAATCCTGGCGTTGATGAAGGAAAAAGCGCCTGAAATTAACGAAACCACTTATGGCCAGGCGACTCTATACCTCCTTCCCCGGGAGAAAAAACCCGAGCCAGCGTTAGTTTTTTATGACGATTCAAATATGTTTATCGGGGAGATTGAAGCTGTTAAGGCCGTGATCGATGTCTGCGAGAAAAAGGCCAAGAGTATTACCCAGAATGCCGACCTTAACTCCCTGATGAAAACCTCCAACACGCAAGCGCTTTTCTGGGGCGCTCTGCTTCTTCCAGCTGAAGCCATGGCCGAGCTGGCTAAAAGCAACGCCATGCTCGCCTCCCTGGAACATCTGCGTTCCCTGACCATGTCGTTTGATTACAAGAACAAAAGTCTGCTGGGTGAAATTAAGGCTATGGGGGCTGACGAATCCCAGAACAAGCAAATCGCCGACCTCCTCACCGGGATGAGAGCTATGGGCGCCATGGCCGTTTCCAAATATCCGGAAGTAGTCGAAGTTTTCAACCGCCTGGAAATCGCTTCTTCGCCGCAAGCCGTCAGCCTGAGCTTTACGCTTCCGGAGGAACTGATAGTAAAGCTCGGAGAAAGGATGAAACAAGAGGTCGGGACTAACCTGCCGAAATTGCCGACAAAGGACGATTAATCCTCCACCCGCGGTTCTTTAAAAGTAAAAAGCAAGCTGGCCAGCGTCAGGAAGAAAATCGTAATTCCCAGAAGATCCACTACCGCCAAGAGCGGCCTGGTAGGCTCTAACCGGAAAGTCAGGAAAGAGAAACGGCCGGTCGAAGGAAGCGGGATTAAAGACTTAATGTAGTGAATTATGGCCAGACGCTGGGTGGAGCCGGGAAAATACTGAATTACGTTCTCCCAGCCAAAACTGAAAATTAGCCCGAAAAAAATCGACCTTCTGATAGAAGCGCCGAGAAAAGTAAAAAAAGCCGTATAAGCCATTAAACCCAGAAAGATGACAGCTAAATCCTTGAGCAGAAGCCCGTAGATAAAAATTTGGCCAAGCCGCTCGAAGTTAAGAATAAGAAACGAGGTTACAATTCCTGTCCCCACCATGAGCGCCATCACAACGACTGAAGAAGCATACTTGCCGATGACGAGAGCTGTTCGCGGAATAGGCCTGGTAACCAAATAAGCCCAGGTGCCTGCCTCCAAGTCTTCTGTCCCAATCGAGCAGCCGTAAAAAACCGCCAGGATTAAAATAAGGAACTGTAAAGCAAAGAGAAGAATAGCGTTATTAAAAAAATAAAGACCGTCAAAACTCGCATCAGCCGTGACGGCTTGCTCGACCCGGAGAAAAACGCTCAAGAGAACAGGGAAAAAGCTTAAAAAAGCAAAAAGGCGGCTTCTTTTGCTTCTTTTTCCGAGGAAAAACGAAAAGCTATAGACCTTCCGCAAACTTTGCCAGAAAAGAGGCCAGCCACGCCGTTCATCCGGAAACGCATCAAGATATTTTTTTTCTGGTTTCATCCTTTCCCTACCAGGTAATCGAAGACCGCCTGCAGGTTATCATCGGGCGAGGTTATCTCCTCCAGTTTGATTCCTTTAACCGCGGCCATTTCTAAAAGAAACCGGAAAAACTGGTCCCGGTTCTTGGTTTCGACCAGGAGGCTCTCTTCGTCATCACCAAAATAAGCTTTCACCACGAAGGGTTGTTGAATCAAGGCCGCGGCCAAAACCCGAGAAGCCGGCGTCCGGATGGAGACAACGTGAGGGTGACGGTCAATCAAGTCTCTAATTTCATGGATGTCACCTTGAGCAAAAACTTTTCCTTGATGGATGAGAATAATCTTCCTGGTGAGCGCCTCGATTTCAGGCAGAACGTGGCTGGAGACGATAACCAGCCTACCCTCCCGGCCGTAGTCCCGGATCAGCCGGATAATCTTTCTCTTTCCCAGAGGGTCAAGACCGTTTAATGGTTCATCCAGAACCATAATCTCAGGGTCATGGGCTATCGCCTGAGCTATCTTAAGCCTTTGCCGCATCCCGCGGCTGTAGCTCTTTATCGGCCGGTTACGGTCATCATAAAGGTCTACCAAACGGAGGGCTTTCTCAGCCTCAAGGCCAGCCCTCTCAGCCAGAAAATGATGGAGGCGCAACATCCAGTAAAGGAACTGGAAGCCTGTCATTCCCTCGAAGAAGGCATCCTGTTCGGGGCAATACCCTATGTTGAAAAAAAGCTCGGGTCTTCCCGTGACGGGCTGGCCGTTTATCGTCACCCGGCCAAGGCTTGGCCTGATCTGCCCAGTAATGAGCTTGAGGAGCGTCGATTTCCCCGCCCCGTTTGGCCCGAGAAGACCGGTTATCCCCGGCCCAATCTCGAGCGAAACATCACTCAGCCCCAGAACATTACCGTACCAGCGCGAAAGGTGTTCGGTGACCACAGCCAGGCTCATCGAATGACCTCAACCGCTTTTATTTTGCGGACTACCAGTTGACTCGCTAAGACCATAAATGAAACCAGAATCAAAAAGGACCAGAACCAGGAAACCGGCTGGAGCGGTTTCTGGCGAAAAACGAAGGCCGCAACCTGTTGCAGATTTATCTTGATGGAAAACAGCGAGAGATAAGGGTTCTTAAACCAGGCGTAGAGAAAACCGAAAAGCAAATCCGAAAAAATATAAATAGCAAAAATCATTACTGCCACGTACCTTGAATTCCGGCTGAGGGTCGAAAGGAGAATCGTGTACAGGCAAAAAAAGGCTGTCAGGAAAAAACTATAAACCAGGATGGAAAGCGGCAACCAGGGATAAGCCTTCAGGAAGGCAAAGCTGCCGGCAAAAAGCATTTTAATGATAATAAAAATCAGGCCGGGAACCGCCGTCAGGGTTAAAACTAAGAAAGCGATGACCGCCGCCTTGCCGACAAGATAATCCTTCTTCTGCAAAGGCCGACTGAAATAAAGCGGCAGGGCGTTATGCCGCAAGTCATCAGCCACTAAGCCTGCACAGAAAGTCATCAACCCAATGAGTAAGAATAGAAGAAAATCGCCGGCCAGGTAGTTTTTAAAAAAGTTGGGGTTAACCGCTAAGAATTCGGGGCGAGCCCCACGCACCATGAACCGGAAATCTTCCATTCTTTCTGAAATATAGAGGCCGACGACAAAAAAGAAAGCCGGCAAGAAGGCCAGGGCATATGTTGGTCGAAAATACTTCTTTTTGAAAATTAATTTGAGGCTAAGACGCGTTATCGGCCACCAGGAAAAACGGCGCTCGACCAGCCTCCCTTCCCAGTGGGTATACCCGTGCTCCCGAATCATCAATCGACTCCTACAGCCTGAGCAAAGAAATCCTCGAGGGAAGATTGTGACCGGCGAAAATGCCTGATTTGAATTCCCGCCTCATAGGCCAGGCGAAATATTTGTTGATAGTCAACTTCGGCCGGCAGGTAAAGACGAATTAGTTCATCTTCGGTCACTTCCGCCCGGCATCCCAGCCTGGCTACCTGTTCCAGCCAGCCCTCTTTTTCTCCCTTTATCTTCAACTCATAGAGCTGGAAGTTTAAAGACTTAAGCTCTTTTATTTTTCCTTGAGCCACTACTTCCCCCCGGTTAAGGATAATCACGTTTTCGCAAACCTGCTCGATATCAGAAAGAATATGAGAGGAAAGCAAGACCTGGATTCCCTTGCCGTTGGCAATGTCTTTTATCAGCTCCAGGATTTCTGCCCTCCCTTGCGGGTCAAGGTTGGTCGTCGGCTCATCGAGGAAAAGCAGCTTGGGGTCGTGGACCAGAGCCTGAGCAAGCTTTAGTCTTTGCCTCATCCCGGCGGAATACGTCTCGAGGAGTCGATACCTGGCTTCTCCGAGGCCGACATAAAAAAGAACCTCGTGAGCTCGTTTCATCGCCTCCTGGCGCGGCATCCAGGCCAGCTCGCCAAAAAAAGCCGTAAAGGTAACAGCGTCCATCCCGGGAATAAAACAATCATCTTCAGGCATATAGCCGACTGACTGGCGAAGCTGATTTTGTTCCGTGAGAATGTCGTAATCCAGAACTCTTCCTGAACCCCGCTGGGGCCGCAAAAACCCCAACAGGATTTTGATCAGGGTGCTTTTCCCCGCCCCGTTAGGGCCCAAAAGGCCTGTAGCCCCTTCCCCTATCTTTAAGTTTATCCCCGAAAGGGCTTTAACCTTTCCGTAGCTGAAAGAAAGGTCGCAAACTTCAATGGCCATCGGGCTTCATCCCTCCGAGAGTTCTTCTGGACAACTCTCCCATCCAAGACGGTTCCCTTTCTTGGTATCTTTTTCAACTCTTTGTCTCACGGGGCTATTTATCTCAAGAAATTAATAATCATCATTTCCAGTCTTCACTTTTCTTATCCCCATCTCTTATCACAAAACCACGCTTAAAAACAAACCTTAAGCCCCTTGTCCCCCGTCTTTTTCTCTCTTGAACTCCGACGAAAGCCTTTTCCTCTCGAAGCAAACTCGATGGCCAACACCCTCGACAAGAGCCCGGTAGGCTTTTTCGATTCGGTCCCAGTTTTCTTCTCTATCCATGGCCCAGTACCTTCCCATTACCGTAGCCAATTGGCCGCAATTTTCGCTTGCCGCCTTTTCTTCTACTTTGCCTACATAATAAACCGCGCTCTCCGGCCTCTCCCCCCGTCGCCCGATGAAGGCATGGAGGTAGACCCGGGAAAGCTCGAACCGTTTAGCCATCTCGAGTAAAGCAAAAAGATGACGGATGGTCCCATGGGAACTGTAGTGAGAAACGATTCCCATCAGATGAAGCGCTCTTGCCGTCGACTTCGCCAGCTGCATCGCCTCCTTGAGGACTTCATTCTGAAAAAACCGGCCGTCGGCGATCCAGCGGTCAATCCGGACACGGTCCAGAAAAACTCTTCTTCCCGCACCCAAGTGGAGATGGCCGGCTTCTGAATTCCCTACTGTCCCCGCCGGTAAACCGACAGCCTCGCCCGAAGCCTGGAGCAACGAATGAGGAAACTTCGCCCATAAGGAATCAAAATGGGGAGTCCTGGCGGCAGCCAGCAAATTGCCGAAGCCTTCTTCCCTCCAGCCCCACCCATCAAGGATGAGTAGCAACACCCGGCGCTCTTTCTCGCTTCTTAAAAATGCCCTGTTTTCTTCTGGCACGGGGTGAGCTCCCGAAGCTATACCTGGCTCATGAATGTCGGCCGGGAAAATAAGCAGGCTCCTCCCGGTCATTTCTTCTGGCGGGTTCAACCCCAGAAGCTGAAGGATAGTCGGGGCGACGTCGGTCAATTCGCCTTCGGGCCGAAGGCAACCCGTGGGGGCGGCCGAGCTAAAATCAGCCAGAACAAAAGGCACTGGATTCTTAGTGTGGCCGGTGTTGATAGCCCCGTCGGGATAAAGCCATTCCTCGGCCGACCCATGGTCAGCCGTGACTATTAAACAGAGCCCGTGTTGCTGGCTGATTGAGATTATCTCTCCTAAGCAGTTATCCACGGTTTCTATCGCCCGAATAACAGCCTCCCTGTTCTCGACATGACCGATAACATCCACGTTGGCCAGGTTGACGACCAAGAGACGATGCCGGCCTTCTTCCACTCTTTGCTTCAGGGTGGCTACGATTTCGGAGGCTCGCATACCAGGCTCCTCGTCGTAAGAGGCCACGGTGGCCGAAGGAATGATAAACCTTTCCTCCCCCGGAAAGATTTCCTCGTTCTTCCCGTTAAGAAAAAACCCGATGTGGGGGGCTTTTTCTGATTCAGCAATCTTGGCCACCTTAATCCCGGCTCTGGTGGCAACTTCAATTAGCGTGTTCTTCAACCGGTCTTCGGACGGAAAAGCAACTCTAACTTTTAACCCCGCGGCATATTCGACCATTGTCACTAAATGGAGTCGAGGAAACCTCCGCCGGGAAAAATGAGCAAACTCTGGCTCGGTAAGACTTTCCGTTAGTTCAACCTCTCTCTCCCCTCTGATGTTATAAAAAATAACCACGTCGCCGTCGTTCAGCCGGCCTTGCGGCCTTCCGCTTGGGTCGACGAGGACGATGGGGTCTAAGTTCTCATCGCCCTGCCCCGCCTGGTAAAGGGCCCTGATGGCTGAGCTAAAAGAGGGGAAAAAAGGCGCGGCCGAGGTTTTTTCCATTATTGGCTTACTTTCCTGCTTAACGCTTTTTACTCGCCATCGATTAATTAAGTTACCTATTATAGGGAAAGCCAGAAAATTGTCCAAATGAAGACGAAAATATGCCAAGGAAAAATATATAAATTGAATCAACCCAAGAGCAGTCCGGAATTAGTTTTAAGATTTCCTCTTCTTCCGGGCGATTAAAATAGACCTGGCCGGCGGAGCGACCAAACTTAGTTGAGTTTTAACTTAAATCCGGGAAGCAGAGTTTCTCCAAACAAAGTAATTGCAGGGTTTAAAGAGCGGGGTTAGCCACCTCCGGAAGTTTTTTGCCTCTATTATTTCCCTCTTTAATCGAGTAAAATTGTTTTGTTATGGCAAAAATAAGAGAGTTGCGTTTGTCAACTGGTTTCTGGGTAGGGCTTGCCTTTTTTGGGTTGGCGGTCTGGCTTGTCTCGCCCTTTATCCGGATTGACGCCAATGATTATGCCCAGGCGGAAAGAAACATAATCCGGCTGTTTTTCGGCCTTTTTATTCTATTGATCGAACTGGGCATTCTGGCCTTCGAGACGTTTTCCCCGCAAGGTCTTGCCCGGAAAGTTTCGAACGTCAGGGCCGTGGCCGTCTTTCTCCTGGGGCTTGCTATTCTTGCCTTCGTTATCTTCATCGTGGCTCAATCAGCCGTTGTCTATCTTCGGACGGGTCTGAGCGAGCTCGATTCCTTATATTAATCCTGCATATTAATCCTGCGCTTGTCCCAATCATGAAAAATAAAGACTTCCTCACTAAGGGACGTAACATCTTCCCAATCTCGTCGGCCTACCATCCAAAAGCTTTTATTCATTTATTTTTGGCCCGCACGCTTTTCTCGGAAGCTAATTCTTGGAAGGAAAGGGAAGGACAAGAAGACAGGTGGGGTCGATTCTCTCTTCATTCAACCTGGCGCTCCAGTGGAGGTGAGCTCCTGTGGATAAACCCGTGCTTCCCGCCAGGCCAATTACCTCACCTTTTTTCACCTTCTGACCCCGCCTGACCAGGATTCGCGAAAGGTGATTGTACGCTGTAAACAGGCCGAGGCCATGGTCAACGGCCACCATGTTGCCGGCAAAATAAAAGTTTCCGGCGACCACAACCACGCCCGAGTTAGCCGCCACCACCGGGTCTCCCAGGTTTGCTCTAATGTCAACGCCGCTATGAAAAGACCGAACTTGGTTGTTATAAACACGGCTGTCGCCGAAAAAAGCAGTCAGGTCACCTCGGTGGGGCTGAATAAAAGAACCGTCCCCGTGCCATTTTGAGCTCCGCAACGAAAAAACCCAGCGAAGCAAATCGGCTTCCCGCTCTATTCTCTCCCTGAGCGCGGTCGGAGGCTGGATGAAGGCTGGCGCGACCTGGAGATTTCTTTTTCTGAACTCCCTTCGGCCAATTTCCAGCTTAAATTTATTCTCTTGAAAATATCCATCGGCCGAGGAAACAATTAACCGGAGGGGATAAACTGCCGGCTCTATCCCGCCGTCGATACCTAACCAGCCAATCAACCGAAGCCCGGCGGCCGGCTTCTGGCTTTCCTCCTTTTCAAGCTCAACTTTATTTTGATTAAAAATCAGCCACGCCCGGACTTCGGGTCGCTGGACTTCAAGAGTCACTATAATTAGCTCTCCAGGTTGAAAGCCACGGCCAAGAAGACGGAGCTTTTCGCCCGACGCGGTAACGAATTCTCTGATTTCTAACCCGTCCACCCGAGACTCTGCCTGCGCGGGAGACGGGTCGCTGCGGGCAGAAGGCCACCCAGTATTCAAAGCAAACAAAACCACGGTACCGAAGAAGATAGTTTTGATGATTTTTTTCTTCCTCAGGTGGCTTGTCACCATTCGTCCCTGCTTATCATTTCGTCCTTATTGATTTTATTAAATTTTTTTATGTTCGCCTCAAGATCCTCCCGGGAAGAGCTTCTGTTTGTTCTCCGTCGTCGATGACCGGAATTCCGTTTACCACCACCGCGACGATTCCGGCAGCAAAGGTGTGGGGTGCTTCCCAGGTCGCTCGGTCTTCGATGCGGTCAGGGTCAAAAACCACCAGGTCTGCCTTGTAACCAGGGGCGACCACCCCGCGGTCTTTTAAACCAAGGCGAGAAGCCGGGAATGACGTAATCCGGCGGATACCCTCGGCAAGGGAGCAAACTTTTTCTTCCCGGATATACTTTCCTAAGAACCGGGGGAAAGACCCGTAGCTCCGGGGGTGAGGACGAGTCTTGCCGAGAATCCCCTGGGGAGAATACGTTGACCCGTCGCAGCCGATGCTAGCATACGGAAGGGAAAGGATCCGTTTGAGGTTTCCCTCGCTCATGATAAAAGAAATCATCCCCACCTGGCCGTTTTCGGCGAGAAGCAGGTCGCGGATAAAGGAGAAAACATCCTGGCCGGTTTTCTCGGCGGCCTCGGCAACCGTCCGGCCTTGAAGCCAGCGGTTGTCGTCGCGGGTAACCGAGGAAATTATAACCTGACTCCACGACCCGAGTTTCTCTTCCTGCGCTTCGAGATACCCGCGGAGCTTTGCCTCGAGATTCGGGTCCTTGAGCCTTTTTAAAAAAGCCTCGTTGCCACCCTCCCTCGCCCACAGCGGGAAGAAAATGCTCAGACCGGTAGAGGCCGCCGTATAAGGATACCGGTCCACCGCAACCTTAATACCTTCCTCCCTGGCCTTTTCAATCAGGCCTATTGCCTCGTCAAGCTTGGACCAGTTGCGGCGATAGGCGGTCTTAAAATGGGATATCTGAAGCCTGACTCCCGCTGACCGGCCAACCTCGAGAGCCTCTTCCAGAGCGTCCAGCAATTTATCCCCTTCATCCCGCATGTGGGTTGCATAAAGCCCGCCAGCCGCTGCGACCACGCGGCAAAGTTCAATTATCTCGGCCGGCTGGGCAAAACTTCCCGGCGTGTATTCGAGTCCGGAAGAAAGCCCGAAGGCACCGGCCGCGAGCTCGGCCTGGAGCAGTTCCTTCATTTTGTTCAGTTCTTCGCCTGATGGCGGCCGGTCAGCTTGCCCGACGACTGCAGCCCGCAGACTTCCATGCCCGACCAGAGTTGCGTAGTTTATCGCCATACCGCCCTTTTCCAACCGGGTAAAGAACCCTCCGATGTCGGTCCAATCTAAATCAAGGTTGTATAAGTCACGCAGGTTCTTTTTTTCTTCTTCCAGGGCTTCTCCGGATAGAGGAAATGGGGAGGAGCCGCAATTGCCAGAAAGAAGAGTGGTAATTCCTTGATGGACATGACTCCCGGCTTTGGGGTTTACCAGGAGCTGGACATCTGTATGGTCGTGGATATCAATAAACCCCGGGGCAAGGGCAAGACCCTTTCCCTCAATTATGCGGCTGGCTCGTCGCCAGTCAACCCTGCCCACCGCCGCAATTGTACTGCCCTTAACCCCTACGTCGGCTGGCTTCCCTTCCGAGCCCAGCCCGTCAAAAACCAGAGCCCCTTTTACGACCAGGTCAAAATCAGGGTTGCGCCGGCAACCCTTAAGAACAAGGCCAGAACCGCCGGCCGCAGCCACCAAAAGCCCTTTAAGGGATGACCGGATAAATTCCCGCCGCTCCATCTTTTTCCTCCGGACAAAAATTCTTATTAAATTCCTAAGTTCCTTTAAAAATATTTTCCCTTTGGCTACTATCCACTTCAATCAAGAGAGAACCTAACCCCAAGGGCCAAGCCTTCGGAGGAGGGAAGCAGGAGGATGGAAACTTTTTTGCTTTCCGGTCGATGAAGGTTGATAACGCTTCGGGCGATAAAATAGCCGATGGCAGAACCCGCCAGGACATCCGAGGCCCAATGAGCTTCGTCGTGGACGCGGGCGAGCGCCACAAGGCCCGCGAGAGAATAAGCGGTAATGTCGATTAGCTTGTTTTCTGAACAATAGGCAATAGTAGTAGCTACAGCAAAAGCGGCACCCGCATGACCCGAGGGAAAAGACGTATGGCGGGAAGTCAGAGAAAAGGGATGGAAACTCTGGCTTCCTTCCCAGGCGTGCGGCCTGGCTCTTCCTGCTATAAATTTAAGCGCGGTTACGCCAACCGAAGTGACGGCCAGGCTTTCGAGTCCTAAAAGAGCTACCCGCCTCAACTGCGGTTTATCCACCGCCTCGCCCAGGCCATAGGTGGCCAGACAAAACCCCAATAGCCATCCGCCGTCCCCAGCTTTAGTTACCCAGCTCGATAAGTCTTCCGTAAAAGCAGTTCGTCTTTCCGCCACCCAGTTGAAGATATCCTGGTCAAGCGTAAAAAACACCGTTACCGACCCGAATACCGCCGCCAGGTTCATAATATCGGGGCCCTGCCATCTTCGAGGAGCAGTCGTCAACGAAAGAAAATCCTTGCCCAGCTGCTGCCAGTAAGCTTTATTCAGTCTGTCGGCAGCCTCGGTTGGCCGCGAAGAATCACCCGTTTCATAATTTTCAAAATAATAAGAAAAATATGAAGCTCTCAGGTTGCTCAAGTTGATAAAAAGAGCAAAAAAGAAAAACAAAAGGAATTGTTTTTTTATTCTGGCCCCAAATTTTAAGACTGTCATCATGCAACCATCCTGGCTGTTTTCATGGCCTAATCTCGGCTTTGCCTTCCATTTCACCGACAAAACTCTCCAGAACCTCGATTGTTTTCTGGGTGGCTCCTTGAAGGCTTCGAAGTATCTCCTTGGCTCTCTTCCCCATTTCCAGGAATTCAGGAGCATCTATCCGCTTCCAGGCCTCGACCAGCTCAGCTTCGTCTCTTATCTCGAGGGCGGCTCCCCGCTGGAGAAAAATATCATTTAAAGCGGCAAAGTTATCCATATAAGGACCGACGAGAATCGGCTTGCCGTAAAAAGCCGGCTCAAGCAGGTTATGTCCGCCGCGGGCAACAAGACTCCCGCCGACAAAGGTCAGGTCAGCCAGGCTGTAGAACAGCGGCAAATCCCCGAGGGTATCAACGATCAAGACCTCCCATGCTTTGCATGTTGGGGCGGCCGTTTCGCTTTCGTGGCGATAGGAGGACCAACGCTCACAGACTATGGCAAAATTCGCCCCAAGCGACGCCACTTCTTCCGCCCTTTCAGGGTGGCGAGGGGCGATTATCAGTTTCAGCTTCGGGTTAAAAGCCCTCACCGCAGCCAGGGCCTTAAAAAAAATTACCTCCTCCCCAGGGTGGGTGCTGCCGGCGACGACAAGCCTGGTTTCTGCCTCGAGCCCGAGTCTATCCCGCCAGCAAGCTTTCTCCGCCTCTGGCCACTCGGGCAGGGATACGTCACTCTTAATGTTGCCGATAACCATTATCTTCTCATGATTGACCCCGAGGTCAATTAATTTTTGTCTGTCTTTTTCCGATTGCATCAAGAAAAGCGCTACCGGGTCGAGAAAACGAAGGAAAAAAGACCTTAGTTTTCTCATCCGGCTAAATGATTTTTCTGAAATGCGACCGTTGATTACCACTACGGGGAAAGATTTCTTCCGGGCTAACCAAAGAAGGTTCGGCCAAAATTCTGACTCCACCAACCCGAGGAGTGCGGGGCGGAGCCGTCGCCAGAAGCGTTCGAGGCACCAGGGAAGGTCAACCGGAATGATGGCCACTTCAGCCATCTGACTCAACTTTTCCCTGGCCAGTCGAACCCCGGAGGGGGTTAAACTCGTGACCACTATCCTCCATGAAGGATGGCGTTGTCTTAATTGACGGACGAGACGCTGGAGCGAAAAAACCTCGCCCACCGAAACCGCATGGAGCCAAAGGCAAACCCGGCCGTCAGCCGAAGGAGGTAGCGTCAGGGTCAGCCTGGGCTTAAGTTCGAGCTTTTCTCGCTTTACCCACCTAACCCGAATCAAGAAGACCGGAAAATAAAAAATCAACGCTAAAAGATAAAGAAAGGTGTATAAATAAATCACGATTAAGGACTATACCCTAAAGCTTCTCAGGCCGCAACTCTGCCTTCGGAGTAACTACGAAGACCTGAAAGCCAATCCTTCATCGAAGCAGGCCGATTTCCTCCGGTCTTGGCTATTGCCTTATGAACCGCTTTTTGCTATGGTTAGAATCTAAATTTAATTATAAAAGTTCAGGAGAGTCCCATGGCGGAGGTAAATCCAGGTCAAACCCCCACGGAGAAAAAGAAAAAAAACAAGAAAGTTAACGAGATGACCCTGGAAGAAATCGAAAGCAAACTCCAGGAAGTTCAGCAGACCCAGGGAGGTATGACGTCTCTTTACGCCCGCCACCTCCTCCGGAGGAAAGAGATTCTTCTGGCTTCCCAGGCTAAGAAACAAAAAGCCTGAAGGCTTTTCCCCGCCGGAAAAACCATTTTACATTTTTTGGTCTTTTTGTTACCATAAGAAGGAAAACAGGAGCTTGCGAAGTGCTGAATAAAGAACTTAAGTCCCAAATTATCGAGGCTAACCGCCGGAGTCAATCGGATTCAGGCTCACCCGAAGTACAGATAGCCCTGCTGACTGAAAGAATTAACCTCCTGACCCAGCATTTGAGCCAGCACCGTCATGATTTTTCCAGTCGGGTCGGTCTAATGAGGCTGGTGGGGCGAAGGAAAAGACTTCTGGCCTACCTCAAACGAGAAGACCCGGAAAGGTACCAGAGCCTCATTCAAAAACTTAACCTACGAAAATAAATCAACACTGACCTGGGGGTCAAATGTCTTATACTATCAGTCTTGAAATTGGCGGTCGGCCGATGACCATCGAAATCGGCAAAATTGGCAAGCAAGCCGACGGCTCAGCTCTGGTTCGCTATGGCGATACAATCATGTATTGTGCCGCTACCTCCAAAAAAGAGGTCAAAGAACCGAAGAATTTTCTGCCGCTGATTGTGGATTACCGGGAAAATACGTACGCTGCCGGGAAAATCCCGGGAGGTTTCTTCAAGCGAGAAGGTAAGCCCTCGGAAAGGGAAATCCTCGTCAGCCGCCTTATTGACCGGCCTATCCGGCCGCTTTTTCCTCGAGGGTATTTCTATGATACCCAAATTGTCGCCCTTCTTCTTTCCGCCGACCTGGAGAACGAACCTGACACTCTTGGCATCATTGGAGCGTCGGCGGCGCTGTATTTCTCGGATATTCCGTTCACTACCCCGGTCGGCGCGGTAAAAATAGGCCTCGTCGACGGCGAGCTGATCATCAACCCAAAAAGCGACCAGCTGGAACAAAGCGCGTTAAACATGACTGTAGCCGGCACCGAAGAAGGAATAGTCATGATTGAGGCTGGAGCCATAGAAGTAGAGGAAGCCCGGGTCGTTGAGGCGGTCGAGCTGGCGCAAGAACCAATCCGGGAGATTATCCGCCAACAAAAAGAGCTGTTCGCCACCCTTAATATTAAAAAAAGAGATTTCACTCCTTACCAGAGGAACGAGGATAAGTTCAAAGAAATCGAAACCAAGGTTGGCCCGCAACTGCTCGAAGCGATGCAAGGGAAAACAAAGAAGGAAAGAGAGGCTAACGTCGAAGCTATCCTGAAAACTCTGCTCGAACCAATCCCGCCGGAAAATACGGCTGAAATTGAAGAAGTCAAAGAATGCTTCTATGAACTGCAGAAAAAGCTGGTTAGGCGCCTGATTCTGGAAGAAGGCAAACGCCTTGATGGCCGTGGCTTCGATGATATCCGACCGATAACGATCGAAGTCGGCCTCCTTCCTCGAACTCATGGGTCGGCGCTTTTCACCCGGGGTGAGACTCAATGTCTGGCGACCGTAACCCTGGGGACTTTCGAGGACGTCCAGAAGCTTGACGGCATCGGTGAAGAAGCCGAAAAACGATTTATGCTTCATTACAACTTTCCTCCCTTCTCAGTGGGCGAAGTCGGCTTTCTCCGGGCGCCGGGAAGAAGAGAAATTGGCCATGGCGCCTTGGCGGAAAAGGCTATTCTCCCGGCCATACCCGATGAAGAGACCTTTCCGTATACCATCAGGATAGTTTCTGATATTCTGGAGTCAAACGGGTCGTCCTCGATGGCTACAGTCTGCGGCGGCGTACTGTCTCTGATGGACGCGGGTATTCCCCTCTTGATGACGATCGCCGGGATAGCTATCGGCCTGGTTAAGGATGGCGAACGGTACGCTCTCCTGACCGACATTGCCGGCTATGAAGACCATTTCGGTGATATGGACTTCAAGGTGGCCGGGACGGAAAAGGGGGTCACCGCCATTCAGTTAGACTTGAAGATACCGGCGATTTCCCCCCAGATTGTGAAGGAAGCCCTGGCCAAGGCGAAAGAGGCTCGTTTGGTGGTCCTGGAAAAAATGCGCGAGGCCTTACCCGCCCCTCGACCGGAGCTTTCGCCTTATGCTCCCCGCATAATCACCCTGTTTATTAACCCGGAAAAAGTAAGCGAGGTGATCGGCCCGGCAGGCAAAGTGATCAAGAAGATTATCGCGGCAACCAATACCAAAATTGACATCGAGGAAACCGGGAAAATAACTATTGCCGCCCCGGACATGGAAGGAGCTGAAAGAGCCAAACAGATGATTCGGGAGATTACGGTCGAAGCCGAGGTTGGCAAAGTTTACACCGGGAAAATTGTCCGGCTTGAGGAGTACGGGGCCTTCGTCGAGATCTTGCCGAATATCGTCGGCCTTCTCCATATCTCCGAGGTGGCCCATCACCGCATCCGAAGTATCAGGGATGTTTTCAAGCTTGGTCAGACCGTTACCGTCAAGGTCATCAGCATTGATGAGGACCATAAAATCCGGCTAAGCAAGAAAGCCCTTGAGCCGCCGCCGCCCTCGGCCCAGGCCGGGGAGCATAATTCCGGACAAAAGCCATTCCGGCGTCGGGGGTTTTATCATCAGCCGTTTAAAAATTATCGCAAGTTCTGATATAAATTAATAAATCACTGAGAACTTGATGAGGCTCCGGCGCAGGAAAGACCGAGGATTCACCCTTACGGAATTATTGGTTACCGCCGCAGTCCTGGCCATCTTAGCCGCGGCTATCCTCCCCCTGGCCCAGACGGCTCTCAAGAGAGAAAAAGAAATCGAGCTGCGTCGGGCCCTAAGAACCATCCGGGAAGCCATTGACGCCTACAAGAAGCTGGCTGACGAGAAAAAAATTGAAGTCAAGGAAGACACTGACGGCTATCCGCCAGACCTCGAAACCTTGGTTAAAGGCGTCGAACTCAAGGCAGAAGCCGGCAAGACAGGTGAAAAGAAGATTATCCGTTTTCTCCGCCGCATTCCTAAGGACCCGATGACTGATTCCTACGATTGGGGGCTATTATCTTCCAGGGACCGACCTGACGCCACAACCTGGGGAGGCGAAAACGTTTTCGACGTTTATACGAAAAGCTTGGGCACAGCGCTTGACGGGACTAAATACCGTGACTGGTAAAAAGAAGTCAGGGTTTACTCTGATCGAACTCATCATTGTTTTTACGCTTATCGGTATTCTCCTGGGCTTAGCCCTCCCCCAGTACAAGTATGCCACCAAGAAAGCCAGGGAAGCGGTCCTTAAAGAGGACCTCTTCATCCTGCGCAAGCTGATAGACCAGTATTTTTCTGACAAGGGAAAATACCCTGCCTCGCTCCAAACCTTGGTCGAAGAGGGTTACCTCCGGCGTTTGCCGGTAGACCCTTTTACCAATTCGGCCGAAACCTGGGAAGAGGTCAGGGAGGTCCTGTCGCCCGAAGATATGCTGGCCGGCAAACAACCCGGAGTTATCGATGTCCGCTCTGGCTCCAAAGAAAAAGCCATTGATGGCACCCCTTATAACACCTGGTAACCATGAAGCCCGGAGCTCGCGGGGTTATGTTTATCATGCTCTTGATAATGATTTCGGTGTTAAACATCGGACTTATGGTGGCAGTGCCCGTCTGGCTTACCCAGGTCCAGAGGGAAAAAGAAGAGGAATTAATCTTTCGAGGCCGCCAGTATGTAGAGGCAATTCGGGTATACCAACTCAAACATCCTGGTTTGTTTCCCGCTTCCCTCGAGGTCTTGCTCAAGGAAAGATGTCTCCGCCGGGCTTACCGGGACCCGATGACGGCTGACGGCGAGTGGGACTTAATCCTCGCCGCGCCTCCGGCTCCCTCAGGCGGAACCCAGAGACTAATGGTTGCTCCCCCGGAGGCCCTCGGCTCGATTGTCCAGCCTCAAATCCTCGGAGTCGTAAGCCGGTCCCCGAAAAAATCGATAAGAATCTATAACAACCAGGATGTTTATAACAAGTGGCTTTTTTATTACGGTCAGGACCCGCAAAAAATGCCGGAAATCATCCGCTGGGGTGAGACTAAAAGATAGCCACGTGAATTCAATCCTGATTGTCGCCGGCGAAAACTCGGGAGAAAAATACGGGGCCGACCTTATTCAGGCCTACCTCCAGCTTGACCCAACCGCCCGTTTTTTTGGTGTCGGCGGCCAGGAGATGGCCAGGGCTGGCGCCGAAATAATTTATCCCGTCGAAGACCTCAATATCATCGGTATCGAGGAAGCCATCACCCAGTATCGGCGGATAAAAAAGATGCTCCTTAACTTAGCTCAGGGGGCAGCTCAGAGGCAAGCCACAGCAGCCGTCTTGATTGATTCGCCCGATTTTAACCTGCGACTGGCCAAGCGGTTAAAACAAAAAGGAATTCCTGTTCTTTATTACATAAGCCCAACGGTATGGGCCTGGCGACAAGGAAGACTCAGGACCATTCGGCGGTATGTTACCCGGATGCTCCTTATTTTCCCTTTCGAAAAGAAAATCTACGACGCCCATAAAATTCCGGCGGTATACGTCGGGCACCCATTAAAATCAAGAATCAAGGTGAAGCTCGACCGGGCGGCTTTCCGCCGGAAATACAACCTGCCTCCGGACCAACCCCTCGTGTGTCTGCTCCCCGGGAGCCGGCCGGCCGAAATCGGCCGTCACTTACCCATTCTTATAAAATCCATCGAAATAATAGAAAAAAAGGTCAAAGCCAATTTTGTTCTCATAAAAGCTCAGACCGTAGAGCCGCGTTTGATTCAAAGTTTTGTCCGGCAGCGGCCGAATGTCTTTTGGCTGGATGAAGCCAACGACAAGTACGAGGCCATGAGCTCTGCCGACTTAATCCTGGCTGCTTGCGGCACGGCTAACATGGAGGCGTGTCTCTTAGGCGTCCCCTTCATTGCCTTTTACCGGGTTTCGCCTCTACTCTATTACCTGGGAAAAGGCCTTGTCAGAACAAAAAATTACAGTATTGTTAATATTCTTGCCGGGAAATCGGTCGTCCCCGAGCTCATTCAGAATCAATTCACTCCCGAAAGGTTGGCTGAAGAAGCCCTCAGCCTGTTAAGTTCGGCAGAAAGAAAAAACATTATGCGCGAGGAATTCCGGAAGACAAGCCAGCTTCTCGGCGAGGCGGACGCCGCTTATCGGGCGGCCCAGGAACTCCACAAATTAATATCAGCAGAGGCAGACAGAAGCTGATTGAAGTCACAGGACTTCGAGCACTTTAAGGGCTGCTTCGTACTGGCCGAGCGGTGGGGAGACCTGGATTCCCTGAACTTTATCCTTTATTCTCAGGACGACCTCCTGAGCAATGGCTATCCCTTCCTCCCTGGCCCTCTCCGGGCTTACTTCCTGAGCCCGCCTCATTCTTTCCATCACCTCTTCCGGGATTCTGGCGCCCGGCACTTCGTTATGCAGGAACTCGGCGTTTCTCAAGCTGGCGAGCGGCCACACGCCGGCAAGAATCGGCAGCCGGTATGGTTCAATCCGCTCGAGGAATTGTTCGAGCAGCGCGACGTCAAAAACCGGCTGGGTGATAGCAAACTCAGCGCCGGCTTCTACTTTCCAGCGGAAACGCGACAATTCGTAATCAAGATTGATTGCCCCTGGGTTAGCGCCGACACCGATCAAAAAATTGGTCGGCTCGGGTAAACGATGCTTTCCTATATCAACCCCGCGGTTTAGATAACTCACGACATTCGTAAGCCCTATAGAATCAACATCAAAAACAGCAGTGGCGTCAGGATAATCGCCTAACTTTGGCGGGTCCCCTGTAATTAACAGCAGGTTGCGAATTCCTTGGGCGTAAATCCCCAGAAGGTCGGACTGAATGCCCAGGAGGTTGCGGTCGCGGCAGGTATAATGGAGGATGACTTCAATCCCGGCTTGCGCCTGGATAAGAAAAGCCAGGGCTATCGGGCTCAGCCGCGAACTGGCTCGCGGGCCATCAGGAATATTGACGCAATCCACCCCCTTGTGCTTCAATTGGCGAGCCACTTCGATGGCCCTGGAGGCATTCCATCCCCTGGGAGGAACGATTTCCACGCTGACGACAAATTGACCCTGACTGAGCTTTTTCCCGAGGCTCGATTTTTCCGCCATCGGTCTGGCGGGGAACTCCAGCTTTTCCTCGGTTTCTTCATGAATAATGACCATTGAGCGCTGGGCTGGTTGCATCGACCTGATAGCCCCGCGGATGGCCCTGATATGAGCCGGCGTCGTCCCGCAACATCCGCCGACCAGACGGGCTCCGTTGAGGATAAAGCGGCGGGCATACTCAGCCAAGTATTCAGGGGAACAAAGATAAATGTTTCTTCCTTCTACATTCCGCGGGACGCCGGCGTTCGGCATAACCGAGAGCGGTTTAGAAGTAACTCTGCCCATGCGCTCCAGGCACTCCAACATGGCGGCCGGTCCGACGCTACAATTGATGCCGATGACATCAGCCCCCCATTCATCCAGCTTCCGCGTAAATACTTCGGGTGAAGTGCCGTAAAGGCTGTTGCCGTCTTCTTCAATCGTCATTTCAGCGACAATAAGATAGTCGGGTGCCTCCTTCTGGACCGCTTTAATCGCTTGATGAATCTCGTTCAGGTCGGCGAAGGTTTCGATAATAAATAGGTCGACGCCGCCCTCGACTAAAGCTCTCACCTGCTCTCGGAAGGCCTCTTCCGCTTCCTCGACCGAAGTTGGCCCCCAGGGCTCTATTTTCACCCCCAACGGGCCAATCGACCCGGCCACCCAGGCTCTCTTGCCGGCTTCTTCTCGGGCGAGCCGCGCCGCCTCCAGGTTAATCTCAGCCACTTTATCTTCTAACCCGTATTTTTTCAGCTTGAAGCGGTTGGCGCCAAAAGTATTGGTTTCGATAATCTCCGCGCCGGCCTGGATATATTCTCGGTGAATAGATTTGACAAGGTCAGGGTTGGTCAGGTTAACCTCGTCAAAGCAAAGATTAAGATAGACCCCTTTGTTATAGAGCATCGTGCCCATGGCCCCATCGGCCAGAAGGACTCTTTCTTGCAAAAGCTTGAGCCACTCTTGCTTGGTCACCGCTGAATCCCCAAAAAGAGTTCTCTCGCTGATAACTCGTAATCTATTATAACTTCTTCTTTTCCGGCGGCAACAAGAAATCCAGCCTGTCTCCCAGCTTTAGCCCGTGCTTTTTCACCGAACCGCTGACCAGTTCCAGGACATAGCGAGCTGGCCGCGCGGGTTCATAGGAAGGACAGGGTTCGGAAGCACAGGGGGGAACGTTCTCCTCGATATGAACCACCCGGCGATTAGAATCAAGCCAGAGCATGTCAAGAGAAAACAGCATATTTTTCATCCAGAAAGAATATATGTCCTCGGTTTCAAAAACAAAAAGCATCCCCTGGTCTTCTTTCATTCCCTGCCGGTACATCAGACCCTGTTGCCGCTGTTCGTCGGTGACCGCCAGTTCCGCGGTAATTTTGAACCCGTCGGGCAGCGTGATGCGCGTATACCTGACCTGGGCGGTGGTCAAAATACTTCCAGTGATAAGACCAATCGCGATAAATAATAATAAAAGCCTCTTTCTCATCCTGGAGCTCCTTTAATGAACAGTTATTAAAGGAACAAAACGCACGGGCAGCAGCTTTTGCTTTTTCAGGCCGCCCTTTTCTCGCCTGACCAAATAGAGTTCCTGGAAAGTCGACCCCACGGGAATCACCATTCGGCCGCCCGTTTTTAGTTGCTCTTCTAAATAACGGGGAAAGGTAGCCGGGGCGGCTGTGACGATAATAGCGTCAAAAGGAGCTTGCTCTGCCCAGCCATAATTACCGTCGCCGATTTTAAAAAAAACATTCTTATAACCAAGATTGGTCAGCAATTCCTGGGCCTTCAAAGAAAGCGAAGGTATAATTTCAACCGTATAAACCTCTTTGACAATTTCAGCTAAAACGGCCGTCTGGTACCCCGACCCGGTGCCAATTTCGAGCACTCGCTCGCCTCCGGTGAGATTAAGCGCTTCTGTCATGTAAGCCACGATATAAGGCTGGGAAATTGTTTGTCCTTCACCTATAGCTACCGGCTCGTCATTGTAAGCATAATTGATTGCTTCTGGGGGAACAAAAAGGTGGCGCGGAATCCGCCTCATCGCGGCGATAACCTTTTCGTCTTTCACCCCGCGGCTAATAATCTGGTCCGCGACCATTCGCTCCCGGCGTTCGTCCCAATCTTCTTCCATTTCCCCCTGTTCCTCAATCGATTTTGGCGCCGGCTTCTTTCCCCAACGCTTAAAGGTGCTTAGTACGCGCGAGCAAAATAGACAAAGAGAGATGCCCGCTTTTGACAATAGATGCACCTTCCTTCGCCTTCTTTTATTTTTTCCAGAGGAATAACTCTTATCGTGGCAGCGGTTTCTTCCTTGATTTTTTCTTCGCAAGCCTCCTCGCCGCACCACCATCCCCTGATAAACCCGCGGCGCTCTTCAATAATCCGCTTGAATTCTTCGTAACTGGTAACATCATGGGTGTTGGCTCGCTGGAAATCCAACGCTTGGTCAAAAAGGTTTTTCTGGACAGAGGCCAGAACCCGGGTAACGCCTTCTTCCAAGGACTCCAGCGAGAAGTTAATTTTTTTCCCGGTATCTCTTCTTATTAACACCACCTGGTTAAGCTGAATATCCCTTGGGCCTATTTCCAGGCGGACCGGAACCCCTTTCATCTCGTACTCAGCAAACTTCCACCCGGGGGTGTACTCCTCCCGGCTGTCAAGTTTTACTCTTATCCCCGCCTGCTCGAGCCGATTCTGCACCTGCCTGGCCTTAGGCAAGACAGTTTCCTTCCAGTTTCCCAAAGAAATAGGAACAATTATTACCTGAATCGGAGCCACTTGAGGCGGCAGACGGAGTCCTGAATCATCCCCATGACTCATGACTAAGGCGCCGATCAGTCTGGTGGAGACCCCCCAAGAAGTCTGCCAAACATACTGCAGGTTCTGCTGTCGGTCTTCAAAACGAATATTGAAGACGCGGGAAAAATGCTGGCCCAAATGGTGAGAGGTTCCCATCTGGAGCGCCCGGCCGTCTGACATCAAAGCTTCGATAGCGTAAGTCTCAAGGGCACCAGCAAACTTTTCCCGGGGAGTTTTTCGGCCCGCAATTACCGGGATGGCCAGTTCCGTCTCGACAAACTCCCGGTAAAGGTTAAGAATCCGGGTCGTTTCTTCCTTGGCCTCTTCTTCTGTTTCATGGGCCGTATGCCCCTCCTGCCAGAGAAACTCGGTCGTCCGCAAAAAGGGACGGGTAACCTTCTCCCAGCGGACAACGTTAGCCCATTGATTGACGAGCACCGGCAGGTCCCGCCAGGACTGAATCCATTTGGCATACATCGCCCCGATAATGGCTTCTGAGGTCGGCCGGACGGCCAGCCTCTCCTCGAGTTCTTCTTGACCGCCGTGCGTCACCCAGGCCACTTCGGGCGCAAAACCCTTCAGATGCTCCATTTCCTTGCGCAAAAAGCTTTCGGGAATGAATAACGGGAAATAGGCGTTCACGTGGCCAGCATTTTTTATCCTCTGGTCGAGCAATCGCTGGATGTTTTCCCAAATCGCATAACCATACGGCCTGATGACCATCATTCCCTTCATCGGCGCATAATCAGCCATTTCCGTCCGACGGATGACATCCACGTACCAGCGGGAAAAATCCTCGCTTTTGGGAGTAATCTGCGTAACCTGACGCTCTTCTTTTTTCACTTCCATTTCCTTTCGCCCAGAAGGCGTTGTCATTCTAACGACAGAGGAGGAATTTTGTCAAGCGAACGCCCCCGATTAACCCTCATCATTTTATGTTGATTTTGTTATATTTCCGCAAATTTTAGGGATTAATTCGCAGGGGTGAACAGGCGGAAGTTAGCCTCTGGACCATTTTCACCCCTGATTTCATCCACAGGGGTGATTGACCCTATTAAAATCTACTGCCATCATAGCTGGTGAATAGATAAAAAAGGAAACAGGCTATGGATTTCGAAAAGGAAAGCGGCGAGGCACCACGGGTTTTGCAAGGGGACAAAGTTTTCCAGATGCCCCTCCCGACGCTTGTCGAGGGGGAAACGGCCGCCGGAGATGTTTTTCAGGAAAAAACCATTCTTAACTTTATCAGTCACCAGGGAGCGGTATTCTATTTAAAAAGTCCAGTGACCATCGGCTCAAGATTGCGGTTGGCCATCGACCTCCCCCGAAGTCTTTCGGAAGACAGGAGCCTCAAACTCATCATCCGCGGCCATGTAATTCTGGTGGAAAAAGCTGGCCACCGCAGGCCGAGACAGCGGATAACGATGAAATTTGAAAACAAGTATTTTATCAAGGAAAATATCTGAGCCTTACTGAGAATTTCCTTCCTCTCGAGCGTTTCTTTTAGCGTAAAAGCCGGAGGGCTTTTTTCATCCAAGGCGCGACCGGGAGAGGGAGGCTACTTTTCCCGCCGCCCTCTCCCTGGTTGAAGGTCAAGAGAAGCAGGGTGGCTTTTTTCTGCTAATCAGCGCCGTCAAACTTACCGGTGCGGCTTTTGGGAAATCAGCAATTATCAAAAAACCGCCGCTTTCGCCAAAGCTTGACATTTGCCGGCGTTATCCATAAAATCAAACCGATTTGAAACCCATACCATATTAGCAGCGAAGGGAGCAAAAGGGCGATGACTAAAAGACCGCAGGCTCATGAGGAAAGAGAAAATATTAATTTGCTTATTTTTTGCCCCTCCGAACTTCTTTTGGCCGGGATACTGAAAGCCTTAGAACCAGCCGAAGATATCGAAGTCGTCCACATTGAAAAAGGCCCGATTGAAAACTTAATGGAGGCCCTGCGTAAGCTTCGGCCTCATGTGCTGCTGTTTGCTAACACTGAGCTGCTGCCCAATTTACGAGAAATCTGCAAGGCGGTAAAGGAGAACGCCCGCAACCAGGGAAAAGGTAACCTGCTGCTTGTCGGCAGTATTGCTTCTCACGAAGAAATTGTGAGTTTGATGAACGCCGGCGCCAGGGGCTACTTTGACCTTAACAACCCCGCTCGCGAACTTACCGATGCCATTCGGGTGGTCTACCGGGGGGAAATATGGTTACCGCGCGATAAAATGAGCTCGATCATGGACCGGATTATTTCAGTCGTCGGACGTGATTTCAAAGAAAAGACCCTTGACCAGCTGACCCCGATGGAGTTTCAGGTCCTTAAATTAATCGGCCAGGGAAGGTCGAACGATGAAATTGCTAAGATTCTTTTTATCAGCAAAAACACCGTCCGCTCCCATATCAAAAGCATTTACGCCAAGCTGAACACGCACAGCCGACTCCAGCTGGCCCTTTATGCCATAAATTCAGCCTTATTCTGAGCGGACCAGAGCTTCAAGGGAGAGAAAGCCTATGAAAACCAACGAGCCACAAACCAAAGCCACGAAAGAAAAAGCGACCGAAAAATTGACCAGCCTAAAAAAGACAGCCAAGCTGCCAATTGTGGTAAGTAACCGCCGCCGGGAGTGGCGCTTTGACCTGCCGTTAAAGGCAGTCGTTGAAGGAAAGCTCCCGCAAGGAGACTCGTTCCGCGAGCCAACCGTCATCGAAAATATAAGCTCAGGGGGCGCCTATTTCGGCTTAAACGCCGGGGTCGTCGTCGGGTCCAAGCTCAACCTGATGATTAACCTGCCAGAGAAACTAACCGAGGGAAAAAAGATGTCGCTTGTGATCGCCGGGACCGCTGTCAGGCTGGAAAAGCCGGAAAAAAGAAATAAGAAGCAGGGGGTTGCTGTTCGCTTCAGCCGGAACTTTAAGTTTGTCGCCGTTGATAAGAAAGAAGCCTCGGGTTAGTTATTTCCTCTTTCTTAGCCTGGTAAATGCCTGTTCTTAAGGTTGCCTTGACAGGGGGAATTGCTTGCGGTAAATCAGTCGTCGCTGCCTATCTTAAAAAGAAAGGGTGCTACCTTCACCGCGCCGATGAGGTGGCCCACAGACTCATGCAACCCGAAAAGCCGGCCTGGAAAGAAATCGTCAAGCATTTCGGCCGTGACATCCTTAACCCTGACCGGACTATAAACCGCCGTCGCTTGGGAGAAATCGTTTTTGCCAACCGCCGAGAAAGGGAGTGGCTTAATCGCCTGCTTCATCCTTTGGTGTTTGAGGCAAAAAAGGCAGCCTGGCGTCGTCTCGTCAAAGCAAAGAAAGACGCCATTTTCGTCTCCGAAGCTGCCTTAACCATCGAGGCTGGGTTGGCGAGCTTTTTTGACAAGATTATCGTCGTCTATTGTCCGGAAAAAACCCAGGTCGAGAGGCTTATGGCCCGCAGCCGCCTTTCCCGCAAGGAGGCGGTAAAAAGGGTCAAAGCCCAATGGCCGGTAGCCGAAAAGCTCAAATACGCTGATTATGTTATCGACACCTCAGGCACCGTTGAAGAAACCCTGGCCCAGGCGGAAAAAGTTTATCAGCAGCTTTTGGCCGACCTCGAAGCTAAAAAGCGCGCCGAATCAAGCCTTGAGGCAAGCGGCTAATAAAGGCAGCATAATTTCGTGGTGACCGACAAAATAAAAACCCTGGCCTTTCTTTCCGACGACTCTCTCGATAACATTTTGGCTCGGACGATAATGACGGATGAAATCAAAAACCGCCGTTGTAAAACTCTCTAACTTGTGTCCCCGGCTGCGCACATAGCTAACAGCTTTTAAGAAAACTTCCGGCAGGATAACGGCCGACCCAACATTGAGATAAACACCGCCTCCTTCGAGTTTCTCGACCTGCTGGCAAAATATAAAGAAATCCTTGAGCGACGTTTGCCCGATGGCTTCTCCCCTCGCCTGGGGATGCATGTGAATCACGTCGGTTCCGATGGCGACATGGACTGTCGCCGCTTTTCGCAGCCGATAAGCGGCCGCCAGCAGACTTAAATGCTTATAGGGAAAGTCGGAGGTAGCTATCATCTCGCCGACAGCTTCTCCCAGACCCTTCTGTTCTTCAGCCCCGCATACTATGGCCTTATTAAGGAATTCAACTGTCTCGCGGGCCAGGCCAAAAGCCCCGACTGATAGCTGGGAAGCGACGTCTTCGGAGGTCCGCCCGCAAAAGGCAATCTCGAAATCATGGATAATGCCGGCACCGTTAAAAGCTAAAGCAGTTACGAGGTCTCTTTCCATCAAATCGATGACGATAGAACTGAGACCCACTTTAATGACATGGGCTCCCATCCCCATTATTACCGGTTTTTTCTTTTCGGCGGCGGTCTTGATGGCCAGCACCAGTCTCTTGAGGTTTTGCGCCGCTAAGATATTAGGCAGGCTATCGATAAAATGAATGAAAGGCTCACGGGGTGAGAAAGGCGAGCCGAAATCGCTGACATCAACCTTGCTTGGTCGGTTAAGCAAAGATATTGGTTTAATAATTCCGGGGCGGCTTTTTTTCTTTCCTGAATTCATCGCCGTGGACTCGCTCTACCGCCTGGTTTCAACGCGAGGGCTTTCAACTCCTGGCCGCAAGTGAATTTTATTCTTTTTCCCTTCGCAATGGTCACCCGGCGTTGGCGGCGGATATCCCGGCCAAAACCGGTTTTCTTATTGACCACCCGAAAGCTTCCGAAACCTCTTATCTGGACTTCGCCATCCTCGGCCAAGCCTTTTTTAATGATATTTATGATAGCCTCGACAATAGCCGCAGCCCGAGAATGGTTTAAGTTAGTTTCTTCTTCGACAGCATGGACAAGGTCATTTTTAATCATGCCACCTCCTCGGTCACCCGAAATTAACGATATCATTAATTATTTTTTTAGCCAGTGTCAAGCTTAACCGACGTTGACTTTAAATAATTGGAAAATTATAATTTAGCTACAGTGGTTAAACAATTCTTTAGGTCTCTTTCTATATTTTTATTAGTTTTTTCTGCCGAAGCGGCCATCCTCGCGGTCAAAGTTGATGCTCCCATCCACCCGATTACCTCCGAGTATATTCAGCAGGCCATCGACCGGGCAGAAAAAGAAAACGCCGAGCTCCTTATTATTCAACTGAACACTCCGGGAGGACTGGATAGCTCGATGCGGGAGATTATTTCCCGGATTATCAATTCCAAGGTACCGGTGGCGGCTTATGTCAGTCCAAGCGGCGCGCGGGCGGCTTCAGCCGGATTTTTTATCGGTATCGCTTGCGACTTATTCATCATGGCCCCTGGAACGAGCACCGGTGCAGCTCATCCCGTAAGCATCTCGATTACGGGTCAGCAGATAGACAAAACCATGGAAGATAAAGTGGTCCAGGATGCTGTTTCCTATATTAAGACGCTGGCCGAAAAAAGAGGCAGGAATACCAGAGCGGCTGAGGCCGCGGTTCGGGAAAGCGCCTCGTTCACGGAAAAAGAGGCTTTAGAAAACGGCCTCATTGATTATGTAGCCAAGGACCTGGATGACCTCCTCAGCTATTTTGACGGCCGGAAAGTGCGGCGGTTTACCGGGGAAGAGATAACCCTGAAGCTTCAACAACAAACCTTGTTTTCCATCCCTATGTCCCGGCGTCAAAAATTTTTGATCACTATTTCTAACCCTAACTTGGCCTACCTTCTCCTGATGCTCGGCCTGCTCGGCCTCTATTTCGAATTTTCCAACCCGGGAGCCATCCTCCCTGGAGTTTTAGGGGGGATATCACTTCTCCTGGCCATCTTTGCCTTTCAAATCCTGCCGATAAATTATGTCGGCCTTCTGCTAATTCTTCTGGCAATCGTTCTTCTGGTCCTTGAGGTTAAAGTCCATAGCTATGGGGTTTTAACCGTAGGAGGAATTGTGGCCATGATCATCGGGTCAATGATGCTTATCAACTCTCCTTTACCTGAAATGCGTCCAAGCCTTAACTTAATAATTCCGGTGGCCGTTGGCCTCTCGCTGATTTTTCTTTTCCTGGTTATTCTGGTAGTAAAGGCCCATATGAGGCGTGCTTTCACGGGAAAGGAAGGCCTGGTAGGAGAGGAAGGGGTAGCTCAGACCGACCTTAACCCAGCTGGTAAAGTCTTTGTCCACGGAGAAATCTGGAACGCGGAGGCTTCAGAATTTATTCCCAAGGGGTCTAAGGTCGAAGTGGTCAAAGTCCTGGATGGCCTCAAGGTAAGGGTAAAAAAGGCCTAAAAAGAAGCGGAGGAAGACGATTTTCCTATAAAAGGAGGAAGAAAATGATTACCTTTCCTACCATTATCGGCGCCCTGGTCATTCTTTACATCCTGAATTCGATCAAGATACTTCGGGAATATGAGCGGGGAGTAATCTTCAGGCTCGGACGAGCTCTGCCCAGACCGAAAGGACCAGGAATTATCCTTGTCTTCGCGCCGGTTGACCGGATGGTCCGGGTGAGTCTCAGGCTGGTTACCTTAGACATACCGCCCCAGGATGTAATCACCCGAGATAATGTTTCTGTAAAGGTAAACGCTGTTGTCTATTTTCGGGTAATGGACCCGCTCAAAGCTATCATCGAAGTCCAGGACTATCTTTACGCTACCTCGCAGTTAGCCCAAACTACCCTTCGAAGCGTCCTGGGTGAGGTTGAGCTCGACGAGCTCTTAGCTGAAAGAGAAAAGCTGAACACTAAGCTTCAGGAGATCCTGGATAGACAAACCGACCCCTGGGGGATAAAGGTTCAACTCGTCGAGATCAAACACGTTGATTTGCCAGAAACTATGGTGCGGGCGATTGCTCGCCAGGCCGAGGCAGAAAGAGAGCGGCGAGCCAAGGTAATCCACGCTGACGGCGAATTTCAGGCAGCTGAAAAACTTACTGAAGCGGCTACCATTCTTTCTCAGAACCCGACTTCTCTTCAGTTGCGTTTTCTCGGGACTTTAACCGAAATCGCCAGCGAAAAGAACTCGACAATTATTTTCCCCTTGCCGATCGAACTGCTAAAAGCTTTTGCCTGGAAAGAAGATAAAAGCCAAGGCTGAGATGCGGTCCCGGAATTTCCGCGAAATCCAGGTTTCCAGTTCGCAGCTGGCTCTGATTTTTCTCGTCGTCCTGGCCATTGCGGCCGTGATTTTTCTTCTGGGAGTATCGGTCGGCAAGAAGTCCATCGAGAAGGCTACGCCGGAAATAGCCGGGGAAAAAATCTCTCCAGCGTGGCCCAAACCCGAAGAAAAGGAACTCGTTGCGGGGGTGTTGGGCGCGAAAAAAGAGGAAAAGGAACCCCCTCTCGAAAAACCACCGGCTGAGGCCCAGGCCGCTAAACTGGAAAAAGCCGAGCCCCGAGCAACCGAGCCAGAGAAGACCAGCGAAAAATTAGAGGCGGCAAAGGGCCAACCAGTTCAAACTTCCTCAACTCCGTCGACTAAAACCGACGTTCAGAAAAAAACCTTACCGGCGACCGGAAATTATTTTGTCCAGGTAGCCGCTTTTTCCAGAAAAGAAGCTACTGCCGGACTTGTCCAGGAGCTAACGAGGTTAGGTTACTCGGTCAGAGTTCTTAGCCCTTTTCCTGCCGATAAAAATCCATTTTACCGGGTAAGAATTGGCCCTTACTCAACTTATCAGGAAGCAGCCAACGTCAGGGATCAAGTTCGGGCTGCGCTTAAACAAGCGGCGAAAGCTTTCATCGTCCGCGACTGAGATAAACCTGGCAAGCGCGGGTGGGCCTCAAGAACTTCTTTTTATTTACTTAACAAATGAATCACACAAGAAGAGAAGAATATCATAATTCTAAGCTAAGAATGAAAACGAGGACCAGCGCTTATTTTTTTGCCGCCTTAACCGGAATTTTGGCCGCCCTCGCCTTTCCCAAGTTTAACCTGAGTTTCCTCATCTGGGTGGCCCTGATTCCTCTATTTTGGGTTCTGGAAAAGCGGAGGCCCAGAAAGGCTTTTTTTATCGGCTGGGTGGCTGGTTTTTTCTTTTACGGTCTTCTCCTTTATTGGATTCCATACGTTCCGGCGCATTACGGCAATTTACCCTTTTCGTTGAGCTTGTTTATTTACTTAATTCTTATCGGTTTTTTGGGGGCTTTCTGGGCCATTTTTGCCGCCATTCAGGCGCGACTCCTTAAAACTTTTCCTGGCTTTTCGTTTGTTCTTGCCGGGTTTTTGTGGGTCTCTCTCGAATACCTCCTCACCTATATTTTCACTGGTTTTCCCTGGGGTCTCCTCGGCTATGCTCAGGCCCAGAACTTACCGCTTGTCCAGGTAGCCAGCGTCACCGGCGTCTATGGTGTCTCCTTTCTCATCGTTCTGACCTCTGCCTCGTTTGTCCATTCCCTGGCGCGCCGCCAGAAAAAGCCTTTTTTTGTCACCCTATCGCTTGTTCTTCTCGTCCATTTAGCAGGCTTCCTGAGCCTCGAAAGAAACCAGTCCCCCGGGCCTAATGCCTTTAAGGCAGCAGTCATTCAGGGAAACGTCTCCTCTGATGTTTATTGGGACTCTATCTCCGAGGCTGAAATAGAGAAGTTATTCGTCCACCATCTGGGTTTGAGTCAGCAAGCTTACGAGGCAGGAGCAGAGCTCATCATCTGGCCTGAATTTTCTGTCCCCCTCTGTTTTAGCTGCCCCGAAGAGAGGTACCGCGGTTTCAGGCAACGGCTGGAAGCTTTTGTCCAGAAAACCGGAACTACCCTTCTTCTCGGGACGAACGAAAGGGAACTCACCCGGGATTCGGTTGAATTTTACAACACAGCCCTTTGCCTTAAACCCGACCTCACGCTATCGACATACTATAAGATGCATCTCGTCCCGTTTGGCGAATACACCCCGTATAAAAAAATTTTTTCTTTTATTCAAAAGGTTACCCACGCCATCGGCGATGTCACGCCAGGTAAGGAACATGGCCTCCATTATTTCCGCGACTACCCCTTTGGCTCGCCTATTTGCTACGAAATTATATTCCCCAACCTTGTCCGCCAATTCGTCCGCCGGGGAGCTTCGTTTGTAGTTACTATTACCAATGATGGCTGGTACGGAACTTCCTCCGCACCTTACCAGCATTTCCAAATCGCTATTTTCCGGGCGGTCGAGAACCGACGGTGGCTGTTAAGAGCCGCGACCACCGGAATAAGCGGGGTCATCGACCCGTACGGTCGCGTTGTGACACGTTCTTCTTTGATGACGGCAGATGTTTTAACCGCCACGGTCCAGCCAGAATCAGGTTATTCTCTTTATACTCGCTGGGGCGACGCCTGGAGCTGGGTTTGCTTGACTTTAACCCTGATGTCTATTATCCTTTCTTTCTTAAAGAGGCGTCATGAATAATAAGCCCCAAGAAGAACGCCATCAACTGCCGGACCTTCTCTCCCGCCTGAAGGCCTGCCAGGAAAAATTCGACGACCTTCGAGGTTTTCTTTGACCCCGAAGGAAAGCAAAAAGAATTATCTTCCTTAGACCAACAGCTGAGTCTGCCTGAAACCTGGAAAGACCCGAAGCGGTACCAATCACTCCAGCAAGCGAAGAAACGCCTGGAGAGGGACCTTCAGTCTTTTTCCAAGCTCGCCGAAAAGAAAGAAGAACTCGAGGTTCTGGCCGAACTGGCCGAGGAAGGAGAAGAGGTGGTAGCTGAGCTGGACAAAGAATTAGCCGCTTTTGAAAAGGCTCTGGCCGAGGCAGAGCTAAGGACCCTTTTCTTCGAGCCAGACGACACCCGGAACGCCATCTTGACCATTCATCCCGGAGCTGGCGGAACCGAATCCCAGGATTGGGCCCAAATGCTTCTCCGCATGTACCTCCGCTACGCGGAAAGAAAGGGCTACAAGACCGAAATCCTTGACCTGCTACCAGGAGAAGGAGCAGGCATAAAGAGCGCCACCCTCCGCGTCGAAGGAGAATATGCCTTTGGCCGGCTGGGCCAAGAAACTGGCGTCCACCGGCTCGTGAGAATTTCGCCGTTTGATGCTAACAAGCGGCGTCACACTTCATTTGCCGCCGTTTTCGTCTACCCGGAAGTGGACGAGGATATTGATGTCGAGATTAATCCTGAAGACCTCAAGATTGAAACTTTTCGCGCTTCAGGTCACGGCGGCCAGCACGTCAACGTGACAGACTCGGCTGTCAGGATTACTCATCTGCCCACAGGAATTGTCGTCCAGTGTCAGAATGAAAGGTCGCAGCATAAGAATAAAGCCATGGCTCTAAAGATTCTTCGGGCAAGGCTTTATGATTACGAAAGAAAAAAGCAACAGGAGAAGTGGGAAAAAATCGAGGAAACCAAAACGGACATCGCCTGGGGAAATCAGATCCGTTCTTACGTCCTTCATCCCTACCGCCTCATCAAAGACTTGCGGACAAGAGTGGAAACCGGCGATGTTGACCGAGTCCTCGACGGCGACCTGGATGAATTCATTAAAGCCAGTCTTCTTTGGCGCAAAAAGCGTGCCCAGGGCCAGGTAGAAAACAATCCATCCTAACCCCGGGGAGCCTTCCTTTCCTTACTTTTAACCTCGTTCCAGATGAGGTCCATTTCTTCTAAGGTTGCCTCACCCGGCTTCTTTCCCCTCATGTTTAATTCCCCTAAGACCTGGCGGAATCGCTGTTTAAACTTGGCGTTGGCCTGTCTTAAGGCTAACTCCGGGTTTATCCCGGCAAGCCGGCTTACGTTAGCCAGGGAAAAAAGCAGGTCGCCAACTTCCCGCCTCAAAGCAGCCTCATCCCCGGCCCTGAGGCTTTCTTTTAGCTCTTCTAATTCCTCCTCGACTTTGGTCAAGGCATCAGCCGCCGCCGGCCAGTCAAATTTATACTGGGAGGCTCGTCGGCCCAAAAGAAATGCCTCCAGAAGGGCGGGAATTCGGCGGCAGGTAGCCGGGAAAACATCCGCCGCTTCCCTTTCTCTGGCTTTCATCTTTGCCCATTCATCTTTCACCTCGGCGGCGCTTGCCAGCTTCGCCTGGCCAAAAACATGCGGATGACGGCGGGTCATTTTCTGGTTGATTCCTTCGATTACTTTTTCCAGCGAAAAGGCCCCCTTTTCTTCGTAGAGCCGGGCAAGAAAAACGACCTCCATCAATACATCACCGAGCTCTTCAGCCACCCGGTCTGATTGGGCTTCAGAAATGGCTTCGGCCAGCTCGAAAGCTTCTTCAAGAAAATAATTCAGGATGGATTTTTCGTTCTGAGCCTTGTCCCACGGGCAGCCGTTTTCCCCCCGCAGGGCCGCCATGATCTCAATCAAGCGAGCAAATTTCTCGGCTGCTTTGGTTGCCTGAACCATTTTTGCCTCCCTTGAATTATCGCCATCTGGAAGCTATTATAATTATTCAGGCGAAAAATAACTAAGGTTTTATCTTGGGTCCTGGATATTCCGATGGAAGAAAAAAAGGTGCAAGGTGTCTCAGAAGAGAAAGCAAACGAGGCGACTTTACCTCCCCTGGATTTTAGCTCGTTGGTCCTTCCTTTTTATACTCAAGCCCTTGTCAGCCTGGGGGTGATTGAAGACCCCGCCACCGGCCAGAAAAGGGAAAACCTCAAATTAGCCCAGCGGCTAATCGACCTTCTCGACCTTTTAAAGCAACGAACGGAAGGCCGGTTGCTGGCGCCAGAAGAACATTTTCTTGCTTCCTGTCTCCACCAGTTGAAATGGCATTATCTCGAGAAGACAAAGTTCATCAAGACGTAAGAACCAATGAAGGTCTTTTTTTCTCTCGACGCTGACCTCCAGGCCATCGGGCCGAAGGCGGTGGCCATAGGCAACTTTGACGGTTTGCATCTTGGTCATCAAGAGATTTTACGCGCGCTGGTCGAGCAGGCTCAAGCGGCTAACCTGAGCTCCCTGGTTTTCACTTTTTCCCCTCATCCGGAAAAAATCCTTGGCCAGGAATCAATCCGGATGATCCAGACCCTCGAACAAAGATTAGAAGGGCTGGAAAAATTAGGGGTTAAGACAGCCCTGGTAATGCCCTTCAACGACCATTTCTTCCGGTTGACAGCCCATGAATTTATCGAGGAAATCCTCTGGTCCCGGCTGCAGGCGAAGCTCGTCGTTGTCGGCGAAGATTTCCGTTTTGGCCGAGGCCGGGAAGGAAACGCCGACCTCCTCTCCGAGGCCGGAAAAAAGCTCGGGTTTAAGGTCCTGAAAGTCCCTCCAGTAATCCGAGACGGTAAAGTCATAAGCAGCTCCCTCATCAGGGATTTGCTCGAGAGGGGAAAAGTTGACCTGGCGGCCAGGTATCTTGGCCGTGTTTATGAAATCGACGGCACTGTCGTCAAAGGTGATGCCAGGGGCCAGTCCCTCGGTATACCCACGGCAAACCTTACCAGCCAAAATGAAATCCTGCCCTCGGGTGTTTTTATAACCGAGACCAAGGTGAAAGGCAATTCTTTTCCCTCGGTGACCAATATCGGCCAAAGACCAACCTTTGGTCCGTCGCCGCCGATCATCGAGTCTCATCTCCTGGGCTTCCAGGGAAATCTTTATGGTGAGAAAATAAGGACGGGGTTTTATCAAAAAATCAGGGACGAAAAGAAATTTTCGGGGGAGGCCGAGCTAAGACTACAAATTAGCCAGGACATAGAAAAGGCCAGGGAATTCTGGGCACGAAAAAAAGGATAGTAATTCTCTTGCCGCCCGACCTTCTTCCGCTCTACCGAGAGCAAGAGTAAATACGCCCGAGAAAGGAAGTAGGTACTGCCCTCTGGCCGATAATTTCCCCGCCAGCCGTTCTCTCACCCGTCAATTTTCTTGACTTTTTCTCTGGGATATAGCATCTTTTATCGGCGTGAGCTTGGGCTGAAGCTCGCCCTTGCCCGAAGAGAGGAGCCTACCATGGGAGAAAAAATTAAGGCCAAGGTAATGGACGCCACCAAGATCCGTCGTGTGCTTCACCGGTTAACGACTGAAATCCTCGAGCGAAACCGCAACTTGAAAAACCTGGTCATCGTGGGCATCAGAACAAGGGGGATTTATTTAGGCAAAAGGGTGGCGGCTTTAATCAAAGAACTCGAAAAAATAGAAGTGCCTGTCGGCGTCCTGGACATCACCCTTTACCGGGATGATTTCTCCGAGCTTGAAACCCAGCATATGGTCCAAAAAACGGAAATTCCTTTTCCCATAGCTAAGAAGGATGTCATCCTGGTTGACGACGTTCTTTTTACCGGCCGAACAATCAGGGCGGCGATGGATGGCCTTTTTGACCTTGGCCGGCCACGCTCCATCCAGCTTCTGGTTTTGATCGACCGGGGACACCGGGAACTGCCAATTCGGGCGGACTACGTAGGCAAGGTCCTGCCTACTTCCAGAAAAGAACTCGTCCAGGTAAGGCTAAAAGAAGTCGACGGCGTCGACGAAGTCTTGATAACTGAACCGGAGAAATTATGAGCCCCGATTCCGGCCGAGAATTTCGGCGTTATCACCTGCTGGGAATCGAAGAGTTAGAGGCGGCCGAAATCATGACTATCCTTGACACGGCGGCCTCGATGGCGGAAATATCCCAGCGGGAAATCAAAAAAGTCCCGACGCTGCGGGGCAAAACAGTCGTCAACTTATTTTTCGAACCAAGCACCCGAACCCGGAGCTCCTTCGAGTTAGCCGCTAAGAGGTTGAGCGCCGATATCGTTAATTTTAGCCTGCCAACAAGCAGCGTAGTCAAAGGAGAAAGCTTAAAGGATACTGTCCGGAACTTAGAAGCTATGGCTACAGATGCCCTCGTCGTCCGCCATTCCTCCTCCGGAGCGCCCCATTATATCGCTTCTTTCTGCCGCTCCCATGTGATTAATGCTGGCGACGGGACGCATGAACATCCTACCCAGGCTTTGCTCGACGCCTACACAATTCGCCAGGTAAAGAAAAGATTCAAAGGGCTCAGGGTAGTAATCGTCGGCGACATCCTCCACAGCCGAGTGGCCAGGTCAAACCTCCACCTCCTCCGGAAACTCGGGGCGGAGGTAATCCTCACTGGTCCCCCGGCTCTCGTTCCGCGAGAGTTTGAGCTTCTTGGGGCTAAGATTGAGCATAGCTTGGAGAAGGCTCTCGTCGGGGCAGATGTGGTGATGATGCTCCGCATCCAGAAAGAAAGGCAAAAGGCCAACTACTTCCCTTCTATCCGGGAATACCGCCAGCTTTATTGCCTTACGGCCGAAAGGCTAAAATTGGCCAAGAAAGACGCTATAATTATGCATCCAGGGCCGATTAACCGGGGAGTAGAGATCGAGTCTGATTTAGCCGATTCCATCCAGTCGGTTATTCTGCAGCAGGTAGAAAACGGAATTGCTGTTCGCATGGCCGTGCTCTACCTGTTGCTCGGAGGAAAAGAACGTGAAGCTGCTGATTAAGAACGGCAGGGTGATTGACCCAGCCTCCAAAACAGACGAAACCCTTGATATCCTCATCGAGGGAGGCAAGATAGCGGCGATTAACGGCCGAATCGAGGCCGGCGAGGCCGAGGTTATCGATGCTTCTCGCTTGGTCGTCTGCCCCGGATTTATCGATATGCATGTTCACATCAGAGAACCGGGAGAGGAATACAAAGAAGATATTTCCACGGCTTCCGAGGCTGCAGCCCGGGGCGGCTTCACCTCGATCTGTGCTATGCCCAACACCAAGCCGCCCAACGACAACCGAGGGGTAACAGAATACATCCTCTCCGAGGCAAAGAAACGGGCGCGGGTTAATATCTTTCCGGTGGCCGCGATAACCCGTGGGTTGGCCGGTGAAGAGCTGACTGATATGGCCGACCTCAGCGATGCGGGCGCAGTTGCCTTTTCCGACGACGGCCATCCGGTGGCCAACAGCCTCGTCATGCGCCGGGCGTTAGAATACGCCCGTTTCCTGGATAAGCTAATTATTGACCACTGCGAGGATAAGAACTTGACAGAAGAAGGAGTGATGCACGAGGGTGAAATTGCTTATCGACTCGGTCTAAAAGGGATGCCGGCGGCCGCTGAGGAAATAATGATCAGCCGCGACCTTATCCTCGCCGCCATGACTGGTTCCCGCGTGCATATCGCTCATTTAAGCACGAAGGAAGGATTAGAGCTGGTCAGGCTGGCAAAAAAGAATGGCATCGCTGTCTCGGTGGAAGTAACTCCCCATCATCTTATCCTGACTGATAAGAATCTCACGAATTATGATTCTAATCTAAAAGTAAACCCGCCTCTCCGGAGTGAGGAACATCGCCAGGCCCTGCTCGAAGGGTTGAAGGAGGGCCTCCTTGACGTTTTTGCTACCGACCATGCCCCTCATAGTCCGGAGGACAAGGACGTTGAATTCGACCGGGCGCCTTTCGGGTTGATCGGGCTGGAAACAGCTGTTTCTCTCCTTCTTGACCGTTTCGTTCACCGAAATTATATTTCTTTGGAAAGATTTGTCTCGATGTTAGCCACGCGGCCGGCCGAGCTACTCGGGCTAAGAAATAAGGGTCGGGTTGCTGTCGGGGCTGACGCTGACTTGACTCTGCTGAACCTGCGCAAAGAAATTACCGTCGACGTCAACACCTTTGCCTCCAAAAGCCGCAACTGCCCTTTCCATGGCTGGAAACTCAAGGGCGCGGTGGCGATGACTCTCGTCGGCGGCCGCGTCGTCTACCGGGCTTAAACTAAAAAAACAATGGGCTTTCCTAAGAACCGGTTGAAATCCCTGGAAAAAAAACTCGGGTTCGAGTTTTTTGACCCGGACCTTTTGAAGCAAGCTTTAACCCACAGCTCCTATTCTTATGAGCATCCTGAAGATACCACCGGCGACAACGAAGTGCTCGAATTTCTGGGTGATTCAGTCCATGGCCTGATTGTGGCTGATTATTTTTTTAACCTTTTTCCCCAAGCTTCAGAAGGAGACCTCTCGAAGTTCAAGTCGATGGCGGCAAACACCGAGTTCTTGGCCCAGTTGGCCCGAAAAATCGGGCTTGACCGGTTCATCCTGCTGGGAAAAGGAGAGGAAAAAAGCGGCGGGAGAAAAAAACGGACTATTCTCGCGGGTGCTTTCGAGGCGCTGATGGCGGCGGTCTATCTCGACCGAGGGTTTGAGCAAGCGCGGGCCTTTCTTACCCGTCTTCTTCGCCAATCTTTCAAGCGGGGGCAAACCCAGCCGAAATTGATTAATAATTATAAATCAGCCTTACAAGAGCATTTTCAAAAGGCCAACTTACCCCCACCCCGCTACCGAACGATAAAAGAGTCTGGCCCGAACCAT
>JBBIRF010000016.1:0-52587 GCA_037441905.1 Candidatus Aminicenantota bacterium
CCGACGAGGCTCCTGGCCATTCGGCCGGCTGGCGTCAGCTTGGAAACCCTGGCGCGTCAACTCCGTTTCGCCTCACCGCCTGTAATTTCTCGCATCCAGCAGGAAGCCGTCCTGCTCGACTTCCGGACAATCCTTCCAGAAGAAGAAAAAATCCTCGAAGAGGCTTTATCTTCAGTTATTAACTCCTTCGCTCGGGAGGCGGGCAGTGATTGACCTGGAAAAGCGGCGCCGGGTGATGAGCCGTTCGGTGGCGCTTGGCCACTGCATCTGTAACCCCAAGCAGTCTTGTCCATGTGATATTTTTAGAGAAAAAGACGTCTGTCTTTGTGCTGGCGAAAAGCTTCCCGAGGCAGAAGAAGAAATCAGGCTGACGAGGCTGGTAGAAAACGCCGGTTGTGCCTCGAAAGTCAGCCAGGAGAATTTAAAGGAAGTTCTCTCAGGGTTGCCAGAGATAGCTGACCCGAGAGTCCTCGTTGGCGCCAGCGCGGCTGACGATGCCGGCGTCTTTTCTTTAACCTCCGAGTCCGCTTTGGTTCAGACGGTTGACATCTTCACGCCGAACGTGGACGACCCTTACATCTTTGGCCAAATAGCCGCAGCCAACTCAGTCAGCGATATTTATGCCATGGGAGGCCAGCCTTTAACCGCTCTTTCAGTCATCGCCTTTCCTACCGACCGCGTTTCCAAGAAAATCATGAAGGCCATCCTTCGGGGAGGCATCGACAAGTTAGCCGAGGCCAACACCGTGGTCATCGGCGGCCACAGTATCAAAGACGAAGAAATCAAGTTCGGGTTCGCGGTGACAGGAATAATCAACCCAAAACAAATAATTACTAATAGTCAGGCTCAGCCAGGAGATGTTCTCGTTTTGACTAAACCCTTGGGCACAGGGGTTCTGAGTTTTGCCCAGCAACTTGACCGCGCTCCGGAAGAAGGTCTCCGGGAAGCCGTCCGCTCGATGACCGAACTAAACAGGGCGGCGGCTGAAGTCATGCTTTCCCTGGGCATAAAAACCGCCACTGACATCACCGGCTTCGGCCTGCTCGGTCATTTGAGCGAAATCGTCAGGCAAAGCCGGGTGACGGCGGTCGTCGAAGCCGACCTGGTGCCGGCGTTTCCTGGAGTATTAGACTGTCTTCGCCGGGGAATTATTTCCGGGGCGACTGAGCGAAACCGGGAATATGTCGCCTCATGGCTTGAAATAGAAGCCAACCTGCCAGAAGAACTAGTCTATCTTCTTTGCGACCCGCAGACTTCGGGCGGAATTTTAATGGCCGTCCCGCCTCAGAAAGTTACGGGTTTAATCGAAGCTCTTAAGGCCAAAGGAGTAAACGGAGCGATTATCGGCCGAATAGAAGCACCTTCCGAGGGCAAGATTTTCCTCCGGAGTGCGGGGAAGAAATCTTTCGAGGTGAGGGAGGCGCCGATGAGCCAGCCCCAAAAAAAATCATCCAGGCCTCAGACGGCTTGTTGCCCTGGAGGCCCGCCGGTTGAACCATCGCTGTCCCCGGGTGAAAAGCAAGAGAAAGACAGAGCAGCCGAGTCTACGGCCTTAAGTTTGGAAGACACAACCACCGGGGAAAAATTCATCCAGTTTATCGAGGAAGCGATGAAGCCCGGGGTTCTTTCCCTGAAGCAGAAGGAGCTTATCGCCCTGGCCCTGGCGGCTGAAGTCCGCTGTGAACCCTGCTTTGAAGCTCATCTTCGCAAAGCACGGGAATGCGGTTTAACTGCCGAAGAAATAAGAGAGGCCTTAGCGGTGGCAACAGTCTTCGGAGGAGCGCCTGTCCTGATGTTCCTCGAAGCCGTGAAGGAAAAACTCGGCCTTTAAATGAGGCTAAAAGACCACGTAATTATCTGCACTGCCGGCCACATCGACCACGGCAAAACGGCTTTGGTAAAAGCTCTGACCGGGGTTGATGCCGATACCCTGCCGGAAGAAAAAAGAAGAGGCATGACTATCGAGCTTGGTTTTGTCTTCATGGAAGACCCCGAGGCAGTTAAACAAATCGTTTTTATCGATGTCCCGGGCCATGAAAAATTCATCCGGACAATGGCGGCTGGTTCGGCCCATGTCGATGCCGCCCTGCTGGTTATCGCCGCCGACGAGGGAATCAGCGTCCAAACGCGAGAGCATTTTGATATTTTGCGGCTGCTTCGGGTTCCCGTCGGTCTTGTCGCTCTGAGCAAATGTGACCTCGTCTCGGAGGAAACTCTGGACCAACGGATTCAAGAAATAAGAGAATTCACTAAGGGCAGCTTTCTCGCCACCGCCCCGGTCATCCCCGTTTCCTCCCTCACCGGCGACGGAATCGACCAGTTGAAGTCAGCTTTAAGAGAGTTAACCCTGAAAGTGAACCCGAGAAGCGACACCGGCGTCTTCCGCTTGCCGATTGACCGGGTCTTTTCTCTACCTGGTTTTGGGACGATCATCGCTGGCACGCTGCTTTCGGGGGAAGTTAAAGTTGGCGACCAAATCATGGTCTATCCAGAAGGGTTGGAAACAAGAGTCAGAAACATTCATGTCCATCGTACCCAGCAAGAAAGAGCAGTCATTGGGTTGCGCACGGCGCTGAATGTTCCTGATTTAAAAAAAGAAGTGCTCCGTCGCGGCCAGGTAGCGGCTCATCCTGGAACCCTGCGGCCAAGTTACTGCCTTGATGTCTCAGTCGAGCTTCTGCCTTCAGCCAGCGAGATTAAGAATCGCGACCGAATAAGGATGCACTTAGGAACCGATGAGGTCTGCGGCCGGGTCTCGCTCCTCGACCGGGGAGTTTTAAGACCCGGAGAGGAGGCGCCGGCCCAGGTTTTCCTCGAAGAGCCAGCCGCCCCTCTCCCTGGGGATCGGTTCGTCATCCGGACGTTTTCTCCCTGTTTCACCGTCGGCGGCGGCGTGGTGCTTGACGCCTCCCCACCCAAACACAAGCGGTTCGACCCGGCTGTTCTTGCCGGGTTCGAGAGGTTGAAGGAAGGCGTCGAGGGCATGGTGGAAGAGGTTATCCGTCGCAGCGGGTTAAAACCTCTCAGCGCGGGTACAATCGGGCATATCATCGGATGGAAGGAAGAAAAAGTAAAAGAGCTTATTCCGGCTCTTATAAAGAAAGGGCTCATCGTCTCTTTCTCCGGCCCCAAGGGTGAGGTTTATCTTCATCAAGAAATGAAGAGCCGGCTTGAAGCAAGACTCCGCGAGGTCGTCGCCGAATTTTTTAGCAAGCATCCTCACCTTTCTCACATGCCGGTCGCCGAGCTTCGCGCTCGCTTTCTCACCGTTAGCACTCCAGAGGTCTTTACCTGCCTCCTGGAAAAGGCGGCGGCCGACAAAACGCTAATCTTAGACCAATCTGGCGTTACCCTTCCAGGCCGCACCGCCCAGTTTACTCGCCGTGAAACCGAGGTTATTAACCTTATCGAGGAGGCTTATTTACAAGCAGGTTTTACCCCACCGCTCGAACAGGAAGTGAGCCACCGTTTGAAGGTTGAGCCCCCTCTCTTCAAGAAGGCCATCCACGCCCTTTACCAGGAAAAAAAACTTATTCGTTTGAACGAAAAGGTAACCTTCCACCGTTCAGTCTGGGAAAAAGCCGAAGGCTTTGTCCTGGAATACATAAGGTCAAAGGGTAAGATTACGATTGCCGAGCTTCGCGACCAGCTGAGAATAAGCCGGAAATATGCTTGCGCCATCCTTGAATACCTCGACCGACGAGGGACAACCAGGCGTCAGGGAGATGAACATGTGCTAAAATAGGGACGGGAGGGTAGAGGTCCCGGTGGGCCTTCTGGACTTCAAATCCAGCACAGGGTCTTGAAAAAGCCCTGGGTGGGTTCAACTCCCACATCCTCCCGCCAAACGAAAAAACGGGACATGTTCTATATTTCCTATTTTTTACCTATTTTTTCGCAGGCAAACCCGCCAAAAACCGGGACACATTATATATTTCCAATTTTTTTCCGAAGGCAATCCAGGAATTGATTTTTATTATCTCGTAATTTTTCCCGCCAAAGAGACGCTCTATGTTTTCTATTCTCAATGCCCCAAAGGCAAAGGGGGACATATTTATTTTTTCCCACCGCGCTTTTGAGAAAATTGGGAGATGGAGATTTTCCCTATTCTTGTTGCTAACGGGATTTTCATTCAGGCGTTAGAGCGAGAATTGAATTCTCTTTTATATCCGGACGATGTTTTATTCCACCACGAAAGCGAACTTCCTTTTAGCCAATTCGCAATGGCTCCCATCCAAAAAAACAGTAAGAAGGGGGATGGTTTCAATCTGGCTTATTTTTTTATTTATAATTATGGCAATTCATTAAAATTTATAATTATAGCCAGTCTGCTTCTCCAAGGGGGGGAGTTAGACGCTGGACCTACTTCAGGGTCGGGCGGGCGTCTCACACCCAACGCTTCCCACGAAGGGGTCAAACTGATTCAGGCGCCTTAAGCGGTGGCCTGGCTTCGGCTCCTCGCGGCCATCGCAAAAAGGAATATTTCAAGGCTCCGTACTGGCAAACATCCACGCAGCGGAGGCAGCGAATGCAGTCGGGGCTGTTGGGTGCGACCGAAGGGTTGATTTCGACCGGACAAATTTTCTCGCAAGCAGCACATTGAGTGCACAGTTCATCATCCACGGCCATCTGAAATAAAGATGCCCGGTTAAAAAGCCCCCAGAAAGCGCCGAGCGGGCAGGTAGTTCGACAAAATGGCCGGTTGATAAAAAGCATCAGCAGAACAAACAAAAGCAAAATTCCCATCTTCCAGCTGAACATAAAACCAACCTGGGCCCGGATATTGGGATTAAGCAAGACTAGCGGGATTCCGGCCTCGAGTGTCCCGGCAGGACAAATCCACTTGCAGAACCACGTCTGACCAAGCCCGAATTCGTCAACGATGATAAGCGGCAGAAGGATGACGAAAAGCAAGAGGATTACATAGCGGAGGTAGGTCAAAATGCGAGGCAACTTCACCTTCCGCCATTTCGGGCGATGAACCAGCTCCTGGAAGAGACCGAAAGGGCAGAGCCAGCCACAAGGCAGCCGGCCAACCAAACTTCCCGCCACGGTCAAGAAGCCTAAAACATAAAGGCCGAACTGTTTCTGGGCGGCCGCGAGATGGAGCCGGATTGAACCCAGGCTCGATTGCAAAGCACCGATGGGACAGGCGCCGATAGCCGAAGGACAGGAATAACAGTTGAGCGCGGGAACGCAGACTCCCTTGATTTTTCCCTGGAAAATGCCGGCGCGGAAAAACGCCGGAAGATAAGCATTAAACCCAAGCGCCGCGGCCGCCTGAAACAGCCGTCTCTTTGCCTCCCGTTTCATCCTCTTTTCTGCCAACCCGGCCTCATCCTATGCCGATACAATCAAGACAGACTGTAACCGCTTTCTCCAACACGCTGTAATACTCGCCGGCCAGAAGCCCCAGGAGAAGAAGCCCCACTCCGAGAGCTAAAAAGCTCCAGGCTGGCCATTGCCGCCGTCTTGCTTTCATTTCTCGCCCTTGAGTAAAGAAGCAAATGTTTTTTCGAGTTCGGCCACATGCTCCTCTTTAAACCCGACATGGGCATGAACAATCTTCCCCTGGCGGTCAAAAACTTAAACGACAGGAATTTCGTGGAATTTATTGGCCGAAGCTACTTCTTTCGGCGACCGGAGCAGGCCCGAAGAACTCGAAGGAGGCGGAGCACAGAGCTGGGGATAAGATAGCTTAATTTTCTGCAGAAAAGGTCGGACGATGGACGGTCCCTGGCGGTCGAGAGCCAGGCCAAAAAACTCAACCGCCGTCTCTCCCGCCTCTTGCCGGAGCTGATTATAAAGCTTCTCCAGGTGAGGCATGGCCGCCCGGCAGGGGATGCACCACGTAGCCCAAAAATCAAGCAGCAAGGCTTCAGGTTGGGTCCGGGAAAGCAGTTTTCCCGTGCTATCAGTTCTTTTGACCGTAAGCCGGCCGTCCTCTGTCATCACAGTGACGACAACACCGTCCACTGTCTGCAAGGAAAAAGGTAAGAGCTCGTCGCCAGGCTTGAGAATGGCCCCCAGGCTTAGAGGCAGCCCTAAATATCCTATTATTCCTATAGCTCCGATAAATTTAGTGATTATTTTCATTCTGGTTAAATATGATGCCAAAATCGGAAACAAAAGACAAGCCGGCCGAGACGAGCGGCGAGAACTCAGCCTAAGGGGAAAAACCGATGAGCAGCCTCCCCCCACCCTGAGATGTTTAGCGCTTTTCCAACATCGGGAAAAAATCGGCGCAGCGGCGCTTCCGGTTTTTCCGTTGAATATTGGCCAGGCCGCTAAAAGAAGGTTTCTTACGGCCTGAAGTTTTCTTCCCCCGGAGCCAGAGCTCTCGACCTAAAAAATTGGCCCCTGGTCCTTGCCCAAGCAAGGCCATCCGCCTTATATACCAAGCTCACCGAGAATTATCGCCTCATCTTAACTTTTTATATTATTAGCTACTAACCCGCCACCACTAATCGCTGTTTACTATTGGAAACTTAAAGGTAGGCGGCTTTTAACCCTTACTATTTTCCAATATCCTCCTCTGATTCACCTCTAAGGGTGATTGACCGGATGATTTCCTCGACAAAATAATGGAAACCGACGACTAAATAACTAAGACTAAGAATTTAGCGGGAGAAAGGAGATGGCGCAATCCCTTGGCCGGGCCGAAAACCCGCGGAGCAAACTCCTTGGCCTTAAAGCCCTGGTGGTGGACTTTGACGCCGCTTCCGTTGAAGCTCTGGCCTCTTTTCTTAAACAGTGCGGCATGGACGTCGTAACGGCCCGGGACGGGGTGACAGGTTTGAATTTGTTTCGCGAGCACCAGCCGCAGGTGGTTCTTGTCGAGGCGATGCTTCCGAAGATGAGTGGGTTCGAGCTCAGTAAGCAGGTCCAGATAGAATCTCAGGGAAAAGTACCAGTAATAATAATTACAGGCATCTATAAGGATGTGCGCCATAAAATCGAAGCCGTCCAGACCTACGGCGCGGCAGCTTTTTTCACTAAACCCTGGAAAAAGGAAGAACTGGAAGCATGCCTGGCAAGCTTGACAGGTCCGGCCGTTGTTCCCTCCTCCGAAGAAGACAGCCTCCTGAACGAGTGTTTGGAAGACCTTCCCGACCTGGTCAGCCTAAAGCCGCCGCTTCCAGGCGGAGCTCCCGTTAAAACCAAACCCGAGCTCGATTTAAAACCAAGGATGGAAACTAAAGAGGCCAAGCCGAAAAAGATGCTTGAAGTTGAACCTACCGATGACGTCGATAAACTTCTCGCCAAGACCTTAGCTGATTTGGGGTTTGAGCCCAAGAAGACCGCGGCTCCCGAAACCAAGAAACTCACCCCGACTCCAGCTCAACCCAGGCCACCGGAGGTAAAACCCCCACCAGCAGAAACCAAACCAAAAGAAGAGAAAGCCAAACCAGTTGCACCACCGCCGAAATTAACTCCCGAAACCACCCTCAAGTCGGCTGAAATTCCGAAGCCATCCTTCGAGCTTCCTAAGAAAGGCGCCGAAGCGCCAAAAGTTACTGATGTTCCCAAACCGGCGCCCGAAATTCCCAAGCCGGCGGTCGAAGGTCAAAAGACCGCCGGAATGCCTCCCAAACCTGAACTCCAATTCCCGGCGGCCAAACCAGTTGAACCCAAAAAAGAGGCCCCTGAAGCTGCGCCGTCGGCCAAGAAGCCGCCGTTCAGCGAAAAACCCGGCGAAGAGAAGGAAGCCGAACTTCGACCGGCTGTACCCCCAGCTGCCCCCCCAACAAAAGTAGAAGAGAAATTGCCCTCAGCTGATGCTGTCAGCGAACCCGGCTTCGCCCGCTACCCGGCTTCAGCTCCTTTCTTGTTTACCCCGAGCGAAGAGACCAGGAAAAAACCATCAACTCCTCTCATTCTCGGCATTGTGGGAGCGGCGGCCCTGGTGGTGGCGGGTATTTTCATTTTCAAACCCAAGAAGACTGGTTTGCCTCCGACCAGCTCTCAGACTCTTGCCGCCTCTACCTTGACTGAAGAACCAGCTCCAAGCCTTGCTTCCCGGTTGGAAGAACAAGAAGCAGCCCCGCGGGCAACCAGGACAAAAACCAGCGCTCCTTCAATCTTAGACCAGCTTCCCATACCCCCAACCAAGAAAGAAGAGGCAGTGGCGGAAGAAGAGCCGCCTGTCCTGACCGTCGAACAGCCGCCTCCCGCCGCCCTTTCATTACCTCAGGTGAAAATAGCTGAACCGCTGCCAACCCAAGCCCAGACAGTTAACCAGCCTTCTGAAAACCCGGCCCAAGTCCAGAAGCCTGAAGAAACGACAGCCTCGGCTTCGGTCAAAGAAGGCGACTTAGTTCCCCTGGCCGAGGTGGATGTTCAGCCGAGGGCAATTAAAACCGTCGAGCCCAAATACCCGCCTTTAGCCCAGCAGATGGGGCTCGAGGGCGCGGTCGTGGTGAACGCCCTTATTTCTGAAAACGGGGACGTAATCAGGACGGAGATCCTGCGCGGCATCAAGAACGGGGCTTCCTTAGAAAGTGCGGCTGAAGCCGCCATCCGGCAATGGAAATTCACCCCAGCCATCAAAAACGGGGTTAAAGTCAAAGTCTGGAAACCTATTGAAACTCGTTTCCGGCTTAAACAATAATGAAAGCATGGGAATTGGATGAAGAAAGGAGAAAGGCCATGCCTTTAACCAAAGAGCAAGAGGAATTGTACCGCCGGACAATGATGGAAGCGAAGAAGATGCTCGAAGAAATCGACAGCCATATCGAGCGCGAACTGCAAAAAGTCCGGGAGAAGCTGGCAGAACTCCAGGAGTCGAAAAAATCCTTCCGGATGATTTACGAGGGAGCGGCCAAGCTCCTTGGAGTCGAGAGCGAACTCGAAGACGAAAAGGAAAGCGAGGCGCCCACAGCCCAAAGGATGTAAAAGACTTAACACCCCCGTCTTTTTTGCCTTATAATCTTCTTCCCTTATGAAGAAGAAAAAAATCCATCTAATAGCCAACGCCCATCTTGACCCGGTCTGGCTGTGGCGCTGGGAAGAAGGGGCGGCTGAAGCTCTCTCGACCTTCCGGACCGCCGCTTGCCTTTGCCAGGAATTCCCTGATTTTATCTTTAATCACAATGAAGCCCTGCTTTACGAATGGGTTAAAGAATACGAGCCGTCTCTTTTCCGGCAGATTCAGAAGCTTATAAAACAAAAGAAATGGCATGTTATGGGCGGCTGGTTTCTCCAGCCTGATGTGAACATGCCTTCGGGCGAAAGCCTGGTTCGTCAGGCCCTCTGGGGCCGCCGCTTCTTCCGTGACCACTTCGGAGTCGAACCAAAGACAGCCATCAATTTCGACTCCTTCGGTCACAGCCGCGGGCTGGTTCAGGTATTAGCCAGAAGCGGGTATGATTCTTATATCTTCTGCCGGCCTGGGCCGGTGGATAAAACCCTTCCCTCAGAAGAGTTTATCTGGGTTGGGTATGATGGGTCGGAGGTTTTGGCAGTTAGGGCACCAACTCATTATAACTCCCGCCTTGGCCGGGCCCGAGAAAAAGTCGAGGAGTGGATAAAAAACCATCCAGACAAGGAGCTCAGTCTCGTGTTGTGGGGAGTGGGCAACCACGGCGGAGGAGCTTCGCGGGAAGACTTACAGGCGCTTAGAGGTTTGGCCGAAGCGTCCCGGGAATTCTCGATAAGGCATTCCACGCCCGAAGCCTATTTCCAGGACCTCAGGCGGTTTAAAAAGAAACTCCCTCGCCTTTTAACCAGCCTGAATCCCTGGGCTGTCGGCGGCTATACCTCTATGAGCCAGGTGAAAAAGCTCTACCGGGAACTCGAGAGTGAATACTTTCTGGCGGAAAAAATGGCCGCGGCCGCCTTTTTTCAGGGGCTCCTTTCCTACCCGGAAGAGGAACTCCGCCAGGCTCTGGGTGACCTGCTCTTCGCCCAGTTCCATGATATTTTGCCGGGGTCAGCTTCGCCGTCGGCCGAAAAAGATGCCCTGAGGCTAATCAACCATGGCCTTGAAATCCTTGCTCGGGTGAAAGCCAGGGTTTTCTTCCATCTGGCCGCGGCCGAATCTAAACCAAAAGAAGGCGAGATTCCGCTTCTTGTTTTAAACCCTCATCCCTTTCCAGTTAACACCACGATTGAAGCCGAGTTTCAACCTCACGAAATGAACTGGGAGGCCGGGTTCTGGTGGCCCCGGGTGGAACGAGACGGCCAGGAGATACCGTCGCAGGTGGAAAAAGAAGAGACCAACCTCAACGTCGAATGGCGGAAAAAAATTGTTTTTAGGGCTACTCTAAAGCCTTCCGATCTCCATCGCTTCGCTTGCTTTCTCGAAAAAAGACCATCCCGGCCCGAAAAAAAATTAATTGAGGCAAACGGCTCTTTCTTTTTTATCTCGCCGACTCTTGAAGCCACGATTAATTGTTCCACTGGCCTCCTCGACCGGCTGCGCGTGAACGGAAAAGATGTTCTGGAACCAGGAGCGTTCCAGCCTCTGGTGATGTTTGACAACTCCGACCCATGGGGGATGACCGTTCGTTCCTTCCGCGACGTTGCTGGCTATTTTAAGCTGGTTGAGCCAGACGAGGCCGGTCTTGCTCTCCAGGGCTTAGCCTCCCCTCTTCCTTCAGTCCGTCTTATCGAGGATGGCCCGGTCAGGACAATCATCGAAAGCGTCCTCGGCTACAACCGTTCCCTTCTTTTTCTGAGGTATAAATTACCAAAGCAAGGAACCGAGGTCGAAGTTGAAGTCCGGGTTTACTGGCAGGAAAAGGACAGGTTGCTCAAGCTGAGTCTCCCGACCACGCTTCATGAATCCTGGTATTTGGGCCAGAGTGTCTACGGAATCGAAGAACTTCCGGCCGACGGCACCGAAGTCGTCAGCCAAAGATGGGTGGCTCTAATCGGTAAGAACGAGGACCTGGCCGTCACCTGTATCAACGATGGCATCTACGGGTCAGATAGCCGGGCCGGAGAAATTCGCCTTTCGCTCCTCCGGGCGCCGGCCTATGCGGCCGACCCCGTGCCCGGCCGGCCGATGTTGACCCAGGACCGCTACGTCCCCCGTCACGACCAGGGAGAAAAAATCTTCAGATTCTGGCTCAATGCCGGTCCGACAGAAGAGCGTCTGAGTTCAATCGAGCGGGAGGCCCTCGTCCACCACGAAAAACCGGTCGTTCTACCCTATTGCCCGGCGGGAAAAGGGGAAAAAGCCAAGCCTTTTCTGGTTCTCCATGATTCAGTCATCACCGCGCCGGCCTTTAAGAAAAGCGAGGCAGGAAATGACCTTGTTATCCGGCTGTTTGAACCTACCGGAAAGCCGAGAGAAACTACCCTGGAGCTTCCTTTCTGGGGAGTGAAGAAGAAAATCCGGTTGAAACCCTTTGAAATCAGGACGCTTCGTTTTAACCCGAAGGAAAAAAGCTTCACCGCTTGTAACCTTCTGGAAGAACCCGAAGCAAAGAAAAATCAGCCGGCTCGTTCGAAAGACTGATAAGCCCCCAGCCATGCTCTTATCCCCTGAGGCAGGTTAGCGGCTTATCCTTGGATAAAAAAAATAAATAAGCAACAGAAGCGATAATTATTCCCGACTCGGCTGTTTCCCTGACTTCTTTTTGGCTGCTTCCACTCGCGTGGTTTACCCACAATTTCCATTGCACCTGAGCTGCAGTTTTGATATAAAGCCGATTCATTAAGGCCGATGGCAAACTCAAATAAAATTAGTCCGGGCTCTCTTCGGGAAAGGGAAGTATTTACCTGATGCCATACCAAGGAGAATTTCTTTCCGTCATCTCCGCCGTCGCCTGGGCCGCGGCCGTCATTCTTTTCAGGATTAGCGGCCGAAAGGTTAACCCCCTGGCCCTTAACCTGTTTAAAAGCACGCTGGCCGGCCTGCTTCTTCTGGCGACGGCCAGGCTTCTTTCTCCAGCCGAGAGCCTCCAGGACTGGAGGACGGTTTCTATCCTCGCTTTCAGCGGGCTCTTCGGGATTGCTCTCTCGGATACTTTGTTTTTCATCTGCTTGAATAAACTGGGAGCCAGCTTGACCGCCATTATCGAGTGCCTTTACAGCCCTTTTGTCATCGTCTTTTCGCTCTTCTTCCTTGGAGAAGTTATGAAATTAAGACAAATTAGCGGCGTAATCCTTATTTTGGCCGCCGTCATAGCTATTGCCTGGCGCCGCAACGAAAAGCATTCTTCCGGCAACCTGATAACCGGGATTATCGCTGGCACCTTCTCGATGTTTTTCATGGCGGCGGGAATAGTCATGGTCAAGCCTCTCCTGGTCCAGGTCCCGGTTCTCTGGGCCGCGGCCGTAAGGATGAGCTCTGGAGCTTTTTTCCTGGGGATGGCCGGTCTCTTTCACCCGTCCCGGGGGGCTGTTCTTAGGCCGTTGCTTGCTCGGGAGAATTGGGGAATCATGGCTGCAGCTTCCTTAATCGGAGCCTACGGCGGAATCATAGCCTGGGTAGCGGGAATGAAATGGACGGCTGCTTCGATTGCCGCCCCCCTTAACCAGCTGAGCACTATTTTTATCTTTATTTTCGCTGTAATATTTTTAAAAGAAAAACTAACCCTCTGGCGGGTAATAGCGCTCCTTTTAGCTTTTGTCGGAGCGTTCTTTGCCTCCTGGGCCTGAGCGGCTATTAGCTGTGAAAAACTTTCCTTCTTTCCTGAGAAAGATAGATTATTAACTACTTTTTGGGGAAGTTGGTGCTATCTGGAAAAAACTAAAAAAGCCATTCGCGGCGAAAATAATTTTTTCTCGGGAAGATTTTAGTGCGTTTGAGCCCTTCTGAGAGCGCCCCAGAAGATTATTGGACTCGGGAAAATTCGCTTCCTTCCTCTTCCAGGATTATATTCCTTTCATAAGAAAAGGAACCAGATTATGTCTCTTTTCCTCTTCTTCCAATAATTACCTTGAGCTTTACTCTTGATTGACACCCAGTTTCAGGTCAACCCAGAAGGAATATTTTTTCGGGTTAGAGCCGAGCCTGGGACCTGAGCCGCCACCCATTGCCATTCCGCCGCCTTCATCACCACCCCGCAAGCTTTCTTCAAAAGAGCTGTCCATCGCCCGGGCTGTCGTTCCTTCCGCCGCCATCCTGGCCATCATCGCTTTCCGCATCTCTTGCGTCATTCCGCCCCATTCAAACCCGACACGGAAGGCCTGGCCCGGCTGATAACCTATTCCCGCCGGATAGGTTTCTGGGGAAACAAGCGGCACGCGGAATTCATACACAACACTCTTACCGCTCCGGCCAGCCCGGAAGGCGGGTGGGTTTACGCCTTCCTGGTTATGGGGGGCGATCTTCTCGCCCTTCTTGCCGACAATATCAGCCTCGTAGAATAAATAACGGGCCTGGGGTTTGGCTAACAGCTGAGCTTTTTGTTCCTCGGTGAGTGGCGTTCCTTGTTGTTCCATCAGGGCAATAAGTTGTTCTCCGGTTACATTCTTGCGGATGAATTTTAGACCGAAATCTTTATTCTTTTTCCCGGCCGGGCTGAAATAAATCGTCATCCCCGTGGCCTCGATCGTGCTCAGAGACTTCGGGTCGTTAAAAATAAACAGGATATACAGGTTCTGGCCGTCGTGCCGGAAAGCGTAGTCAACCGCGGCGTCCTTATAATTAGCCAAAGTGGCTTCTTCCCAATCCTGTTGATTGCCGTCAAGCGTCACGGCCATCGGGGAGAAAACCGCCTCGATGGCTTTCTGCTGGGCGTGAATGCTGGGAACGAGAAGCAAGCTGAGTCCGCAAAATATCAGCAGCCATGATTTTCTTTTTTTCATCCCTTTTCTCCTTAAACTAATTAAGATTCTTTTCTCCTCTATATTTTATATTATTTTCCCTCAACTCGCTCCCGACTGTCAAATCGACACCTCTTTGAGCTCGCCTTAGCCTCAGGTTTTAAGGCCCTCACTCTTATTGGCTCAACATCTTTGCCTGGCTGCATGGCGGGGAATTTAGCGCGAGGGAGGAGGGGATTCTCTTTCATTTGCTCAACTCCTCCGTCTGTGTTATAGAAACCGAGATGGAAGAGCGGTCGGCTGTAGCCCGTTCGTCGCTTATCGTCGGCGGAGCCACTTTCGCCTCCCGGGTTTTTGGCCTCCTCCGGGAACAAACTTTCGCCTATCTTTTTGGGGCCGGGTTTGCGACTGACGCCTTTGTCGCCGCCTTCCGCATTCCTAACCTCCTTCGCGACCTTTTCGCCGAAGGCGCGCTTTCGGCCGCCTTTGTTCCCGTGTTTACAGATTATCTATTAAAGCGCGGAAAAAAGGAGGCCTTCCGTTTAGCCAACCTTCTGATTAACGGCCTGCTTTTAATCCTCGCTGGAGTAATAGTTACTGGTATTCTTATTACCCCTTATCTCGTCCGAGTTATCGCCCCGGGTTTTAGCCGGATACCTGGGAAAATGGAGCTAACCTCGCTCCTGGCTCAGGTGATGTTTCCTTTCCTGCTTTTCATCTCGCTGGCCGCGGTTTTCATGGGGATGCTCAACTCCCTAAGGCATTTTGGCGTTCCAGCTCTGGCTCCCGTGTTCCTGAACCTGGGAATGATTATCGCCGGCTTCTTTCTCTCTCCGTTTTTCTCCCCGCCTATCATCGGGATGGCGGTCGGCGTCCTTCTGGGCGGGCTCGGCCAGTGGCTCTTTCAGCTTCCGTCGCTGCTGCGGGAGGGCTATCGTTACCAGCCGGTGCTCTCTTTTCGGGACGAAGGATTCCGAAAAATCCTCGTCCTTATGACCCCGGCTGTCTTTGGCCTGGCCTCGACCCAGGTCAACATCTTTGTCAACACGATTATTGCCTCGCTTCTGCCTGAAGCCAGCCCGTCATATCTTAATTACAGCTTCCGTTTGATGCACTTTCCGTTGGGGGTTTTCGGGATTGCCGTGGCCACGGTTACCCTGCCGGTGGTTTCAGCTTATGCCTCGAAAAAAGATACTCCCAACGTCCTCAGAACCTGCCGGTCTTCCTTAGAACTGGTCGCTTTCTTGACCATCCCTTCGACCTTTTTCCTCGCCCTGGTCAGCCGGCCCTTGATCTCTGCACTCTACGAACATGGACGTTTTACGGCCGCCGACACCTCGGCCACTTCCCAGGCTCTAATTTTCTACTGCCTCGGTCTTTTTTCCTACGCCGCCGTGCGCGTGGTGGCTCAAGTTTTCTATTCATTCCAGGATACAAAAACCCCGGTGAAGGTGAGTTTCTTGGCCATCGGGTTCAATATCGGGCTGAACCTCCTTCTCATGCACCCTTTGAGCTTCCGCGGCCTGGCCCTGGCCACATCAATTTCAGCTTCGGTTAACCTGGCCGTCCTGGCTTATCTTTTAACCAGGCGCTACGGGTCGCCGGGCTGGCCGGATTTCTTCCGGAGTGTGGGCAAAGTAATTCTTGCTTCCCTGTTAATGGCCGCTTGTTTGCTGGGTCTTTCGGCCGCCTGGTCGAAGTTTTTCCCGCTAATTTCTTTTGGCCGCAAAGCCTTATTTCTCCTCGCCGCGCTGACCGCCGGCGGTTCAAGCTACCTCGCGGCTGCTTATTTATTCAAAATTAAAGAGGTCTCTCTCCTCGGGAAAATTATCCGTCGCCGGCAGGAAGGCCGGCCACTTTAACTGGCCTGATTGTCGTGTTTCGGGAAAATGGATGCAAGAAAAAAATTCCCCCAACCGGCCGGGGCCAAAAAATTTTAAATTTTTTGAGAAAAAACTGGTCAGCTGTCGTTTTTATGAGTATAAAGCCTGGAAAGCGATAGTTTAACGCCCGGCTTTGAGAGAGGAAAGCCAGAGATGGCCAAGATTAAGTCAATTAAGATCAAGTCAATTGATTTAATCAGGCGAGTTGACGTTCAACCAGGGAGGCTCTATATTTAGTTTTTCTATCGAATTAATAATAATTGGCTGCGGGGTAGAAGTTATCCCCGCAAGAAAAGGACATTATGAAAACAAAAAAATTTTAAAAAGGATAAGAAAGGATGAAAAAAGCACTGCTCTGGCTATCAGCCATCGTTATTACTCTGGCCACCTTGGTATACCAGCGGGTAACCGGTCCTACTTACCCCAAAAGAGGCGTGGCCTATTTTGACCAGATGGAGATTCGCTACCGCTTGCCTCGCTCGGCTGTTTCAACTTCTGATTGTCCGATTTCCCTTATCGTGCCCGACGAGGCGGTCCTGGGTTATGTCGAGTACCGACCTTACCGCTCGGACGAACTCTGGATGCGGGCACCGTTCGAGCGGGATGGAGAGAAAGTTACAGCTTATGTTCCGCCACTGCCGGCAGCGGGCAAGTTAGAATACCGCGTTGTCCTGTTCAACAACGACAAGAACATCGAGATTTCGATCCCTAAGTATCAGCTGGTCGTTATGCGCTTTCGTAACCCTGTCCCGACAGCGGTTCTCGTTCTTCACGTTATTACGATATTCCTGGGCATGCTCTTCTCTGCCCGCACCGGGCTTGAAGCTTTGTGGCGGGGAAGCCGGCCGAGAACCCTTGCCTTATTAACGACATTTTTCCTCTTTGTCGGCGGGCTTATCTTAGGTCCGAACGTCCAGAAATACGCTTTTGGTGCCTGGTGGACCGGGTTTCCGGTTGGTCGCGACCTAACAGACACTAAAACGCTCGCCGCCTTTCTTTTCTGGGTAGTGGCTTTGATTATCGGCTGGAAAGAAAGACCGGTTCGCGGCTGGTATCTGGCAGCTTCTATCTTAACCCTGGGTGTTTTTCTTATCCCCCACAGTCTGCTCGGCTCCGAGCTCAAAGATGTCCCTTTCCCGCCGCGGTATTATTAGCCAAGCGACAAACTTTCTCTCTTTACGGATTCTGGCGATAAGGTCGGCGGCTTTCTCCTTAAAAGCCGGATGGCTGGCCGCCTCTTCGGCCAGAGGAAGAGCCTTGTCGTTTTCTCCGGCATTAAAATAACAGGAGGCAGCGTTAAAGAGAACCGTAGCCTTGGTTAAGGCGATTTTTTCCAGCTGCAACGCCTTCCGCTTGAGCAACGCCTCTTTCCTGGCAGCAGCCATTTCCGCGGCCTCGATTTCCTTCATCTTAGCTCTTACCTGAGCTTCCTGGGTTTCATAAACCTTCCGGGCCGCATCATAATGTTCCCCGGCCCGAGGCCAATTCTCCCTCCTGGCTTCCAGCCGGCCGAGTCCGACCAGAGCTTCAGCGTTTGAATCGTCAAACTCGAGGGCCTGCAAGAAGTTTTTTTCGGCCGCGGCTAAGTCGTTTATTTCCAAGGCAACTGTCCCGGAGAGCGAGAAAACCTGCGAATTCGTCGGCAGACGTCCCTGGGCTTCCAGGCAATGAGGCCAGGCTTCCTGGAACTGGTTGAGGGCGGCCAGGTTCCAGGCCATCCAGAAATGGGCCTCGCCCATCAGCCAGTACCCTAAATTGATCATCTCTTCGAGGGCCTTTATCGCCTCTTCGTGCCGGCCGAGATAGCTCAGACAGATCGCCCGGCCGAGCATGGCTTCCCGGTAGCCGGGGAGAAGCTCGAGGGTAGCCTCGTAAGCTTCCAGGCTTTTCTCGAACTCTTCCAGATGAAAATACACGCTTGCCAGGGAGATGGCGATAATCGGCGATTCAGGTATCGCTCGTTTAGCCTCGAGATAATGCTTTTCAGCCGTAAGCAACTGGCCACGCCGCATCGCCACCTCTCCCAGGAAATAATGAGCCTCGAAAAACTCAGGCTCCTCCGCAACCAGCTCTTCGAGGTGCTCGCGGCGCGGCACCGGAGTCGAACTGATGGCTAACTTAAACCGGATGAGCCGGCTGCGAGGATGAAGCGCAAGTAGCTCCTGAGGCTTCAGCTGGGTTTCCCTGGTCCCGGCAAAGTTAAGGTAGCTGACCAGCCAGCAATAAGCCGCCAGTTCATCCTGCCGGGCTCGGTTTTCCAGGTTTTTCTCTCTCTCGGCTTCTTCGGCCAGCAGCCTTTCCCAATCGATTTTTTCTTTCTTCCAATCCGGGATTTTTAGCCTTGACTCGAATTTCTGGTCATCAAAAGCCATGACTCCCTTGGCCTGAACCGTCATGTTTCTGGCTACCTGATAGAGGTCGGCCATTGCCGCCAATTCTTTGTTTTGAGCGATAAGGGAAGCAATGCTATCAAGAGTGCGGGTGGAAAGGCCAAGCTCCTTCTCTCTCATTCCTAACAAAAGAACATTCTTAACATAAACGGGCAGGACTCTCGCCTTAAGTTCGGGCCAGGCGGCCAACCGGCTGATAAGAGGCTCAAGCGTCCTTAAGGCTTCCCGAAACCCCAGATAACAACCGCGCTCGAGTTCCGCCTGGGCTTTCGTGAGAGAAGCTTCGATTTCTTCCAGCCGAGGCGGCGGCGACGGTGTTGTTTTTGGCTGAGGACCACAGGAAGACAAGAACGCCGCCCAGGCAAAATAAAGAGAAAAACTGAGCCCCTGAAGGAAAAATCCGAGCTGACATCTCTTAAGGCAGGGTTTTATGCTCATCTCATTCTTGACGTTAGCCTTTCAAATTATAAGCTGTTTCTGGATTTTAATTAAATAATTAGTTTTATACCTTTACGCTAAATTTTACTCTGGAGCTCTTTTTTTTGTTTAATTTTCTGGCCGGCTGACCGATACCACGGGGTTTTTATTTATAAAAAACTTCCCGGCTGGCAAAATTAGGGTCTGAGGTTAGGTTAATTCCAGGGAGTCTCAACCCCGCTTCATCTCCGGGTGTCGGCATATGAGTCATGTGGGCCTCACAGCCGCGGAGGAACTTGAGTTTTTCCAGGGCTAACTGGGCTGCGGGGTTAGAAGCCGCGTTTATGCTCAGACTGATTAGGACCTCCTCTAAGTTTAGACTGACCACTGGTGTGCCGAGGATATTCTCTTTCATCATCTTGATAGATTCAATAATCGAAGGCGAAAGCAGGTGGATTTTGTCCGGAATCTCAACCAGTTTCTTGATAGCGTTAAGCACCAGGCTCGAAGCTGCGTGCATCAGGGGGGAGTTCTTGCCGGTAACGATTGACCCATCCTTGAGCTCTATAGCCGCACCGCAGAAAATACCTTTATGGCCTTTTCCTTTTTCTCTGGCCTCCCTGGCTGCCTGGCGAGGAGCTTCCACCACCTTTCTATCCTCCGGCTTCAAGTAAAGCTCTTTCATCAACAGCTCGGCGCGCTGGACTGTTTCCTTTTCAGCAAGACCCATGACATACTCGCAGGCATAACGAAAATATCGCCGGATGACCTCCTGCTCCGCCGCTTTTTTTATTGCCGCCTCATCGATTATTCCTGCGGCCACACAATTGACGCCCATATCCGTGGGTGACTTGTAGACAGATTCGGCGCCTGAAATCCTCTCGAGAATCCGCTTGACCACCGGAAAAATCTCCACATCCCGGTTATAATTCACGGCCGGAACCCCGTAAGCCTCCAGATGAAAAGGGTCAACCAGGTTAAAATCCCCGATATCAGCCGTAGCCGCTTCATAGGCCACGTTAACCGGGTGTTTCAACGGAAGGTTCCAGATGGGAAAAGTTTCAAACTTGGCAAACCCGGCATAAATCCCTCTTTTGTATTCATGGTAAAGCTGGGAAAGACAGGTGGCCAACTTGCCGCTTCCGGGCCCCGGGCCGGTGACCACAACCAGGGGTTTCTTTGTAGGGATAAATTCATTGGCTCCATACCCTTCATCGCTGACGATGAGGTCCACGTCTGAAGGATAGCCTTTGGTAAAGGGATGGGTTTAGACCTTTATCCCTTGCCTTTCCAGTTTATTCTTAAAAATTTTCGCCGCTAATTGATTATCAAAACGGGTAATAACTACTCCGTTGACTTCTAGGCCCCAATCCTTGAGTTCGTCAATCTGTTTGATGGCGTCAGCATCATAAGAGATGCCGAAATCAGCCCGCAATTTCCGCTTTTCGATGTCGCCGGCGTAAATACAGAGCAAAATCTCGCATTTATCCCTGAGAAGGTGTAATAGCCTTATCTTGACATTCGGGTCATAACCGGGGAGCACCCGGGCAGCATGATAGTCATAAAGCAGTTTGCCGCCGAATTTCAAATAGAGTTTGTTATTGAATCTTTCTACCCTCTTAAGAATGGCTTCGGTCTGTGCCCTCAGGTACTTTTCATAATCAAAGGCAATTCTCTCCGGCATTGGAAAACATCCTTTTTGAGTAAACTAACTTTTGTTTATGTTTTGACCTTAGGGTCAAGCTTGCCATAAATAAATCCAAACCGTAACCTTTTAAAATACCAGAAAAACAAAAAATATAAAATTATAGTTGGCCAGCCGAGTTCGTCCCCTATTAGTCAGTTAATTCCAACAAGTCTAATTAACCTCAAATAAACCCAAGCAACTTGAAGATACCGATCATGTTGTTTTTGAATTAAAATAGATAAAAAAGCTTGGAACGAGAAAGAGCGGACCGAGCAAAAACTGAGCCCTAACTCAAGACTGGAGGCAGAAAATGCGACTCCATAAATTTCGAACTAAAGAAAAGATGACCGAGTCTTTCTGGTTGAGGCGAGTCGCTCCATGGCTGATTATTTTTATGATTTCCCCAGTTTATGGCCAGAAAATAGAAAACGTCGGCGGAGTTAAAATTATTCACAACGGGAAAAAAGGGGCCTGGGGAGATAACGTTCCGGTTAGCCTAACCCTCGTCCGGACTATTGGCGAGCTGGAAGCCCAAGACGAGAACGCAGCTTTTTACCTTCCCTCAGATATAGCAGCTGACACCGAAGGAAACATTTATATTCTCGATAGCGGCAACCATCGAATTCAAAAGTTTAACCCCCAAGGAAAATACCTGGCGACTTTCGGGAGAAAAGGACAAGGCCCGGCTGAATTCTATTTTCCTCGCTCGCTGGACGTTGACGAGAAGGGGTTTATTTATGTTTGTGACCCCCAGAATAAAAGAATCCAGATACTCATGCCCGATGGCAAAGAACAGCAAAATATTCAACTGAAGAAGGAAGGGCGAGAGGTCATCCGTTGTTTACCTGAAGGAAGGATAGTCACTAACTGTGGAGCCTCAATTTTTTTTGGCCTTGAGGAAACAGAAAGCAAGGAAATTCCCAAACTTATTGAGATTTTAGACGCGACGGGAAAAAGCGAGCGACAGCTGGGCGAAGGGCATGATTACGGACATTTCCTCTTGAATCGGGTTGCCAACCACGCGCATTTTGCTACCGACAATGCCGGCTATATTTATCTTGCTTTTTCTTATCAAAACCGGGTCGAAAAATTGACGCTTGAAGGTAAGAAAATTTGGCAAGCCGACCGCGAGTTGGGGTATAGCACGGAGCCAAAAGATAAAGGGAAGATAGAAAGAAAGGGCGGCGGAGTTTCAATCCTCAATCCCCAGCTTAACCTGGTCTCTGTTGGCGTGGCTGTCGACCGTCGAGGGAGGGTATGGGTAGCGACTCTCAAACGTCAGCTAAAAAAGGAAGAGCAAGTCGGGCTGGCGATAAGCATGACTATGGCTGCTGGCCAGAGGACGATGACGATGAAAGCCCATGGTAATACGGAGCTGCGAGAAACAGACGCTTTTCAGCTGGAAATATTTGACTCTGAGGGGATCCTCCTGGGGAAGGTGTCGCTAAATCATTTTGTCGACGGCATCAGAATTTTTGGCGACCGACTTTTCCTCCTCGACCAATTGAGAGGCAATCAGGTCTACGAGTACAAAGTCGAGGAAAAAAATTGAGGTCCAGGTTTTTTCGCCGCTCTGGTAATTCTGTTATTAATAAATTAATCTATAATTCAAATGGTTTTCTGCTCCCGATGCGGGAAAAGAGAAGCGGCTGAAGCTATTGGTTTATGTCTTTCATGTCTCAGGACAATTCCGGCGAGAGAGGTTCTCAACCAGGCTCATACCTCGCGCGAAAAATACAACCTCCCCTCTGCCCCTCCCCGTTCTTCCCCGGGAAAAACATGCCGGCTTTGCGCTAACGAGTGTAAGTTAAGCGAAGGTCAGGCAGGATTCTGCGGGCTGAGGGTCGGGCAAAAGGAAAAAATCACTTGGAACTTGCCGCGCCGAACTCTCTCAGCTTATGCCTATTACGACCCACTGCCGACGAATTGCTGTGCTGCCTGGTTTTGCCCCGGGTCGCGGGAGAAAGGGGTAAACCTGGCCGTCTTCCTTTACGGTTGCAATTTCGATTGTCTTTTTTGCCAGAACGCCTCCCATCGATGGGTCAAACAAGCCGACTCCATCTCTTTCGAGGACTTGGTTAATCTGGCTTTAAACCCAAGCGTCCGCTGCGTCTGCTTTTTTGGCGGCTCGCCTGAACCTCAGCTGCCGCTGGCCATCCAGGTTAGCCGCGAAATTATCCGCCGTTCGCCCCGGCCCATCCACATCTGCTGGGAATGGAATGGCGCCGGCCATCCCTCCCTGGTTCAAAAAGCGGCCGAACTGAGCCTCGAGACAGGCGGAACGGTAAAATTCGACCTCAAGGCCTGGACGCCGGCGGTAGGCGAAGCGCTTTGCGGCGTTTCCCTCCGGAGAACGTATGAAAACCTCGCGAGGCTCGGCTGTCTCTTTCCTCAACCAGGGTTACTTACGGCAACCACGCTTCTTGTTCCCTACTATGTTGAAGTCACCGAAGTGGAAGAGATTGCCCGTTTCCTGGCGGCTATCAACCCCGATTTCCCTTATTCCCTCCTCGTTTTTCATCCAGATGACCGGCTCAAGGACCTGCCGATAACCCCGCGGGCGCAGGTAAAAGAAGCCTATAAAGCTGCCCGCCGTCATTTAAACCGGGTCCACATCGGTAATCTTCATCTTCTCGGCGGTTGGCTCGAATGAACCATAAAAGGATTTTTATTTCCTGGTTCTGGGTCATTCTTTGCGCAGCCTCCATATTCGCCATCGTCCCTTTAGCCCGGAGCATCCAGCGATTGGTCACAGCCACTCTCGGCCGGTCGGCTTTCGGCTATTTTGTCCTGGCGAGCGTTGCCTGTTTCCTCGGCGGCACGCTCTGGCTTCTTTATTTCCGGTTAAGAATCCGACGGTTTTCCAATTATCTTGTGCTGGCCCTGGTCGGCGCCGCCTATGTCTACTTCACGCTAAAACTGTGGAAGCATCCGGAAGAGGCTGTCCATTTCTTGGAATACGGCCTTCTGAGTTTTCTCCTGTTTCGAGCTTTGCGGAACCATTATGCCGATGTCACTATTTATTTTTCGAGTTTATTCATCGGGACTTTTGTCGGCATCATCGACGAAATCCTCCAGTGGATTACTCCTAACCGGTATTGGGATTTTCGCGACGTTGGTCTCAACGCGCTGGCGGTCGTTCTTTTCCAGATAGCCCTGGCTTTCGGGATAAGGCCACGCGGCCTCACTAACCGGCCCTCGCCCGGATCGCTTCTTTTTGCCTCTGTCTGGTTCAGCCCCAATTTAGTGTTACTCGGCCTTTGCTTCTCGAACACCCCCTCCCGGGTCGCGGCTTACACTCGCCTCTTCCCTCAGCTTTCCTTCCTGCAAAAAGAAGAAATAATGCATGACTTCCAGCTGAAGCGTCATTCTCTACCAGGGGTCGGCGTTTTTTACTCCAGGCTGACGCTCGAAGAAATAAAAGAAATCGACCAAAGCCGGGCCGAAGAGTTTGCGGCCGTACTTAGCGCCTGGAAAGATAAGCCTTACGAGGAATTTCTGCGGGCTTACAGCTCGCAGGCTGAACCTTTCCTCCACGAGTTTCGGGTAAGGGTTTTTCGCCGGGACCAAAAAATCGCCGCGGCGGAAAAATTGCCTTCAGGCTCGAACAGGGCGGCTGCCCTGCTGGCGGCCTACCGGGAGAACCTCTTTTTGGAAGCATATTTCGGCCATACGCTTAAAGCCTCTGGTTATGCCTGGCCGCCAGCCCAGAAAGAGGCCATCGGCCGTCAGGTTGACCCGGAGGCGGCTTACCGCAGCCCGGTTGGCGCGAGTTTTTCGCCGCTTAGAAACGAGGCTACGCTCTGGACAGGGATAGGCACTTTATTAGCCCTCACGTGGGTAATAAACTGGGTTTACCGCCGGCGGCTTAAATAAAAAAGCCAGCGGGGGGGATCGAACCCTCGGCCTGCTGATTACGAATCAGCCGCTCTACCGACTGAGCTACGCTGGCTTCGGTTTTTCCTCCTCCATTGATAATGGATTTATCCCCCCCTGTCAAGATTACTTCCTCTTTTGGGTCCGGAGGTTATATCCTGCTAAAGGTATTCGGGAAAAACAGCGAGAATGGAAAAGACGAGGGCTTAGACAGCAATTGGCAATTCCGAGAATTTCCAGTAAAATACTCGCTGAAATTAGGATACGTGGCGATGTCGTCCGCGCGATTAAGACCAGATGATCATTAAACGGCTCGAGCTTCAAGGTTTCAAGTCTTTCCCCGACCGGACCAAAATAATCTTCCATCCAGGGATAACCGCCATCGTCGGCCCGAACGGGACAGGAAAAAGCAACATTATCGACGCTATCCTCTGGGTCCTTGGAGGTCAAAGACAGAAAGCCCTTCGGGGGGAAAGGACCGAGGATATTATTTTTAACGGCAATAACCGACGCGCCGGGTTGAGCTTTGCCGAAGTCATCATGACCCTGGAAGAAGGCAACGAAGAACTCAACATCAGCCATCGGTTGTTCCGTTCGGGTGAAAGCGAATACCGGCTCAACGGAAAACCTGTCCGTCTGAAAGATATTCAGGATACCCTGTGGAAAAGAGAGGTAGCCGAAAAGGATTACTACATCATTGAACAGGGGAGCATCGGGCTGCTTCTGACTTCCAAACCTCAAGAGAAACGGCAACTTCTCGAGGAAGCCGCGGGAACAGCTTTTTATAAAGAAAAGAAAAAGCAAGCCCAGAGCAAACTCGAAAGCAGCGAACAAAACCTGACTCGCCTCGAGGATATAATCGCCGAAGTCAGCCGGGCCAAAAACTCCCTGGCCAGGCAAGCAGCTGCTGCCCAGCGCTACCGCCGGCTGCGAGAAAGAATCAGAGAACTGCGCAGCCTTCTTTATCTCCGGAAACTCGCCCGGCTCGAAAAGCAACGGGAGGAAATAAACCAGGCTTACGAGCGGTCGCTCGAAGAAGAAACGAGTCTACTGGCCAGCTTGAAGAAGGCGGAAAAAGAGATAAGCTCGCTCCGGAGCCAGTTGTGGGAGCTGGGGAAATGGCTCGAGGATGCCCGGGAAGAACTTTACAACCTGGAAGCAAAAAGACAGCGGTTAGAAACCGAAAAAGAATCCAGGAGAATCGAATACCTGGAGGAAAGAAAAACCCAGGCCCGGGAGGAGTTAAACCAGCTCGAAGAAGAAAATCAAGTCCTGGGCCACGAGCTCAACCTGACCAGGGTCGTAGAGGCCGACCTGGAAAAAAGCCTCGCCTCACGGCTCGAGGCTTATCAACGGGCGAGCCTCGAACTGGAAAACTTGGAAAGAAAAAGGAAGGATTCAACCGAGGCATTGCAGCAGGAGCGTGACCTCCACCTTCAGGTGCTGGCGAGTCTGACCGAAGCTAAGAACAGAGCGGCGCGCTGGGAGAAAGAAATGGAGCTTTCCTGGAAACAGGAAAGCCGGCAAAATCAGCAAATAAAAGAAACCAAAGCCCTCCTCGACGCTATCAAGCGAAGAACAGACGAGATTCAAAAAGAAATCGAGCTCAAGGAAAAAGAAAGGCTGGAGCAGCAGGCAAGGATTGCTAACTTCGAGAAACAACTGGAGGAGTTAGCGAAGCGGTATCAGGAGCTTAAGGCTAAGACGGAGGAAAAGCAAAGAGAAAAGGACCAGTTAAGCTATCAAATCCAGGCATTCGAGAGGCTGTGCCAGCAAGCGATCGAGGCCAAACCGCCTTCTGACGTTCCGGGAAGCTTAGGCCATTTGCTTTCTTTAATTCAAGCGACACCTGGTTTCGGGAAGATAATCGACCAGTACTTCGGAGAAAACGTCGGGGCGGCGGTCATGCCCGCGGAGGTTCTTTTGCAACCGCGAACTCCGGAACTAAAAGGAGTTTTTTTCCTTCTCCGGCCTGCCGGCGATAAAGCCTGTCCGCCGCTTCCTTCTCATCCTGGTATTATCGGCTGCTTATCAGCCCAGCTCGAGCCCCAGGGGTCGATGCGGGAAAATTGGCCTCAGTTCAAACAGGTTCTCGTCGTCACTAACTTAAAGACAGCCGTTGAACTCTGGCTCGAACATCCAGGGTTCGATTATCTCACCCTCGAGGGAGAAGTCCTGCTTTCGTCCGGCCTCCTCCGGTCGGAAGAAAAAAGCGAAGGCCTGTTCACTCTGCTCGAGGAAAAGTGTCAACTCCAAGAAAAATTAAACCAGAAAGAAAACGAATTAACACCTTTACTCGAGAAAATCAAAGCGCTTGAGGCCGAAAAACAAAAGTTTCTGGCGGCCAAAGAAGCTCAGGAAAAAGAACTTGCTCAGTTAGAGAAAATAATCAGAGACCTGGAAAAAGAAAGAATCCATCTGGGAACGGAGGAAAGGCAACATCAGAAAAACCTGGAGCTTTTCGCTAAGGAGCTCGAGCTTCTGGTCGAGGAAAGAAATCAACTGCAGACAGAGCTTCAGGCAGCCCACGAGGAAGTAAATCGTCTTGCCAGGGAGGAGGTAATCGCCAGGGAAAAGGTTGCCACCCTGGAAAAATCCCTCGAAGGAGAAGAAGAAGCAATCAGCCAGCAGCGGCGGCTGGTTATGGAGCTTAAGGCTCTTGTCGAGGTCGACGAAGAAAAGAAGCGCCACGTAGGCAGTCAGGTTCAGAGCATTGTCCAGCGTCAACAAGCCCTTGGCCAAAAAATCGACAGCCTTCGCCTCCAGATAGCCGCCTGGGAGAAGGAAGAGGAAGAGTTGAGGGAGAGGCTTAAGCAAGCGGCTGAAGAATTGCGATCCCTCCATTTGTCGCTTGAAAGGAAACGCCAGGAAATTACCGAAGCCGAAAGTAAGCATGCTCTTCTCCGGCAAGAGGAAGAAGCCAAGGAAAAATGGCTGGAAGAGCAAAGAGAAGCCTACGAACTAAAAAAAGAAGAAAGAGTTAGCCAGGAGATCGCTCGCAGCCAGGTGGAAAGAGACCTGGCTAACCTGGAGGAAAACTGCTGGCAGGAATTGAAAAAAACCCTGGCCGAGCTTCGGACGGAGGCGGCGCAAAAAGAAATGTTTGACGGTGAAATTGAAGCTGAGCTTAACCAGGCCGAGGAGGAGTTACAGAAATTTAAGGCGGTCAACCTGATGGCCGAAGAAGAGTACCAGCAGCAGAAAGAGCGTTATAACTTCCTTGTCGGGCAGCGGGATGATTTGCGAGAGTCGATCAAGGCCACCCGGGAAGCAATCGAGAAGATCGACGAGGAAAGCAAGCAGCAGTTCTTGCTCGCCCTGGAAAAAGTTAACCGCCATTTCCAGGAGGTTTTTGAGCTTCTTTTCCGGGGCGGGACAGCCGAAGTCCGGTTGCTCGACCCGGCCAACCCGCTCGAAAGCGGCGCCGAGATTATGGCTCAGCCTCCTGGCAAAAAAGTCCAGAACATCACCCTCCTCTCGGGCGGCGAAAAAAGCCTGACCAGCCTGGCTTTCCTCTTTGCCTTATTCAGGACTAAGCCGACGCCTTTTTGCATTCTCGACGAGGTCGACGCCGCCCTGGATGAAAATAACGTTGGCCGGTTTATCGACCTGATGAAAAAAATGAAGGAAACCACCCAGTTTATTATTGTCACTCACAATTATAAGACTATGGAGGTGGCTGATTATATCTACGGAACGACTATGGACGAACCTAACGTCACCCGGCTTTATTCCGTGCGGTTAGAAAAGAAACAGGAGGCACCTTCTCCCTCATGAAGGTGCAGCTTTTCGTCCCGCCGGGCGGCTATTTTGCCGAGCGCTGGTCGCGCGGCGTTTCGATGCCGCCGCTCGGAATTCTTTATATCGCCGCCGTCCTCGAAAAAGAAGGAATCGAGGTCGAAGTTGTCCCCGCCGACATCCTCAACCTGAGCTGGCGGGATATCGGCCGCAAGATAAAAAATGACCGACCTGACATTGTCGGTGTGACCTCGACGACGGAAAACCGTTTCCAGAGCTTCAAACTTATCCAGATTGCCCGGGAAGCTTATCCTCAGGCCCTGACGATTATGGGCGGCCCGCACGCTTCGATGGCGGCTGAAGACACTTTGACCCATATCGCCGCGCTCGACGTCGTCGTCCGGGGCGAAGGCGAGTTGACCATGTTGGAGCTATGCCGGGCTCTGGAAAACAACAAAGATTTGTCGGTGCTCAAACAAATCGCCGGGATTTCTTTCCGGCTCGACGGCCAGGTTTTCTCCAACCCCGCCCGGCCTCCAATCGCGGACCTTGATTCTCTCCCTTATCCGGCCTTCCACCTTATTCCTTTTAAAAAATATAATTTCAAAATAGAGGTCCCGGGCCAGGGGCGGCTCGAAGCCGCTAACATGATGACTTCCCGAGGTTGTCCTTTTAACTGTAATTTCTGCGCCACCCCGGTCAACTGGGGAAGAGCGGTTCGGGCGAGGTCGCCGCTTCATGTTGTCGACGAAATCGAGTTTCTAATCGAAAAATACGGTGCCCGCGTCATCTATTTTTACGACGATACTTTCAACCTCAGCCACCGGCGGATGGAAGAAATCAGTTCGCTGATAATCGAGCGCCGCCTGCCCATCTTCTGGTGCTGCGAAGTCAGGATGGACCTGATGACCAAGCCTCTTCTGGCCAAGATGAAAGAAGCCGGCCTGTTCCAGATATCATTCGGGCTGGAGGCGGGCTCGGAAAGAGTGCGGAACGAAATCATCAACAAAAAAATTAAGCTCGAGGATTTCTTCAACCTGGTCTCATGGTGCCAGGAATTAGAAGTAATTCCTAATGTTTTTTTTATTTTCAGCCATCCGACCGAGACCTGGGAAGAGGCTCAGGAGACGATCCGGCTTATCGAGGCTTACCAGGGTAAGATCGACGCCTCGGTGGCCATTCTTCATGTTTATCCGGGGACGCCGCTGGAAAAAACAGCCAGGGAGAAAGGGCTGTTGCCCGCGAATTTTACCTGGACCAAGAAGCATTTCCCGGGGATAATCACTCTGCCCACAGCCCAGGGGGATGTGCCGCTTTTTGTGGATGAGTTAACCTGGGCCCAGATTTCCGAGCTCCTCTTCCGCTGGTCGATGAGCGGCGGCCGGATTTCTCTCTGGCGTAAGATTCCCCGGGTTTTCAAGAACATAAGAAGCTGGGAAGATGTCAAACGATATGTTATCATGGCGCTCGTCTTTCTCCGGTTAAAATTTCAGAGGGCAAGGAGGAAGGCAAGAGAACAAAGAAATCCTTGAAGAGGAGGGATGGATGCATACGTATCTTTACATCATTCTCGCGTACTTAATCGTCCTTACGGTGGTCAACTTTATCCGCTCGAAGAGGATAAAGAGCCAGGAAGATTTTATGGTTGCCGGAAGAGGGTTGAAGACTTCCGTCATGGTTTTCACTCTCATCTGCACCTGGATAGGCTCAGGAACGTTTATTGCTGGCGCCGAGTTTGCCTCTAAGGCTGGCTTCTCCGCCCTGTGGTTAGCTGCGGGAGCCTGGGTGGGAATCATTATTATTTATTTTCTCGCCGGCAAGATTCAAACTTTTGGCCAGTATACAATTGGCGACATCCTCGAGGCCCGCTACGGGTCAGCCGCCCGGATAATAGGCGCCATCGCCTTAATTCTGTCTTTTACGGCCATCGTTTCTTATCAGTTTGTCGCCGGAGGCTTTATCCTTAACGTAACCACAGACGGCGCCATCCCTGATTCGGTGGGAACAGTGATTGCGGCGGTTTTTGTCATCCTGTTCACCGCCCTCGGCGGAATGGTCGCTGTTGCCTATACCGACCTCCCGAACGGCATCATCATCCTCCTGGCTTGCCTGCTTTCCGTGCCTTTCGTCTATGTAGCTGCTGGCGGGTTGAACCAGGCTACCCAGGTGCTTCCTCCAGGATATTTCGCCGTCGTCAACGAGCAATTCGGGTCTCATCCGACGCTCAAAGTGGGGGGCTATTTCCTTTCTACCTTGCTCTTATTAATGGGCGTCCAGAGTATGTACCAGAAATTCTACAGCGCCCGCTCGCCCAAGGACGCCAAGAAAGCCGTCGTCCTCTGGACCATCGGAACGATTTTCGTCGAAACCGTGGTCGTCGTCATCGCTGTCTTTGCTTATAGCAAGTTTCGAGACCAGATTAACCTGGCTATTCCCAAGGAAGGCGGCAAGGTGGTGCTTCTGGCGGCCCGCAACCTGGTACCGGCTGCGGTGGGTGTTCTTCTTCTGGGAGCCGCCTGCGCCGTGGTCATCAGCACGGGGATGAACTACTTGCTTTCGCCCTCGACCACCATCATGCGGGACATCTACCAGCGGTTCATCAAAAAAGATGCCGACCAGAAAACGATGGTCGCCTTGCAGAAAACTTTCGTCACCATCCTGGGCGTCCTGGCCTTTCTCCTGGCGACAAGACTTAAGTCGGTCCTGGAGATGAGCTTTTTTGCTTACACTATTTACGGAGTGGCGATAACGCCAGCCCTGGTGGCGGCTCTGGCGTGGAAGCGAGCGACTAAGGCAGGGGGGCTGGCTTCGATTACTTCCGGAACGCTCGTCTGCGTGGTGCTTAAGATATTGGCTGAAGTCCTGCCGCCGGAAAAAGTGCCCGAAGGCGACCCCTGGGGAATTCCGCTTATCTATCCTGCTTTTGCCGCTTCCCTCCTGACGCTGATTGTCGTCAGCTTGTTGACCAAAAAACCAGAACCGAAAGAACTCGAGAAGTTCTTTCCGACCGCAACCAAATAAAATGGCCACGGGAATCGTCCGGGATGACCGTTATCTAAACCATGACATGGGGCCTTATCATGTCGAAAGTCCGGCCCGGCTTAAAGCTATTTATGAAATGCTCGACGCCGAGCCGGCGTTCGCCAGCCTGGTCGAGTTAACGCCGCGGCCCGCCGACGAAAGCGAAATTGCGCTTGTCCATCATCCGGCTTATATCAATCAAATTAAGGCCACCCAGGGGAAAACTCGGGTAGTTCTCGACCCCGACACTTCCACCTGTGCCCTTTCTTACGAGACAGCTAAGCTCGCCGTAGGCGGTGTTCTCGAGGCAGTGCGACAGGTAATGGAGAAAAAAGTCGCTAATGCTTTCGCCCTTGTCCGGCCTCCGGGCCATCACGCCGAAGCCGGCCGGGCGATGGGTTTCTGTTTGTTTAACAACGTTGCCATCGCGGCCCGCTGGCTGGTCAAAGAATACGGGCTGAAGCGAATCCTCATCGTCGACTGGGACCTCCATCATGGCAACGGCACCCAGCAGGCTTTCTGGAGAGAGAAAGAAGTCCTTTATTTTTCTACCCACCAATTCCCCTATTATCCGGGCACAGGCTACTGGGATGAAGTCGGGTCGGGAGAGGCCGAAGGCTACACTTTTAACGTTCCGTTATCGGCTGGGAAAGGAGATAAAGAGTTTAACTTCATCTTTCAGGAAATCCTTGCGCCTCTGGCCCTTGCGTACAGACCTGAATTTATCCTGGTCTCGGCCGGGTTTGATATTTACGCCGGCGACCCTCTCGGCGGGATGATGGTCACGCCTGAAGGCCTGGCCGCCCTTGCTTCCCAGGTAATATCCCTCGCCAGGGAAACAGCCGGAGGTAAACTTGTCCTCGTTTTGGAGGGCGGCTACAGCCTGGAAGGTCTCCGAAGCGGCGTTAAAGAAATTCTCTTCCAGCTCGCCGGGCTCAAGCCAAGCCCAAAAATTGAGGCGGCAGTTTCCGCCTCTTTCCGGGAAGAGCTCGCCCCGGGTTTTGGAAACCTCAGGCGCTACTGGACATAAGCGGAGGTTTTTCTTGCTTTCTCCGCTCTCGGCCCGTTACGCTGCCCGGATTTTTCTCCATAGAAGCTTCAAAATGCGGTTAATCGTGCTCTTCGACCGCTTTCGAGGTCCCATAATAATCCAGGATCATTAAATGGTCCTGTCGGGTGCAAAAACGGTTAGGCTCTGTCCCCGGAAAAAAGACTTCCCGAAACGGCCAAAGACAATTCGAGGTAGCCAGGAAACCGGTCTTGCGGTCGATGACAACAAAAGAAAGGTTGGGCGGGACTTCGAAATCTTCGTAGACGAAGTCGTTGCCCTCCTCGGTCGCGCGCTGCTTTTCGCGCTCAATCCTGTTCTTAAAAAATTCAATCCAGACTGGAAGAGCGGCCACCGCGCCGGCCATTCGGTCGCCGATTGGCGTTTTAACGTCAAAACCAACCCAGACGCCGGCACAAAGCGAGGGAGAAAAACCAATAAACCAGGCATCGCTGTAATCATCCGTGGTTCCTGTCTTGCCGGCCAGAGCTTTATCTTGAAGAAGCGGGGCGGCCGCGGCCGCTGTGCCTCTTTCAACAACTCCCTGGAGAAGATAGGTCATCATATAAGCAGTCTGGGGAGAAATGACCGTCTGGGTTTCCGGTTGATTTTCTTCCAGGACGTTGCCCTGCTTATCTTCGACCCGGCGAATAAAATACGGTTTAGCCCTGACCCCATTATTCGGGAAAACAGTATAGGCTGAGACCAGCTCGAGGAGGCTGACTTCAAAGGTCCCGAGGGAAAGCGAGAGATACGGATAAATGGGCGAGGTAATCCCGAATTTCCGACAGTATTCGACCCCCAGCTGGGGAGAAATATAATCAAGTAACTTGGCGGTGACCACGTTGCGCGATTCCTCGATGCCGATTCGGAGCGTAACTGAACCCTTATACTTGCGGTCATAATTACGGGGAGACCACGGCTCGCCCGTCCAGCGGTCGACGAAAGTTACCGGCTCGTCGACGACCAAACTTGCTGGAGTGAACCCGTGTTCCAGGGCAGCCACGTAAAGAAAAGGCTTTATGGCTGAACCCACCTGCCGGAGCGCCTGCGTAGCCCGGTTGAACTTGCTCCGGTTAAAAGAATAGCCGCCCACCATGGCTTTGATTTCGCCAGTCTGGGGCTCAATGGCCAAAAAAGCGCCCTCAAGGAGCGGCTCCTGGTCTAAGGAAACCTCTAATCTCTTGGCGGCTTCATCCACTTGCTTTACCTGAACATGGATAACATCACCCGGCTGGATAAGCTTCTCGAGGTTATCTGTCTTTGTCCAGGCAATATCTTTATTGGTCAACACCCCCTGGTAATCCCGGATTCTGACGGTCGCTTCCCGGCGGGAAACAGAAAGCACTACGGCCTCAAGGATATCTCCCGGGGCAGGCGGAACCAAACGCCAGCGCTCGAGCCATACCTTATTAAGGTCCTTCTCTCCCTGGTCCAGCAGGTTTTTCTTGTCCTTACGCCAGCCCTTGAGCTTATCGATTTCTCTCAGTCGTTTGAGGAGCGCCTCCTCCGCCAGTTTCTGGGCTTCAACGTTCAGGGTAGTATAAATTTTGAGGCCTGAGCGATAGAGAGCATCAGCCCCATAATTCTTCTCGACATATTTTCTCACTTCCTCAAAAAAATATCCCCCGAACTCAGAACTTTGCCGATGGAGGGGAAGGACTTCCAGAGGTTTTTGCTTGGCCTCCTCGGCTTGTTCTTTGGTGATAAAACCTTCTTCGGCCATCCTGGTAAGAACATGGTTACGGCGGCGCAGCGTAACTTCTTTGTTGGTATAAGGGGAGTAAACCTCCGGGCCACGGAAGATGCCGGCGATCAAAGCCGCTTCCTCCAGGTTTAAGTCGGCCGCCTTCTTCCCGAAAAACAGGTTGGCCGCCGTCTCGACCCCGTAGACACCGTGGCCGAGGTAACACTGGTTGCAGTACATTTCAAATATTTTCTCTTTGGGATATCTTTTTTCTATCTGCAGGGCCAAGTACGTTTCTTTTAACTTCCGCCCCAAAGTTTGCTGCGTGTAAAGGAAGAGCTGGCGGGCTAACTGCTGGGTGATGGTGCTCCCTCCCTGTAAACGGCCCAGCATCCGCCCGCGTTTTACATTGGCCCACATGGCCCTGAGAATACCGCGAAAATCGAGGCCGCGGTGCCTGAAAAACCGGGGGTCTTCGGTAGCAATAATTGCCTGCCTCAGAACGGGCGCGATTTCTTGATAAGAGACTTCAACCCGGCGTTCGATGGCAAACTCCTTCACCGGAGTCCCGTCGTCAGCCAGGACTACGGTGATTATATTCGGCTCAAAATGCTCTAAGGCGGCAACGTCAGGGAGGTTATGCTTGATTGCCCGCAAGGCGCCGGCAATAATACCCAAGAAACAAGCGAGGGCGAGAAAACAAACAGTGAGCAAAACTCGATAAAATCTTTTTTTCGGCTTTTTTTTAGGCCCAGTCTGCCGTCGCTGACGTATTTTGATTTTCATCTTGCCTCGTCTTGTTGCCTCGTTTTAGCCAGCCAAAATCTTAACAAAACCCGGCCAAAATTCCAAAGAACCTAAGGCCACTGGCCGCGTCGCTGGAGAATTTTTTTCACCCGGAGAAAAATTTCCTGGTGGATTTTTTCCTTCGGCTGACTGGCGTCCAGATGATAAATTCCTCTTCCCTTGATTTGCCTGAAGATTGCTTCAACCCTCTGCAGATATTTCTCCTGTTCAAAGAGCACGTCTTTCTGGCGCCGCTTCTGAATCCGGCCGAGCCCCTGAGATGCCGGAAGAGAGAGGATAAAAACTCCGTCGGGCCGCGGGGCAAAAATCTCGTTCTGCCGTCTGATTATTTGCGGGCTGATTCCTCTGGCTCCCTGGTAGGCCATTGTCGAAAAATAATAACGGTCGAGGATAACTACCCGACCGGAGGACAAAGATGGCCGGATGTTGCGCCGGACATTTTCCTCCCGGTCGCGAAGAAAAAGCTCTAATTCCTCGTGCGGGTCGACAGCCTTTTCCGTCCTCGCCAGAGACCTGACTTTTCTTCCCCATTTTCCCCTGGTCGGCTCGCGGTAGACAGCCACCTCCAGCCCGAGTTGCCGCAAACGTCTGGCCAGCATCCGGACCTGGGTTGATTTCCCGGCCCCGTCAATCCCTTCGATTACCAGCAGGCAACCTTGCTTCTTTTTCATCTTCACGATATCTTTTTATTAAATATTTAAAGAAGTAGCAAATTCCAGGGGCCAGGGGAAACGGGTTTGGCTGCAACTTCCCTTCCGGAAAAATAGTTTAGGTTTAGATAGACCTCGAAATCGCGTCCGAGGAATGATTTGAGTTTTTCCGTTGGATATGGTAATCTGAAATCTAATCAAAGGAGGTCGGGTTAGCATGCGAAAATATCTATGGGTGGGCGGAACTGGGTTTGTTCTCGGGTTGCTGGCTGCCGGCCTAATTTTAATCCAGCCTCCATCAAGAAATGAGGCTCCGGCATTAGTTAATTCCCCAAACCAAGGAACAACCTCCCTTACCCCCCTTTACGCCTCCACGCCGGCTGAAGCATTTACGCCGCTTGATTTTTCGCGGGTGGCCGAAAAAGTAGCGCCGGCGGTGGTTAAAATAGAATGCGAAAGGGTGGAGAGGGTTCAGAGCACTCCCGAGGAATGGCCTTTTGATGAATTCTGGGACAGGTTCTTCGGAATACCCCGGAATCAACCGAGGGAATACCGGACGCCAGTCCAGGGAACCGGGTTTCTTATCAGCCCCGACGGTTATATCATGACGAATAACCATGTGGTGGAAAAAGCCACCAAGATTATGGTTTTCACCAGCCAGGGCGACGAGCTTCCGGCTAAACCGGTTGGTTTTGACCCCTTGACCGACCTGGCTTTGATTAAAGTCGAGGGAAAAGAATTTCCTTATGCTGAGCTCGGGGATTCTACGCAGATTAAGGTGGGCGAGTGGGTTCTGGCCATAGGGAATCCATGGGGTCTGGAACATACGGTGACGGCCGGGATTATCAGCGCCAAGGGAAGACAATTCGGCACGGGAATGTTCCCTGTCTACCAGGACTTTATCCAGACGGATGCGGCTATTAATCGCGGAAACTCGGGCGGGCCGCTTGTAAATTTAAAGGGCGAAGTCATCGGCATCACCAGTAACATTTTCTCGCCGACCGGCAGTTATGCCGGGATTGGGTTTGCTATTCCTTCGAGCTTGGCACGGAAAGTAGTGGCTCAACTCAAAGAAAAAGGCCGCGTCATCCGCGGCTACTTAGGAATTTATCCTGGAGCAATTAACGAAGAGTTGCGACAGTCGCTCAAGCTGAAAAGTAAGGAAGGAGCTATCGTCCAGTCAGTAGAGCCCAATACTCCGGCGGAAAAAGCTGGCCTCAAACAATATGACGTCATCATCGAAGTCAACGGCCAGAAGGTTAAAGATGACATGGACCTGCGTTTCAAGATTGCCGAGATCCAGCCCGGTTCAAAAGCCACGCTTAATATCATCCGGGACGGAAAAGAACAGACGTTAACGGCCGAAATCGGGGAGCTGCCGGAAGAAGAAGCCGCCCAATCGCCGGAAGGTGGGGAAGAAGACCTCGGGCTAACCGTAACCACCCTTACTCCCCGGATTGCCCGCTCGTACGGCTACCGGACGCAGGAAGGAGTCCTGGTAACTAACGTTGAAAGGTTTAGCGAGGCACAAAGAAAAGGAATCCAGGCAGGAGATATTATCCTTGAAGTCAACCGGACCAGGGTCACTACAGCCCGGGAATTCCAGAACGCCTTGCGCCGGATAAAATCAGGCGAGCCAATACTCCTTCTTGTCCGCCGCGAAGCCGAGGGCCGGAGCAACGACTTCATTGTCACCCTGAGGAAGCCTTGACGTGAGGTTCACAAAAATCCACTCGCTGGGAAATGATTTCCTGGTCCTCGATAGCCAGGAAATCGGGCCGGCGGCTGACTTTGGCGACTTTGCCCGCCGGGCGTGCGACCGGCACATCGGGGTGGGCGCTGACGGTCTGATCATCATCACGATTAAAGACAAGGAGGCGGGGGTAGTTCATTTCCGCATCTTTAATGCTGATGGCACTGAGCCCGAGGTTTCAGGCAACGGGCTCCGCTGTGCGGCCGCCAGTTTGTATTATCATCAAAAGGTCAACACTAACCGGCTAACGTTTCTTACTTCAGCCGGGGAAAGAGAGAGTACCCTCATCGAAGCTTCTCTTTCCCGTTATCTTATCCGGGTGGAAATGGGCGTCCCGCGGCTAACTTCCCGGGATATTCCGTTTGATGACGGCTCCTTTCATGAAAGGGTGATTGATTACCCGCTCTCGATAAACCGCAAGACTTATTTTATCACCCTGGTTTCAGTGGGCAACCCCCACTGTGCCGTTTTTGTCGACCGTTTTCCCGCGAGGATCGAGTGGCATCAGCTCGGCCGGGAAATCGAATCCCATCCTTTCTTCCCCAACCGGACGAACATCGAGTTCATCAGGGTGCTGAACAGGCAAGAGATCGAGGTTCTTTTCTGGGAAAGAGGGGTGGGTGAGACTCTTTCCTCCGGCAGCGGTTCCTCCGCCGCGGCCGTGGCTTCCATCCTTAAAGGTCTGACTGATAGCCCCGTGACGGTCAAAACAAGCATGGGCTCGCTGCTCGTTGAATGGGAAGGACAAAAAGTTTACCAGACCGGCCCAGCAGAAGTTGTATTTGAAGGCAGCTTGCTCAACCCTAAGGTTTAAAAAGAATAAGTAAGCCCTAACCCCAGGATAAAAACGTCGAGGTCATATTTTTCAATCAGCGGATGGATTCCGTATCCAGGGAGAGTCTTTTCCCTCTCCTTGCCCAAAGCATAAACATAAGCAAAATCGATGGTCACCCGGCCCGAACGGTACCCTACCCCGCCAAGAAGGCTGAACTTATCGACATCGATGTTCATTATGTTAAGAGTATCGTCGGGAGTGGCGCTCCGGTCGTAGCCCACTCCCGCCCGGAGAAAGACTCCCTGGGGAAAAGCATACTCAACCCCAACCCGGCTGATGATAATATCTTTAAAATTCATGGTTTCGGCCGTCTTTATCTCGCCGAGATAAGGGATTCCTTTAATAGTCTTATCCACTTTGTCCAGGGCTGACCAGAGGGTAAACTGAGTGCTGGCGGAAAAAAGCAGCCGCTCGCTCAGGCGGTAAGAAAAGCCAGCCTCAATGTCCCAGGGGAGGCTGAAAGAAGTTTCCGAATCGAGCTTCATCCGGAAATCACCGTAGGTCACGGCGGTGGTGCCGGCCAGGTTCATTTTTGCCGGGCCCCTGACGCTGATTCCGAGGGCTATTTTCTCCCCCAGCCGGTAGAGCAACCCAAAGGAGGCTGAAAGCGAAGACCCGCTTTCTTCTTCTTTCATCGGCCCAAAAGGTTCCATGGCCGAGTTTACTGTCAGGACTGCCCGGTAAAAATTAAGGGCAAACCCCACCGATACCTTTTCACTCACCTGGAGGGCAACAGACGGTGTTAAGCTGAGGACGCCCAGGGTTGATTTAAAAGGGAAGCCGAGGTCAGCCTCTTTCCAGTCAACCCCGCCGCCGGCATAAGGGACATAAGCCCCAAACCCGACCGTCATTCTTTCGTTCATCCGGTAGGTGACGAAAATCTGGGGGACCGAGCTCTCGAAACGGCTTTGAATGGTCTGCCCGGTAGGCGAAGTATAAATGTGCGTCGGCCAGATATGAAACCCGTTGATCGAAAAATTAAAAGCGTTTTTTTGGCGGGTAAGCCCGGCGGGGTTATAGAAGATGGCGCTCGGGTCGTCCGCTACCGCTATGAAAGCTCCGCCCATGGCGATGGCCCGGCAACCGAGGAGGGTGTTATTCCAGCCGCCGGCTATAAGGGAAAGAGGCGTTAATAAAAACCAGAAGAGGGAAACCCACCGCAAACTTTTTTTTCTCATAGGCAGCTCTCCCTTAGCAAAAAATTTCTTTTCTATGCTTATTACTAAAAACACATCATGTCAACTCCTGGTTGGCTTTTCCCTAAAAAATGTCTTAGAAAAACTTGAAGCCATGGGGTAAGAAACCGTTAATACGGACCCCTCAGGCAAGGAGTTGACCTAACAGAATGACGCTTAGAAATCTTGTCCCGAATTTTCTATTATCGTAACGGTTGTCTCTGCCCCGCAGGTCGCGAGGACTTCGGCATGCGGGGGAGAAGACATGAGAGGGATGACCTCAGTTAGGCTAATTGCCCAGAGATGCGGAAGGCAGGGCCTCGGGCTTCGCCTGAGAATTGTTAATTATCGGCCGGAACGAGCTCAAGCCCGCTGGGCTGGTGCAATTTCCTGCGGCTGCTTGAACGGAGAGACGACCAAAGCCGCCTCAAAAACCTGGTTAACTTCCTCGACAAAGATAAATTCCATCTCCCGCCGGATTTTCGCCGGAATATCGGTCAAGTCTTTTTTGTTCGGCGCGGGAAGAATCATCTTTCTGATTCCCGCCCTCTGAGCCGCCAGGACCTTCTCCTTTATACCGCCAATCGGCAGGACATTTCCGCGGAGGGTTATCTCGCCCGTCATCGCCACATCATGTCTTACTTTAATCCCGGTGACAAGGGAAATTAAAGCCGTGGCTATGGTAACGCCGGCTGAAGGACCATCCTTGGGAATGGCTCCTTCGGGGATATGGATATGAAAATCAAAGTCAGCAAAAACAGAGGCGTCAATCCCGAACTCGTCAGCGTGGGAGCGGAGATAACTCAGGGCGGCCTGGGCCGATTCTTTCATTACGTCGCCCAGCGATCCAGTCAGGATTAAACCTCCCTTCCCTTTCATCTTGGTGGCCTCGACAAAGATGATCTCGCCGCCCGTAGCTGTCCAGGCCACGCCCGTGGCGACGCCAACCTGGTCGCGAGCCAACATCTGGTCGCGGAAAATCCGGGGAGGCCCGAGGTATTCCTCGACATTCTTGGCGGTAATCCGGTGGGTTTTTTTATCGCCCTCAGCCACCTTCCGGGCGACTTTTCGACACACGGCGGCAATCTCCCTTTCCAGGTTTCTGACGCCGGCTTCCCGGGTGTAGAGGGAGATAATTTTCTGCACCGCTGCCCGGCTGAAACTGATTAATTTCTTGTTTAGACCATTCTCGTTAATCTGCTTGGGAATCAGATGGCGGCGGGCGATCTCGAGTTTTTCTTCCTCGGTATACCCGGGAAGCTCCAGAATCTCCATCCGGTCGCGGAAAGCCGGCTGAATCGGGTCGAGCAGGTTGGCCGTCGTGATAAACATCACCCGCGAGAGGTCAAAAGGCACTCCGAGATAATGGTCGCGGAAAGAATGATTCTGCTCCGGGTCGAGAACCTCGAGCAGAGCCGAGGAGGGGTCGCCCCGGAAATCCGCGCCGATCTTATCCACTTCGTCTAACATAAAAACAGGATTATTGCTCCCCGCCTGCCTTATCCCTTGAATGATTTTTCCCGGCATGGCGCCGACATAAGTACGCCGGTGGCCCCTGATTTCGGCCTCGTCTCTGACTCCGCCGAGGGAGATACGGACAAACTTCCGGCCCAAGGCCCGGGCGATTGACCGGCCTAAAGAAGTCTTGCCCACCCCGGGCGGACCGACAAAACAAAGAATCGGGCCGCGGAGTTTGGGTGAAAGCGACCGAACAGCCAGGTATTCAAGGATTCGCGACTTGACCTTGTCGAGGCCGTAATGGTCCTCATCCAGAATCTTCTTGGCCTTTTTCACGTCCAGGTTGTCTTCGGTGCTTTCATTCCAGGGTAAAGAAAACATCCAGTCAAGGTAGTTCCGGACGACGGCGGTTTCGGCTGATTCGGGATGCATCTGGCTTAAGCGGTTAATCTGCTTGGTCAACTCGTCCCGGACTTCGTCCGGCACTTGAAGCTTGGCCAGCTTTTCCTGATAACTCTTGATTTCTTCCTGGAGTTCGCTGCCCTCCCCTAATTCTTTCTGAATCGCTTTCAGCTGCTGGCGGAGAAAATACTGCCGCTGCAGCTTATCCAGCTCGCCTTTGGCCTCGCTGCTTATTTTTGACTGAAGGTCGAGAAGCTCGAGTTCCCGGAGTAAGAGCTCGTGAACCTTCTTTAGCCTCAACGCCGGGTCGATAATCTCGAGGACTTTTTGGGCTTCTTCCACTTTGAGGTCAAGGTTGGCCGCAGTCAGGTCAGCCAGCCGGCCTGGGTCCTCCATGTTGGCGGCAATGATAAGGACTTCCGGGGGGATACTCTTGCCTAAGGAGGTGGCTTTCTCGAGCCCACTCCGGATATTCCTGATGATGGCTTCAGTTTCAATTGTTTTCTCGACGACTTCCGGCTCGTGGATGACCGAGACCTCAGACATAATTACCTTGCCGTCATCTTCGAAGGTTTCCACCTTGGCCCTGACCAGCCCTTGAACCAGAACACGGACCCGTCCGTCAGGCAACTTGAGCATCCGGATGATCATCGCCACGGTTCCCATTCCGTAGGCATCTTCCTGTTTAGGGTCTTCGATCTCGACATCCTTCTGGGTGAGGAGCAAAATCATCCGGTGACTGGAAAGGGCGAGGTCAATCGCATTCTTTGATTTTTCCCGGCCGACAAAAAGAGGGATAATCATATAGGGAAAAACAACTATGTCCCGGAGCATCAGCACCGGAAGCTTCGAAGGAATTTGTAACCGCTGGGCCTGGCCCTCGGCTAAGTTTTCCACCGAGTCCTCCTCACTCTCGATGAAGGCATCTCTTTTTTCGTCTTCTTTCTCGCCCATCTTCTCCTCCCGATAAGCAAAGGCAGGGAAAGACTGCCTGTTCCAGCCTATTTTTTGCTGTATTTCTTCAACCTTAATGTCAGGACTCCATCCTCTAACCACGCCCGAGAATGGTCAGGAATGACCAGGCATGGAAGGGGAATAAAACGCGAGAATTCGCCATATTCCCTCTCCAGGCGAATATAGCTTCTCCCTTTTACCGCCTCCTCCTCTCTTTTTCTCCCCTTGAGCTCAACCCGGTTAGCATGCACTGTTACGATAAGGTCGTGGGAGTCAACCCCGGGCAATTCAACTTCAACCACCAGTTCGTCCTTTTTCTCATAAATATCCACTCTCGGTATCCAGGGAGCAGGCCAAGAAGCAAAGGTTTCCCGGATGGCCTTGTCCTCGTCGGCCGGCCGGGAGCGGACTTCGATTCTTCTCACCCCCTTGCCGGGTTTGGTCTTAATACTCATTTCGCCAGAAAAATTTATTTTTCTTTGAGAAGGTTTTCGAGCTCGTGCTTGAATTCGACGACATCCTTGAATTCCCGGTAGACCGAAGCGAAACGGACGTAGGCCACCTTATCGAGTTCTTTTAACCTGTCCATCACCAGGCTGCCAATCTCGGTCGAACTCATCTCTTTTTCGGGCCTTTCTTGCAGCTTGTTCTCGACTTCCTCGACGATCTCTTCGAGCTTAGAAACCGCAATCGGTCTTTTTTCACACGCCTTGAGCATTCCCCGGAGGAGCTTCTGGCCGTCAAAAGGCTGCCGGGTGCCGTCCTTTTTCACCACCATGAAGGGCACCTCTTCTATCTTCTCGTACGTGGTAAACCGCCTTTTGCAGGCCAGACATTGCCTTCGCCGCCGGATAGCCCAACCTTTCTTACTCTCGCGGGAGTCAATCACTCGGCTATCAGGATGCTGGCAATAAGGGCATTTCATTCGGCCACCGTCTCCCTCAGGCGGCTAACTTGGAAAAGGCTCAGACCATCTTTCCATAATATAACATAGCCTATAAGGCAAGTCATCACCAATTGCAGGGCATGGGTGACGAGGGTCATCCCGACGGCCAGGTTGGTGTCGAGATGGTAGAGCGAAGTTAACGCCAGCTTGCTGAAATAATGAAACCCGCCCACCATCCCGGGAGTGGGAATGGAGGCCCCCACCATCGTCAAAAAGACATAAGGGAAGAGGAAGAAATAGGGAAGGCTAACTCCAAAGGCCTGGAAAAAAACCCAGTAATAAAAAATGATCAAGAGCCAGACGACGAGCGAAAGCAAGATATAGACGAGGACGGCCCCGACAGAATGGAAGAATTTCAGACCGACGATGAATTCTTCAACCAGCGCCAAAACTGCTGACCGAAACTTTGGCGGAAACGGCCGGAGGGTGAAGCCAGCGAGTCTGAGAGACGGTTCCTTAAAAAAGTAGAGAAGCAGGCTTATGATGAGAAGCCCGGTGGCAAAGGCCAGCCCGACAAACCCCCAAAGATGAAGGTTGGAGTTAGCCTCCTGGTCAACTTTAAAAAGGGAAGCATAAAGCGGCCGGGCTAACAAGAAAACCCCCAGCAGAAAGCACATCGTGAACATATCAAAAATCCGCTCGACGACCACCGTCCCGATGACAAACCCCTTCCTCATCCCTTCCTTTTGGGCTAAGTAAAGGGGCTTAACGAGCTCGCCCAGCCGGCCAGGAAAAATAAAGGTTACGGTAAACCCGACGGCATTCCCGGAAAAAAGATTCCCGAAGCGAACATTCGCCTTCTCAGGCCGAAGAAGGAACCGCCACCGCGCGGCTCGAGTCGCCAAGTGGAGCGGCGTTAAAAGCACCACTAACCCGAAAAGGAAAGGCTTGACAGCCGCCAGGTGACGGAAAACTTCCCGCCAGTCGACGCTTCGGAAGAAAAAATATAGAAAGACACCGCTGATTAAAAATAAAATGGCCAGCCGTCCACCGCTTTTCTTCACGCTTAACCTCTTTTTCTTGAAGGCGTCATGTTATCAGTAACCCCTTCCCCCTGTCAATTAAACGGGCAAACTCCGGGGCTGAAGTTTACGGTGATTAGTTTACCCTCTGGGGATAATTTCTCAGTCCGAATGACCTGCCTCTTAAGGAAGGACGTTTGAGGATAAGGCTATATTTTTGTCCTTTTTTCTTCCTTTTAGAGCCCGGCACTCATGCCCCCCTGAGGCTCAGGTTATCAGCGGCCGGGCTTGAAATCGATTGCAGCTATGGTATATTTAAAAGGCGGCGCTGGGAAGTCGTCCAACGGTAGGACACATGACTCTGGATCATGGAATCGGGGTTCGAATCCCTGCTTCCCAGCCAACGGGGGCAGCGGAAAAAGGAAGCTGTCCCCTCCCCTCTTATAAATAGGCACTTGTTTTCTCGCGCCAGAAAACTTAGCCGGGTTTGACCAGCCGAGACGTCTTGTTAATAATCAAACTAACAGAAGCGGGCAATTGATTATTTTTTTCTGAGCCAACCCACGGTTTAGAGAGAAGTATATTTACTCATTCAATTTCGCTTAGCTTTATTCGATTGTTTTGACCTTATTTTTTTCGGCTGGAAATTTCTCTCCGCCCTCCTTTTGAGTTTTAACTTTTAAGCTTTAGCCTGAATTAACGAGCGAAGAAAAACCTGGTCGGATATTCTCGCCTTTGCTTAGCAGAATCAGGCTCAAAGAAAATAATTTAAACTAAGGCTTTCGCTATTTTCGCTCGCGCCTTCTTCTTATCAGGTCCCGAATATTGGTCACAATTGAGCCGGCCAAAGCGGCGAGCAAAAGCCCGAAGGTTAGCGAGTTAATTAATCTATCTCCGGGCTCCCATCCCGTTATTTCCCGCACGAGAAAAGCCGTATAAGAAGGCGGTGATTCTAAATAACCCAGTTTTTCCCTCACCTGCCAGTGCCAGTCAGTAAAAGGACAATAGCCATACCCAAACCGGAGACCTAAAATAAACCATGAGCTCAAGGTCAGGCCGATGACGATAAGATTGGCCAGCCTCGTTTTCCGCCAGAGCCAGCCAAAAAGGTTAAAAATGACCAGGCTGGAATGAAAAATAAAAAAGGCGATATTTAATGATTGGTAAATTAGCCTCAACGCCCCGCGACCTCTAGGTTCCTAATAGCCGCCCGAAATAACAAATTTTTCTGGTCCAAGCGGGCTTTACCAAGCGGGCTTTGTTGTCGAGGATGTTCTTGCTCGCTAGCCCTTTTCCCTGCTTTGAGCTCTTCTGTTTTTTTCCCTGAATTAAGCCAATTTTTCCTTTTTCAGTCGAGCTATGTTCGCTGCTCTCTCCAGGAAGAAGCAGCGCTACCGGGATTCGAACCCGGGTCTGATGGCTGAGAACCACCTGTCCTAGGCCTCTAGACGATAGCGCCGCGAATGTTCATTAAATAGCAAAAGGCCTCCGCCATGTCAACGGAAACCCTGTTTCAGGTTAGGACATAATGTCCGCCTAAAGGAGACTGAAAGGAAGAGGCGTGGTTAGCCCGGAGCGCGGCTATCGTAGGAGAAAGTCCTTGCCTCGGGTTTATCCTTAGTAAAACAAGCTTTAACCATTAAGTATCTTGATCAGACTCCAGAGAGTAGAATAACCGGGAAGACAATCTGTCTTTCATCTTTTGCGATACGATAAATGTAGGCTGATTTTTAATCTAAGGGCCATTCTGGGTTTTGACCAAGTTTTCGTCCGGGACAGGGGTAGCGAGCGACAGGAATCTCCTTCTGGTTCGCTGGCCCTTGTTATAAGCTCTCGAGCGGCCAGGTCTTTCTTAATTCAAAAGTCAACTCTCAAAAAAACTTACAGGAAAAAATGGCCTGGCTGCCTGGATTAAAACCTTAGATGAACTCGATCGTCGCCGGCGGTTTGGGCGTCAATTCGTAAGCTACCCTGGTTACGGAAGGAATTTCCCTCAGAATTCTCTCCGTCATCCGCCTCAAGGTTTCCCACGGGAGCAGGGTTGGTTCGGCGGTCATCGCGTCGCGGCTTTCAACTGACCGGATGATGATGATATCGCCAAACCTTCTCCGCCCCGCTTCCACCCCCGTTCCTTTATCGGCCAGCAGGACGGCGAAGGCCTGAAACGGCTTAAACTCGTCAACTTCCTCTTCGACAATCGCGGTGGCCCGGCGGACGACCGCGACTCTTTCTGGAGTTACCTCGCCCAAGACGCGAGCCGCCAGCCCCGGTCCTGGAAAAGGCATCCTCTGAAAAATACTCGGAGGAAGGCCGAGCTCTTTAGCTACTTCCCTTACCTCGTGTTTGAACAACGTCTTGAGCGGCTCGATTACCTTGAACCCGAAGTTTGCCTCCGGGTCAATTCCCACCTGTTCGAGGATATTATGCTGGGTTTTTATCCCGCCTCTGGTCTCGATGATGTCAGCCGCGATCGTCCCCTGGATGAGAAACCTCATCCCGCTCGACCGGATTATCTTGCCTAAGGTGGTATAGAAAGCCTGCCGAAAGGCCTTTCTTTTTTCCTCCGGGTCAGTGTGCCCGGCCAGAGCCGCAAAAAATTCGGCTTCGGCTGGATAGACCTCGACAGGGATACCTAAGGCAGCAAAAGTTTGCTTGACTTTTTCTGGCTCCGCCTCCCGCATTAGCCCGTCATCAATGAAAACAGCTTTCAGGCGGGTCCCGATAGCCTTCCAGGCTAAAACAGTGCAGGTTGAGCTATCCACGCCTCCCGAGAGAGCCACCAGCGCGCCTTCGCCCCCGACCGTTCTTCTGATCAGCTCTACCTGGTCGTTGATAAAAGCTTTAACATCCATTCTTTCCCTCCGGTTTCGACTTTTCAGGTTAATTATCTTAATCCTGGTCTTCGGTCTAAAATAGCTGATTTGATAGTTAAAGGCAAGCTATTATAATTTATTCTCGGGAATGAATACGCGAATAATTGTAGAGCCCGTTTTGTAGCCTCCCAGGATGAAATCAGAAAAAACCATGCGCCTCGTTGTTTGGAAGAATGAAGAAGAGGTAGCGCAGGCAGCTGCTAACCTGCTCAGCTTAGCCCTCCAAAAAAAGCCGGCTCTTGTCTTAGGGTTGGCCGCTGGCCGAACCCCACTCAAGCTTTATCAACATCTTGTCCGACTTTACCAGGAAGGCAAGATTGACCTATCAAGGGCAACTTTTTTCGGCCTGGATGAATTCTGGGGCCTGGCTGCCCACCATCCCTTAAGCTTTGCTCGTTACTTCGAGGATAACCTTTTCAGCCATCTTTGTGTTCGCTACAACCAGGTCTTTCTTCTTAACGGCCAGGCGAAAGATATCGAGAGCCATTGTCAGTGGTATGAAAAAATGATCGCCGCCTCCGGTGGCATAGACATCCAGCTCCTCGGTATCGGGTTAAACGGCCATATCGGTTTTAATGAACCAGGTTCCCCGTTTACGACGCGGACGCGGCTCGTCCGGTTGACGGCGGAAACAATCGCCTCCCAGAAAGCACCGTTTCAAGAATATCAACTGGAGCCACCCGAATTGGCTTTAACCATGGGGATAGGGACCATCCTGGAAGCTAAGAACATTTTGCTTTTAGCGACGGGAAAGGATAAGGCCAATATTATCGGGCAAGCCCTCGAGGGACCGGTTACCCCTGATGTCCCGGCCTCCTGCCTTCAGAGGCATCCTTCCGTCTACATTTTTTTGGATGAAGCTTCCAGTCGAGGGCTAACCAGGAAAGATTTTTATGAAAAAGGCGAAGAATTCAGGTTTGAAATCCCCGCGGGGCCAAGAGAATAAGTAGTTTTATTTTTTCTTGGCTTTTGTCTTAAAAAGGAGATTGATTAAACTCAGAGTTTGAGGGTCGGAAATACGGTAACAAATCCGGCGCTGGCGACGACGGCTGGAGACGATTCCCGCCTGCTTGAGAATCCGCAGACTCTGGGAAACATGGGGCTGACTCAAAGAAACACACTTCTGGAGTTCGCCAACGCAGCACTCTCGCTTCATGAGTTCAAGGACAATCCTCAATCTTTCCGGGTGCGATAGAGCTTTCAGCCGGCGAGCTGTTTTCACGATCTTAGCTCGAGGCAACCTTTTTTCCATTTTTCTCTCCATTACGAAAATTGTTAATTAATATTAAAAATTTTTTATCCAGATGTCAAGGAAAAATTACCCGCGGCCAAACCTGTCAGCGATATTCTGCGATAATTTTTTGCATATACTCCAGAATTTTCTTCTGCAGCGCATCCCTCTCCTTCAGCGTCAGTTTAGCCTCGTATTCTTTGTATTCTTTCCAGGTAACTCCCGCCTTCAGGTACAAATTATCCACTTCCTGCTGGGCTTTTTCAGGTTCCTCTTTGTATTTATCCCAGATGAGAGCTGACCGCGCGGTTAGGTCAATATAAAGTTCTTCTGTCATTTTCGGGGCGGGCGGTTTCGGTTGCGCCTCGGCCTCTTCGGCCTGAATGGCCTCGGGTTCGAGCTCCTCTTCCTCTGACCAGAGTTCCCCTTCCTGCCGACAAACCGCAAAACATATCAACACGACCAAAGCTAAAAGGCTATATCCAATTATTAAGGCAAACCCTTGAACTGCGAAAAACTTAGAGCCTTTTTTGTTTCTTCGTGGTTTGCTCTGGCTATTCATTATAGGCTAAGTTCTAAAATCTTGGTGCCGGGGGCCGGACTCGAACCGGCACGGTTGTTTCCAACCGAGGGATTTTAAGTCCCTTGCGTCTACCTCTTCCGCCACCCCGGCGTTTTTATCAGCTACAAGCTACAAAGAGTTTCAATGCTATTTGCCCGACCCCATTATGACCATTTCCTGCGCCTCATCTTCGTCTTTTTGCCATAATCTGCCTTACCTTGCTTGCCTTTACGTTATCACCGGCTTCAAAGCCACTTCCTGGCGCGCCTCTCAGGGTTAAAATATACTCAAAGTTAATTATCAAAAACAATTATAACCCAGGCTTCGGCGGCGGGCAAGTCGCGGCACCGGTCCCAGACTCGAGATGGCAAAAGCTGCGGTTTAAGATAAGAATTCCCCTCTATTTGGTCAAAGCTACCTGACGACTTTGGGCCCACAAAGGAAACCCCACGAAGAACCCAGAAAAACTCATTAACAAAATTTTATAAATTTTTAGATATGATAAGTAAGTGAAGCGAAAAAATAACTTTCTGCGGAGAAAGCAGGGGCTTTTGTTTCTTCCTCAGCCGGAAGGGGGAGTCGGAAAAAAGAGGTCATTTAGTTTTTCCCTAAACTATTCATTCCCGGGATTTCTTATTCTCATAATTGGCGACTCTTTCGGAATTTTATCTTGATTCAAACGGTAATTAAGGATAAATCTAATGGCGAGACCGGAGGTGTTATGGCCATCCTTGACCGGCCGTTTGCGCAGAAATACTTCCTTCCCGGGTTTGTTTTTCAGGGGGTCTTAATCGCTGGCGGCTATGGCACGGGCCGCGAGCTCGTCGAATACTTCCTGAAGTACGGCCCGCGCGGCGGTATTCTCGGGATGTTCCTCGTGACGGCTGTCAGCTGGGCAGCGACTTTAACCTTGACTTTCGAGTTTTCCCGTCTCTTCAAGGTTTATGACTACCGAAGCCTTCTTCTCCGGATTATCGGCCGATTCTGGATTCTTTTCGAGCTTCTTTATCTCGTTCTCCTTCTCATCGTCCTGGCTGTCGTCGGTTCGGCCGCGGGCGTCTTGCTGCGGGATAATTTCGGCCTGCCATACCTTGCTGGCGTCGCCCTAATGCTCGTCTCCATCTGCTTCCTCACTTTTAAAGGCGGAAGAATCCTCGAGAAATTCATGTCTTCCTGGTCTATCCTTATCTACGTGGTTTATAGCCTTTTCCTTCTGGCAGCCATCATCAAATTTGGCCCTGAAATCAAAAACAACCTGAAGACCGGCCCGGTGCTTCCCGGATGGCCGGTAGGAGCCTTTAAGTACGCGCTTTATAACCTGGGTGTTATTCCGAGCGTCCTGTTTTGTCTTCCGTATCTCGAACGAAGAAAAGAGGCTGTTTTCTCGGCACTCATGGCCAGTATGATGGGGATTCTGCCGGCGTTTATTTTTTTTATCGCCATCGTGGGTTTTTATCCTGAGGTGGTTACTAAAGAAGTTCCAGCTTATTTTGGGCTGCAGAAAGTCGGTAACCGGGGCTTGCTCATCGCGTATCTCGTTGTTCTGTTCGGCACTTTAATCCAAACCGGGACAGGGTTCATCCACGCTTTTAACCAAAGAATCCAGGCCGCGCTCGAGGCTAAGGGGAAAAAATTCCCGGCTTGGTGTCGTCCCTTAGTCGCCGCGTTCATGATTTTAGTGAGTCTAATGATTGCGACCTTCGGGCTTATTTCCCTCGTGGCTAAAGGGTACGGAACCATCAGCTGGGGGATTTTTGGCGTTTTCTTTATCCCCCTTTTTACCCGCGGACTTTATTTAATTGGCCGCCGGCGTGCTTAGTCCGGTCCCGGCAGGCGGCATAAGTTAGACGGCAAAAGATTCTACCTTTATCACCATAAAGCGGCTGCTTGGCGAGTTCAGGAGCTTGGAAGATAACCTTTCTCGCCGGCCGTGCTAAGCAATTCGCAAAAATTTTTTATCTCCAGCCCCGTCCTAAATATAACAAAAAAGGCTCTTCTTCAGATTAATTGAGAAATAGAATGGGAAAAAGGGCTTGAGAGAAGGAATCGACATCTGATATCCCCGAGGGATGGTATAGACGGCTCATTTATAAACCTACATCGAAAGGAAGCTGCCGATATCTTCAATTAGGTATGGCCTTCTATTTCCCCTTGCTGCGACTCCGTATCATCCGTCCCCAGCGTCCATATTTTTGTTTAACCTGGCAACGTGAAGGGTAATTGATTTTTAATCCTTATTTTAATAAGCTAAGTTTTGCCCGTTAAGGAGGAACCTTCTATGGATGGCAAAGAAATCTGGATAACTCTTCCGAGACGTTGGCCTTTTAAGAATGTCTTTCAAATCAAGATAACACTTCTTGGAAGCAGGCCTCCAATCTGGCGAAGAATCCTGGTTCCGGAGAGCTACACCTTTTATGACTTGCATGTAGCTATTCAGGATGCCATGGGCTGGCTGGATTATCATCTACATCAGTTTGAAATCGAAGACGACAAAGCACCAGGAAAGCGGGTCGTAATCGAGTCGCCTTTTATTGAACCCGAGGAGGAAGAAGAAGAAATGTTGTTGAGCACTGAGGTTCCTATTCGTTTATTTTTCCGGACGCCTGGTGACCGAGCGCTATATATTTATGATTTTGGAGATGGCTGGCTGCATGATGTGGTTCTGGAAAAAATAGAACCAAGGGAGCCAAAGAAAAAATATCCCATATGCATCGCAGGCAAACGAGCCTGTCCTCCTGAAGATTGCGGCGGAATCGGCGGTTATTATAGATGTCTTAAAGCTTTTAGGGACAAGGATGATTCTGAAGGTCTTCTGAGCTGGCTGGAAGATTGGGACCCGGATAAGTTTGACCCGGCGCAAGTAAAATTTGAAAGCCCGAGAAAGAGGTTAGAAATCGCTCTTGATTTATAAGTTGATTTTTAGGCCATCCTATTTAATGGCTCTTCGAGTTTTTCGGACGGATTGATCATTTGGTGTTTTCTTCAACTGACCCGTCTGGGGGGAGGAAAGAATGAGAAGGCGTCAATTTTTTGAACTGTTAACGTTTGGCTCTGCCGCCGTCCTAACTGCTTCTGAGGGTAAAAAACTAAGGAAAGAGTCACCCGAAGCGCTCGATAAAACCCGCGGTATGGACCCCTGGGTCGAAGTGGACTTAAAAGCTATCGTCGCCAATTACCGGCGAATCAAGAAAATGGTCGGGGTCAAAGTGATGGCTGTAGTCAAAGCGAATGCTTATGGTCATGGGTTAGTAGAAGTCTCGCGGGTATTAGAAAAAGCGGGTGTGGACTGGCTGATGGTGGGGAAGTTAGAAGAGGCGGTAAAGCTGCGGGAAGCGGGCGTCAAATGCCCTGTCCTCAATTTTGGTCCCCTGAGCGCCGGCGATGCGGCAGAAATTGTCGACCAGGGTATCAGTCAATCCGTGTTTACGGACGAGGTTTTCCGGTTGGATGAAGTCGCGGCTAAAAAAGGCAGGCAGGCTCTGGTTCACGTTGATATCGACACCGGAATGGGACGAACTGGAATCCCCGACGACCGCGCTCTGGGTTTAATGGAAAAAATTGCCTCCCGGAAGCATCTTCGTCTGGAAGGGATTTCGACCACTCTGACCGAAGATGTCGAATTCGACCGAGAGCAGCTCCGGCGGCTGAATCATGTTTATTCTGAGGCCAAAAAGAGGGGAATAGATTGTGGCCTGCGCCATGCAGCCAGTTCAGCGGGGTTACTTGTTTCAGCCGATTTTTATTTAGACATGGTCAGACCAGGCATAACCATTTATGGATATTATCCTAACGCTAAAACCCAGAAAGAGGACCCTTTAGCCCTTCAACCGGCTCTCTGCCTCAAGGCCAGAGTCGTCTTTATAAAAGACCTGCGACCCGGCGATACTCTCTCTTATCATCGAGCTTTCAATGCCTAAAAAGAAATGAGGGTGGCAACGTTGGGGATTGGCTATTCGGACGGTTATCTGCCAGAGTTTGGTGGCAAGGTCTCGGTTGTAATCAAAGGAAAAAGATACAAAACCGTGCCGCTAATCACGGCTAACCACATGATGATTGACCTTGAAAATGACCGGGAAGTTAAATGCGGCGATGAAGCGACGCTCATTTCTTCAGCCAAAAACTCACCCCTGACGGCCGACCTCCTGGCTGCTGCCTCCGGAATCTCGAGCTACCGTATCCTTATCGGTCTTAACCCCCTCCTCCCCCGCTATTACTCTTGACCCGAATTATTTTAGGACTGCAACCGGCCGTTTATCCTTTTCTTTTTTAACCGGGCAAAACCGGGGTTGAATCAAGCTCTCCCTGATAATTAATCAGGCGCAAACCTCATTGTAAATTTTTTTAACTACCAATCTAAAATTTTTTTAACGCGGCTTAAGTTATTTGCAGCTATCACCAAATCGCCGCAGCATCTTTCTGACTGACTGACTGACTGACTGACTGACTGACTATTTATCTATCTATCTATCTATCTATCTATCTATCTATCTGTCTGTCTGTCTGTCTGTCTGTC
>JBBIRF010000017.1:0-46086 GCA_037441905.1 Candidatus Aminicenantota bacterium
TGCAGCTTTTGTCGACCCGCTGAAGCGGCATCAGGACAACCTTGCCGGCACCCATGGGAACACCCAGGTTCCAAAAATGGTCGGCTCGGCGGCTCGGTATCTTTATACTGGCGACGGCGGCGATTTGCTCGCGGCCAGCTTTTTCTGGGACACAGTCGTCCAGCACCACACTTATGCGACTGGCGGGCACGGGATGAACGAATACTTTGGCCGGCCGGATGAGCTCGGAGCCAGGGTTGATGGCAGGACTTCTGAAAGCTGTAATGTTTACAATATGCTCAAGCTTACCCGGCTGCTTTTTGCTGTTTATCCTGACCCCCATTATGCAGATTTCCTTGAGAGAGCCCTTTTTGACCATGTCCTGGGCTCGATTGACCCGGAGGATGGCCGGATGTGCTACATGGTGCCGGTCGGCCGGGCGGTCCAGAGAGAATACCAGGACATGTTCCGAAGTTTCACCTGCTGTGTGGGTTCTGGGATGGAAAACCATGCTCTCCATGGCCTCGGGATTTATTATGAAAGCGGCGACAAGCTCTGGATTAATATATATGCGCCCTCGACGGCCGAGTGGACCCAGGCTGGAGCGAGGTTAAAGATGGAAACCGATTTTCCCGAAGGAGAATCGGTTAAGATTTCGCTGACTATGGAAAAACCGCGAGATTTTGTCCTGGCTTTACGGCGGCCCTGGTGGGCGACGCGGGATTTTTTGGTAAAAATCAACGGACAGCCCTTGCCGCCCGAGGCTCTGGCGCCTCCGTCGAAGAGCAACAACCCTCAGTATGCTTTCGCCGAAAAAGCCAAAGAGAAGACCAGCTATTATGTCGAGATTAAGCGCCAGTGGAAAACGGGCGACGTTGTCGAGCTGACTTTGCCCAAGGTCCTTCATCTTGAACCTGCTCCCGACGACCCCACAATCGTGGCCATTATGTGGGGGCCTTTGGTGCTCGCCGGAGACCTTGGTCCTGAACGCGAAAGACCCAGAAGGGCTGAAGGTGCTCAGCCGGCCTCTAAGCCTGCCGAGCCTCGCCCGGCAGCCCCAGTCCTGGTAGCCGCCCCAAGGCCTGTTAATGAATGGGTGAAGCCAGTAGCCGACAAGCCAGGAATATTCCGCATCATCGGTGTGGGGCGAACTCTAACCAACCCGGAGACAATAACCGAGGTTGACCTTGTTCCCTTTTACCGGCTTCATCGCCGAACGTATTCCGGTTACTGGGATTATATCAGTGAGCAAGAATGGGCGAAAAGGTTAGCCGCTCATCGCGCCGCAGAAGAAAGGAAAAAAGCAATAGAGGCAGCCACGCTCGTGTTGTTCCAGCCGGGTGACACCAAGGCCGAACAAGAGTTCAATTTCCAGGCCGGAGAAAAGATTGTGGCCGCCAGGGTGATGGGCCGGAATAGCCGCCGCGGCCCGACCTGGTTCTCCTTCGACCTGCCCACTCAAGGGGCGACTTCGCTTGTTTTATTCGTCACTTATTACACGGACGAACGCCAGCCTGAGATGCGCTTCGACATTTTAGCCGAAGGACAGAAGGTTAGTGAGGAAAAAGTAGAAAGAGTTGCCTCCCCGCGGTTTGTCGAAAAAGAATATCCGTTGCCCGTGAACCTGGTTCAAGGGAAAACAAAAATTACTATCGGCTTCCAGGCTCAAGCCGGAAGTGAAATTGCTCCCGTTGTGGAAGTTCGCCTCCTCCGCAAATAGGGACACGTTCTATATTTCCTATTTTTCTATCCCGCAGAGCGAGGTATACACGCAGTAGCGGCAGCTGTCTTCTTTGGCCAGGTCGCAAGAGAAAGGTATGTTCGGGTTAGTTATTTCCAGCAACAAAGCCTTAACGAAGTTCAGCATAATCCCGAGGGCTTCCCGTCTCGCCTCGCTTTTTTCGCCGAATGGCAAGTATTCGATATCTTCGCTCAGGTAATTTTTCCCTAAGAGCAGAAGGACGGCGAAAATTTCCTCGGGCGGCTGCCGGTGCCTGGCCGCCCATAGCAGGTTGTACAGAGGAAGCTGGAGGCTGCCGACGGCCTCCGGCCAGGTTGACCTTACGCCGAGTTGAAGCTTATCCAGTCTGATTTCGTAGGCTTTGTTTTTGGCCGAAGTTTTATAATCAACGATGTAGATGCGGTCGCCCCTTTTTTCCGCCCGGTCAACTTGGGCTACAAGCTTGAAAACCGTCCCGTTGGCCTCGAGAGTATCTTCAAGTCTTTCTTCCAGCCCGAGAAGATGAAAACTCTTTCCTTGGACCGCAAGTTTTCTTATCAAAGGCAATTGATAATTCCGGAGAAAATCGAGAAGATGGGCTTCCACCTGGTGTTTTATCAGATAAGCGCTGCCGCTAAGGTCTTGCCCGAACTTGGAAGCAAATTCTTCAGCCACCGCCTGCCTCAGCTCGACCTCGGTCAATTTTTCCGGGTCAACAGGTTTTCCCACCCATCGCTTGAAAAATCTATCGAGGATGGCGTGGACCAGAAGGCCGATTTCCTTTTTTTCCAGGACGTCGGTTATTTCTTCTTTTTCTTCAAGCCTCAGCACGAAAGAATAATAAAACTTCAGCGGACAGCTTAAGTAAGCATCAAGGGCCGAAGCCGAAAACCGGAATTCCCGGAGATAGTCCAGGACGGCTTCTGATTTGGCAATCGGTCCAGGCTCGGCTGAGCTCAGCGCAACCTGGTAGCGGACAGCCTGGATGAACTTAGAGGCGTCGGTTTCGTTTTCCTTTTTTTGTTTTTCCCAGATTAATCGCTCGACCAGGCGGCTTTTCTCTTTTTCGCTATTTTCGACAAAATAAAAAGAGACTTTCTTGGCTCCGCGGGTCAAAACATCAAGGTAATACTCGATGCGGCGCTCGAGGTCTTCATAGGTGGGGAGGCCAAAAGCTTTGCGGACCGCATAGGGAAGGATAGAATCAGTTTTCCCCGTCGCCGGGATTACTTTTTCATTCATATCAAGGAGATAGACTTCATCAAACTGAAGACAGCGTGTTTCCCAGAAACCGAGGACCTGCAGCCCCCGGAGAGGGGTTCCGGGAAAAGGTACCGAGGCCTCAGCCGTCATCTTTCGGAAGAGATTAAAATAACTCCGCGGATGGTCGAACCTAAACGAACTAACGAAAGACTGCTCGAGCGCCTCGAGCTGGTTAAGAAAAGCCCGGACATAGGGCTCAAAAAAAACATGACGGGAGGCCGTCGACTCATTCTCGAGGTATTCAGTGATCCGAGCCATTTTTCTGGCAAAGTCTTTTAAGTTTTTTATTTCCAGGAAGGGGACGATGGTCTTCTCATGGATTTGTTTCAGGTGAGACAGAAGTTTTTCGGCCTCGGGCGCCTCAGGGTCGCTCAAGACATATCGGTTCAAGGAATCAGCTAACCGCGGGTTATTTTCTATTTCCTCCAAAGACCAGAATAATTTTCCCTTCTGCTGGGTTAGCGTTTCTTCGATAAGATGAAAGAGAATGCGCGTGAATTCTGCCCTTCGGGGAGGCCCGGGGAAATAGATGTTTTTGGTGTAAGGATGGAGAACAAACCGCAAATACTCGGGGAGGTAGAAACGGCTTTCTTCATCGATTGTCTGGATAAGGCTGAAAAGCGAGTCGAAGAAACTGAAAAGTGGCGTCCTTGTCAAAGGATAGCCGAGAGAAATATTGAAGCATTCAGGCGGGAGACCAGCCAGGGTCTGATGATAAAGCGGAAAAAGAGTTTCTGCCGCCGGGAGGACGACCACCTGTTTCACGTTCAGCTTGTCCGGCTGCTTAAGCTTTGGCTCGAGTTCCCGGTTAAGGGCAAAAATCTCGCCGTGGGTGTCGGGCGCCATGAAAAATTTCCATTCAGCCCGCCCGCTCTCTTTGCCATCGCTGAGGGATGAAGGCTTTTCCGCTTCTTCGAGCCTGATATCGAGGCTATTGGCCAGGTGCTCCAGGCCCCGGCCGGCCATTAGGTAGAGGGTAGTTTTCGGAAGGCTGATGAGCTTCTTGACCAGTTCGGCTTCGCTTCGGGTGAGCGAGAAGAACCCGGCGAGGATGAAGGACTCATTTTCCCAGGCTTCAGCCGAGAAATGGTCGATGACGAAGCTTAATCGCCCCGCCGGCGTTGAGAGTCCCAGGGCTTTTACTTCGTCGTAAAAACGTTGGTAAAAAAAGGAGACGCTCTGGAGGCGGTCGGCTGTTTCGGGAGGAAGGTTTAGCTGGACTAAAAGGTCTGCTTCCCGCAGGGCCTCGGGTTTTACCATGGCTTGCTTGAGCTCTTCGAGGTCGTGGTAGAGCTTAAGTCCCAGCGGAAAAAACTCGTCAAACCCGAGAAAAGCCTGGCCGCCCAGAGGTATAGGGCTTTGGCGGTGAATCTGGTAGAGTATCCCGACAGCTTCCAGGAAGCTCGCCTTTTTATCCTTAACGCCGAATTTTTCAGCGTAGAGATGGTCGACAAAGTCATCGAAAGAATCGATTCGCGGCGGAATGTATCCGTGGCCGACCTTCTTAAACAGGGCTTTCCGCAGATAATAAGCGGGCCTTCTTTCAGGGAAAACGACCCAGAAACGCCCCAAATCAGGCTGGAAGGCGGCAAGTTCAGCGGCGATCAATTCGACCAGGTCCTGTTCGGGGGGAAGGATGCGGATTTTCATTCGGCCATTTCCCAGTATTTTTCGTCCAGGTAGACCAGCAGCCCCTGAACTTTTTTCTCGGGATAAACTTCCCGGAGGATTTGCTGGTAGTTTCTCAGCTGCATCCGGTGGGCTTCTTTTATTTTCTCTTCTTTTATCCGGCCAGACTTGAAATCGATCACGGTAATTAGGTCAGGGTCGATTACCACTCGGTCGGCGCGGTAAAGTGCGCCTTCCGGGCCGACGAGCTCCATTTCCCGGAAAACAACCCGGCCTTCCTTTGGTTCAAAATACGAACGGAGTTCGGGGGCGGCGAGCGAGGCGGCGATAAGGCTGATTATTTCCTCGGGAATTTCCAGGTGAGGTGCGAGCTTCTTGAGCTTAGCGGCTGAGGTAGCCAGGGTGCGCTCGAAGTCCTGGTCAGCATATTCAATCAGAGCCAGGAGCGAATGAATTATCTCGCCCCTTCTTATCTCTTCCCGCGCTATGTGTTTTTCCTCGGCTAAAGGCAGAGACAAGGGTGCAGAGATTTTTAAGGTGGCCACGGTCTTACCCACCGGCTCCTGTTTCTCCCTTTTTGCCGGCGGTTTTTCCTCGCTCGGTGCGTAGCGGGCGTCCTCGCTGAGCGTTAGGTCCTCAAAAATGTCGAGAGGGAACTCCTTTCTCTTGCCCCGCACGCCGACTACGTAAAGTTCCTGGCGAGCGCGGGTGAGGCCAACATACAGAGTATTCAGGCGGTTGACATCATCTTTTATCTGGTATTGCTCATAAACAGAGGCAAGCTCAGGCGAAGCCTGAGCAATACTTTTATTTAGCTTGAGTACCCAGGCCGCCGAACCCTCGTCCAGAGGTTGGGCCTCCGCCAGGTAAAACAGCGGGTAAACCTTTCTTTCCGGGTAAAGAAGAAGAATAACCACCGGAAACCCCAGTCCTTTAGCTTTATGAATCGTCATTATCCTTACAGCTTCAACCTCAGCCGCCACATCAATCGTCCAGACCGATTCGTCCCCTCCGGTTTCAGACGCAAAAAGAAGAAATTCGCGCAGGCTATTCTTGCCGGTTCCTTCGAATTCCTTGATTACTTCAAGAAACCGGACCAAAGCAGCCTCTTCTTCGGGAAAAAGGTCAAAGAGATTGAACAGCCGATAAAGCTGGGTGGTTAAATCATAAAGAGGCAGGTAGCCAACGCTCTTGAATAGGGGGTCAAAATAATTCTGCCAGATAGCTGGATACTGACGTCGCAAAGCGACATAGGCTGGGTAGTCGTGGTTAAGATGGCAGCGAAAGAAAAAATCATGGAAGGCCTGAGAGCTTAAAGGCTCACCGTCGAGGGCCAATTTTTTCGCCAGCAGCTCACCCAGAAGGAAGGTTGAAAGACTCAAGTTATCAGGGGGAAAATCGAGGAAACGAAGCAAAGCCAGGATTTCCTTTATTACCCGCCTTTTTCTTATGTCCAGGGCTGAAAAGGGGATAAAAGGGGTCTTTTGCTCGTTAAGCCAGGCAGCAGCCTGGATGGCCTTTTCATTTCTGTAAGTCAGGATAGCGATGTCAGAATAGCTATACCCCCTGGCCTTTAATTCAGCGATGATGGCTTGAACTTTACTTTTCACCCGAGTTTCCTGGTCGGCCAGCTCTTCCTCCGTTTCCTCCCCTGCTTCCTCGGAGTTTTCGGCCTCGGTTGGCTCCTTGTCCCGTTCAATAAAATGGACTTCCACATAACCCGGTGGTCGATGGCCGGAAGAGCTTTCCTCGGAAACCGTGGCTTCATAATCATCCAGGCCGCTTTTGGCGGCTTTGGCAGCGTATTTTTGGAGAGTCTTAATTCCGTCGGGGAAAACCATGCGGACAAAATCGAGGATTTCTTTGCGGCTACGGCGGTTGAGGGTGAGTTGTTTTACCTGGGTTTCAACCGAAGGGAAAAACTCGCGACCCCTTTCCAGGTTCATCATGATTTCGTAGTCAGCCTCTCGGAAGCCGTAAATAGCCTGTTTGCTATCTCCGACGATAAACAGGCTTCCTCCCTGGGAGAGAGAATTTTCAACGAGCGGCCTGAGGTTAGTCCACTGGACGGGCGAGGTATCCTGGAATTCATCGATAAGAAAATGATAGATTCTTTCTCCCAGACGAAAATAGACATCAGGGACAATTCCCTGGCCCAGATAGGAAGATAAGCGGCGGTTAATGTCCTCCAGAAGGACAACCCCCTTTTCCTTTTTTACTTCGGCCAGCAGGTTAATTAAATCATCATAAGTTTCGAGGTAAGGAAGGAAAAAAGTGCGGGCGTAAAGCTCTTTATAGGCATTTACAGCCTCCAGGAATTCTTTCCATTTAAGAACCGCCGATTCATAGGCGAGTTCTTGACTCCCGCTTCCGGCGCGAGGCTTGTTGAAAGGAGGGCTATCCCACGATTTATCCAGAAGGTCGTTAAGGTAGCCCATTTTTATCTTGGGAAGCAGTGACCAGAAAGCCGCGTTCTGGCGGCGGCGAAGCTCAGTGGCTTCAACTATTGTTTCCACGCTCTCAGCCGCCCGCCGGACTTTTTCCTGGAGGGAGGTTAATTCTTCAGACCTATTTTCCCGCCGGGGCCGCCGGTTCATCGCCTCTAACTGATGATAGAGTTCGATGAACTTGGTTTTTACCTCACTTGTCGGGTCCCAGATGAAGGCGGCGTCAGCCTTGCCGAGAGCTTGAAGCGAAGCCGCAATTTCAGCCAATCTTTTCCCTTCCGGCGATGAGGAAGTCACCTTTCGCAAAAAGCGATAGAAGGCATAATCGATAAGGGGGGAAGCGTTGAGAGTAATTTCAAAATCAGGGCTTACTCCGAGGTCAACGGCCGAGGCTCGAAAAACCTCGGCCATGAAGCTATCGATGGTCATTACCTGGAAATCGGTATACCGGGAGAGCAGGTTTTCGAGGATCACCCTGGCTCTGACCTTTAAATCTTCTTTGTTTAAGGAGACAAGCTCCTGGAGCTGAGAGACGGTTTCCTCCTGGCCGAAGCAGCAATCTTTAAGCCATTGGACCACCCTCATCTTCATCTCCTTGGCCGCGTTGCGGGTGAACGTTATAGCCAGCATTTGCCGCAGGTCGTTATTTTTTATTTTTTCGGAGAGCAGGAACTGAGTGAAACGTAAGGTAAGAGCGTGGGTTTTGCCCGTCCCGGCCGAAGCTTTAAGCAAGACGAATTCAGGAAATGAAATAGCTGTGTCGGGGTTTAAAAGAGGAGTAGCCCTCATGCTAATAATTAATTCCTTAGACTCATCTTAGAATATACTCTCTGAGCTTCGATGGGTCAATTTCGAGCGTCAGAAACGAGACTTAACCGCAGAGCTTTGGGTTGAGGCTCGAAGCCAAAGGAAAGAAACTTTTTCCCTGACTTATCTTGAAGTTTTTTTGATTTCGAAGATAAAACAGAACGAAAAACTTAAAGGAAACAAAGAGGAAACAATTTAATCATTAGTTGGTTAGCTACGGCGTTCAGTCTGGTCGGTTGAAACTCGCCGGAGTCTAAAAATTTTTCTTGCGGCGCCAGCGTTTTGAACCGAGAATTCCGCCGCGAAGGAACAGACCAGCTCCGAGGACGAAACCGAAGTTGTACCAGTTGCCGTTATTATGCACTTCGTAAAAGCGGACATTCTTGGTGAAAAGAGAAATAATAAAAGTAACCGGTGAAAGCAGGCCGTGCCACAGACCTTTCCAGAAGCCGGCAACCTTTCCGGCCGGAGGGGGTGTTTTCTCCACCGGGTTAGGTCCGGGCAGGCAGCTGGCCAAGAAAAAGAATAAGGTCAAAACAAGACTCACTTTAGCGATTGACTGCATTTAATCTCCTTATTTTTTAATCTTTTAAATTTTTCAGGGCTCCCCAGGCCTTCCCGGGAGCTGTTGTTTGACTCCTGCGAATAGTTTATTCGAGATAAAATAAAATTAAAAGGGACTTCTTCTACATCCTCCCACTCCTGACCTTCTCAGACAACTCCGTTTGGTTACTCTCGGCTCGCTTATAGATATAGAAATAGATAGAATTTAATATTAATTTTATTCAATATTTTCGGTTATGAAAGACGCGTTTATTAACACAAGTTTATCCACTTATTGGCCGGGATAAACCTGAAAGGTTGGTCATCAACCAGGGCTTGTTTGGGATATTGGCAACACAAAAAATTATTTTTGGGATAATTTTTCGAGTTCTGGCCGCCACTTTTTCATCAATTCTTCGTTCAGGTCGAGGGGTGGTTTGGCGTCAGGAGGAAGAAAAGAGCGGTAGGGATGGGCCTTAGCATAAGCTTCGAATTCATCGCGGATTTTCTTGAGCTCGGCTGGCTTTGTCAAGAGGTCGATGGCCGAGGTAGCCATAGCTTTCGCGCCGGCGTTTAACCCTTTCCAGGCAGTTGAACCGTAGTTGCAGGCTACTGAAGACCAGTGGTGGCCGATGGCGCCCGGAACCTGGCCGGGAAAGCGGATTGTGGCCAGCGGCGCGACCAGGGAAACATCGCCAACGTCAGAGGACCCGCCGCCAATCTCTCCGCCCCTCGGTTCTCGCAGCCGGCCAACTTCCCTTGGCATCCCCCTTTCTTCTACCCCTAATTCCTTCTGCAGAGCCTTGGCGAAAGCCTCCTCTTCTTCGTCCCAGCTGGGCATGCCGACGAGCTCGATGTTCCGCTGGAAAAGCTCTGCCAGCGCCTTGTTCGCATGTCTTTGATGGACAGCCGAGAGCACTCTGATTTCGGCGAGTTCAGTTTCTGTCGCCAGGGCGGCAGCTTTGGCGCAATTAACAATCTTTTGGAACATTTCTTCCACCCGCTCGTCGCTGTTCCGGATAAAATACCAGACGCTTGCCTTATCCGGAACAACGTTGGGAGCTTCTCCTCCGGCTATAATCACATAATGCAGCCGATGCCCGAGGTTGAGGTGCTCGCGAAAATAGTTGGCGGCAATGTTCATCAGTTCGACCGCGTCCAGGGCAGAGCGTCCGAGCCAGGCGGAGGCGCCATGGGCTGTCTTGCCTTTAAAAGTGAAGATGACCGAGAAAAGCGCGTTGCCGCTTACCCCATAATCAGTCCCAAAATCAGAGGAGCTGTGATTATCGATGACCACATCGACGTCGTTGAACAGCCCGGCTCTGACCATGAATGGCCGGCTAATCAGAGTCTCTTCGGCCGGCGAGCCGTACATCCTCACGGTCCCCTTAAGCCCGAATTTAACCATGGCTTCCTTCACGGCTATCGCTGCGGCAACGGCGGCCGTGCCCATGGTGTTATGACCGCAGCCGTGTCCGGGTGCTCCCGGAATAAGCGGGTCCTGTTTGGGTACCCGGCCTTTCTGCGAAATCATCGGCAGGGCGTCGTATTCTCCCAGAATAGCAATGACAGGTTTGCCCGACCCGAAAGAAGCAACGAAAGCGGTCGGCATTCCCGCGACTCCTCTTTCCACCGTAAACCCGGCTTGCTCGAGGGTATCGGCCAGAAGCTTCGATGATTTGTACTCTTGGAGCCCGAGCTCGGCAAAGGACCAGATGGAATCAGAAATCCGGCCAAATTTTTCGACGACCTCGGGATGGGCGAGCCAATCGAGGACCAACTTCTTTTCTTTCTCTATTCTTTTTTCTTTCTGGGAAGCAGCCTGATCTCCCCACGCATCTCCTAAGCCGAAAAAAATAAACAACCCGATAAGGCTGGCGAAGGCAATTATTTTGTTTTCGGCAGCCATCCTTCTCATTTCAGACCTCCTTGGTATGTCTTTATCTATATATTTTTATTCCTTATCGCCAATTTAGTCTCATCTTGGGGAAAAATTGGCGATTGATGCCTGCGGCCTGCCAGAGAGCAATTAATCCTGCCTGTATATTGGATAAATGTCTTTCGGAATGTTCTTGTAAGGCAGGACAGTCAGGTCGGCCGGCCCCCACCCTGGCGCGTCAACCTCAATCACCGCGCCGGCCAGCCCGGTATCGACAAACCCCCGCCGAAAATGAACTCTTGATTTGAGAACAATTATCTCGAGCTCTTTCATGTTGATGCCCAGAGCGTTAAAAATTCCCGGGTTTGTTACCTGCATCAGGACGGGTGTCAGGATGACGCGGTTGTTGTTTCCGAATTTGATTACCGCCACGGCGTCCCGGCCGAACTGACCGAGGTACTCGAGCGTGCCTTCGATTCTTACCGGATTGCCGGCGAACTCGTCGGAATAGCCTCCGAGGTTAACAATGAGGGAATCGCCGACTTTGTACTTGGCCTTGATTTCTTCCAGGGCGCGTTCATCCCGAAGGGTCGTAAAACAAAAGTTTTTGGCGCCTTGCTTGATCAGTTCTTCTAGAATATGAGTCGAGCCGCCGGTCCGGTCGCTATGGTCAGCAATGATGACCGGAGTTCTGCCTTCTCTGGCGGCCGCGATGGCTTGAGCCACGCCTTCTTTGGTTTTAGGTAGTTTTTTTCCGGCAAAGACATGCCTTAGCCGCCAGATATAATCCGACATATCCTGAGCGATTTTTTCGGCTAGCTCACGGTTGTTGTTAGTTACGACCATGACGGTCGCGCCTACGTCCGGGACGTCGGCATAGGCAAAGCCGAAAGCCACGGAGACGTAAGTTCCCGGGTATTCGCATTCCCAGATACGCGCCCGCTCCATGATTTCCATAGCCGGGGAAGTGCCTGTGCCCTGAAACACGCTCGGCGTGATAACCCCTGGTTTTCTCACGGCCATCGTCGGCTTATACCGGCCTCGCAAGGTGTTGATCATTACCCGGGCGGCTGTTTCACCGGTTAGATAGGTGTCATAATGGGGGTAGCGTTTGATGATAAACACAGCATCAGCCGCCTCGGCTAATTCCTGGTCTTCGTTGGCGTGGAGGTCAAGAGTCACCATGATGGGTATCTGGCCGACGGCCTGGCGAACTCGACGGACAAGCTCAGCCTCTGGTTTGGGAATACCGGTTACCGCCATAGCGCCATGCAGGGCCAGGAAAACGCCGTCGAACGGGCCGAGGGTCTTGAGGTCTTCGACGATAAGCCCGGAGTATTTATCGAAAGCTTCCTGGGTAATCCAGCTTCCCGAGGAACCGCCGCGGGCATCACGGGGCGAGGTGATGCCGACAAGCTCAACCCCGCCGTATTCTTCGCAGGCAGCTTTAAAACCGCCGATGTAGCTGCGGTCATTCTGGATAAAATCCCGCGTCGGCGGGCCATAGTATTCCCAATCCTCGACAGTTGTCTCCCCAGGACAAAAGGTGCAGGTTTCATGAGAAAAAGTTGCCACGGCTATCCGGAGCTTCTTCGGGGCGGCTGGCTTCTGACAAGCCACGGGGAAAATAAGCCAAAGGATGGCGACAAAGGACATAACTGTAGCTGTTCTTAAGGAAAAAAGTCCTTTAAAACGCTGCATTATTTACCTCCTCTTACCCTTTTTGCCCTCCACCTGGTTTTGGGGTGCTCTAAACCTTATTCCAGAAAAACCGAAATTTCAACCCCCGGAGAGGTCTTACAGGGAAGGCGGAGTTTTGTCGTTAGGGCTAAGGGGGCCTTATTTTCAATAAGGACAAGAGATAAGGACCAAATATGCTTGTCGGGTATTGTCTTCATAAATAACTGATTTTTATTTCTAATCAACCAGGGCGCTTGATTAGGTCACGACGGCCGAACTGCAGGCAAAAGACCCACCTTAAAATTGGAACCGCAAATAATAAATTAAAGCGCTTATTGAGCTTTTATCTGGGGTGGCAATTTTCTGAGAGATGAGGCCTTTTTTACTTATCTCGATAATATTGAGCCGGCGTCTGGCTGACGATATATTCCACAGCTTTCTGGATGCAAACCCGGATGGCTTGTTCGGTCGGTGTCTTGGAAAAACCTCCTAAGGCGACGGGCAGTTTTCCCCCGATATTGGCTGCCCCACCAGCCGCGAAATTGGTCGCGCTTCCTTCGACCGTGGTGGCAGCGACTATCTGCGAAGTCTTCGTGTCGATAATCCGGAGGTCGATAGCGAGATGAGCCTTTTTAGCTCCGCCGGCGACGGTTACTCCAAGGACTTTGGTTCCCCCGCCTACACCTTTGGCCGACCCCTCGAATTCCGTAACCGCAGCGGTAATGAGTAGCTCAGCGCCGTAGATTTCGCCCGTGGGCGCTTCGGTTCCCTTTTTAATTCTGCCGCTTTTCGCTAAGTCTTGCTCTTTAATCACCTCGCCCAGTTGTTCTCTTTCGAGGACGATAAATCGATTGGTGTTAAAAAGGGCGGTGGTAAGCATGTCTCGCATGCCCTCGCCAATATCTCTGAATTCGACTCCCCACATTCCCATCCACCCGCCGTGCCAGCCTCCTTTGGCCGTCTTATCCTGGAATTCACCAACAGCAATCCTGGCTTTTGGTCCGTCGTATTTTTCCGCCTGAGCCTCGGCAATCGAAGGCCCTCCTGAAGTAGTAACTTTAGCTGTAGGAGCACAAGAGAAAAGAAGAAGAGTAGCCAGGCCCAGAGCGGTGGTCAAAGCAACCTTTTTCATTATCACCTCCGTCTCGATTTTAACAGAAAAAGGCTGGTTATTCTACAAAAAATTAAAAATGAGGCTTCCTGGGGTCGCCGGCATTTTGGACATTAATTTTAATTTAACCAAGGCAATGGACCTAGAGATAAGCGCGCTTGATTAATTCTTTTTCGCGATTTTCATCTATCTATCTATCTATCTATCTATCTATCTATCAAACGCCTCCACTCCCTCCACCCACCTTCTCTCTACGTCATTCATTCCCTCCCTCCGTCAGACCATCACCCGCTAACTCACTCTTCATATCTTCCTTTCTTCCTTCCCCCCTTTTCTTTCTCTCCCTTTGTCTCTCTTTGTCTTTCTCTCTCTCAAAATATTAAGCGGGACATGGTATTTATTTTAAGGTTATTTTTCCGAGTTTCTTAAGGCCGAAAAGAGAAGGAGAAAACGAGAGGCAAGAAGACAAGATATCCTGCTTCGTCTTCCTTGTTATCCTATCCATCACTAACCCTAAATTGAGATAATTATTAAAAATAATTGAATAAAACCCTAAGGAGGCAAAAACGTTTTTTTTCTTTAACCCCCAATGACCTGAATCAACCGGTAAAGCTTTACTTTTCAGGGGAGGCTGGGGTAACCTCTTGACAATATGATACTGTGATAGTATCATTATAGCTGGGCTTGGTTATGAATATCCTGCAGCCAGATTATCGCTTAAAAATAAATTCAGGGTTGTGGCGTATCTGCGGTGGAGACAGCTGGCCAGGTTGTCCTCAAGATGAGGCGGTCAACATAGAAAGTCGACTTAGGATACGAGCAATTTTTATCGTAAAACAGAATCACGAGACAGAAAAAAATATTTATTTGGTTTCAAGCAAAACCAAAATGAAGACATATAGGAGAAAAAAGCATGAAGCGAAAAATAATTGAGATTGACGAAGAAAAATGTAACGGCTGCGGTCTTTGTTTACCAAACTGCCCGGAGGGCGGCTTGCAGCTTATCGCCGGCAAAGCCAGGCTGGTGAGCGACCTTTTTTGCGACGGCCTGGGTGCGTGTATCGGTTTTTGCCCGCAAGGAGCCATCACCGTGGTGGAGAGGGAGGCCGAGCCTTACGACGAAAGGCGAGTTATGGCCAATATCGTTCGCCAGGGGCCTGAAGTCATTGCAGCTCACCTGCGACATCTCGAAGAACACGGAGAAATCGGCTACTTGCGCCAGGCGCTGTCATACCTGGAAAAAATCGGAGTGGAAAATCCCCTGGCCAAAAAAGGGATCTCAGCCGGCGAGGCGACCTTAGCCTGCGGCTGCCCCGGTTCTATGATTTTAGATTTAAGGGAGGCGGAAAGGGGGGCGGGTCGGCCGTCGAAAGAAGTTAAAATAGCGAAGGAAGAAAGACCTGCGCAAGAATCCGGAAAAGGAGCTTCCTCTCGGCACGACTTGCCTTCAGAGCTCAAACAATGGCCCGTGCAGCTCTTCCTGGTCTCGCCCTTCGCTCCTTATTTTCAGCAAGCGGACGTCCTTCTCGTAGCTGACTGTGTGGCTTATGCTTTAAATGGTTTTCATGAAAGGTTTCTCCGGGGAAAATCAATCGCCATTGCCTGCCCGAAATTAGATAAGACACATGAGGCCTACGAGGAGAAACTCCTGGTGTTGATTGATGTAGCCAGGATTAAATCCTTAACAGTCATAATGATGCAAGTTCCCTGTTGCCGTGGTCTGCTGTATCTTGCTACCCAGGCTCTTTCGCGGGCGCGGCGCAAGATACCCCTTCGCTCTGTTATCGTTTCCGTCGACGGAAAGATTCTTGAAGATACTTTTATTAATGAATTCGCGGAGGAGACTACCTCTTTGGAGTAATCCTGGAGCAAAAAAATAATTTTTTGGCTCTCGGGAACTGAGAAAAGATCGCCTTCGCGGTTAAGTTTTAAAGAATGTGGCTGCGCTCAGAAAACCTACATAAAAAAGGTCGAGGGAGCTTGCCTCATCGTCTTTCAGTTGTCGGCGGGTTAACTACGTCCATCCTGCGGGAATAATTTCCACTGGATAAATTCCCGCCCCTTGAAGGCCCGGCCTCTTCCTGGCTAAGCCGCGAGTTTTTATTCTAAATGATTAGTCTTGATTGTCTATTTCTTCAAACACCTCGCCGGGGAAGCGTACCGGAAACGGGAGTCTTGGTTCCGGAAGCTTCTTATCCAGCTTATTCCAGTCCGGAGGCTCGACTTTAAGCAGGTGGCGGACGAAAAAGTCATTCCTTTTCCGCTCGCCGTAAGCCCCGCCCGACCCGTGGTTGGCGCCCGGAACAACAAGCAAATCGAAATCTTTTCCCGCTTTTATCAGGGCGTTTACTACCTGCATCGTTGTCGCCGGGTCGACGTTGGTGTCGAGCTCGGGAACAACCAGGAGCAGCTTCCCCTTCAACCGGTGAGCGTTGGCCGTGTTCGAAGAAGCCTCGTACTCGGGCCCCAAAGGCCAGCCCATCCATTGCTCGTTCCACCAGATTTTATCCATTCGGTTATCGTGGCAGCCAGCCGCGGCAAAGCTTACTTGATAAAAATCAGGGTGGAAAAGCACCGCAGCCAGGGCGTTCTGACCGCCGGCTGAAGTTCCATATATCCCAACCCGGCTGATGTCGTAATAAGGATACTTCGCCGCCACGGCCTTATGCCAGAGAATCCGGTCAGGAAACCCGGCATCCTTCAGGTTTTTCCAGCAGACATCGTGGAAAGCCTTTGACCGGTTGCTCGTTCCCATCCCGTCAATCTGGACGACGATAAACCCGAGCTCGGCCAGAGACATCATGGGGCTATAAGTCATGAAGTTTTTGGGGACAAAGGAGCTGTGGGGGCCGGCATATATATTTTCAATAACCGGATATTTCTTGTTTTTATCAAACTTGGTCGGCCGGATGATGATTCCCCAGATGTCGGTCTTGCCGTCGCGTCCCCTGGCGACAAAAGCTTCAGGAGCTCTCCAGCCGGCTTTCACCAGCTCGGTGATATCCCCCTTCTCCAGTTCCATCAGCACTTTTTTATCAACCGCGCTTCTTAATTGCATTACCGGGGGCATATCTACCCGGGAATAGAGGTCGACGTAATACTTAAGATCAGGCGAGAGAGTAATCGTGTGGTTGGCATCTGCCTCGGTAAACGTCTCGAGCCCGGTCCCGTCGAAGTTTACTCGGTAAAGATGGAGAAAATAAGGGTCTTTTCCCGGATACATTCCGCTTCCGAGGAACCAGATTTGCCGTTTAGCTTCATCGACTCGCTCGACGCTCCGGACTACCCATTCTCCCCTGGTGATTTGGTTTTTTACCTGGCCAGTTTTTCCGTCATAAAGATAAAGATGGTTCCAGCCATCGCGTTCGGACATCCAGATTATCTCCTGGCCGTCATTCAGGTCGTAGCGGTATTTTTTGCTCGAATAGCAAAAGAAAGTGGCGCATTCTTCGTTAATTATTGCCCTGGCCTTTCCGGTCTGTCCATCTACTTCGATTACCCGGTAAACCTGATGCCCCCGCTGGTTGTACTCGAAGGTAAAAGCGCGGCTGTCTTTCCACCAGACCACGGGCGAAAGGTCGTAAGGGTTGGGAAAGAGCGCGTTGTCGATGTTTATCTGCGTCTTAGTCTCTACCAGGAAGAGAACGGGTTGTTTGAGGTCAAGCGGGTCGCCGGGTTTGGTGTACCCGAGGGAGAAGTATTTAGGCTGGAGCTGGTCAGTCGGCGAGGAGTTGACGTACTGAATCTTGCGATGCAACCCCGGCCGGAGTCTGTAGGCGGCGATTTTCTTCGAGTCGGGCGACCAGGTAATTGAATTAAAAGTATAGTAGTTACCTTCATTTCCGTCCCAGCTTAACGCCACCTCTTCTTTTGTCTCTTTTGACCGAATCCAGACGTTATAGTTGCGAATGAAAGCTTCCCACTTGCCGTCAGGCGAACTCTTGACCTCAGTCGAGGCCGCCTGGGGCGGTGGCCCGCCGACATCCTGCCAGCCGTCTCCTCTTGGGGGTCTGGCCGGCCCAACCTTTTTTAAACTATAGGTCGAAAGGTCCAAGCGCCAGCGGGAATCGCCGAACTCGAATTCGATAGCTTTTTCGTTATCGACAAAATTGAACATGGTTAATGGCAGAGTGATGGCCGTAAACTTCTGCCCGGTTTCTTTGTTGAGGGCTTCAGCCAGTTTTTGGTGGTCAAAAGCGGGTGCTTTACTCAACTTTTCCGCGTCGACGACGACGAACTCATGGCCGCCTTTAACTGTCTTGCGGTACCAAAAGCGGGGGGTCTTATCAATCCAGTTGGCCCGGTCAGCGATGTTAACCGCCAGGCCTTGAAACTTCTCTCTTAAGCTGGCGGCTCGCTCGTAATCCTCGAGTTTTCCCTGGGCAAACAGAGAAAACGCCGAGAGAAACACCAGCCAGAGAATCACCGGTACCCACAGACGGACTTGTCGTTTCATGGCACCTCCTTTGGAAAAATATTTATGCCGGAAGAAATACCCTTTGCCGGATACTTTCGGGTTCATCCGAGCGAGTAAATGGTCTGGATTATAATTAACATGAGATTTACGCGTTAACGTTCCCATTGTTTCCATTGAGACGGATTTGTCAAGTAGCGTCCATCTGTTTGGAAACAAGAGGGAGTAAACCAGGCCTGTTCGGGTTTAAAAATCCAGGCAATAAGTCTGGCTTAAAAAAACAATTTTCTTGGCCAAACTTCCTTAACCTCTCGGAAGCGAGAGCTTAGGGCTTTCTGGCGACCATACAGGCATTCCAGGTGGTGGCATCAGCTACGCGGTCAAGGTCGCCGAAGGCGCTCAGGCTCACGAGCTCGAGTCCCGCCTCCGGCAACCAGGCTCTGAGTTCTTCTTCGAAGAAGAACCGCATCCGGTGGGTCTCGGTAAACTCCTGAGGAAACGCTTCCGAAGGTTGATCGATGGTCAGGCGATAACAGACAAGACAGTGATGGCTGGCGGCGATGAGTTCTGTTTTAGCTTCGCGGATGAGTTTACCCTGGCCGAAGGGGATGATTTTTTTCCTCGGTTCCGGCTTGATTGCCTCGACCGCCGGGCCATACCAGAAATCAGCCAGGAATAGACCACCTTTTCTCAGGTGCCGAGCGACGCTTTCTAAGAATGCCTTGACTTCAGCCTCCTCCGTCTGGTAGCCAAGGACGGCAAACATGGCGATTGCCGCCTCCGCCTGGAGCCTTAAACTCAGGTCTCTGATGTTGGCCCGCAAAAAAAACGGCGGCTGAGTGCCAGGGGGCAGGTTAATTGACTCCTTTTTTTTCCGGGCGAGCTGGAGCATGGGTTCTGAAAGGTCGACGCCGATAACCTGGTAACCCCTCCGGGCCAAATTCCAGGCATGGTTGCCAGTCCCGCAGCCTAAATCAAGTAACCTGTTTACCTTGAGCAAACCAAACCGGCCGAAGGCTTGTTCAATCAGGTCGCACTCGGCCTCATAATTTTTATCAGCATAAAGAAGGTCATAAAAGGAAGCATAAGCCTGGCCAAAAACAGAATTTTTCATCCGAGAATTTTTTTAACCGCCGAGCAGACATAGTTAATCTGAGATTCAGTCAAAGTCAGGCCAGAGGGAAGGTAAAGCCCGTAGCGAGAAAGAAAATCGCTTACCGGAAATGATTCCTTTGGCGCCAAACCTCGTCGCCGCAGAGCCGGCTGGCGGTGGAGGCCGACAAAGAATGGCCTGGTTTCAACCTGAAGTTTCTTCAATTCAACGGCCAGGCGCGAGGCATCAAAACCCGATTTCGGGTTGACCACTATCCCGTACATCCAATAAACATTCCTGGCCCACGGCATCTCGATGGGAAGCTGAAGCCATTCGATTTCCTTCAGTTTCGAATTATACAGGCTGGCCATCCATCTCTTATGAGCGATGCGTTTTTCCACCGTTTCAAGTTGAGCTAAGCCGAGAGCGGCCTGGAGGTTGGTCAGCCGAAAATTATAGCCAAGGTCTTGATGGAGGAAGCGTCGCTTCTTCCCAAAATATAGGTTTCGCAAGGAGCGGGCTCGCTCGGCGTAATCGCGCCTGTCGGTCAGGACCATCCCGCCCTCGCCTGTCGTGATTATTTTGTTGGCGTAGAAACTGAAGCAGCTGAGCTCCCCGAAGCTCCCGCAGCGCCTCCCCCTGTACTCAGCTCCATGGGCTTCAGCCGCATCCTCGACCACCGCCAGCTTATAACGTCTGGCGAGTTCGAGCACCGGGTCCATGTCGACAGGATGACCGTAGATGTGGACAACCATAATCGCTTTAGTCCTGGGAGTGATTTTGGCTTCGATTTTCCCCGGGTCTAAACACCATGTCAGAGGGTCGGCGTCGACCAGCACGGGGATTCCACCCCAGCTCAAAACCGCGGCGGCGCAGGAAAACATCGTGAAAGCGGGAAGGATGACTTCATCGCCGGGCGAAAGCCGCAGGCAGCCAAGGGCTACCTGAAGAGCTGCGGTGCCGCTGCTTACCGCGACCCCGTATTTTCGGCCGCAGAAACTCGCCCAGGCTTTTTCAAAAGCTTCAACATAAGCGCCGGCTGAGGAAACCCAGCCTCGGCGGAGACAATCTTCGACCAGTTTGATTTCTCTCCGGCCGAGCAACGGCTCGCTTACAGGAATCAGCTCCTTAGGCCGGGACAAAAATGGCCTCCTCAGGCTCGAGTGATTAATACAAAACGGAAATCATTTTAGGCCGGGGGATGGTCAAAACGCAAATCCATCGCTAAGTTTTATTCTTGTTTGTCTTCCCTTTCCGGGCCGAAGGCTTCGATTTCCTGGATTGACCAGTGATAGGAAGGATGAGACCTCGTCAGGCGGATGCGGAAAAACCTCAGCTGAGCTGGCTGAAAGTTTAACCTGACGTGGTAATCGGCGGGGGTTTCGATTATTTCTAAGTCGAGGTAGGGAAAGGCATTTTCATATTCTTTTATTTTTTCCCAGTGGATACCATCTTTCGAGCCCTCGACGACAAAATACCGGGGATAGTCGAATAGTTTGTTTTTTAAATAAAGTCGGACTTCTGCCAGGACCACCTCCCGGCCGAAATCAACCCAGAAAAAATCCCCCCGGCGCTGGCCTCCCGTGGTTGACCAGCCGGTATCCTTTGAGCCGTCAACGGCCCGGGGGGCCATAGTGACGTTCGACCCAGCCCACGTAAGCCAGTTCTCTTTGCCTCTTAGAGGCGTTAGACCTCCCTGCTCGTCTGATGGTTGACGGCTGACCGGGGCGGTCCTTCTGGCCTGATTCTCTCCTCTAGTTTTTTCTGGGGCATCATCTGTTTTCCGGCCGGTTCCAACCTGAATTTCATACAGAAAATCAGCTTCCTCGCGAGCAACTAGCCGGAAATCCCGAGTCCAGTTAGAAAGCTGCGTCACCATTGCGGTTGCTTTCTCCGGCCGGTAGCCGTCAGTGTGGATTAAAATAAAGTTAACTTTAAGCCTCTTGAGCAGAGCGGTCGTCTCTTCTGTCGGAAAGCTTTCCATGGCTTCTTGCATCATGCTGTAGGCGGGGGGAATAAAGCCGCTATAACCGTTAACAATTCGGCGTCGATGAAAAAGTGAATAGTACATCGGAAGAGCGTCTTGATAATAATAACGCCTTCGGGCTGGAAGCGGCAGCTCGAGGAGAACCGAATCGGCCGGCGTGCTTGCCAGGTGATTATAGATGGGTGGAAGTTTTCCTTTGGCCGGAAGAGGGGCGAGTGGTAAGGGGAAGGAAATTTCTTCTAAAATAATCAACCCCGCGAGCAGGATGACCAAAATTCGGGCGAAAGAAAGTCTTTTCGTCTTCCTGAGGAAAGCAGTCAGGGCGAAGCCGCAGAGAATTGACAGGGCCAGAACCACCATTACCGAAAAACGGCTGGGTACCCGAATTGCTTGAAACCCGGGAAAGAAGCGCCAGAGGAGCTCATACGGGCCAGTAAGGATTTTTTTCCCGTTTAAAGTCACCGCCGGGCCGAGCGAGAGCAGCCAGCCCAGAATCGCCATGGTAAGATAAAGGTCATAGATGAGGTGGCGACGGCGGGAAAAATCTCCAGCCGAGGGAAGAAGTTGCCTGGGAGCTTCGTTTTTCTCCCGGTTGATGCCAGCAAGCTTGCTTAGTTTCGAGAGAACCTGATTCCATCCGGGATAGATAATCACGCGGACGAGCGAGAGGATAACAAGAAATATTATGGGGTTGATGAGGCGCCGGGAGGAGAAATGGATGTTTCCCAGGTGAACATGGAAACCACCGGCGGCCAGGATGATTAAAATGTCAAGAAAAAGAATGAAGATAAAAGAATCAATGAAGAGAAGGCTGAGGCGCCGAGCTTTCCCTTTTCCCCCAGCTTTCTTTTTCAGGTTGAACCAGGAAAGAAGCCAGTTAATAAAATACGGGCGATAGGGCTCGGCCGAGCTTTTTTTCCCAACCCATAACAGCCAGCCTATAAGAATTACCAAAGGAACCAACCCGAAAAATTCCTGATGCTCAGGAATATCCCGGGTTTCCAGGATTTGGCCCCAGGCGCGGTTCCAGGAAGGAACAGATAGGTAATGCTGGATTTCAGCCGAATAAAATATAACATCGCGATAAGACCAGGAGAACCCCATTTTCTTATGGACCGGAAGATACGGAAGGAAAAACGGCAGAAGCACGAGCCCCGCGAGAATTGCCCCCGCGGCTGTCTTCAACCAGAACTTGGGCTTCTTCCAGTGACCGGAGGAAAAAGCAAGGACGAGGCCAAAGAGTCCCATGAAAAGCCCGGCATAAATTCCGTAATGGCCGCAGGTAAGAGCCTGGATAATGAGAAAAAGCAGGGCCAGGGTAAGACTTCCCAGGGTTGGGTTTTCCAGATAACGATGGAGAAACAAAAAACAGAAGGGAAGCCAGGAAGAAAAAAGAAGTTCCAAATGGCTTAGATGGGCAAAGCGAATCGGGGAAAAAGCAAAGATGAGACCAGCTAAGAAGCTCGGCCAGCGGGAAGCGGTGAAATGAAAGACCAGTAAATAAGCTCCCAGAGCGGCCAAGAAGAAAGAAAAGAGCCAGAGGAGGTTGTAGGCGACGACCAGATTCCGGGTGAGAAAAGCCGGCAGAGCCGCCATCAAAGTTAGCGCCGGCACATAATCACCATAAAGCAGGGTGTTTTGATGAGGATAAAAAATACCGGCGTCGAAAAAATCGGCCAACCCCTCTTTAATCTTAGCCAGGTTACGGCCGATTAACCAGACATGATGCAGCGGGTCGCCGAGGTCAGAAGGAAGATGGTCGCTCAGATGAAGAGGCAGCGGGTAGGTCATTACGATGGTCAGAAGAGCGAACAGAAAAAAAGGCAAAAAATGCCCGCCGCCCTTTGGCCCTCGCGCGTTCATTTTCTGGCCGAGTCACAACTGAGTTATCGTTTATTTTGAGGGTTTTGTTTCCGCCTGTCAACCCGCGCTTTCCCGGAGGAAGCTTAAATAAACTCCTTTTCTTCCTGGCCAATATAAGGTCCCTGTTTTACTTCCAATATCTTGGCGTCCTCCAGGATTTCGACGGCATGACCGCCAGAAGCGAAGAGAATCGAATCCCCGGGCTCGAGAATAATTGACTGGACCTGGATGTGGTGTGAATCAAAAAGGTCGACTTTGACTCTCCCGGCAATCAGGATTAGAACTTCCGTAAAAGTTTCGGTTTCCCGGCGCAAGGCACGATGCTTATGCGGCCTGATCCTTTTGCCTTTTTCATACACCAGCATACCGAGTTGCTGCGGCCAGTCGGGCGGAGTAAAAAAATTAGCGCCGGGTGTAGCAAACTGGTGGCGAACAATCAGGGCTACGGTTTCCTCGCCGGCGGTAATTCGTTCAATCAAAGGCGAATTCATTTAGCTCACGGGATTATGATATTAATCTAAGGCGAAGTGTCAAGCAGAGATATTTCCAGCCGCGGCGAAGATAGTCGCCAAAGGTAAGACCGGTCTTAGACTGGCCGTGACGACGGGGCCGGTTGATGTAAGGAATTTCGAGAAGGCGATAGCCCAGGCGGTGGAGGTCATAGACCAGAGAGATGAAATATTCCCCGTAGTCACCCCGCAGCTTGATTTTTTGGAGGGCTGATTTTCTGACGGCGACAAACCCGCTGGTAAAATCGTGAAACCAGCAGCCAAGCCAGAGTTGACACCACCGGTTGAGGGCGAGACTCAGGAAAAAAGCGGTCATCGAGTCGGGCCCGCCGCAGACGAGCTCGACGCCTCCCTGAGGAACAAATCGACTCCCGGCTACCAGGTCGTATCCGGCGGCGATTCCCTTAAGGAGCTCCGGGACTTTTTCTACCGGCATCGAGCCGTCAGCATCCATCCAGATAATTATTTCTCCTCTGGAAGCAGCGATGCCTTCTTTAAGCGAGGGCACCAGCCCGGGATTTTTTCGCCGGCGGATAAGCCTCAGGGAGGGATAGGCGGGGGTCATTTCCTCAACCACTTGCCAGGTCAAGTCGGGTGAGTCGTCGTCGACAACGATGACTTCTGTTTCCTCGCCCAGGAGAGAAAAAAAATCTTTAATCAGGGCGGCGATGTTCTCGCTTTCATTGAAAGTTGGCAGGATGACGGAGTATTTTGGTGACGCCATCGGAAGCGTCAATGATAAACTTTTATCCCGCCGAGTTCAAGCTTGCGCCGCCGAAAACAGAAAGTTTAAACCCGGAGGGCGATACCCTGCTTATCAAGCCAGACGGTGAGGCCATAATTTATCGCCAGGATAAGCAGGCTTTCGGCAAAAAGCAAACCTAGGGAGGCATCAAGCGGCGTGACGGCGTTTAAGCCCAGGGTTAAAATACCGCTCGCCATGTAAACCACGAGCGGGTTTTTCCCCAAGATGGTAAAAACAGGCACCTTGAACTTCCAGATGTCGCACACGATGAAGGAAACGAGGAAAATAACAAGGCTCACGCCAGTGGTGAAAAGAACATAAGAAAGCGAGACCTTGTGTTTATTAAAGGGGATTATATAAGAAGCGAGGAGGCCAGCCAGGGTTAGCAAGAGACCTGCAGCCAAGGCCTGGCTCATCTTCTTAGAAAAAGAGCGCTCGTTTATCCATTTACCAAGGCTTGCCGCCACCAGAACCGGAAAGTTCCAGGCCATGACGGCCACCGGGCCGCCCAAGCCGTCCTCGATAAAGTAGACAGGAAGACCAAGGGCGAGGCTTGTCTGATAGCCGAGAAGAAGAAAAAACGAGATGAGGAGGCGGGGCAAAGGAGGAAAGAAGAAGAAAGGCAGGCAAAAGAGGCCAAGCGTGCCGATCGTCGCCAGGACGCCCCAGGTGAAATGACCGAAAACCATTAATTCGCCCCAAAAACCAAAAGCCCAGAGCAAGAAAAACCTCAGGAGAAAATGGTGGACTGCTTTTTTCTTCCCCGTTCTTTCCAACCACCGTCTCCAGGAAATCTGGTACGAAAGGCCGAGAGCAAAAAGAAAAATGGGCACCCCGAGGTCGGGCAGAGTGAGGCCGTCGTCGGGGGCGTGTTTCAGCCAGGAAGGGACCGATTCATAATAATAAAGGGCGTTCAGCAAAACCATGAAAAAAATGGCGCCGCCCCTCAAGAAATCGAGCGAATCAAGCCGCTCACCGGGGTCGCGAAGGCGGAAAACCAGGTGGGATTCATCAGCTGGCAGGGAAATGGGGGGAGATGATTCATTCGGGAAACTTACTGGCTCGGGCACGTGGCCACCTTCCCCTTTAAGAACTTATTCATTATAAATGGCGGCAAAATGAGCTGTCAATCAAACGGTTTTGGTCAGCCAGGAGGGTTGTTCAAGGGTTTAACGGGCTGGTTTTGACTTCCCCCAAAGGCTTCTGTTTTCGGGACCTAACCGGTTTTTGGCCTTTTTCTAATAGAGGCGAATGTTCCAACGCCAATGACGACAGCCGACCCGACGACGACATAAAGCGGCCAGGCAATCGTCAGTCCCTCTCCCGGCAAAATGTCTTGGACCGGTCCTTTGACTAAGAATAGCAGGGCGATAAGCCCGGAGAAAAACCCAAGAAAGGCCTGTTTTTTCCCGGCTTTCCGGCACAAGAGCCCCAGGAGGAAAACGCCGAGCAGGCCTCCGTAAGTATAGGAGGCTATCCCCAGCCCAAGCTCAACCACGGCCGGCCTTTTCCCCGGGGAGTTTAATTGCAGATGAGCCAGAAACAGGGCGGAAAACAAGATTATCAAGCCCCAGGCGAGCGAAAATTTCCGGGAAGCCCGCAGGTCTCTGGTTGACTCGGCGGAGTTTTCCAGGCGGCGCCATCGGAAATCAAACCTGGTTGAAGCCGCCAGAGAGTTAATAGCTGAAGCCAGGGTACTCATAGCCGCAGCCAGGATGGCGGCGATAATTAATCCAGAAGTTCCAGGGGGCATCTGGTCGACAATGAACTTGATAAAGACTTCGTCGGCCGTGGCCAAACCGAGGTTCGCCGGACTCTGGCCCTGATAAAAAACGAAAAGCAAAAGCCCGACAGCCAGGAAAAGGGCAAACTGAAGAATGATTATGACTCCGCTGCCAATCAGGGCCTGCTGGCTCGACCGGAGTTTCCTGGTGGCCAGAAGGCGCTGGACGATAAGCTGGTCAGTCCCGTGGGACGCCAGGGAGAAGAAGGCGCCGCCGACGAGCGCCGTAAAAAAAGTATATGGCTGAGCCAGGAAGGCTTTAGGGGAAAGGTTAAGGCCAAAGGCAATAAAGCGAAGCTTTTGTTGCTCTTTCAGCAAAGAAACGGCTGAAGCGATACCCTCGGGAAGGCGCGAAACTATAACAGCCAGAGCCAGGACGGCGCCACCGAGATAAAGACTTAGCTGGATGACGTCAGTCCAGATGACGGCTCTTAACCCCCCAAGGTAGGTGTAGAGAAGAGTGACCGCGCAGACGATTATGATCGAAAGCGCATAAAGGAGATAAGGGGAGGTCTGGAAACCGAGCAGTCGAAAAATCATCGCTACTGGAATGGCGCAGGCAAAAACCCGGACGCCGTCAGCCAGGAGGCGGGTAACCATGAAAGTGAGGCTGGCGGCAGCCCTCAACCCCTGGCCGAACCGCTGGCCCAAGTATTCGTAAGCCGTTGATAAGCGGCTGGCAAAATAACGAGGGAGAAAAAGAGTGGCCACAATTATTCGGCCTGAACAGTAGCCGAAGGTAATCTGGAGAAAGGTCAGGTCTCCAGTATAGGCAACCGCGGGCACGCTGATAACCGTGAGGGCGCTGGTTTCCGTGGCGACAATCGAGAGAAGGACGGCCGGCCAGGGCACCATGTGAGCTCCCAAAAAATAATCCCGGGCCGATTTTTGTTTTCCAGCCAGAAGGACGCCGGCTACCGCTACTCCGACCAGATAGATTACGACTATGACCAGGTCTAAAACAGAAAATCCCCTCATTGGCCTTTCATTCTAAATAAATAGAATGGCGGGGGCAACCAGTTCTTAGTCGGAAATTTAGGTCGCAAGAAAAGAAAACTTCGTCCTGTCGCTTTTGGAATGAACATGCCGGGAAAAACCTTCCCTTCCTGCTTGGCAAGCAATTTGTTTTTTCCAAACTAAATTAAGCACTGCGCCGTCGCCCCTTAAAATTAATCCAGAAAAATAACCATGGCGACGGCAGTTTCAGGGCAGAGGGAGGAGAATTCGAGTGAATTCTTGACGGCCGAGTCAACCGCCTTTTTTTCTACTTCCTTAAAACCCAGTTTCTGGAAGAAACCGCTGGCGGTCGTCGTCAGCAGGAAGAGGCGCCGGATTTGTTTTTCGCGGGCTAAATCCAAAACCGCCCTGGTTAAGAGAGTCCCGATTCTCTTGTTCCTTCGGTCGCGACTCACGGCCACCGACCTCAGAAGGCCAGCCTGGCCGTAAATCTCCAGCCCCGCACAACCGATAATTCTTCGGCCTTCTCTAATTACCAATAAATTAGGAAGGAGCGCTTCGACTCCAGCCGTAGGCAGTCTGTTTTCTCTAAGGAGAGCTGAAACCTGGGCAAGGTCCGCTGTCAATGCTTTTTCTATTTTTGTTTTTTCCATGTTTATTCCTTTTTTGGGTTTGAATTTTCCATTTATCTTTCCGTTGTTTCAGCCTCTTCGCATTGCTTTATCGGCTCTCTTTTTTCTTGGCAGGACATTTTCCCTTCTTGCCTTCGTCTCTTTTTTAAGTCGAGTTTATCATAATTTAGTTTCAATAACCTTAGAGCCCCGTTGAGGTTTTTTGCTTTGAAGCCAAACGTTTCAAGGGATAGATAAATACCCGGGGTTCTGGAAAAAGGAAACATTGCATCTTGGGAAGGGATGAAGCAGCGGGCAAGATGTTATGATACCCAAAAAGCGCGATAGGCCGTAATTTATATCATCAAGAGGAAGACGTGGAACGAGGCGCAGGTTTTCGGCGATAGGCGTCATCTACAAACCGGGAGCTATCGCAGCAGAGGCCGTGTCCGGCTCGGCATAATTCCAGTCATTTTTTCCGCAGCCGCAAGACCAGGATAAAAATAGGAAATATAGAAAATTTCCCTAATTTTTTATACTTGAAAATGAAATTTAATTGATGATAATTTTTCCCCTGATATATTTAATATCATTTTCCGACTGAAAGGAAAGAATGATGAGTGCCCTCTATCCGATTGACTGGGTAATCGTGGCCCTCTATTTTTTGATTATTGTCGGGCTGTCATACCTGGCCATCAAGCAGGGACAACGGACTTCGACTGATTATTTCTTGGCCGGCCGCCATCTTGGCTGGTTCATCGTCGGAGCTTCCATCTTCTCCTCTAACATCGGGGCGGAGCATCTGGTTGGTTTGGCGGGTTCGGGAGCAACTGACGGCGTGGCCATGGCCCATTACGAACTTCATGCGTGGTGCCTTCTGGTCTTAGCCTGGGTAATGGTGCCTTTTTACATGCGCTCGAAAGTCTTCACCATGCCCGAGTTTTTGGAGAAGCGTTTTTCGCCCCACGCCAGGACCGTCCTTTCGCTTATTTCGCTGGTGGCCTACATCCTGACGAAGATTGCCGTTGGCATTTTTGCTGGCGGGGTGGTTTTTAGCGTCCTTCTGCCCGAAGTCCGCTTCCTCGGCCTCGACAGCTTCTGGATTGGGTCTATCCTGGTGATAGTCTTTACCGGCATTTATACTATCTTAGGCGGGCTCAGGGCCGTGGCTTATACCGAAGCCATGCAGACCATCGTCCTGGTGCTCGGCGGCATTCTGGTGACTGTCTTTGGTCTAAAAGCTCTTGGTGGCTGGAGTGTCCTGCGGGAGGTGGCCGGGTCTGAAATGTTTAACCTGTGGAAGCCTTTAGTTCCTGATGGGGTTCAAGGTACCTGGGCGCCGGTAAAAGAGGCTGGCCGGATGGCCTGGTATTTCAACGATAATTATCCCTGGTTAGGAATGCTTTTCTGTGCGCCAGTGATCGGGCTCTGGTACTGGTGCACCGACCAGTACATAGTCCAGAGGGCCCTTGGGGCCAAAGACGAGAAGGAAGCCAGGCGCGGGTCGATAACAGCCGCCTTCTTTAAACTATCTCCGGTTTTTATTTTCATCATCCCGGGAATGATTGCCTTTGCCTTAGCGAAGAGCGGCAAGGTTGCGGCCATCCAGCAAGAATTTTTTGGGCCAGCCGGCGAGCTCCTAAGAGACAAAGCCCAAAAAGCCTTCCCGCTTCTTGTTGCCCACGTGCTTCCGGTGGGTGTTCGGGGAATCGTGGTTGCCGGGCTTCTGGCTGCTCTGATGAGCTCGCTGTCCGGCGTGTTCAACGCCTCGTCCACCTTGTTCACGATGGATTTCTACTCCCGGCTCAGGCCTAAAGCCACCCAGCAACAGCTAGTGTGGGTGGGTCGGTTGGCGACTTCAGTCATGGTTTTAATTGGCTTGTTCTGGATTCCGGTCATTCGGGGAGGCAAGGGGCTTTATGATTATCTCCAGGGTGTCCAGGCCTATCTCGCCCCGCCCATCTTTGTCGTCTTTTTCCTGGGCGTTTTCATGAAAAGGCTGAACGGCAAAGGATGTCTGGCAGCCCTGATTACCGGGTTTGTCCTGGGGCTCTTCCGGTTAGCCGTGGATACCCCCGTGAAGTTGATTAAGGGGTTTTCTTATCCTGAAGGCTCCTTTTTATGGGTGGTCAACCACATCTTTTTCCAGTACTACAGTATTTTCATTTTTATTATCTGCATCGGAGTGATGGTCGCGGTCAGCTATCTTACGGCTGAGCCTGACTACCAGAAGATTACCGGGCTAACTTACGGCACGCGGACTGAAGAAGATAAAATGAGAACGAGAGCAAGCTGGGGAGCTGGCGATGTTATCGCCTCAGCTATAGTGCTGCTTGTCATCCTCTGGGCTTATCTCTACTTTCGCGGGTGAACCTTCGGGCGAACCCTTAACTGGTTAAGCAAAACCGCGGCCGAGGGCGGCTTCTCGAGAACTGGTTTTTGCCGCTGAGGAAAAGAGAGGCGGGTTTCTTAGGCCTCGGACTCCGCTTTAACTCCTGGCGTGGAAGCGATATTAAGAAATCAGGATGTTGAACCGGTTCCCGAACGTCGCAGCATTGTTTAATATTAAAGTCGCTGAATATATTTTTTTCTCATTATCAAAGTTTAAGTTGATGAACTTTAAGGCCTTCGGGCGATAAACAAGAAGTTGGATAATTCTTTTCTCTACATTTGAGCTGATGAACTTCTGATGATCATCGCTCCACCGAATCGGGTTTACTTTCGGGGATTAAATTAGAAAAAACAAATTATATTTGCCTGCCATAATAACGCTGAAGGAAAATAATTATCGGGAAAGCTTTCCTTGAAGGCCAGAAGTTTTTCCGGCCCTCTAATCGAGTCAGATAAAAACAAGTAATAAAGATTTAGGGGCTGGCTAAAATAATTGACAAATACAATAATTGTAATCTACAATAATATCATGCTGAATGAAGAAAAAATCAGGCTATTGAGACACAGCCTCAGGCAGCTCCAGATGGAGCTAAACGACTGTTTCCGCGAACAAGGAGAATGCTGCGGACTTACTCTCGCCCAATGCCATACGCTCATGGAAATAGGTTACCGGCAGCCAGTGGCTCTGGTTACTCTGGCCTCCTCACTCGGCCTTGACCCAAGCACTCTCAGTCGATGCATTAACGGGCTTGTTCTTCTGGGGTTGGTAAACAGGTTGACCGACGAGAAAGACAGGCGCTACATCGTCATTTCTTTGACAGAACAGGGAAAGCAAGTCTTTTCGCGACTCGAAAATCTTTTTAACTCCTATTTTAGCCGAATCCTGGAGCTTATTCCCGCGGAAAAAAGGGACGAGGTGGTCGACGCCGTTTGTTTATTCGCGGCGGCGGTTCATGATTTTAATCAAAAGGCTCGCTGCTGTCCTGATACCTGTTTATTCCGAGGCGAGGAAACCTCGAATGGAAAAAGATAAAAAGTCTCAACCCGAAATAACCTGCGATTGTCATGGCTGCTGCGGCAGCCCCGCGGCCGAAGAGCCCGCGAACTCGAAAGTGAAATACGTTTCCGAAAAAGGGTGGGTTTTAGGACAGGTTGAAACACCGGTCGGACCGGTACCGGTTGTGGCCACCAAGCTCGGCTGGAAAGATAAGCTCGCCGGGATTTTGGTCAGACTCGGGTTCAGAAGGATGAGTTTCAGCGTCAGGCCGGGGTTGTATGCTGTCGGCCAGCCCGGTAGAGACTCTTATATTTTTGTCTCCGCTAATTATAAGCTCAGCTTTGACCACCTGCGGAAAAATCTTGACGGCCTTAACGCCTGGATTCTGGTATTAAATACAGCAGGAATTAACGTCTGGTGTGCTGCCGGCAAAGGGACCTTCGGGACAGAAGAGCTTATCGAACGCATCAGAAAGACCAGGCTTTTCCGGCTTTCCCCCCGAGGGACGTTGATTCTTCCTCAGCTTGGCGCCCCGGGTGTCGCGGCTCACGAAGTGGCGCGGCGGACAGGGTTCAAAGTGGTTTATGGTCCAGTTAGAGCGGCCGACATTAAGCAGTTCTTGGGACACGGCCTGGTCGCTTCGGAGCAAATGAGACAGGTGCGTTTCAACCTCTTAGACAGGCTTGTTCTTGTTCCCGTTGAGCTTTCGCTTGTCATCAAGTATCTCTTTTTCGTCCTCCTAATTCTTTTAGCTTTACGTCCTCTAGGCGTTAACTTGCTTTCCTGGAAAGTTCTTTATCCTTATCTTGGGGCTATTTTAGCGGGGAGTATCCTCGTTCCCGTCTTCCTCCCCTGGATTCCAGGAAGAGCTTTTTCCTGGAAGGGCTGGCTGGTCGGGCTTTTATGGGCTTGGTTGGTCAACCTCAATCAGGGGTTATTATTCTCCAGTCCAACCAACTGGATTAGGGCAACCACAAATTTCTTACTCCTGCCGGGAATTGCCGCTTATCTGGCACTGAATTTTACCGGTTCTTCCACCTATACTTCGCTTTCGGGAGTGGTCAAAGAAATGAAAATAGCCGTCCCGCTGATTGTTGTTTCCGCCATCCTTGGGTTTGGTTTATTAGTAGCCGACCTCAGCGGCGTTTGGTGAAGGGGAGAGCCAATGAAAGCCCATCGCTATCTAAAGAATGTGACTACGCTTAATTACGAACCGGCGAAGTGCACCGGTTGTGGTCGCTGTGCTGAAGTTTGTCCCCAACGTCTTTTCCAGATGGAGAATGGCCGCGCCTGCCTCCTCGACCGAGACCGGTGTATGGAGTGCGGCGCCTGCGCTCGCAACTGTCCTTTTCAAGCCATTTCTGTCCGGGCCGGTGTAGGTTGTGCTTGGGCGGTCATGATGTCAGAACTCAAGGGCTGGAAGCCAATCGGTTGCGGCTAATCGACGAGGAAAGTATAACTGTATTTTAATAAAATCGCCCGGTTATTGAACCTGGGTAAGCGGGGAAAAGCCCTTTCAAGCTCTGTGTTTAACCCCTCGTTATAAACCAGGTATAAATCGACTCCTTCGCGGGGGTTATACCGAACCCGGAAATTAGTGGATACTTCCCTGGTGTCGCTGTTGTACTGGACGAAGGCGTTGGCCGAAAGCTTGGCGCTGAGGGCGGATTGAATTCGGAAGCGGGCAAGATGGGCCTCATAACGGCCGGCCGGAACCTTTATTCGATTCCAGTTGTACTCCAGCCTGAGAGTAAGGTGGGAGCTGAGCGTAACTGAAGGGCCAAAAAGAATTCCGCGCTGCGAGCCCCCGTAGTAGCCGCCGTCCTGGGTTTCGAGCTTTAAGCGCCACGGTTTGCCGGCAGAACTTTCGAACCGTAACGTGGTGTAAGCAAACCTATATTCTTCGGAAGGAATCTCGACTTCGCCCACCGAAAAAGGTTCACTCAGCCATTCCCGAATAAACTTCGTTTCGGCTTCGAAAGTGGCGCCGGAACGAAAGAGAAATCGCCACTCGATGGTATCTTCGAAAGTTTCAAACCTATCGGCCGCCAGATTCCAGACCGCTTCCGCCCTGTTCTGGAAACCGTGGTACTGAACGAGGGGGGAGCGGCTGAGAAACCAGGTGTAGCCGAAGCGGCTGCCCAGCCGATTAATCCCGTTCCGATAAATAAACCCAAGAGCCGGGTTAAATTGAGTTCCCAGATGCATCCCCGATATCCCGTAGGAAAGCCCCCGGCGGACCTGATTGCTTACAGAAACAGTGGCGAAGAGGCTTTTCTCAGGTCGAGCCTGAGGTTCGAAGCTCTCGGCGATTTGCAGCCGAAAGTGGTTGTCTCCCTTAAACCTGATATCAGCATCCAGGCAGGAAAGGAGGCTGTAGTTGCCTTTAAAGTCGGTCCGGGTAGTGAACAAAGCCCCAACATAAGAACCGTTGGCGTCAGTGGCTCTTTTCAACCGGAAAACTCCAAAGTTCTCTGCTGGATACTCTTGCCCATCGACTCGAGCCTTATCAGTCTGCATCTCCAGGAGGCCTAACTCGAAGCGGCCGCTTCGACCTGTGAGCCTGACTCCGGCGAGAATAGGGACGGCCGTTTCTTCGATAAGACCGATTGTCCGGCTATGAAACAAAGTCTGGGGACCACCAGGCAGCCGGAAGGAGAAGAGGTCCGAGCGCTCCTGGAAAAAATCGCGCTTTTCAGGAAAAAACAGGTCGAACCGAGTCAGATTAACTTGCTGATCATCAGCCTCAACCTGGGCGAAGTCGGTGTTAAGAGTCACGTCCAAGACAAAATTAGAGGTCAGGTTGCTCTTTAAATCGAGACCGGCCGTCCGCCTCCAGGTAATTGCCGATTCGTAAGCGAGGACGGATTCGTTGAAAACGTTCCGGTGCTCTCTTCCGCCGAGCAAATAAGGCTTGATGTAGACAGGCCGGGAGGGCTTTATTCCTTCGAGCTTTACATCGAGAGCCTGGCTGGGTTTATAAGCGCTGAATTGCCATTTATTCAGGATTGGGGGGAAAACGTCGTACTCGACGTTGCAGGCGACGTACCGCCAGAGGATTATGCCCACCGTGGCTGAATTGTTTTGTTCGAGGAGGCGCAGGCTGGAGAAAGGAATGCGCATTTCGACTGTCCAGCATCCGTCATCCTTGGCCGCGGCCGCGTCCCAGAAAGCGTTCCAATCTTTGTTTCCCACCTGAGGCTGCATGCTTTCAGCATCGTTGGCTATGGCCAGGTCAGTCCGGACTCCGGAAGAATTGACGATGAAGGCATAGGCGGTCCGGTTGTCGTTCAGGGTGTCGAGGATGAGGCCCACGGCGTCCTGGTCTGGCTGGTAGCTGTCTCTTTCGAGGTTGCGGCAAATAATAGAAGAGGCCTGGCGAACATAAAGCTTTGCTCCTAAGTAGAGGGCGCTTGCATCGTAAACCAGCCACATGGCGGTTTTTTCAGAAGGCTGTTCGCCTTCCTGAGGACAGAGTTGGTACCAGCGGCTGATGGGCTCCAGCTGTTTCCAGAAATCTTCTTCCAGTTTCCCGTCGAGCTGACACTCGACTCTTGCCAGCCGGCTTAATCGGAACTCGGTTTCTTCGGCCGCACTCTTGCCGGCAAAAAGGCAAACCAAGCTCAAAAAAGCAAGAAAGCCAATGAAATAAGGCTTCAGATAAGGTCTTATGATTTGATTTTTTCTTTCCTTCTGTCTGCTTTCCATTTTGAAGGCTATTCCTCTCTGGTTTTGGCTTAAGCTAATTTTGGCCAGGAAATTTTCTCTGCCCACTCTCACTCACTCACTCTCTCTCCCCCCCATTTATAATCAATCAATTAAACAATATCTCTGTCCTTCCTTCCCCTCACCTACCTAGCGATTGACTGACTGACTGACTGACTGACTGACTGTCTGTCTGTCTGTCTGTCTGTCTGTCTGTCTGTCTGAAATTCAATAGCCCGGTTCCTCTTCTTTCGTCGACTTCTCCCCAGGCGGAGAAAATGAGGGAAAAAATTTGGCGGCATTGCTGTGGGGAAAAAATAGGAAATATAGAAAGTGTCCCCATTTTTAGAGGTCAGGAAAAGCTGCTTTCAAGGCTTCAAGCACAAAGGCAGCGAGGCTTTTTTCATAATTAGCCACTTCTTCGACCGAGGGCATAACATTTTCCCATGCCGTCATTTTCTCCATCGTTCTGGTTAGCACCTCGTTTTCTATCCGGAGGAGTTTAGCCAGGACGCCTTCGTTGCCATACGTGCGCAACCGGGTTACATTCAGGTACTGCGGCATGTGCCCGCGACTATCAGGATAAAGATAGCGGACGAGTGCTTTGACCGCGTCGTTAAGAGGAGCGGTCGGGCCCTGGTTGAGAGGGGCTGGAATTTCAGGCGCCATGACCCATACGGGGACGGCCACTGAGGCAATCGGCTGCCCCAGAATTGTCCACATGGTGGCCAGATGGGCTTTTTGTGGTTCTTTTGCCCCGTGAAACACAGTTACCGCCACGGTTGAGTTGCGATTAATGGTATCGTTCGTATTAATGTAAAGTGGTTTTGCCGGGTCGTCGGGTAATCCAGTTGTCAGGGGGTAGGAGTGAAGTTTTTCGTTGACCAAATCACGGGCCGCTTCCTGAAGGATAAACCTCAGGTCCAACCGATTTTCTGCTAAGGCTTTCTCAAACAGATGCGAAGCCCGTTCAAACCGAATATAGCCACCTCCCCTGAATTTTTCGGCCGCGGTAAAAGCAAAGTTTGTCCGGATGATGTAACCGAATGGAGCCACCCGAGGGTCGTTGGCGTCAAACTTGACAAACTTTGTCTTCGAGGTTTCGAAAAAACAAGCCTGGCCGTAAGCATCGATTACCCCAAAGTTAGCCGCCACCTGCCGCTGGCCGTTTGTCTTGACGAGCATGGCTTCGAACTCGGCCACCCCGCTACATTCTCCCAGAGCCAGCCGCATCAGTCGGCCATTCTCCGCAGCGGCCTTTTCGTCTTCGGCTAAATCGCTGGCTAAAGCGTTAATAATTGCAAACCCCTGGCTGTTAATTCCAGCCCAGACATTCTGGTTTTCCTTGTCCCGGGCATTGACCAGCCCGATAAAGGCAAATTTAGGTCCCTTAATATAAACGAGTTTGTTGTCGATGTCAGAGGCGTCGCGGTTTTTCCAGAGCAACGGCCGACGGTCGGGGGTCGCTTTACCGGAAATAACAGCCACGGTGCAGGGAAATAGGCCATGAGCTGATAATAGGAGCCAAAGCAACAGCCCCGGGAAAAGAGAGAGATTTCTTAGCCGGCTGTTTGGCTGTCTGTCCATCTCTTTACCTCCTGATTCGGTGGCCTTCTATTATAAACACCTGGAACAAATAGACAAAATAATTTTGGCTAATTCAGGCGGGTTGGTTTAAGAAAGTAACCTTGCCTCTTTCCGGAAACTTTCGAGTTTATGGCTGCGCGTTTTAAAGTCTTGTCGGCCTCATGCATTAAATTCCAGGGGAAAAAAACACCGAGGCCGCCCGAAGACAAAAACGGCCTTGCCTCCGCTGAAGAATTGGCATTTGCGGGCAAGTCTGTTTTTAAGAGGGCTCTAATTTTTGTTAGCTTGTCGGGAAAGAAATATCATGTCAGTCGTTCTGAATCACTATTTGATTTTAGCCTTAATTGGAATAGCGCAGGCGAGGGTTAAAACGGCAAAGATAGTTTTCGAGCCCTCCAGAAGCGGCGATTTTGGCGGCGGCTTCCCAGGAGACGAAGCGTTGACGTCGGCGGGCTTCGAGCGCCCGGATGATACATAGTTCCACTTCGCTCTGTTCGTCTTCTTTCCCGGCCGACCGCTCCATGGCGTCAAAAAGCAAGGCGTTGGCCTCGGCATAGGACATCGGTTTTGTTCGGCCGAATCTTTCTTTCCATTCTGACGAGGTCACAGTGTCGTTGACATGGCTCATTATCAGGTAGGTGGCCCGGCCGATAAGCTTGAGGTTACTCGGGTTGACCGCCGTCATCGTGTTCCCGACGACGCGGCCGAGGAGAGCCATGACAGCGGTTGAATGGGCATTCAAGAGCATTTTTAAAAGCAGTTGTTGTCTTAAAAAAAGGGGGTCATTCTCAACAGGGGAGCGGAGGTAAAAAACGGAATGGCTGGCTTGAAGCTGAGAGTAAATATTCTTTATTTTTTCTCGGAATTTATCCGGGGGCAAAGAAGCAGTAAAAATTAAAACCAACCTGGTCTTTCTCTCGCGGCAGAGGTCGATAAAGCGACTGAACGTCGCCGAGCCTGCATTTATTTTCCTCAGGTCAGGCTCGACGGCGACTATCACGCCTAAATCCCCCGTGCCGGGAGAGCGGCGCTCGAGATTGCTTGCAGAGAAAGAAAAATCATAACGGTCTTGCTCTTCGTTTCCAGCCCGGAGAATACTCTTGAGAGCGGCCTCCCTTAGGTAGGGGTCGGTTATTTTTTCTTCCAGGGCAGGATAATAAAACGCCGGGTCGAGCCCGTGGAATTTTCTACCCAAAAGCTTTTGCCAGGCTTGCCGCTTATTAGCCGCTTCGGTCCATACCTGAAACCAGCAGCGTCTTCTTTTTAACTCGACCGAGTCAAGAGGGAAGAGGTGGAAGGTCGGACTTCTTTCCGCGCCGTCAATAAAGACGGTAAGCAGAGCCCCCTTAGCCAGATAAGTGGTCCGTCTTTTTCTTGCGTAGGTCTCTGCCTCGAGAGAAGTAAAGGCGGCGAGCTGGTTGGCCTGGGAGAGAAGGATTTCGGGAAGGGCGGCAAAACTCCGGAGGCTTTGCGGCCACTTCGGCTCTTCCTTAAACCCCAGCTGGGCTAACTCTTCCGGCTCAAGCCCTCGAGCGAGGAGAAGAAAAATGGCCCTTTCGAGGATGAGCCCGAGGACATAAGTTTCGATGGTCGTCGCTTGCAACCGCGTCGAACCGGTGATCGCCTGCGGACCGGTGGTCAGGTTTATTTTGGTAATCAGCGGATGCGTAAGGACTCGGCGGCTCCGTTCGAACGGAAAAAGGAGCTCCTCAGGGTTATTAAAAACAAAATAAAGATGACGCCGCGCTTCGTCTTTTAGTTCCTCCCGAATTTCAGGCGGCGAATTTTGCCTCTCAAAATCACCCCGCGGCCTTTGACTGCCCGAGTTTTTATCCGTCCCGGTTCCGTTTTCTCGGGGATGGCCGCCTGGCTTTTCTTCTTTTTTCCCGATTCCATTTTTCCCTGGTTTTTCCAACCACATCTCGGCCGCTTCCAAGATCGCTCCGATAACTGAAGAAGTTTCGCCCCCTTCGGTAACGGCGAAGACGACATCGCCCCTGGTTACCTGTCTTTCTCGCACCTGCAGCCGGCCGACGAGCTCGAGGTCTTCGAGGCCTTCGAGGGCACTGATAAGCGCCCGGTCGCCGCCCGTCATCTCGCCGATAACCCTCTCTTCGATATCGGCAGGGAGGAAAGAAAAGATTTTCTTGCTTAAGCGGTGTCTTTTTATTTTTCTCCAGAAAGGCTGCCACAGGGTGCTTTCCATAAACTTGGCCAGACGACCGGTTGAACCGCAACCGTAAAAGAAAAGCTTATTGCCTTTGAGGATGGCGTTGACGGCCGAACAGGCGGCCTGCTCCAGAACGGCTATCTCCGCTTCCTCGGCGGCCATTTTTTCCAGCCGTCGCGGGATATCCTGGTCGACTTTAAAAAGAAGCTTCAGCCCCTCGGCCACATCTTTTTTGATGACCTGGCTCAAGTTCCAGGTTACAGGATGACGCTGTTCCGTCAGCAGCGAGTGGAGTTGAAACTGATTCTTGTTCTTGACATAGTCTTCAGACCGGGGAGAAACGCGAACCCGCAGAATTTCAAGCCACGTCCGGTTTTCTGGCATCATCGGCATAAATATATTACAAAATGCTTTTAGTCGTTAATAGCCATGGTCTCAGCTTCATTCTCCTGGCCTCTCAGCTGACCAAGATGAGCTGGTCATAGTGCCAGGAAGAGCCTGACTTTGGGCCTCCTTTCTTGTTTTTTTTTAAACCCGATAATTTTTCTCCAAGGCTTTAAGTCTTTCTCAAGGAGCCACCGCAAGCGGAGGATGTGGCTCAGCCCCCCCTTTACCTCAACGATGAAGGCCTTACTCTTTCGGCAGGGCAGGGAAGGGCTTTTATCTCTTTTATTTAACCCCTCAAGATTGGAGAAGCCGGCGAAAACAGGAATCTTGTCTCATAAAACGACTGCTTTGCGCCGCCAGCGGAGTTTCATCGTCAGGACGCGGTCCGTAGAAAAGATGCGGGCAGCGGCAACAACAAGGATGATAAAAACGGCGAGCAAATAAATTATTCCCATAGCTATTGCCTGGTAATTATGCAGAACGATGTTTTGGACGGCCATAAAAGAGTGAGAAAAGGGAATAGCGTAGATAAGTATTTTGGCCGGAAGCGAAAGGCTTTTCAGGTCGGTGAAGATAGACAGAAGGTAGGGAATCATCACCAGAAAAACAAGCGGCATGATCAAGCTTTGGGCCGTCCGGTAGTCCTCGGCCAGAACCCCCAGGATCGTGGCTAAGGCCAGGGCGCAGAGAATCGCTAAGAAAAGAGAAACGCCGAGAATAGCACTCCCGCCCGCCGTCAGCGAAAGCCCTAACTGCTTAATCACCGAAGTTATGCTTCCGGCTGCCTGGCTCAGGTCTCCAGTAAGGCCTTTCATGTACCAGCGAAAGGCTACCATATAGATAAACGCTGAAAGTAGACCGACAATTCCTGCAGCCAGCATCTTGGCGGCGACAATCGACGAACGCGAGATGGGAACAGTGAGCAACGTTTCGAGCGTCTTGTTTTGTTTCTCCATGGCTATGGCCGAAATGACCATCTGCGAGGAATAAATAAGGATCATCGCCAGGATGATGGGGACAAAAATCGACTGAGAATAGACAAAGCCCGCGATGGCCGAGGCCGAGGCTTCAGCTCTCTGGTCGCGAACAATGACGAAGTCCCGGCTCCTGATGGGTTTCTTGAGGTTGTCGACCGGGGTGTCGGGGATTTTCTTTTTAAGAACCTCGTTCGAAAGATAATTATTGGTCGCTTCTAAGACAACCTTAAAAATGTCGGCATACCGGGCTTCAGTCAGCGAAAGGCTGCGGAGGAAAGAATAGGTTTCGATTTCTCTGGTCTTCAGGTTTTCAACCCCTTCGCCCAGGCCCGGCGGAATGACAAGCAAGAAGGGAAGTTTCTTTTCCTGTGTCTTGGCCAGAGCTTCCTCTTTATCCCGGGTTTCGAACTCCTCCACCCGGAAGCGGATAAGCCTGAGGTTTTCCACGAGCCCGCGGGAAATGGGCGACCGGTCTAAGTCGAGGACGCCGATGCTGCGGCCGGCTTCGGCTTTCTTGGCCTCGGTGCGGGCTACATTCCCGATGAAATAAAAGAGAAAAAAGGTAAAAAGGAGCGAGATGATGAGCTGTTTATTGATTAACTCTCTGATTTCTTTAACCAGCAGGTTGGTGAATTTTTTCATTGGACTGCCCTCCTGAAGACAACCTCTAAGTTAGGAGCATCGTATCTTTCTTTTAGTTCCCTGGGGGTGCCGATGGCCAGGATTCTTCCCTGGTCGATCAGAGCTACCCGGTCGGATAAAAATTCGACTTCTAACATGTTGTGGGAGGAAAGCAACACGGAAAGCCCTTCCCGGGCATAGCTTTTGATTATTTCCCTGACCTCGAGGGAATTGATGACATCAAGCCCGGAGGTTGGCTCGTCAAGGATGGCCAGAGTTGGCTTGGTCATCAGGGCGCGGCCCAACAGGAGTTTGCGCACCATCCCTTTGCTGTACGTCCCGACTTTGTCTTTTAGCCGGTCGCCCAGGCCAGCGATTCGCGCCGCCCTTTCGACAAACTCGTTGGTTCGGCCGTTCGTCTGGTCATAGAACCGGGCCATAAAACGAAGATAATCCCAGCCAGAAAGATTTCGGTAAGCGCCTGCTTCTTCGGGCAAGTAGCTGATGTTTTCGCGGAATTTTTCCGGGTTTTGCTTCAGGTCGTAGCCGAGAAGCTTAACGCTGCCGGAAGAGAGAGTGAGTAAGGTGGCGATGATGCGCAAAGTGGTCGTTTTACCGGCGCCGTTCGGGCCGATCAACCCAAAAATTTCTCCCTCGTTGACCTCGAAACTTATGCCCTTAAGGGCCTCGAACCGGCCGTAATATTTTTTGAGCTCTTCTACCTGCAAGATTACACCCATCCGTGCCTCCGGTTACTTATATAAATCTAATTATTTATACCATAAACCTCATGGTTGTTTTAGCTTTTATCATTCTTATACGACAAATAATAATTATGGTTCAGCCAGCGGGTTTGGTTGCGGAGATAATTTCTAGTCTGGTTTGGAACTGGGTTCCCTCTGTTTTTGACGTCAGTTCAGTAACGGACGTAGTCTGGGGGGCTTTCTTCGCCGGCCGCGCTAACCGCCGTAATTTTATAAAGAAAATTTTCACCCGCTCTCAGGCCGCGCCGGTCAAAACGAAATGTCGTCGGCCCTACTTCAGCCAGGAAGGCAAACTGGCTATTTTTTGCTTTTAACCCCAGCTGGTAAATCCGGTAAGCAATAATTTTTTCCCGGTTTCTTTCGTTTTCCCGCCAGCTTAACTGGTCGATGTACTCTTTCAAGAAAATTAAATTATTTTCGACTCTTTTCATCGCGAAGTGAGAGGGAGGGTAAAGTTTCTTCAACGGATAAAAGGCGGCCTTGAAGGCGTCGACCACTCCCCAGCCGCCAAGGTTATCGGGAGTTAAGCTATTGGCCGCGGTGAGCTTGAGCGCCAGGAGTACGTCGTAGTTCGTCCAGTCTGGGTTCATCTGCCATACCAGGGCGGCCGCTCCGGCAACCAGCGGACAGGAGAACGATGTCCCGGACACATAAATATATCCGCCTGTTTGACCTGGTGAGGCAGAGTAAACAGAGCGGCCCATGGCCATGACATCCGGTTTTAAACGGCCGTCGGCTGTGGGGCCGACTGAGCTGAAGGAAACCCGGTGGCCGGCTGAATCGACCGCTCCGACGGCTAAAACCCAGAAGTTGTCGGCCGGGGCCACCAGCGTATTTCTCGGCGGGTCGATATACCCCTCGTTACCCGCGGAATTAACGATGAGCATTCCCCGGCTGGCGGCGATATTCGCTGCGCGGCTTACAATCGTCGTCTCGCCATCCATGTTTTCCCAGGTGTAATCAGCCTCCCCGTGGGTAAAATCACTGCGATAGCCGAGCGAGCTGCTGATGATGTCGGCGCCGAGAGCCTCGGCCCACTCGACGCCGGCCAGCCAATCGTCCTCTTCGATGTGCCTTTCCCAGTCGGTGTTTTCGGTCTTGGCCAACAGGAAATTCGCGCCGTAAGCCGGGCCAATGAGTTTTCCAGGAGAAAACCCGGCGATGACGCTTAACGTTTCGGTGCCATGATCCCCTGAGCCCATCTGGCCAGGCTGGTCACCAACATCTGGGTCGTTGTTGACAAAATCCCAGGCTCCAATTACCCGAAGGTGACGGAAAGCTTCATGTTCGAGGTTATTGAAACCTGAGTCGAGCAGAGCGACGGTTATCCCTGTTCCGTTTATCCCCAGGTCATGTAAAGGTGGCACCCTGATTTGATTTACCTGGGTGAAAGATGGCCCGTATTCCAGCGAGTGCAGGCCGGCGGGCTGGCGGGCAGCCGGCGGGGCCGCCAACGGCTCGGGCTGAGGCAGTTTAAAGCGATGCCTGGCCACTTCTTCTATCCTTGCTATGATTGGCCAGGAGGCAATCGTCTTCAGACTTTCAGCCGTCGCCACGGCCGAAACCGCGTTTAGCCATCTTGAAGCATGCTTGAGTTTGATAAGATAAGGCCTGATTTTTTCGATATAATTTTCATTAACGGGAATGTCGAGTTCATCGACCACTTTTTCCTCGGGAAGAACCCGGAGCCTTCTCGCGAGGGTCTTATAATTTAGATTTAACCTGGCAGCAGTTAACCTGTTTTCGACTTCCTCCCCCTTGTCCCGGAAATATATCCACACCTTAAAAGTTGAATTTATTTGTTTCCTTAGTTTCTCTTCGAGAGGAACGGCGATTTTTTGGGATTCTCTAAAGGCGGAAGACAAGAGCGCCACAGCGATTCCGGAGAGAAGCAGGAAAAAAAGGATAAACTTAGCGGCCGGAGAATGGTTTCGCAATCGCCTCGCTCCCTTATTTAAAAAATATCACAAAAACCTTAAGCTTTCGACCGCATTAGACCGGCTGCCTCACTTTTTCAGGCATGATTATAGTTCGTCGCTACTCTTATCTTTATCCCGCGTTCTTCGAGGCCGTGGAGGATGAACTTCAGGCAATCTTCGTCCAACCCGAGGAGCTCGGGGGGGACTATCCCTGTTCTTTTAACCAGGCCCTCAGCCAGGGCGCGGGCTGCCATCGTGGCTGTATACCCTGTTGTCCGGGCCATGCTGTGAATGCCTGTGGCCCGGTCAAAGCGGTCGATAAGTTCAAAACTTAATTGCACGGTCCGGCCTTCTTTTTTGCCAGCGGCGACTATCCTCATTACGGTGAGGTCTTCTTCGCCCGGCCGTAGCTTCAGCCGAGAAAAAAGCAGTTGGGTCGCAAGCGCCCGCGGGATAATTTCCTGGCCGTCAACCACAACGGGCTCAGAATCAAAAAAACCCGCCGCTTTTAGAACAGCCATTTTTTCCCGATGCCCCGGATAGCGCAGAGTCTTTTCCCTCATCGAGGGAAACGGGAGGGTGGTAAGAAGAGTTCGCAGCCCGTCGGTGTTGAAAGCCTCTAAGGTTCCCAGCCCTTCAAAATCAATAAGCTCGGGGTCGGAAAGAGCTTCTCGAATTACCAGCTGGCCGTTTTCCCGGTATCTGGCCGGCCGGAGATACTCCTCGACGAGGTCAGCCGGAGAAAAAACCGTTTTGTACTCGAAAGGCCAGTTCCGAACTACGGGCAGGCCGCCCACATAAATTGTGAGCGATTCTGGCATATCCATTTTGGTGCTGGCGTAGCCGGCGAGGATGTTGCTTAATCCGGGAGCCACGCCGCAGTCGACAATCGCCGTGACTTCCTTTTCCCTGGCGAGGCTGTCGAGCTCTAAAGGGTTTTCGGATGAAAAAGTTATATCGACAACATTCTTACTTTCTTTTAAACAAGTCTGAAGTACCGGAAAGCCCATAGCCCCAGGGAGAGCGTTAATAACCAGGTCATATGGCCTGATAACTTTTTTTATTCCTTCGAGGTTAGCCAGGTCTTGCTGCCAGATGGAAGTAAGGCCTTTTTCCCGGAGTTCTTCCAGAGGCTCTTTTCTCAGGTCGACGGCGGAAACCGTGAACCTCTTATCCGTCGCCAGGTCAAGGGCGATGGCCCTGCCAACCAGTCCCGCGCCAAGAATGATCGTTTTCATTTTTTTCTCCTTTCAAGGTTTGGGTGATTAAGGAGCTTAAACCGGGAAAGGTATAGGCAGGAGTTATAGGCCGCTAAATTGGTCTACATAAAGAATGAGAAGCGATAAACAATGCTGGAAAAGAGCGGACCTTCTCACCTCTCTATTATTTTTTATCCTTACACCACTGGTCAAGCCAGCCGATGACGGTCCGGTGCCAGAGGAGGCTGTTTTGCGGCTTGAGCACCCAGTGGTTTTCGTCGGGAAAATAAAGCAGCTTGCTGGGAATTCCCCGGCGTTGCAAGGCGGTGAAAGTAGATATGCCCTGTGTATCGACTACCCGGAAATCGAGGCCGCCGTGGATAACTAACATCGGCGTTTTCCAGTTCTGCACATAATTTATCGGGTTATGTTTTTCATAGCTTTGAGGGTTAGTCCAGGGTGTTCCCATGTGGTCCCATTCAGGAAACCAGAGCTCTTCGGTGTCAAAATAGGCGATTCTTTCGTCCAAGTTGCCGTCGTGATTAACTAAGCAGCGAAACCGGTCGGGCCAGGTGCCGGCAATCCAGTTGATCATGTAGCCGCCGAAAGAGGCCCCCAGAGCCGCTACCCGGTCGCCGTCCATCCAGAGATAGCGGGCTAAAGCGGCGGCCAGCCCTTTTTTCAAATCTTCTAAAGGTTTGCCGCCCCAATCCCCGCGGATAGAATCAGTGAAAGCCTGGCCATAGCCTGTCGACCCGTGGAAGTCGACCATGACTACAGCATAACCAGCGCCGGCATAAACCTGAGGATTCCAGCGGTAATGAAAATGATTGCTGAAGGAACCCTGGGGTCCCCCGTGAATCAGGAAGGCGACGGGGTATTTTTGGCTGGAGTCAAAGTCAACCGGCTTGACAATATAGGTATAAACGGTTTCGTTATTCCAGCCCTTGAAGGTAAATTGTTCATAATCGCCCATCTTCACGGTAGCCAAGTTGGCCGCATTAACCTGGGTGATGGGTTTCAGGTTGTTCCCGTCAACCCCGACAGAATAAAGCTCGACTGGCGATTTTAAATGGTCGAGCCCGATGATAATTTTATCCGGCAGCGGTCGGGGGGAACTTATGGTCCCCTCTTTTAAGAGCGTTTTTACTTGACCGGTCGCGACGTCGATAGCGAAAAGCGATTGTTGGCCGAGGTTGGGCGCCGTGGCGTAAATAATCTGGCCGTCAGGCGACCAGGCAATTTCAGCCGGCGACCGGTCCCAGGCCTCAGTCAAAACTCTTTCTTTGCCCGAAGCCCAGTCGCGAAGGACCACCCGGAAGCGGTCTGATTCGTAGCCTGGTTGTTTCATTGCCAGATAAGCCAGGGTCTTACCATCCGGCGAAAAAAGCGGGGTCGAATCCCAGGCCGGGTTGGCTTCGGTCAAACAGACTGGTTTCTGGGAGCCATCTATTGGCACATAATATAAATCAAAATCAGTTGACCAGGCTTCCTCCCGGCCGACATCCCGGGCGGTAAAAATAAGGCCGCGACTATCCGGCGTAAAGGTTATTTCTTCGGGGCCTCCGAACGGTTGGGAAGGAGTATCAGCATCCATACCGACCATAAGTTTAATAAGCTTTTTATCATCTAAGCTGAAAGCGAAAAGATGCGACCGCCGGCCGTCTTCCCAGGTATCCCAGTGCCGGATAAAAAGCCGCTCATAAATCCGGCCGCTGCTTTTTTGTTTAGCCTTTTCCTCCAACTGGCGCTGGGAGTCGAACGGGCAACCTTTTTCCGGAAAAACTTCCATGGTAAAAGCTAAGTACTTGCCGTCGGGCGAGACGAGCAAATTGCTTATGTCCAACGGAAAGTTGGTGAATTGCTCGGCTTCGCCTCCGTCAACCCTTATCCGCCACACCTGGGAAGAACCCGAGCGCGTCGAGAGGAACCAGATGTACTGACCGCAGGGCGACCAGCGGGGGTTAAAGTCGGAAGCAGGATGGGTAGTTAACCGCCGCATATTCTGGCCGTCCGAACCGACGAGCCAGATATCGGTCCGGCCGCGATTTGCCTCGAGGTCGATCGTCTGAAGCGTAAAGGCTACCCATCTGCCGTCGGGAGAAACCTGGGGGTCAGAAATCCGTTGCATCGCCAGTAAATCATCTACCGAAAACGGGTGCTTTTCATTAACCGTGGGTGTTTCGGTCGCGGCGTTGAGGGAAAAGGCAAGGTTTAAAATCATGAAGTTAAAAATGAAAATTGACCGCTTCCAGCCTATAGATTTCATCTGAACCTCCCGCCCTAATATAACAAAAAATAGGGACAACTATGTGCGCCTCATGTCAACTACCTAAGTAATATTGTTTT
>JBBIRF010000018.1:0-46058 GCA_037441905.1 Candidatus Aminicenantota bacterium
CTCTTTCAGTTAAAAAAAGACCAGGAGCAACAAGCTAATCCCGATAAGAATCAAAGCCACGGGAACGGCCGCCCTCCAAATCGGGTTGGCTCTTTTAAGGACCTCGAATTCCGTAACATAAATAGTTTCACACGACTGATTTCCCGTGTCATACCGGGTAGTGCTGGTGCCGCGGAGAACATCTGAACCTTTGTGTCCGTACTCGGCCAGCCATCCACGCAAATGGACTTGGTCGCCTCGCCTTACCCCTTTGATTATTCGACGTAATCTTGGATTTTCCGAAAGCAAGTGGTTGTTAGAAAAATGGGAAGCAGAAAACTGCCTGCCCGCCTCCGGGTCTGACCAGGAATAATAGCAGATAAAATCGCGACTCCAGAATCTCATCCGGCGAAAGGCTCCAGACTCCAGGTTCTTCCCCCAGATGACGCACAGGTCCTTGATGTTGAGAAAATCTTTCCACATTCGGTGGGCGTAATCGATGAATGAGCCGGCATAATGGGAGGAGACGACCATGCCCCAAAGCTCGTATGCAAATAAAGGATAGACAGTATAGACATAACCATTCTGAGCGACGTCAAACGGAGCGGAAAGGTCGCCCTTTACCTGAACCGGCTCCTGGAAAACCTCGGGCAGCAGGTCCTTCCTGTCAGGCCATTTGTTCCGGAGAATAAGAGCGAAAAAGAGGAGCCCTAATCCAAAGGCTAAGATAATTTTCACCCCAGACCTTTGAGCTGGAGAAAGCTCAAACCCGTAGCGCATCTGGCTTACTTGCTTTTCTCCGCTTCTTTCTGGCCCTCAGGAGTTTTGGCGGAACGGGCAAAGCGCCGATAAATTAGAAGCGTGGCAATCGTTGCTACCAGGAATATAAGAGCCGGGATGAGCACCCCGAAAAGCAGTTTCTCACTCACGCTTGCCTCCCCTTCTTTTCTTGTAGGAAAAATAGGCCAGCAAAAGTCCGAGGAAAGAAACTCCATAGGCTATAGTCAAACCCAGGACGACAAAAAGCCCTCTATTCATTTTCCCTCCAGCGAACTACCCGGTCTAAGCGTTCGAGGTATTCTTTCTGCTTTTTTTCATATTCAGATGAAACGGCCCTGAGCTTAGGGTCGATTATAAGATGAACTAAAACAGTGGCGATAATGCCCAGCCCGAATAGAAATATGCCCGAAGTCTGGAGAAAAAGGAGAAGCGCCAGCCCCACCATGAGGAGAGCATAAGCAAAAGGAGAGATGACTATAGCCAGCCAGTCTTCTTTCGTCCACGCCTCTGCTTCCTCCGGCTCCCACTTTCTTTTTATCCCAAATATTTTATCAGCCGGCATGAGCACCTCCTCAGGCCAAAAGCCCAAGCTTTCTGGCCTCTTCTTTTATCGGTTTCCACCAGCCTATCGGTCGGGTCATGGCATAGAAACGGGCTAAGTGTCTCTTGTCCTCCGGCGCGGTCAAAAGGGTTACGGGAATATAAACCAGGGCGGTAAGTCCCATCAGCGTCCAGAACTGAAGATAATCAGGTAGCTCCGGGATGACTTTAAAGGCCGGCAGAACCCACACAACTAACCAGCTGAACCCAAGATTGGCAATCCAGGCGGAAAGATAGCCCCAGCTGTTGAACCGCCACCAGACTACTTGGAGTATATTCGGAAGCCACATTCCGGCCCCCATTATCCACAGGGCGAAAATAAGCCAGCGGGTAATCTCTTCCATCATCAGGCCGTAAATAAAAGACCCGATAAGTAGCACGGCCGTGGCTACTCGCCCAGCCGTCACCAGGGTTTTTTCCGAAGCTTCAGGGTTGATGTAATGGTGATAAATATCCCGGGTAAGATACACGGCGCCCAGGTTAAGGTGGGTGGAGATGGTCGAAAAATGGATGGCGATAATTCCGGCGAAAAGAAACCCGACCATGCCCACCGGAATATGTTCGAAGGCGATTCGGTACCAGGCCATCTCGTACTCCTGGGCGTTGCTCAGGTTGGGGAACAGGACAAAAAACGCAATAATCGCCGCCGCCCAGAAGGAATTCCGGGTTAAAGTAAGGACTGTTCCCCACCAGATTGAGTAGGAAGCGTCCCGGACGGTCCGGGAGGATTGAATCCGCTGCGCCTCGGCATACCAGTCAATGCTTGTCCCCATCCCGAACCCGCCGAGAACGGCAATAAACATCATGGTCAGAAACCAGGCGAGGGGAAAATCGCCCGTGAAAAACCCGGAAAAGTGAAAAGGGTTAAGACGCCAGCCTTCGCCCAGAGCGTCGAGCTTGGAGATAATCTCGGCCGGACCACCAGCTTCCCTTACCCCCCAGAGGGAAGCAAAAATGATGACGAATAAGGCCACGAGCCCCTGCTGGAAATCAGCCATAACCACTCCCCAATACCCGGCTGAAAGGACATAGACAGCGACTATCAGCGAGGGGATGATTAGGCCTACCCAGTTTTCCCAGCCAAACAGGTAATTGCAAAGCTTTCCCATGGCCATGCTCACCCATCCGAGGATGAACATGTTGAGAAACGCCCCCCAACCAGACATCCAGCCTCGTAGCAACTCGGCTCCCAGCCCGCCGAAACGAAGGCTCTGCCATTCAGCCTGAGAATAGGCCAGCGAACGCCGGAAAATCCGGGCGGAGACAAAAGCGGCCACGGCACACCAGGCTGAAAAAAAGGTATACCAGAGGCCGCGGAGGCCGTACTTGTAAATAACCCCGCTCACCCACATCGGCGTGTCGGTAGCCGTGTGAGTGGCATAGACGCTCATCCCTGGAATCCACCAGGGCAGGCCCCGGCCGGCGAGAAAAAAATCGGATTCAGAGCGCCGGCCTAATCGGTAAAAAATAATCCCGCAGATTGTCATTAATAAAAGATAAAGGATAAGCCAGAGCCAGTCGAGCCAGGCAAAATGAATCATCCTTCACCCCTCATCAGAACCTTGACGCCATCTCCTTTATCCTAAACTAATGGCGAAGTCAACCCGCCTAGCTCAAAAGGAGTTCCCGCCTCGGCTCTTCCCTCTTCCAGACATGACCTCCTAAAAAGGAAAGCCCGAGACCGCATTTTTAAGAAGCGAATCGGGCAAGAGCTCTTATCCTCGCGAGTATTTTTTAGCCCTGATCTATTAAAGAAACAAAGATGAAAGTAGCCAAAGCTAATATTAAAGATTTAATAATAACGCCCTTCCTGGTTTTCAAGGCTTTAGCGGGCGAGAATTATAACTCTCAGCAGGGGCATAAAGAGCCCCTCGATAAAGGTTTTTTAAGGGCAGTTGAAATAAAATATTTTTTAACCTATCGATATTTTTTCGGTTAACCTCATCGATGATTAGGCAACAAAGCTTAATCTCCCCCTGGATGCCTTAGAATATCTTTAGAATATCTTATTTTACAAGCAACAGAGTCTGAGGAGCCAAGGAAAAAAGCAAATAGGAAAAAAGGGTGGCAAAAAGGGAAAGGATAAAACAAGATAGAAAAAGCAAAGGAGGAAATGAAGAAGCCTAAAAACACAAAAACTAAAGCGAAAAAGGCAATATAAATAAATAGAAAGAAATAAGGAGCAGGCAAAGGGAGAAGTTAGGAAATAGGGGGTAACAAAAAATAGGCACTAAAAAATGCGGCAGCCAGCATAACCGACAACTTCCCGGCGGTCGCCAGTCACATCTCCCGAGGTTTGATAAAGGACAAGCTCGGCTTTGGTCGCTCCCAGCTCCCGGCTGGCAACGAGAACGGCCGTGGTCGGCTGGAACCCGCACATGGAAATATTTTTTTCCAGAACGACCTCATAAAGCCCCCGGAAATCAAGCGCCTGAATCTTCTTAATCGCCAGAAAATCTTTATGCTCGGCTTCCTTCTGGCTGACATAATGGCTCATATCTGTCGAGGCCACCACCAAAACCTCCCTTTTTGCTTGACTGAGCACCGAAGCCAGGGCCTTACCGAGTTCTTCGAGCGAGGCCAGGTCAGCCTCAGCAGAAACACACACCGGAACAATAGCTATCTCCGGCTGAAAATATTGCAAAAAGGGAACCTGCACCTCGAGGGAATGCTCGAGAAGATGAGCCCTGGCGTCATCCTCAACCAGAGGACAAGCCGCCAGCAATTCCTGAGCCAGCTTGGAATCAACCTTGACCTCACCCAGCGGGGTTTGCCAGACGCCGTTAGCCTGGACAGCAAAAACCGGTCTGATGCCTCGATGGCTCGGGCCAAGGATAACGGCCGTTTCGGGAATTTTGACCGAAGCGTAGACAGCCGCGGCCACTTTACCAGAATAAATGTAACCCGCATGCGGGGAAATGACAGCCACGGCCTTCTTGCTCTCCCGAGAAGCCGGAAGCATTCCCTCGATCATTTCCCTGAGTTCCTCGGGTCTTCCAGGATAAAAATAGCCGGCGACGGCAGGTTGTCGCTTCATTTCTGCCTCCCCTCCCAAAATAATCCTCAACTAACTGGATGTCAAATCAACCGCTCTCAATCCCTCTTTCCGCCGCGGGTGAGAATGTTGACTCTGTCGGACGTTGTCCTCATAATAGGAAAGCTATGATTCGCTTTTATAACACTCTATCGGGCGAGGTCGAACCTTTCGAACCGCTTATTCCCGGCCAGGTGAGACTATATACCTGCGGGCCAACAGTTTATGATTATGCCCATATCGGCAATTTCCGGGCTTATATCTTCGAGGACTTGCTCAAGCGGTTTCTTCTGTCTTCGGGTTACAAGGTTTTGCATGTGATGAACATTACAGACGTGGATGACAAAACAATCCGCAATTCCCAGGCGAAAGGAATGAGTTTAGCTGAATATACCCGGCACTACACCGAGGCTTTCTTCGAAGATATCAAGACATTGAATATCCTCCCGGCCGATGTCTACCCCCGGGCCACAGAACATATCCCCGAGATGGTAGAGATAATTAAAAAATTATTGGCCAAGGGCTTTGCCTACGAAAAAGACGGGTCAATTTATTTCAGCATCGCCCGTTTCCCTGCCTATGGTCGCCTGGCCAAGATTCGACCCGAAGAGCTCAAACTGGGCGCGCGGGTGGAAAGCGACGAATACGAAAAAGAAAGCGCCCATGATTTTGCTCTCTGGAAAAAGAGAAAGGAGGGCGAGCCTTACTGGGAGACGGAGCTCGGCCCCGGCCGGCCTGGATGGCACATCGAATGCTCGGCGATGAGCATGAAATATCTGGGCGAGACGTTTGATATCCATTGCGGCGGGGTGGATAACATCTTCCCCCACCACGAAAATGAAATTGCCCAATCCGAAGCCGCCACTGGAAAGCCGTTTGTCCGCTACTGGCTGCATTGCCATCACTTGATTGTCGAGGGCGAGAAGATGTCGAAGTCGAAGGGAAACTTTTACACCCTTCGCGACCTGCTGCAAAGAGGCGCTGACCCCCTGAGCCTGCGCTTTCTGCTTCTCTCGACCCACTACCGAAAAACCCTCAACTTTACTTTCGAGGCTTTAAACCAGGCCGCCTCAGCCGTCGAGCGGTTGCGGGATTTTCAAATCGAGCTCAAGTCGAGAACCTACCGGCCAGGAAAGACTCAGGAAGTAACCCGGCTGGTTCAACAGACGGAGAAAGATTTTCGCGACGGCCTGAGCGACGACCTGAACATTGCCGTCAGCCTGACAGCCCTTTTCAGCCTGGTTAAACAGGTCAATATCCTTCTGGCGAAAGGGAACGTCCTCGAGGAAGACGCTGTCTCCTTGCAGCAACTTCTGGGGAGTTTAGACCAGGTTCTGGGAATTCTTCCCCCCCAGCCTGAAGACTTGCCCCCAGAAATCCTGGAAAAAATAAGACAGCGGGAAGCAGCCAGGAAAGAAAAAAACTTTGCCCTGGCCGACAGAATTCGCCAAGAGCTTCAGGAACAGGGAATCATTCTTGAAGATACCAGAGAAGGAACCCGCTGGAAAATCGTCTCCCGCCCGAAGGCGCCGGCGAGTTGAAAACCAGAATTCAATCCCCTCGGGATTTAGGAATCGAAGGCGAAGAAATCGCCAAACGCTATCTCAAGAAAAAGGGGTTTAGAATTCTGGCGGAAGGCTTCCGGACAAGCCGAAAAGAAATAGATATTATCGCTTCCCGCGGCGACACTGTCGTCTTCGTCGAGGTTAAGGCCAGGCGAAAGAGCCATTTCGGTTTTCCGGAAGAAGCTGTCGACCGGAGCAAGCAAGAAAAAATCAGAATGGCGGCATCGGCCTGGCTTGTTCAGCAGCCATTTAAGTTCCGCGAGTGCCGGTTTGATGTAATCTCGGTCGTTTTTAATTCAGAAGAAGACTACGAAATAACCCATCTTGAGGATGCCTTTTGAGGCTGATTTCGCTTAAGGTTTTCTGCTCTTTTGTTTTTTCGACGCCTTTCCATTTCCAGCAGGGGCTTTCTCCTTTAATCTTATTACCACCGAATCGTCCTTAGTTTCCTGCAGAAGAGTCGTTATTTTCTTTTTTAACACCGGATGAACCGCTTCGGGAGCGATTTCGTTGAGCGGCTCTAAAACAAACCGCCTTTTATGCATCCGGGGATGAGGTATAACCAGGTTCTTCGTCTGGATAATAGACTTTTCGGCCAGGAGCAAGTCGACATCGATCGTCCTGGGGCCGTTGCGCTTCGCCTTCGGCCGCTTTAATTTCGTCTCAATTTCCTTGGCCAGAGTCAGAAGCTGGTAAGGGTTAAGGTCAGTGACGATTTCAACCACTTGATTATAAAACCACGGTTGGTCTTTGAAGCCAACCGGTTGAGTCTTATAAACCGAAGAAGTTTTTAACACCCGAACACCGGAGGCCTGCAAAAGAGAAAGCGCCTGCTTCAGGAAGCGGCGGCGCTGGCCAAGGTTACTCCCGAGGCCCAAAAAATATCTCATCATCCCCGAAAATCTTAAATTTAATCTTAAACCTTAAGCGATAAAAATTACAAGAAACGCGGTCAGGTTTCAACCGCCTTCGATTTTTAGCATCTTAAGATGGTTCTCGAAGGTCGCGGCTTGATTCGAGCCTTCCCAAAAACCAAGACTGTTCGGTTTGCGCAGGAGGCAGTCAACGCTCGTTTTCTCTAAAAAAATCGCCAGGCTATAACTTATCTGGATTCTTTCTGCCGAACTCTGCTTCATCGCGGGAATGAGCCTTCTTTGATGGAAAAACCGATTGACACGCGATGGTTTTGAGTAAAAGAGAAAAGAGAGATGGAGATAAAACGCCTCTGGCGAGGACTTCTCAAGAACGAATCAACCCTAATCGCTTCAGAACCCGAAGGACCGAGAGCGTCACCCAAAGATGGTCCTCGAAAGTCGCGGCGTGATTGGAACATTCCCAGAAACCGAGGCTGTTCTGTTTGCGCAGGAGGCAATCAACGGCCTGGCCAACTTTCGGGTGGTCAGTGGTAAAACCAAGCCGACTCAGAACATCCAGGACTATGAGAACATCTGTCGTCCAGAAGGGATAGTGGAGCTCTTCCCAGGTTTCCCGGGTTGGGTTGCTTTCATAACAATCTGGCTCGAAAAGCCGGTTGGCCAACAATTCGGCCGCCTGCCGGACAATTTTCTTTCCTCTCCAGGTGGGCGATTCGGCAAAAGCGCGCAGGACAATCCCCGTTACTCTGGCCGAACTCGGCAGCGAGGATTCAAACTGAAGCGGGCCGGGCGAAGCCGGGGTTGGCAGGCGGTATTGCTTTTCTAAACGATAGGGCTGGCGAACCTGGTAAGGGATAATCCAGCCGCCGTCATCCTGGCGGTGGTCGGCGAGCCAGCGGAAACCTCGCTGCACTCTTTTGTCTTTATCCAGCCCGAAGCGACAGAGGATTTCAAGAGCTAAGGCATGAAAGGTAGGAACGTATTCGTTATAAAAAGCTCCCCGAAAGTCGCCTTCCTTTGTCTGCAGACTCAAAAGGAAATTGATGGCTCGGGATATTCCTTCCTCCCGGACGGAGCAGCCAAAATCATAAAGATGGAAGAGGTTTTTCAGGGTATCGATAATTACCCAGGCCTTTGTCTGGGCTGTCGGCTTGTCGATGGTTCGGTCGCACCAGCTCCCGTCGCCCCGCTGCGTTTCGAATAGCCTCACCCGCAAGGCATATTTGCGGAGGTTTTTCTGTTCCCGCTCGTAGGAGATTTCCAGGATGTCTTTCTTGAGCCAGTAGAGAACCGGAAGATTACCCCGGGCGAGAAGATATTCAACAGCCCGGTTGATTCTCTGCGTCATTTGACCTTTTTCGCAGGTCAAAGATTTCAGGGCTTTTTCCCCGAAGTGGCCGCTTTTCCTTTAAGGACTTTTCCTGGAAAAAGAGGTTGAATTTGGCCGTCGCGGTAAACCACCTTTCCGTTGACAACGACCAATATTAACCCCTGGGGATACTGATGAGGCTTCCGGTAATCAGCCAAGTCACGATATTCTTCCGGGTCATACACAGTGATATCAGCGTACTTGCCCGGTTTGAGGACGCCCCGGTCTTCGAGGTTGAAAACCTTCGCGGGCAGCGAGGTCATTTTTCTGATAGTTTCCTCAAGGGTGACCAATTTTTTCCTTGCGGTGTAATAATAAATTACCCGCGGAAACGTTCCGTAAGACCGAGGATGAGGGACCCCCTGGCCGTAAACCTGGATTTCACCGTCAGACCCGACCATCACATACGGGAGCTTGTACAATTTCATTACATCAGAATCGTCCATCTGGAAAAATATTCCCTGGGCGCCGCCTTCTTTCTCGATTTCGATAATCAAGTCAGCCGCGGCTTCAGGCGTCGGGTTGATTCCTTTCATCTGAAGGATTTCTTCTAAGCTCTTGCCCTCGTATTCCGGGTGGAGGCGACAGCGGGAGATCAAAATCAATCCTAACCGGTTCAATCCCAGAGAGGGTAAAAGCCTCCTTTCGATAATATGGTCTTTTATCTGTCTATAAATCTCCGGGTCCTTCAGTCTTTCGAGAAATTTTTCCCGGCCACCTTCAAACGCCCAGGAGGGGAAACTCGAGGTGAACCCTGAACTGGTGGCGCTGTAAGGATAAAGGTCGCAGAAAACCTTGAGGCCCTCTTTGCGGGCGTTTTCTACCGGCTTGGTAATCAACGATAATTTATTCCAGACGGCCTCGTCTGCCAGCTTGATATGAGAAATCTGGACAGTCATCCGGTTGCGACGGCCAACCTCGATGGCCTCTTCAATCGCCTCGGTTATTTTCTTGCCCTGGTCGCGGATGTGAGAAGCATATAGACCCCCGAACCGGGCGGCCACGCCCGCCAGCTCGACGATTTCCTCCGTCCTGGAATAAGTTCCGGGCAGGTAAGACAGGCCTGTCGAAAACCCCAGGGCGCCGGCTTTCATCTCTTCCTCTATCAGCCGCTTCATCTCGGCCATTTCTTCCGGCGTCGGCTCTTCCATCTTCATCCCCATGACTTTTTCCCGGATAGTGTTATGGCCGACGAGGCAGCCGAAATTAATGGCAATGCCCTGCTTTTCCAGCCGGGCAAACAGCTCGCTCAAAGGAAACGGATGGCTGCCACAGTTGCCGCCGATGATCGTGGTCACCCCCTGGCGAAGGTAGTTGTCCGCCGTAGGGACCTCGGCCACTCGACGGTCTGCATGGGTGTGAACATCGATAAACCCCGGCGCAACCACCATACGGGTGGCATCCACGGTTTCTAAGGCCTTAGGGTTTTTTAAGCGCCCGACCTTAGCAATCCTGTCTCCCTTGACGGCCACATCAGCCACAAAGGGCTTCTTGCCCGTGCCGTTCACGACCAGGCCGTTCTTGATAACCAGGGAATAAGGCTCCCGAGAACAACAGGCGAGGAAGATGACGATTAAGAGAAAAACCCCGATTGCCCAGAATCTATTCTCAGGCTTGAATGAAGGCATGGTCTTTAATTTTATTCAACTCGCCCTCCCCTGTCAACCCATTTTTGGCCGCGGAGAGTAGAAATTTCTTTAGCCGGGGGAAGAGTTTACCCCCCTTTTCGTCCCTGCCCTTCCCCTTCATGCCTTCGGTTAATCTTAAAAGCCTCGGCCTTTATAAAGGTCGCCCTTTTTCCAAGGTTACTTCCTATAGGCCCAATATTTGTTCGGCTTCTTCTGCCCCCGGGGCTTCGCTGCCTTCTGCGAAATGGAAATCAGGACCGCCTTAAATGATACTAATTATATTTCATTTTAGCCCAATTTGATTTCACCGGGCGGATTGATTAGGATATTAGGCTTATTCGGCTTTTTAGCCTGCGGGAGGCAATAATGAAACCGATAATTTATCTCGATAACGGGGCCACTTCTTTTCCCAAGCCAGAAGAAGTTTATACATTCATGGATTACTTTTATCGCCATTACGGAGTAAACCCGGGCCGTTCTGGCTACGACCTGTGCGTGGAAGCCGGACACCTGGTAGAAAAGACCCGCCGGCTTTTAACTCAATTTTTTAACGGCGATGACCCTAACCGGCTTTGCTTCACGGCCAATTCAACCGACGCTCTCAACCTGATTATTTTTGGAATGCTCAAAGAGGGAGACCACGCCATCACCACCACCCTGGAGCACAATTCTGTCCTCCGGCCTCTTTACCATCTCTGGAAATGGGGCGGAGTCGAGGTTGATTACGTCCCTTTTGACGGCCAGGGCTTTGTCTCGCCCGACGATTTTCGGCGCCGGCTGAAAAAGAACACTCGCTTAGTGATTGTCAACCATGCTTCGAACGTGATTGGCACTGTTCAGCCTCTTTGGGAAATTGGCCTTATCTGTCGGGAAAATAACATTCCCTTCGCCATCGATGCTTCCCAGACGGCCGGCCAGATACCCATCGACCTCAAGGAATCATATGTCGATATTATTGCTTTTACCGGTCATAAGAGCTTGATGGGACCAACGGGGATAGGCGGCCTTTACGTCAGGGAAGGAATAGAAATACGGCTCACTCGGGCGGGCGGCACGGGCGTCCGTTCGGCCGTAAGAACCCATCTTGAGGAATACCCTTACCGGCTGGAATACGGGACGCCGAACCTGCTGGGAATTGCTGGTCTGAACGCCGGCGTCAACTGGGTAATAAAGCAGGGGGTCGAGAATATCCACCGCCGGGAAATGACCTTGACTGCCAGACTCAGGGACGGGTTAGCTGAAATTGAAGGTGTCATTACTTACTGTCAGGACTCTCTCGACCAGCACATCGCCATTTTTCTTTTTAACGTCGAAGGCCTCGAGGCCACCGAGACAGCTACCCTCCTCGACGTTGACTATAACATTGCCAGCCGGGCCGGCCTCCAGTGCGCCCCGCTCGTTCATGAACAACTCGGGACGGATAAAATCAAGGGGGCGGTCAGGTTCGGAATCGGGCCGTTTAACACTGAAGAGCACATCGACCGGGCTATCGAAGCCGTCCGGGAAATAGCCGCTTTTGCCCGGAAGAAAAGGCAAAAATAGACCTTATAAAACGAGAGCGTCGGCGACCACTTCCGCCACTGTTTTCAGCTGGACGCCAAGCTTATAAACCCGGTTAAGCTCCAACAGCTGGTCAAGACAATTATGGCAGGGAGCGACAACCACTTTGGCCTTTGTCTTTTTAATCTGCTCCGCCTTAATCTGGCCCACCTTGACCCGAAGGGAAGCAAATTCGGACATGGCTAATTGACCTCCGCCGCCGCCGCAGCAGAAATTCTCCTCCCGGTTTGGCGTCATCTCGACAAAAACCGAACAAGCCTGCCGAAGCAAGTATCGCTGCTCCTCAACTATCCCGCCCAACCTTACAAGGTTACAAGGGTCATGGAGCGTATGAACCTGCGGATTTCTCGACGGGTCAAGGCGTATCCTTCCTGTTTTGACATAATCGGCCATCACTTCGAGGATGCTTTTCACTTCAAAATCAACCGCGCTGCCTTTCCACCAGGGAGCTTCCCAGCGGGCAGAGCTATAACCATGACCGCATTCTGCCAGGACCAGCACCTTGGCTCCCAGTCTCTTCATCGAGGCTTCGAGCCGGGAAAAAAAGGTCGCAGCCAGCTGGTCACTCCCGCTAAAATAGCCATAGTTGGTAACATCATAATTAGTGGAGGTCAGAGTCCAGCTTTCGCCGGCCGCTTTAAAGATTTTAGCCGCGGCCAATAAGGATAAAGGGAAAAACTTGGCTTCCCGGGGGTTGATGGCGTAAAGAACCCTGGCTCCAGCGACGTCTATAGGCATCGAGGCCGAAGGGTCGGCTAAGTCGGCCCGGAGCTCTTCCTCGAGCCAGCGGACCGTTTCTACCCATTCTTCGGTCTTAATTCCCATGTTGTTGTCGCTCGCGAGAGCCGTCTTTAGCGTTGAATTAAGGCCTGAAGGTATTAATTCAAATTCGCTGAGCAAGCTTCGACCTAAACGGATTAGCGTATGAATTTTAAGACCCATCGGGCAATTTAACGAACAACGGCCGCACAGGCTGCATCTGCCGAAAAGCACCTGGACCCATTCCTCGAGGGTAGCCCGGTTCAAGCTCTGGCCGCCAACCCAGGGTGATATAAGCCGGCCATTCCGCCTGAAGTAACGCTGGAACACCCGCTGGACCAGCCCAACCTTATACGCCGGAATTGAACGCACCTCTCTGTCGGCTAAGTAATAATGGCAACTCTCGGCGCACAGGCCACAGCGGACACACGACTGGAGCTGCGTAGCCCTTTCCCAGTCGAGAAGACGGCCAAAAACTTCAGCCGCCCGGGTTTCGTCGCTCAGCCGAGACTCTTTTTCCGACACGCCATTTCACCTCTAATTTAAATCACGCCTTTATCTTGTTTCCTCCCGGGTTCCCCGAAGCGGGGGCAAGATGCCGCGCTGGCCGAAATACCGGCCAAAAATAACCCGGCTGGGAAAGAACAGAAAGCAGTGGCGAATCTTCCCCAAAGGTAGATAAAGGATAAGAAGAATGCTTATCGCCTGAAACATAGGAACAGCTGCTCGCTCCAAAATCGAGACAACCGCCCCGGCCAAGAAAAAATCAACTAACAGATTGGCGGCAAAATCGTCCGGGTAGCTGAGGTTTCTTAACCAGCGAGAAAAAACCCGCCGTCCCAGAAGCCCTAACCCGGCTATCCCTCCGACGGTGATGACCACCGCCAGAAGAAACCTGATAGTTTGTGGCAGGCTCAGAGAAAAAACCTGGCTTGCCAGCCAGAAAAAACTGCTGAATATGCCTGAATGATAGACGACTCCGGCGCCATAAACCCAATAGTGGCGACGGGTGCTCTCTTTTTCCCGGGGAAGAAGCCCGCGGGTAAGCGCATATACTGCGGCCTTTTTCTCGCTCCCGCGAGGCGTGATTTGCGGGCCAACTTTTTTATATTTAAGCAGCCTGAGAAACTGGCGGCCGAAAATGGCCGCGGTGATTCCTCCAGCGATAAGAACGGCCAAAGACCAGGAATTCATGAAAAAATGAATCAAACGCATCCATCCGGCTTGGGAAGGCCAGCCACTTTACAGGCTCCCTTTGCCGGGCCGGAGGGGAAAAGCTCATAAATCTTCCGCAGGGAAAAACCAGTTTCCTGACAGAGGAGCCGAATCATCGGCGCCAGGCCATGGGTTTCCCAGTACTGCCGAAGAAAATTGATTACCTTCCAGTGGTCTTCGGTCAACTCCTCGATGCCTTCCTCTACCCTGGCTAAGAGGCAGGCGACCTGTTGGTTCCACTTTTCAGGATGGAGCAAAAACCCTTCTTCGTTAACCTCAAGCTCGAGGTTTCTCTGAGATTCCTGGCTCATCTTCTAACTCCGCTTTTTGGCGATTTTGACAATATCGGCAACATAAAATCAATGGATAAGAGCCTTAATTATCAAGCTTTTTATCCTCCCGCCGCTCGCGAGCGGCTAATAAAAGCTAAATATTATAGCAGTCATTTCTCCTCATGCCAACAAAACCGGCCATGCTGGATTCATTTAATATAAGTAATATAAGCTTTTTGCGAGCGGGGCTTTTCTATTTCGCTTCTCGGGTTCGGGCTCCCTTTCCTGGCACAAGCAATGCTTTCAGGGAACATCTGTCTCGCCCTGCTTACCTAAGTTTCCTGGATTAGCGGGAAAAAGAGACGGCAATTAGAGCGGAATATAGCCGAAGTCCGTCGAGTTGAAGACCAGCCCTCCGCTAAAAAAGTCACTGGTCGTTAAGAAAGGAACCGGGTTCCGGGGGTAAGCCGAGGATATGTTGTTATCCTCCCCTTCCTCCAGCCTCGCGACCCTTAGCTTGTGCTCCCACCCTGAACTAACCTATTGTTTAATCACGAATTTTCTATTAAAATTTTATTAATTATTTCGAATACTTATTTGGCTATATAAAAAAAGGAGAATATGAAATGATGAAGTTCGTTAAAGAAAGAGCCTGGCTGGTTCTGATTTTTCTCGCTGCTTCCGCCCTGGTTTATTTCATCCATTACCTTATTTTCCGGGATGTTCACCATATTTTCATTTATATGATCGGAGACCTGGGGTTTCTTTTCCTGGATGTGATGCTCGTCGTGATCGTGATTGAGCAACTGCTGGTTCAAAGGGAAAAGAAGATGAGGCTGCATAAAGTTAATATGCTCATCGGCACCTTCTTCAGTCAGGTAGGCAACTCCCTCCTGGGCATACTCGTCCCGTTGTTTGAAAACTCCAGCCAGCTCCGGGAAAAAACCAGTTTTAACCAGAGCTGGCAAAGAAAGGATTTTGCCCGGGCGAAGAAAGAAATCTCTTCCCTTTCGGTCAAGATTAAAGCTTCGCCGGAAAACCTCGCGCAGTTAAGGGAGTTTCTTTTGCCCCAACGGGGTTTCTTAATTTCTCTGCTTTCTAACCCCAGTTTACTCGAGCACGAATCTTTCACCGACTTGCTGTGGGCAATCTTTCATCTGGCTGACGAGCTATCCCTCCGGCCGGACGAGATGAGCGACTTGCCCCAGGCGGACTTAGCCCATCTCAACAACGACATCAACAGAGTGGCCACTCTTGTTTTAACCGCCTGGGTAGATTATGTTGCTCACCTCCAGGAAAACTACCCCTTCCTGTTTTCTCTCGTCGCCAGAATCAACCCATTTCTTCCCGCGGCTAAAGCGATTGTCAGCTGAGGTTCTGGTCTTCTGGCTTGCGGGAGGGGTCGAAAAACGTTTTAACCCAATCTCTTATCTCATCCCTTACCTGCCGGAAGATTCTCAGGCTTTCCTCCTCCGACCCGCTGGTCGCTGCCGGGTCGGCAAAGCTTCGGTGGAGGCGCTTTTTCCCGTAGGGAAAATAAAGACAGCTCTCTTTAGCTGAATCGCAGACTGTAACCACCAGGTCAATTTCCCGGTTTAAGAATTCGTCGACTGATTTTGACCGCTGGGAAGAAATATCAATCCCCGCTTCAGTCATCACGCGGGAAGTAAACGGATGAACCCCCCGCGGCTCGGTCCCGGCACTCAAAGCTTCGTAATGCTCAGCGTAAAAGTGACGAAGGAAGGCCTCGGCCATCTGAGAGCGGGCCGAATTATGCGTGCAGACGAAGAGAACCGTTTTTTTCATTTTCACCTCCGCGGAAAGTTGTTTCTTCCCCCTTCCCTGATTATAATTGCCTGACAGGAGGAAGGCATGGAAAGATTTTGGGCTCTAATTTTAATGACAGGGCTTTTTTTCCTGGCCCTGCTTTTCGGCCAACCGTGGGAACAAGATGTCTTCAGCACTTCTCAGGGACCGTTAAAAATCACTTTTATCGGCCATGGCTCTTTGATGATAGAATGGAACCAGCTTGTTATTCAGGTTGACCCGGTTGGGCAGTTTGCCGATTACCAGCAATTTCCCAAGGCGGATTTGATCCTTATCACCCACGAGCACGGCGACCACTTTGACCCGAAAGTAATTTCGCTTATTTCCCATGAAAAAACAGTGGTCATCCTGACCGCCAAATGCGCCGCCAAGTTCGCTGGCGGGAAAGTCATGGGCAACGGAGAGAAGACGACGGTAAGCAGCGTCGGCGTTGAGGCTGTCCCCGCCTATAATATCGTCCACATGAGGAGCCAGGGGGTGCCGTATCATCCCCGGGGCGACGGAAATGGCTATGTCCTGACTTTCGGGGATAAAAGAGTCTATATTGCCGGCGATACCGAAAACATCCCCGAGCTGAAAAACCTCGGGCAAGTGGATATTGCCTTCTTGCCGATGAACCTCCCTTATACTATGACGCCCGAGATGGTCGCCGACGCCGCCAGGGCGATTAAGCCTAAGATTCTTTATCCATATCATTACGGCCAAACCGACCCCCAGCAGCTGGTGGAATTGCTCCGGGACGAAAAAGAAATCGAAATCCGGATTCGCAAGCTGAGATAGTCAGGCTTCAAGTCCCGCTCTCGACCAAAGAAACGATTCTCTCGGCTACTTGCTGGTTGTTCTGGCCATTAACCTCAAGAATTAACACATCTGGCCGGGAGCGAATCGTGTCCAAAAAAGGAAGCTGCCCCCGGTGGATAACTCCGAGGAGGCGCTGCGGTGAGTCTAAGGCAGCCGTTACCGCCTCCCGAAACTTGTCGGAAAAAAGCTCCATTCGGCCGATCTCATCGATGACAACAATCTCCTTGGTCTCAAGAGCCCGGTAAACAGCTTCCACGCCGATTTCGTTCAGGGTTTCAACGTCGACCCCATACCGGCCAACACGATAATGGCTGGGAAAATAGATTGAGGCCAGGATTCCCACCCGGCCGTCGAGCGTCCGCAACCGAAACCCGATGCGGCGGCCGCTCTCGTCAGTCATCTCCTCGGTTAAACACCCGCCGCAACGTCCCGGCCCACGGATGATCAGGCTGCAGATAAGAGTCGTTTTCCCCGTCCGCGGTTTTCCGGTGACCAGAAGATGCGGCCGTTGGCGGCGTTCCCGTTCTAAGTCTTTAGCTCGCACCTTTTCTCTTCGATATGGTGCTTGATCGTTTTGCCCTTGACCAGGTAAATAACATCTTCGCCGATATTCGTCGCGTGGTCGGCAATCCGTTCGAGGTGGCGGCCGATAAGAATCAGGTTAACAGCCCGGTTAATGGTCGCCGGGTCCTCCATCATATAAGTTAAGAGCTCCCGGAAGACCTGGTCGTTAAGGCAATCCACTTCGTCATCCCTTTCGCAAACCGCCCGGGCTAAATTCTCGTCATGGTTGACGAAGGCGTTAATCGAATCCCTTACCATCTCCTGGGCGATGGTGGCCATCCGGGGGATGTCAATCAGGGGTTTAAGAAGCGGGTACTTTAAGAGTTCTTCGGTGCGTTCGCCGATATTGACCGCCTGGTCGCCCATTCTCTCAAGCTCAGCCGCGATTTTCATGGCCGAGGTAATAAAACGAAGGTCGCTGGCCATGGGCTGGCGCAAGGCTAAGAGCCGCATACAAAGCTCGTCAATCTCGATTTCAATCAGGTTAATCCCATCCTCCCGAGAAAAAACTTCTTTCACCAGCTCTTCCTTCCTTTCCTTCAGTCCCCTGATGGCAAGAGCGATTGATTCCTCAACCATGGTCGCCATCTTTAAGAGCTTGCTGTTGAGCTCGCGTAGTTCCTCGTCAAACTTTCTCTCCATCATTCCTCCTATCGATAGAAACCAGTATAAAATCCTCGTCGCCGGAAAATCAAGCCCCCATCGGGCCATCAACAATCAAACTGTAAAGGTATATATCTTGCAAGGCAGTAGTTTAACAAAAAGGGGCTAGGTTTTGGCCTCAAGTGATAATCTGACTTCCCTGGGATGGAGATTAGGTTAGGGAGCTGCAGTTTCGAATGAATTATTAAAAGCAAGCTGCGGAGCTATGGCTAAAGGCCAGCAAAAAAAGGAAAAGCCGGATTTTTAATGAATTTTGTAAGGTCTGCGGGCAAAGCCGGAAATAGGCTATCTGAGGGCTTGACCGGGGCGATTTTTAGAGGAGGCGTCGCTACCGTATTTTATATTCAGTGATTTTGATAATTATAGAGCTTCTTTTCGTTGCGAGAGGGAAAATTAGGGCTTGCGGCTGACCCCGGGCGTTTGATGAGCGAAAGCCCGGAGTCAGCCGTCAAACCGGTCAAAATACCCTACCGCTCCTTTTCTCCCTCAGCTTATACTTTGAACTTGATTAATGATGTTTATTTCTTTTTTTCTCGCCCTTCCCTCGCGAAAAAGGCAATCCTATCGGGTAGAAGCCGCTAAAAGCTCCATCTCATCCCGAGCCGGACCGAGCGGACACCGCTAACGCTGTTAATTCGGCCATAAGTCGTGTCCACAGTATAAGTGGGCGGCGTCTGGTAATAATATACCCTGATGTTGGGGTTCTGATTAATGTTGACCGAGCTGCTTCCGGTCACGTTGAACATGTCGACGTAGAGGCTAAGTTTTCCCAGCCGGCTGATCTGGAAACTCTTTTCGAGCCTCATATCAAGCCAAGATTCAGAGGGCGTGCGTCGGCTTCCAACTGGTTCAGCCTGAATCCCGACATAGCTTACCCGCGCCCCGAAGCCCGGCGGGAAATAGACTCGTTCAATCGTCCTGGCCCAGGGAGACCCGCTCCGGAAATTGAAATAGGCGCTGAGAGCAATATCATAAGGAAGAACGTAGGTGCCCAGGATTTTGATATTCAGCGGTCGGTCGTAGCGGATCCGGCCGTCCGCGTTGATTAAGGAGTTGGGGTCGTCATAAAGAGCGGTTTCGCCTTCGGCTCCGCCATAATTATGGTTAGCCGTCCCTTTAAAAGCGCTGTAGACAATAGAACCGCTCAGCTGCCAGCGGTTGGACATTCTTTTCTGGAAAGAGAGAATCCCGCCGATGTATTCTCGCTTGCAGCCTGGCGGGTTGGAGCCCAAAAAGTAGGGAGTCGGCGCATAGGAAGCCAGGCCATAAACCGTGAATTGTTTATCGTCGCCTGTGCCCCACTTTCCATCCCAGCCTGGGTCAACAAAAGTATAAGGCAACCAGATGGGCCTTCCCTGTTCGTCTTTTTTATTCGGATCATAGCCGTTAACCGCATCAACATCTTCCGTAATGTTCTTGTTCTGCTTGTAAATGAACTGGAGACCAACCCGGAAGTCCTTCATCAATTCATGCTCCACCCCAAGAATCAGCTCATTCATATAAGGACACTTAATATCGTCCGCATAATATTTTATATTCGGGTCCTGGACGACATAACTGGTCAGCACATAATTATCGCCGTTCGGGTCAAGGTATTTCGGGTCGGCCGGCCCGGAGCGGGGCAAATCCATGTAGCCGTTGCCGTTGAGGTCATACCAGTACCAGTTCATGGAGCCGGCGGCGATCAATTGGGGAGCGTTGTACTTTCCCGACCAGATTGGCTCATAATACCTGGCCAAAGAAAGCTTAAAAGCCGTTTTCCCGTTGCCAAAAAGGTCATAAACGAAACCGATACGCGGGGAGAGAGTCGTGAACTCGACGGTTTTACGGTACGGAATATTATGTTCGTCAAGAGGCGAGACTTGGTTGAATTCAATCGTCGGGTCATGATGGTACTGGTCGTTCAGGGCTTTAAGCAGGATGTTGGGGTCAACCTGCGCTAAAGCCGGATTGAGGAATTCAGGCCCGACTTTGTAGTTCAGAAGCTGTGGCCGGTGCTTCGCCGGCTCGTAGGCATAAGAATAGTCAAAACGCAGCCCGAAGTTGACCGCAAGCCTCTTAATGACCATTGAATCCTGGAAGTAGGCCGAGAAGCGTCTGGTGTTATCGTCGCCGGTGACGACGCCAAGATGCGCAAAGGGTTGCATGAAGAGGCGGCCAATTTTATTCTTGGTGTCATAATAATATTTATTCTGGGTCCTGAAGCTATACCAGAAGGTATAATAAGGATTATCTCCTGGTTCATAACCCCGGCACCTGTCCCTGATATAGTAAGTATCTTCCCACTCGCCTCCAGCCTTAATCTCATGGCTGACGCCAAAAAGGTTATCGGCAAAATGGGTTACTGAAGCCGAAAGGCCAGCTCTTTTGCGATAATAATCATCAGTCAGGCTCGTATTGCCCCAGTAAACTGCAGTCTCGCGGTCATACTGAGTATAATTATTGGCCGTTTCCCGCCGCATCATATTGGGAAAATGGCGGTTGACATAGTTACCCACAATCTCAATAAAGGTATTCTGGTCAAGCACCCAGTTTAGATGATGAGACGTCGTATAGACTTTTTCGTGGTCGTTAAGAGCCGTGTAGCCCCAGGCATAAGCAGCTCCAACCCGAAGGGTATAAACGGGCTGGTTAACCATGTTGAAATGGAGCATCCCCATATAACGAAGTTTCTTGCTCAGCTGGAACGTTAACTTGAGGAAAGCCAGCCAGTTCTCTTCAGACAGGTCGTAGTGTTGTAAATCCCTCGGGTCAAAAGCCTTGGGGTTGACGTCGTAGATCTGCTTAATCCTGTTTTCAGGAGCATTGGGGTTAGCTTGTTTCCAGTCGAGGTAGCGGCCGTTAAGGAAAAACCAAAGCCTGTCTCTAACCACCGGCCCACCCAGACTAAAGGAGGCATCCCGGTAGTCATTGTAACGGCTTGGCGCCGAAACGCCCATCGACTGGAGCTGTTCCTTGCTCCACATATCCTGAGCCAAAGAGGGCAAGAACTTGAAGCTTCTTAAATCCCCAGTCCCAGTATAATAGCCGCCAACCCCGCCTGAAAACTTGTTCCCGCCGCTTTTTGTCACCACGTTGATGACCGCCGTGTCGGTTAGTCCGACGTCAGCCGGCAGGGCTCCTAAGCTGACCTCGACCTCCTCGAAAGTGTCGACGTTGATGTTCGCCGACACATAAAGAGTTGTCGGGTCGTTCATGATGGCCCCGTCAATCTGATAAAGGATGCTGCGTAAATGGCCGCCCAGAATCGAGCTCATTCGCGTATACTCTCGACCGGCCTCAGCCTCGACTGTCCCGGGAAGCGATTGCTGGATACCAAAGAGGTCTCTCGATTGCGGCAAACTTAAAAGAAAGTCCGCGCCGTAGTTGATGCTGAGTTTGGCGGATTCGACGTCAACTACGGGGGAAGCGGCGACAACAGTCACTTCCTCGGCCACGGGTGCCGGTTCAAGGATAATATCAATTTCCGTGACTTTGCCGACGCTCACCCGGATTCCTTTCCTTATCGTCGTCTTGAACCCGGAAAGTTCGACCTTGATATCATATTCCCCGGGGTTTAACCCCACAAACCGGAACTTGCCGACCTCGGAGGTTAAATAACTTACCGAGCCCATCATGGCCGGGCCGGAGAGTGTCACAGTCACCCCGGGAAGCGGGTTATTCTCGTTGTCCACTACCGTCCCTGCAAGCGTTCCGGTCTGTCTCCCCTGGGCAAGAATAAACGGGGTCAAAATAAACAGACCCACGAGAAGAAAGGCTAAGAGAATCGCTTTTTTGTTCATTCCACCCTCCTTCCCAAAAATTTGACTTAATCTGACCTCTTTTGATTCCTTAATCCCTACCCCTTTGCTTCATCGCCTTCTTCCTCTCACCCCCTCTCAAGTGGCCTTCATTCGAGTTTTTTTAGTTTTTTAGGGGTTAAGGCTTAAACAAAGACATCCTTCTCTCTTCCCAACCCTTGGCTTTTTCTGGCATTCTGTTTTCCACCCTGCGCTATTATGAAAATTTTTTTTCAGCTATAAGCTTAGATTACCAATTCCTTGTTTGTCAAGCTGTTTTTATGTTTGTTTCCCATACATTTGGGTTTTTGATTTATGCCTGCCCCTATCTTTTATTTTTTCTCACATTATCCCCGCGTATCCCTGTTCTCTCTATTTTCCCAGACCTCTTTCCCCTCCTTTTCTTACATCAAAAAAGCCTGCGGATTTCTCCAAAAGCGCGTTTATTTTAATGACGCTGATTAAATATTTTCCTGATTAAAGGTCTTAGAGCATCGGCCGATGGGAGCATTTTCAAAATGGATTACAGGCTTGGCCAGAATCCGGTGGGAATTGCCCCATGGAGTTTTTAAACTTTTATTCATATTCAATTACCATCTTATCCCGCTTCTCTTCCATGACCGTGCCTGGATATTTTTTTTAAACCCAAAACATGATAATTTTTGACGACAACAGGAAGCAATGTTAAAATAAGCGTTAATTTGGAAACTAAAGCGGTCGCCGATGTTCCCGGTTAAGACGGGGATAAAATTATTCGTTTTGAATCGATTTCCCCTCATAAGAAAATGGGAAGGATGGAAAGGAGCAGCCAAACCAAGCCCATGCCTCTGAATAGTCCAAAAAATAGCTCGCTTGTCGAAGCTTGCCCTTGTCTTTTTTTCTGTTTGAAGGCAGGAAGCCTTTTATTCAATAATAGACTCGAAACCAAACTAAAGGTGGTTTTAAAGTGAACCTGAGCAAAGGCAATTTCGTAGAACTAAAAAACCGGGTAAAAAAGCAATTACCCCACCTGACCAAATCACAAAAAATCGTGGCCGATTATATGGTTGAGAACCCGCAAAAATTCGCCCTTTCTTCCCTGCGCGAACTGGAAGCGGAGTTAAAAATAAGTAAATCAACGATTGTCCGGCTGGCGCAGGCCCTTGGCTACGAAGGGTTTTACGGGATGAAAGCCGAATTCCTGAACGAAATCAGGAACAATCTCGAGCCTATCCAGAGGTTCAAAAAATTTCTCTCCCTGCCCCACGAGAAAATTAATTTTATCGAATTGATTGCCGCCGAGACGATCAACAACATTCAGAGGACAGTGCAATTAGTTGACCCGGTCCAGTGCCAAAAGGCCATTGACCTGATAAAGAAAGCAGACCATGTTTATTTTATTGGTATGGGTATATCAAATTGCCTGGCGGAAATGGCCACTTATCTTTTCACCCGAGCTTCAATCAAGGCCAGCTTCATGCCATACGGCGCCCTGAAATTCGCCGAGCAAATTATCTCCATGCCGAGGAACAGCGTTGTTTTTGCTTTTTCCTTCCCCCCTTACTCCCAGGAAACAATTGTCGCTGCCCGGTATGCCCAGCAAAAGAGGCTTAAGGTTATTTCGATTACGGACAAATTAACCAGCGAAATTACTAAATACAGCGACGTTTGCCTTCAAGCGGCGGTCGAAAGCGTCACCATATCCAATTCTATCATGTCGGTGCTTGTCCTTCTGTATTCAATCATTGCTCAACTCGGAAATGAGCTAAAAGACAAAACCCTGAAAACCATAAAGGCTATCGAATACGTCCGGAAAGAATATAAATAGCGCTCCCCTCGCCCCAGACTTCAGGTTAACCAAGCGAGGAAATTGTTTTTTATTTTTACGCTTGTTTTTCTTTCTTCCCCTTCCTCAGCTCTTTCTTTTTTTAAGTTTTTTACCTTCTTTTTTTCTCTTTTTCTTTTTCTATTTTTCCTTTTTTGGCTTTCTTTTTTCTTTCTTTTTCTCTTTCTCTTCCTCCTTCTTTCCTTCTCTCTCAGCTTCCTTATTCCGATTGTCCCGCGAACCAATTCCTCCAGCATTAACCTACTACCTGCACATTCTCCAGAGAATTCTTGGGAATGAGAAAATTGGCTGTTTAAAAGGCCAAACGGAGGCTAAAACGGAGGACTCTTTTGCCCAGGAGGTCGATGGCTTGCTTGTAATCAGACTGAAGGAAAAGCTTTCCCGGTTGGCCGGCTCCTTCGGCTTCCGGTTCCCAGATATCAACGTCATTCAGCCCCTGGATAACTCTCTTATTCCCGAGGAGGTTAAGAATATCAAGGGTAAAATAAACCCGGCTGCTTCCGCCTAACCGCAGACCTTTCTCCAGACGGAGGTCAAGCGAGGACGTGTCTTCTTCTCTTCGGGCCCCGGGTGCTTCAAGATAAACCGAATAATAGATTCTTTCGCCTCCGTTGGCGGCACACCAGGAAGCGGGCGGGAGGACCCGGACCTCTCTTGCCCACGGCCGGCCGCTTTGATACTGATAAAAGGCGCTTAGGTAAAACCCCCAGGGAAGTTCGGCTACAGCCTGGAGTTTGAAAATAACCGGGCGGTCCTCTTCCAGCCGGCCAGAGCGATTGAGGAAATAGTTGGGGTCAACCAAAACTCGCCCCGTCCCTGAAAACGCTCGCCCGGGGCCTGGAGCATTCCCTTCAGCTCGACTGAGAATAAGAGTAGCCGCCATCCCCCAGCCGCCCGCCAACCTTTTCTCCAGGCTGAATTCCAAGGCCCGGTATTTTCTTTCGAGTTCTGGGACATTGCGCCACTGTCTAAAAATGGCTGGCGCCGTGGCCGACCGAACGAAAAAGGTAACGCTTTGGGCCGGAAGTTCACCGGTTCCCGGGATTGTGGTCGTAAACGGAAGCCAGTACTCTGGACTTCCTCCGTTTTCATACCAGGTTTTTCCGGAATCCGGGTCATAGAGGACATCAGCCGGAATATTTTTCTCACGACGGGAAATGTATCTAAGGTTCAAGGCGAAGTTCTGGCTAAAATGATGTTCTAACCCGAGCGTAAACTCGTCAATTGACGGCGAGCGCAGGTCAGCCGCCACGCGTTTTTCAAAGTATCCATCAGCCAGCGACCTAAAGTCAAAAGAAAGGGGTGTGAACTCATCGTCGCTATCCGGTTTTCCGTCGCCGTTGGCGTCCAGCCAGAAGAAAGAAATATTTCCTGGATATAACGGATGGAGTGGCAACAAAACCGCGGGCGTGAGTTCGTCGTGATACCGGGATAGTGTCCCTTTGAGTAAGGTTTTTCCATCCCCCCAGAGGTTTAAGACAAAACCCAGACGAGGGGAAAGCGAAAGCCAGGAAATAAAGTCCCCCCTGTCACCAAACCCGACGTTCGCCCAGGGGTTAAAACCGTCTGGAAACACCTCTGGATACGTTGCTTTCGTGTAAGGTTTAATGTAGGCTTCGCCGATGAAATAAGATAACGGGTTACCGGATAAAGCTTTGACGGCACTCCTGAACCCGCCCGAGACCCGGTCGAGTCGAAGGCTAAAGTCCATGGCTAACCGCTGCCCAAGGCTAACGGTATCAGCAAAGTAGCCGCCCAGGCGCTGGGTCTGACCTCGGACGACTGTCGAAGCCCTCGTCGGCCCGCAAACCCAGAAAGCCACCAAGCCCTCTTCAGGAAAGAAATTATTATTGGCCCGACGATGGTCAAGAAACCAAAGAAGGTTATTCTCCCGCCACCAATCCGTGTAGGCTGTCGTCTGGAGATAGCTGAACCCGGCGCGCAAAATATGCATTAGGCCATGCCAGGAACTGAGAAACATCCGGCCTGAGGCCTCGCCGGTAAGCTGTTCCACCATGGTTTCAGCATTATAATCAGCTCCGGTTAACGGACCATACCGGTCACCAAAATCATCGCTCCAAAACATCGACCTGGCCGCCTCCTGGAGCAACGAGAGCGAAGTCCGGCGAAAATATGAAGCCCTGGCCGCAACCATCGTTCTCCGGTCAAGAAAATACTGGCCGGCTCCATAAATCCCTAAGAAATTATCCTTATCCAGAAGATTGGTGGAAATAAAAGGCAACCCGGCAGAAGGCATCTGTAAAACCGGCTGGTGGGCTGTCCCAAGGTTTACCCAGGCTGAAGCTTGCGCTTCAGCTATCGGTCTTACGGTTATTTTAAAAAAACCCGAAGCAACCCGCCGCGACCAATCATACCCCGAGTGAACCTGGCCCAAAACATCCTTGTAAGGAGCGAGAAAAACATCCTCCTGGGAGGAACGCTCCAGGCGGCTGGCCAAGAAAAACCAGGCTCGGTCAGTCCAGAAACGGCCTCCTAATCTAAAAAAAGGCTCAAAGTAATTCTTGAGCCCAGAAACAGCCCGAACGCCTTTCTCCTCTACCGAGGCAGGCGACCAGAGGTCCTTGTTCCAGGAATCCCGGCTAAAAAATAACCCGAGGTCGCCAGAAAAGTTGTTTCCCCCCGACCTGGTGATTACGTTTAGACGGGAGCCCCCGGCGGGGACATCAGCCAGACTCAGCCCGGCACTCTTCTGCTCCAACCCCTCGACAACGGCTGCATCCAAATCAACCATCGGAGTCAGAGTGAGATTATCGGTTATGTTAACCCCGTCGATAAGATAGAAACTGTTTCTTCCAACGCTACCAATAAGAACCTCTTCCCCGCTCTGAGCTAAACCAGCCGCTGAATAGGCCGAGGCCTCGATGACTGAGGCCCAATTCCGGGCGAGGGGCAGCCGCTCGAGCATAGCCTTTTCTTTAATGATTACTTCGGTTGAAGAATAAAGGTCTCCGCTGCCTGCCAGTTTTCCCAGGGTTATCTCACCTTCTTTTTCCGCTGGTAGCAACTTGAGCCGAAGGAAAAGGGTCTGGTCTGACCGAAGGATTACGGGCTCGACCAACAGGGTTTTAAACCCGGGCTTTTCTACGGTCAGCGAATAATTTCCTGCAGGAATTCCGCAAATATCGAAAAAGCCGCTTTTTTCCGTTAAGACAATCTGGACTCCAGGAAGCGAGGGCGAAGCCAGATAAACAGTCGCCGTCTCGATGGGTTTTCCCGCGCTATCCGTCACCATCCCTTGAATGGTTCCGGTAAAAACTTGTCCTGAGAGTCTGGATGAAAATAACAACAGGGCAAGACCTAAGAAAAGGAGCGGGATTTTCAGATCAGGCTTTCTAATCAACTTGAGCCTCCCCGAGGAGAATTTTTCTTAAACTGCCGGATTTCTCGGACTATGCCCGGGCCTCCTTCGCCCGCCTTCTTTCCGAGTTTCTTCAACCTCAGGCTTTCCGTCGCTTGCGAGGGAACAATCGAAAAGGGAGCGTCGCTTATATCAGCGGGATTGCCGTCGTCCGCCTCGCTCACCCTCACAAGACATTGGTTAGATACCGTATCGGGAATTTCCCATTCAAACACACCATCGTTTTCCGTCCGCCCGACAATTTCGTTCCAGGTCGAGCCGTTGTCGGTCGAATACTCGATTTTGACGTCTCCCACGGGCGCGCTCCCTGTCACCCAGGTTATCTCCTGAACCGAGCCCACCGGCCATTCCTCGCCGCCGTTGGGCGCGGTAATTACGATGACCGGCTCGTTGAGAATAACGAAAACCGTATCGCTCGTATCAGCCGGCACGCCGTCGTCAGCCTCGCTCACCCGCATAAGACAGGTGGTGGAGCTGATTTCAGGGACAACCCAGGTAAAAACGCCGTTGTTCTCGGTCTCGGCCACAATCTCCTGCCAGGTGGAACCGTTATCAGTCGAAAGCTCAATCCGGACCGGCCCGACCTTACCCACACTAAACCAGGTAATGTTTTTTTCAAAACCCGAATACCAGATTTCGCCGCCGTTAGGATAAGTAACCGTGATGGAATTTTCATAATAGCGCGTGATGAAAGCGTCTCTTTTTCCCTTAAAAGAAAGACCGGCAACCAGATCCTGAGGGAATGGAATGTCGACCGAAAAAGTTGTTCCGGCCAGATAGATGGCCCCAGTGCCGGTCTTTTCGACGGCAATATCTTGACCGTAATCGGCGGCGCTTCCGCCAGCATAACCACAGAAATCGAGCTTGGAACCGGTGGGGCCGAGCTTGGCACAAAAAGCGTCGAAGCTCCCGTGAAAGGCAAGGTCCGGCCCTTCCTTGACGGGGAAAGAATCAGGGTCGGACGATGTAAACCCGGTCACATAGGCGCAAGCTCGGTCATCTACCGTGACTCCCTGGCCAGCATCATAACCAGCTCCGCCTATGTAACCACAATAAATTAAATGGGTACCACTGGCCGAAACCTTGGCGACAAAAGCATCATAGTAGCCGCCGTTATAACCGAGGTCAGGGCCAAAGGTGACGGGAAATGAGTTTTCATTCGAGGCAGTGTATCCTGTTATATAAGCAAACCCGGCATCATCAACCGCGACCGCGGTCGCGACGTCTTCGCCCTCGCCCCCGATATAACCGCAATAAACCAGGCTCTCTCCTGAAGACGTAACCTTGGCGACAAAGCCGTCGACATTGCCGTTAAATTTAACGTCAGGTCCAGAGATAACGGGGAAGAAATTTTCGGTCGATGTGGTGGCACCGGCTATGTACGCCGCGTCTTCTTGATCGACGGCAATTCCATAACTCCAGTCATTTCCTTCGCCGCCAACATAGCCGCAGTATTCTATTTTTTCACCCGAAGGGCTCAAGCGAGCGACGAAAGCGTCGTAGCCTCCCTTATGGTTAAGGCCAGGCCCGAGCTTTACGGGGAAAGAAGTTTCATCCGAAAGAGTATAGCCTGTGAGATGGGCCCGCCTGGCTTCGTCCACAGCCACCCCGCGGCCAAAATCATTCTCTTTCCCGCCGACAAACCCGCAATATTCAAGTTCTTTGCCGGTTGGACTTATCTTGGCGATAAAAGCATCGTAGAGACCGGAGGCCACCAAACCCGGGCCCTTAAAAACCGGAAATGAGTTTTCCCGGGAAGCCGTGTACCCCGCCACATAAGCGGCCCCGTCAGCGTCCACAGCGATGTCATAGGCGTAGTCTCTGTCGTCGCCGCCAAGATAGCCAAGATAAATCAGCTTTCCGCGCTCCGGGTCAAGCTTGGCCACAAAAGCATCAACTCCGCCAGCGTTAAAATTGAGCTGAGGTCCGGTTGAGACGGGGAATCCTGAGGCTGAGTAAGTAAAGCCTGTGAGGTAAACATAGCCAGCGGCGTCGAGAGCTATCCCATAAACATAATCAAAGCTGGGGCCGCCGACGTAGTTGCCCGAAATAATCGTCACCGGGTCTATAATCAGGTCGGCAGCAGAATCATAAGCGCCGACGAAAATCCCGTAGGATAAGGTTTTGGGCTCGGAAGTTGTCCCGAGCTCCAGCCCCTGTTTTAAACCGAGATTAAGCCCCGAACCCGGGGAAGAAATAAGCACCGGCTCATTTTGCCCCTGCCTTCCGCCCGTCAGGGAAGCCTTATAGCTCGCATTTTCTATATTCTTTTCATTGTTTTTATTCTCGGCTTTTTCGGTTAAGGCCTGCCGGAGTTCATAGCCCGCCTCCACCCGAATTTTTTTCCCGTTTATTATCTGGTAGGCTTCAGGCGCCCTCTCCCGAATCGCCGCTAAGGGCGTCGAGACCACCAAGTCGCCTTTTTCGTCAATTTTTATTGCCTCAGCACCTTCGACCACAAACTTGATGGCCTGCGGTTGAGCCCCGGGACGGAGGATGAACTCCGACTTCAACCCCTCTTCTGAACTCGAATAGACGAGGTCGATGCCAGGCCAGATTTCATTATAGATGACACCTTGGTAAACCGGGACATCAGTTACCCAATCCTTTTCTCGACCCCGAAAGTAAGAAAACCTGGCGGCGGGCTGGCCAACCGGAAGGGGCTTAACCCTATTGTGTCCAAGAAAACCAACCTTAACAGCCGAAAATTTTTCCCCTTCTTTAAGGCTGAAGATAATGCCCTCCGCCGTGAAAAAAATAGCCCGGTCGTTTGTGTCAACCGCAAACTCGACCGGCTCAGGCCATTGCCCCTTGTTGGGGACAAATAAGGTCTTCTGCTCAGAAAGAAGCTGGCGGGCTTTCGACCCCTCAACAGAGGCTGAATTCTTGTTCACGGCTCCCGGAAAAGAGCCGCTTCCTTTGGCCTGGATAGGTTTAGCTAATGCTGAAGGAAAGACAAGGGAGGGACCTGCGGTCAAGGAACCGGTCTCCTTTTCCTTTGCCGGTGGCTCGAAGGAAGCTCGGAGCTGGATGACTATGCTCAGAAGAAGCAAGATAGCGAGGCTCCCAAGGGTAAAAACCCAGCGGTTTTTTCTGTCTCTCGGCTTCTGTCGCCGCATGGTTCTCCTCCGCTTAAAAGAAATACCATTTTAGCGGAAACCGTTGCTAAACCTCAATTATTAATCAAACTTTCCTCTGGCGGTCGCCTCCGCCGGGCGTAGTCTTATCAGACTAGCTTGGCTTGACGCCTGAAAACGGCTCAACCTGATACTAAATTCGGAGTAAGTACGAGACTTTGAGGGTGAGCGAATGGCCGCCCTCTCTCCCGAATTCTTCTCGGCGAGAGCTTTTCTTGTAGCAGAGCTGAACAACATTGCCCGCGCCGAAATAATAACCGAGGAGCAAATCAAAATTATACTGGTTTTCTCTTGTCTCTCCTAACAGTCGCGTCGTCAGAAATAGACTTCGGGTAATCTGAAAATGAAGCGAGGTGCCGTAGCTCATCCCGTCAAAAACTGTTAATTTTGTCTTTTCCAAGGTTTGGCGAATCCAGTCAGCGTTAAACGAGAGTTCGAAGTTGCTCCGGGGCCTGAGGGTGAGCGAAGCCTCAACCGTGGTCTCAAACCCAGGCTCGACGGCGGTGAACTCTTCGTTATAAACTCCCTGCCGCTGCCAGTTGCCTTCAAGACTGATATCCTTGAGAAAACCGCCCTTCTCCCAGCTAAAATCTACGTTCCCGCCGTAAGTCTGGATAAAATCCTTAGACCAAATTAGCGCCTCATCGTCCTCCGCCTCAAGCACCTGGTAACGGCTCCGGCCGAAGTCAATTCCTCCATGGACTTCAATCCGGTTAAAAAAATCAGTAAAGACCATAAACCCCAGAGAATTGCGGACTGTCTGGCCGTGCGTATCCTGGCCGAGCTCGCCGAAGAGGTCAAAGCTAATCCTCTGCAAAGTTCCTTTATTGTACCTCCAGGCATAGCCGGTGCTGAGTTCGGTGGTTTGTAGGTCGGGCTGGGTCAGGTATCCGGTCCTGACTTTAACGTTGTCTTCTATTCGCTGGAAACCGAAGCTCAACTGCCAACCGGCGTCTGGTTCTCGCTCAAACTGAACTAGATACATGCCGTTGCGATTTTTCTTGCGGTCATGGTTAAACGAGAAAGCGGTCGTTCCCCTGATGTAGTAAAAGTCCTTGAAATTGAAGCTGTAATCAAAAGCCAGGTTGCGGTTGTATTCGCCGGTCTGGCTCATGCCGGCAAAATAAACGCCGACCTGGGAGTTTTCAAAGACATCTTTCTGCACCCGAAAAACGCTAAATGTCCGGTCTGGTCCATCTTCCTGGTCGTTTAAAGCTCCCAAGAGGCCGAAGGAATACCCGGCGCTTTTGCCCGAGATTTTCGCCGCAAACTTAGGGTTATTAATCCGCCGAGAATAAAACAGGTTAACGTCAGTCCGCCAGGAAAACCCACGCTCGGTAGCCAGCCGGAAATAGGAGCTTCCCTCGCTAAAGAACGGACGATTCTCCCGGAAATATCTTTCATAAGGCGAAAGTTGATAAATAAAAGGGTCGGATTCAACTTCGCTAAAATCAGGACTGACGGTCAGGTCAAGGTACAGGTTGGAAAGCAACCCGTACTTAACATCAATCCCGACCGCCATTTTATCATCCCGTTCGCCATCCCAGCGCGTCGACCGGACGCCTCCATAAGGAAAGAATTCGAGATTATGGCCTGGCCTAATTCCTTCGAGCCCCACCAGCTCGCCCATCTGCTGAAGCAAAGGTCTGTCCCTTTTGACCTCTGTCCAGTAGTCTGTTTCGTTTAGTCGATAAATGTAACGCCGGAAATTTACTCCCCAGACCTGGTTTTCAGCCGGAGAGAAACGCAGAGACTTAAACGGGATGGCAATCTCGGCCGTCCAGCCATCGGGCTGGAGGCGAGCCTCTGATTTCCAGATTGTCTCGACCGAGTTTTTCTGGACGCCCTTGGGATTTACGGTGAAGGTGATGCTCGTGCGGCGGTCATTATAAGTGTCAAGGATGACGCTTATCGAGTCGTTGTTTTCAAATTCATTCCGCGGCGTGAGCTCGGCCCAGATGCGCTCGGGCTGGGAATCAATCAGCTTGAAAGCAAAATAGATGAAGCTGTCATCATAAGCCGCCCAAACATAGGTCTCTTCCGAGGCCTTAGCCCCGTTCACCGGGTCATACTGAACAAACCCCGAGACAGGCTGAAGGAGCTGCCAGCAGGCGTCGTCGATGAGGCCGTCAATCTTCGGCGGCGCACCAACGCGGCTGACCTCAAGAGTTTTTGTCCTTTCCTGACTTAAAAGGAGCGGCGAGAAAAGGCCGGCAAGGAAAAAAAGAAAACAAAATAAGGAAAGGAAAAGGCGGCCAGGCTGAGTGGCTCCGGTCTCAAATGGAAAATTTTCTTCCCGGGCATGGGCGAGAGCAGGTTCGGCCAAAGGGTTCTTAAAAGCAGGTGTTGCCTTGGGATAATTTTTACTTGCTTGTTTTATTCTCAAGTTATCTTCTCTCCGGTTAGAACCTGCCGGCAGGCTCCAGCTGGGGTGCGGTCCAGGGGCAGAGTTTTCTGGAGCAACCGGTTTCGAGCGTCGGTCGGCCGTAGACTCCATCAAAACTCCTTCCTGAATAAGACAATTCATTATTTTGACGACTAACGTGTCAAAAAAATTCCGGCCCTTTTTTTGCTTCGCGTAAAGGCGGTCATGCTGGTTTTCGGTAAATCCAAGGTTAAATTCAGTCCCTTAATAAAATTTCTCTCGCCCGGGGCAATAAACGAAATAGTTTTGCCTCGATTTTTCTATACCGGAAAAGACTAGTTGACTTCATTCAGCCGCGCGCAAGAGTCAACACTATCTTGCGCCAAAATAGCGAAAATAATTAAAATTATCAAAAAAACGTCATTATAAAATGTTGTTCTTATTTATTTATGAAATAGTTAGTCCGATAAATATCTGTGTTTTGGCGAATGGCAAGACAAAGGATTGATAAAATGCAATAACAGGCAACATCAGAAGAGGACTGGCTATTAATGAAGAAGGGACCGCGCTCAGGCCAGAGTCTTTGCCGCCTTTATCTCGCCTTGGCCATATTCATAATCGCGGCGATATTCCCTAAAACTTTTTATCCTCAGTTGGCGGCAAAATTCCAGGAATCTAATATTAAAACTACCGCAACTTCGCCGCCAGCTCCTGAGTCTTTAGTGGTGGCGGATTCTCTCAAATCTTCGCCCGCATTACTCGCCTCGACCGAAAAAAAAGAGCGATTCCTTGTCCGGGTAAGCGGCCAAAAAGAAAAGCTCCAGGCGCTCGCCTCAAAACCGCTTGATTTTGCTTCAGCGGCTTGCCGCGACTTTCTCGATATTATCGTCACCGAGGATGAGCTTCAAAACCTCATGGCTTCGGGGTACAAGGTAGATATCATCCAGAGAGAACGAGATGCGGCAGCCCAAGCCTTTGACCCGATGTATCACACCTACGAACAAGCCGTCGCCGCCCTCCAGCAAGCTGAAGTGGTTTACCCCGACATAGCCAAGGTTTTCATAATTGGTGAAAGCACACGGTTTGGCCTGCCAATCTATGCCTTGAAAATTTCTGATAACGTCGGGCAGGATGAGGATGAATTCGGTTTCTTAGTCGACGGGATGCACCACGCCCGCGAACCCCTGGGGAACGAGATCTGCTTAGGTTTTATTGATTACTTATTAAGCAATTATCGCCGCAACCGGAGAGTCGCCCGGTGGGTAGAGGAAAATGAAATTTGGGTCGTGCCGATTCTCAACCCTGAAGGCTACAAGTACATTGTGGATAACAACCTCGCCTCACCCTGGTGGCGGAAAAACCTGAGGGATAATAACGGCAACGGCAAGGTGGACCATGACTACGACGGCGTCGACCTTAACCGGAACTACGATTACAACTGGCACTACGGCGGTTCGACCAACCCCGCCGACTGGACCTACCGCGGACCTTTTGCTTTTTCGGAAAAAGAAACACAGGCGAAAAGAGATTTGGCTTCGAAGAAAAAATTTGTGGTCTCAGTTTCTTATCATAGTTATGGCGAAGAAGTAATGTACTCCTGGTCCTGGCCCAATTCAGGCGCCCGGGCTCCTGACCACGAGCTTATTTATGAAATGGCCACTGAAATGGCTAAAAGGATAAGAAACGAAGCTGGAACGGGCAATTATGCTTTGGCCCGCCTGAGCGGGGCCAACCAGAGCCCGGTCTGGATGTACGGCGCCCTGGGCACACTCGAGTTTCTGATTGAAACCGGGACGTCATTCATTCCACCAGGATACAGAATCAAACCCATCGTTGAGGCTAATTTAGAAGGCCTCTTCTATCTCCTCGACCGACTGACCGGGCCGGGTATCGCCGGAAAAGTCCTTGACCTGATTACTCACAAGCCGCTGGAGGCCGAGGTTTCCGTCTTAGAGGTTGATAATTTTGAATACATCAAGCCCCGGTTAACTAAAATGGACACGGGGAGATTCGTCCGGCTGCTCCGGCCTGGCAAGTATACACTTCTTATAACCGCAGATAATTATTTCTTCCGGTCTTTAACCATCAATATCGGCAACGAGTTGATTTCTAAGGACATAGGGCTTCTCGAGGAGGGGCAAAAGGGTCGTAAACCTGAAATCTATAAATAAAACCTCTTCCAATTTGTTTCGTTGACAGTCGGTTTTGCCTTGTTTTAAGCTGGATGGCGGGGTATAACAACCAGGCTAAAACCTATAAAGGAAAGAATTGCCGAAATCCATAAGGAGAAAAGAATGAAAATAAATAAGAAAGCGTCTCCCTTCGCTGCCATTCTGGTAGCGGCTCTCCTTCCCGCCTTCTTGTATTTTCCCGCCGGGAAGAAGTTAACCCAACCAGAACTCCTCCCGCCAAGCCACGAGCTCTATCCGGAAAATAACGCCGCTTCTGCATTTTTATATTATTCGGATAGCTTAAATGGAAATAGTAGGGATAAAGCCGACGCAAGAGCCGCCTCCCCTTATCTCCCGGCTGAGGAAATGCCGAGCGACCGGACGAACAGCCCAGAGAACCATTCCGGGGATAATGACATTCCAGCCTGGCTCCAGACAACCCAGCCGGTTCGCCGGGGCGACAATAACTTACGCATCCTTCATGCCAGCCCCCAGGGGAGGACAAGGACTCGTCGCGAGGTGGAGAAAATAGTGGCCATTTTCGACCACCCGATGGTCGCCCTCCAGGCGCTTCCCGAGGCGGAACTCCAGCCGCTTTTTAAGATTGAGCCAAAAGTCCCGGGGAAGTTCCGCTGGATAGGCACCAGGACGGCAGTTTTCACGCCTGCGGAGGGCTTTCCCTATGCCACGCAGATTAAAGTCACTGTTCCCGCCGGCACTAAGGCTGTCGATGGGACGGCGCTCACCTACGACTTCAGCTGGACCTTTGATACTCCCCGGCCCGCCTTACTCCAGCACTCCCCGGCTAACGAGGAGCGATGGGTGCCGCTTGCGCTGGAGGTGCTGCTTGTTTTCAACCAGCCGATGGACAAGGGAAAGGCCGGTCCGTTTATCACCTGGGTAAGCGAGCGTTTGCCCGAACCGGTCTCGCCTATGCCCGAAAAATCGGCTGAAAAGAAAAGCTTAGCTTTCAAAATAGACCACCCGAAACCAGCCAAGCTCAAAGAAGCCGGCCTTGAATTTCCGGCCGAAAACGCTTTCCTCTTAACCCTGGCCCCGGAAGAAAAACTCGAACCTGACACCCGCTGCTTCATCACTCTGAAAAAGGGCCTTCGGGGAAAAGAAGGGTCGCTCGGGCTGGAGATGGAATACTCGTTTATGTTTGAAACCTACCGGGCTTTTAAGTTTAAGGGCTTGCTCGAACCTCAGGAAGAAGCTTCCGGTGAACCAGAAAAAACCGCCACCTTCCATCCTGCCGGACGTTATCACCCTGACCAGGAGTTGCGGTTTAAGTTCAGCAACCCCGTCACTTATAAGGAATTCGTCGCCAAAGTAAAATTCGAGCCAGAAGTCGAGATTCCTGATTATTATGCCGAGTGGGAAGACTCGGCCGCTATAATTTATTTGCAACTCCCCCTCCAGCCAGAAACCAGGTACCGAGTGACCCTCCCCGCAGACCTTCGCGACAAGTTCGGAAACGAGCTCGGCCAGGCTCAAACCGCAAGCTTTTTAACCGGCTCCTTGCCGCCGGCCGTCTCGATGACGACTGGCTATGGCGTCCTCGAAGCTTATATCTCTCCCTACCCTCGCTACCCGCTCTCCGCTCTGAATCAAAAAAAGGTTTTTATCCAGGCAAGCCGCCTCCAGCCAGAAACGATAATTCCGTTGCTCAGCCAGGAGGGGCTTTTCCGGTCAGACCGGCCATTTTTGGCACCGGCTGGCTTTTTCCAGTTAGAAAAAGAATTGCCGTTAAACCTCCCGGCCAACCAGAGGCGCCTCGTTCCTATCGACCTCTCACCTGTCCTCACGCCTTCCCGCCACGGCCTTGTTTTTCTCCAGGTCGACACCAATCTTCCAGACACTAAGTGGAACCGCTATTTGAAAGTGTTACTCCAGGTAACCGAGCTCGGGATAAGCGCCAAGTTTTCAGCCGAAAACAATCTTATCTGGGTTACTGAACTCAAGACGGGTTTACCAGCGGCGGGAGTTAAAATTGAAATCCGCGACCGGGCAAATAACCTGAGATGGCAGGGCGAAACTGATGACTCTGGCCGGGCCGAAGCACCTGGCTGGAAAAAAATGGGCCTCAGTGTGCCTGCAGGTTCTTATGATGCGCCCAGGCTCTGGGTTTTTGCCCGCCGCGGCGACGACGTCTCGTTCACTTCCTCCGGCTGGGAATTCGGAGTCGACACCTACCGCTTTGACATTCCTTTCGACTGGCGGCCCGAACCCCCGCGTTTTCAGGGATATGTTTTTACCGAAAGAGGAATTTACCGGGCGGGAGAAGAAGTTCATATTAAAGGCATCGTCCGGGAAAATAGGAATGGCCAGTGGCAGATACCGGCATCGCTCCCGCTCACGGCGGAAATCACCGACCCTCTGGGCAAAGGTGTCTTCAAGAAGCAGGTTTCCCTGGATGAGTTTAGCTCGTTTAATTTCGACTTCAAAACCGACAAAGAATCAGCCCTCGGCACTTATGAAATAACCGTCGTACCTTCCGGCCAGGCTGGAAAACGCCTCCAGGAGCCAACGCGGTTTCAGGGGACTTTTCGGGTAGAGGCCTTCCGTCCAGCTGAATTTGAAGTGCTCCTGCGGAGTCGCCAGGAAAGTTATGTCTTCGGCGAAAACTACGAGGCCGAAATCAGGGGCAACTATTTATTCGGTGGCCCCATGGCCGGACAGGATGTCAGCTGGTACCTCCGGTTGAATCGCACCCCTTTCTCTCCTCCAGGGCATCAGGGTTTTATTTTTGGCAATCAACTTGAGTGGCAGGAAGAGGAGGCCGAAGAAGAATTCACCGCGGAGAGAAGCCGGCTTCTGGGGTCGGGAGAAGCCAAGCTTGACGCTGAAGGCAAGCTTGGCCTCAAGCTTCCCTTGATGGTGGATAAAGAAAAAGACTCGGTAATGGCCACGCTCGAGGCGACTGTGACAGGGCCGAACCGCCAAGCAATCTCCAACCGTATCCAGACTTTAGTTCACCGGGGCGAGTACTACGTTGGCCTTCGTCCCTCGACCACTTTCCTCCAGAAAGGCGAACCGATTGCGGCTGAAGTCATCACCTGCTTGCCGGACGGCCGTCTGTTGTCCGGCCGAAAAGTCGTCCTCAAGCTTTTCAAACGAGAATGGCATTCTGTCCGGCAGGCAAGCGTGGGCGGCCGAAGTCGCTGGCGGAGCGAACCCGAGGACGTCGAAGTTGACTCGAAAGAAGTAACTTCCGCGGATAAGCCTGTCGCAGCCACGTTCCGGCCCGAGAAATCCGGGTTCTATTTCTTTTTAGCCTTGGCGGAAGACGGCCGCCGGAACCAAATCACGACAACAACCTATTTCTACGTAACCGGAGCCGATTACGTACCCTGGGAGCGGCGGGAAGACGACACGGTCGAATTAGTGGCCGATGCTCCTTCCTACCGGCCGGGCGAGCGAAGCCGCATTCTCGTAAAATCGCCGTATGAGAAGGCTAAGGCTCTTTTAACGGTCGAAAGAGAACATATTATCGAGGCCAAGGTCGTCGCTATCGAGGGAACAGCGAGCTATCTTGAATTGCCAATCAAGCCTGAATATATCCCCAACGTCTTTGTTTCTTTGATTCTCGTTCAAGGCCGCCAGGCCGTGCCTCTGACCGAAACAACGGACGACCTTGGTATCCCGTCTTTCAAGCTCGGCTACCTGAAACTTCGGGTGGACCCGGCTGAAAAGAGACTGCGGGTCAGAATTGACGGCTTACAGTCTGAATACCGGCCGCGCGAAAAAGTGCAAATCAAGTTGAAAGTTGAAGGAAATGACGGGGCAGCAGGCAGGGCTTCGGTCGCGGTAGCCTGCGTCGACTTGGGGGTCTTAAACCTTATTGGGTTCGAGACTCCCGACCCCTTCTCGTTTTTTTACGCCGAACGACGGCTTTCTGTCCAGACAGCAGATACCAGGATGCACTTAATAAGCCAGAGACAATTAGGCGAAAAAGGCGAAGAGCCGGGTGGCGGAGGGGAAGCCAAGATGATGGCCATGGCACCCCAAATGGCCGAAATAATGCACCGGGGCGACTTCCGGTTTACGGCTTATTGGAACCCAAGCGTGGTTATGGACGAAAAAGGCGAAGCCACCGTTTCCTTCACCCTGCCGGATAACCTGACAACCTTCCGGGTAATGGCGGTTGCCCAGACAAAAGATTCAAGATTCGGTCAAGGCGAGGCGACATTCCGGGTGTCGAAAAAGCTTATGCTTCAGCCTTCAATCCCCCGGTTTTGCCGCGTTGGGGACACTTTCGAAGCCGGAGTCGTGGCGCATAACTTTTCGGGTTCAAGGGGAGAATTAGTCTTAAACTTGAAATCTTCGGGACTTGCCGTTCTCGATAAAAGAACCGAGCGCCGGGTTAGCCTTCTTCCGGGAGAGAGCCGGGAAATCCTGTTCCGTTTTCAAGCAGAAAAGCCAGGCGATGCTGTCCTCGCCTTTGAAGGACGAATGGAAAAGGAAAGCGACGGCCTCGAGGTCAAAATTCCCGTCCACCTTCCCCGGCCAACTGAAAGCGTCGCCCTGTACGGAGAAGTTTCCTCGCCCGAGGCCGAAAAAACGGTCTCAGCTACTGAAAAACTCATCCTGCCGAAGAACATTTTCCCGGAAAACAGCTGGCTGGAACTCCAGGCCTCTTCCTCAGCGCTCGTCGGGCTCGAGGGAAGCCTGCAGAGCCTGGTTAATTATCCCTACGCCTGCTTGGAGCAGCGCGTCTCTTCGGTCCTTCCCTTCCTGGTGGCCAAACGAGTGCTCGTTGACTTTAAACTCACCTCCCTGACGAAGGAAGAAATAGATGATTTTGTCCGCCAACGCCTAAAAGAAATCACTTCCTACCAGAAACCCTATGGGGGGTTTTCGGCCTGGCCCGACTCATCCTGGCTCTCCCCTTTTCTCACCTGCTACGCCTCGTTCGCTTTGATCAAGGCGCGCGAGGCTGGCTACGAGGTCAACCCTGAGGTCCTCAACCGGGCAGCCCGTTATCTCACTGATTTTGTCCGGACGGGAAAAACACAGACAACGCAGCCGCTCGGTCAACGCGGTTGGCACACAACCCAAGCTTATGCTCTCTACATTCTGAGCCTGCTCAAAAAACCTCAAGTAGCCCTGATGCAGAGGCTTTTTGACCAAAGGGAAACCCTGTCTCTCTTCGGCCGGATGCTTCTTCTCAAAGCTATGTACCAGGCGAGAACCTCACCTGAATCAAGAGCTACTTTAATTAAGGATTTGCTAAACAAAATCAAGGTGACGGCTGGCGAGGCTCATCTTGAAGACGATGAGGGCCGCGACGGCTTATGGATATTCTCCTCGAACGGCCGGACAACGGCGGTGGCGCTTCAGACGCTGGTCGAAATCGGCTATGACCATCCCTCCCAAGCCGCCATGGCCCGCTGGCTGGTTAACCGCCAAAGGGCTCTCCTCAAAGGCCGGTTTGCCTCCACCCAGGAAAACTTTTATCTATTTTACGGCCTTAACGACTTCTATTCATCGCGGGAGGCCGGGTCGGCCGATTTTGTCGCCAGCTTCTTTCTCCTTACGCGACGTTTGCTCTCGGAGAGATTTACTCCCGAAACAAAAGAAATCATAAGGAACCGGCTAAGGCTGGACGAGTTATTAAAAGATAAAGAAATCGGGGTCAAGGCGGGGGTCGAATTGCCGCTAAAAATAGAGCAGCAAGGCCGCGGCAATCTTTACTACGGCGTCAGGATAACCTACGCCCCGACCGAAGCATCACCCCCTCGGGAAGAAGGCATAGCCATCGTCAAAACAATCGAGCCTCTAAACAAGAATTTAGCCCGGAGTTCAGGCGAGGTCAAAGCCGGTTCCCTGGCCGTCGTCACCCTGGAAATTGCTGTCCCTCAAGAATCCATGTACGTGGTTGTTGACGACCCGCTGCCGGCAGGTTTCGAAGCGGTTAACCCAGCGTTCCAAACTGAAAGCACCGAAGCCCAGAGGCAACTGGCCATTCGAGACGAAAGCTGGGGAGGAGAGAGGTGGTCATGGTGGTATGGGTTCAACCACGTTGAACGCCGCGATGACCGGGTGCTTCTTTTCGCTGATTCGCTCCCGTCCGGAGTTTATGTTCATCGGTATTTAGTGCGAGCGCTGAATCCCGGTGTTTACGGGGTCCCGGGAGCGAAGGCCGAGCAAATGTATGCGCCCGAAGTCTTTGGCCGAACGCAGGAGATACAAGTTAAAATTGTCCGCTGAAAATTGGCCAGAAAATGCCGATGAAAGGACTGAAAAGAAGAAGCATGATACCGGTGAAGAAATCGCGCCGTAAATTAACCCGAGGGATAACTCTGGCCTTGCTCGTCGGTTTTTTTATAGCCTTTCTTTCGACCTATATTCCGCCGCCTTTTTCTCGGCTTAACCCTTTGCCCGTTATTTCGCTCGAAATTCTCGACCGACACGGAGAGCTCCTCCGGCAAGTTTTATCTGACGAAGCCGGCCGCTGCCGGTGGGTAAAGCTCGAAGAGGTCTCGCCTTATCTGGTCAAAGCAACGCTGGCCGCTGAAGACAGGCATTTTTTTACCCATCCCGGAATTAGCGGGTCAGCTGTTATCCGGGCCGTCTTCCAGAATCTCAGCCAGCGAAGAATTGTTTCCGGCGCTTCAACCATCACCCAACAATTAGCTCGTAACCTTTCGCCTGGGCCGAGAACTTTCTTTACCAAACTCAGGGAGGCATGGTTAGCTTTAAGGCTCGAGCACTATTTATCTAAGAAAAAAATCCTTGAAGAATATCTCAACCGCGTCTTCTACGGAAACCAGGCATACGGAGTTGAGGCCGCTGCCCGGGTTTATTTCAGCAAGAGCTCGGCCGAACTTAGCCTGGCTGAAGCCGCTTTCCTGGCAAGCCTTCCCCGCTCGCCTTCGGTCATTAATCCCTTAAGCTCGGATGAAGCCCTTCAGGCCTTAAAAAGACGCCAGCACCTCATCATCAATCGAATGGTTAAGCTGGGCTGGGCGAGCGAGGAAGAGGCACACGAGGCTTTAACCCAGGCGCTGAACCTGAAGCCTGATAAAGCTTACTTCCGGGCTCCTCATTTCTGCGATTGGCTGCTGGGGAACATCCCGGCCGAGAGTAAAACGAAACTCAAGACCATCCGGACGACCCTGGATTACGGCTTGCAAGCAAAAATCGAAACCATGCTCAAAAAGCATCTCGCCTGGCTTGCCGACAAAGAAGTGACTAATGGTGCGGTCGTTGTCCTTGAAAACCAATCCGGTGATATCCTGAGCATGGTCGGCTCGAAAGACTATTTTGACCCGGAAGAAGGTCAAGTTAACGGCGCTGTTTCCCGGCGTCAGCCGGGCTCGACCCTCAAGCCTTTCACCTATGCTCTGGCCCTGGAAAAAGGGCTAACGCCCGCTTCTCGCCTCGAAGACGCGGCTATTTCCTTTATGACGGAAAACGGGGCTTACCAGCCGATGAATTTCGACCGCGAGTTTCATGGCCCGGTAACGCTCCGGCAAGCCCTTGCCTGTTCTTATAACGTCCCGGCCGTTTCTCTGGCCAGCTGGGTTGGACCAGAATTGCTCTGGCGTCGGTTGCACCAACTGGGTTTTGAGAGCTTGGAAAAAAGCGCTGATTTTTACGGGGTTGGTTTAACCTTAGGAAACGGAGAAGTCACGCTCCTCGAACTCACCCGCGCTTATGCCGCCCTCGCCCGCTCGGGTGTTTATCAACCCGAAAGGGCGATTCTTGGAGTCGAGCTGAAGGAAAGCGTCCTCACTCCGGGTGTAAGCGCCTTTTCTCCTCAGGTAGCCTATATCATCACCCATATTTTGGCCGACCGGGATGCCAGAGTTCCCAGCTTCGGCTATCTTACCCCGCTTTCTTTTCCTTTTCCCGTGGCGGTGAAGACAGGAACCTCGGAAGATTTCCGGGACAACTGGACAATCGGTTTTACCTCTCGCTACACTGTCGGGGTTTGGGTGGGCAATTTCAACGGAAGGCCGATGGGGAATGTCTCCGGAATCACTGGTTCTGGTCCCCTTTTTCGCGACGTTATACTGCTTCTTCACTCGAAAGAACCACCGCTGCCTTTTTCCCCTCCGGAAGGGATAATCAAGGTAACAATCTGTGCTGAATCAGGGGAGCTGCCCTCGGCCTTTTGTCCTCACACCATCGAGGAAATTTTTGTGAGCGGTACGGAGCCGAAGACAATCTGCTCTAAGCATTCAAAGAGCCTTACTGCGGCCGCTGGTTTTACGGGCAAGGAAGCTTTTTTAGAAAAAAATAGTCCTTCTTCTGCCGGACGGCACGACCTGGAAATCATTTTTCCCCAGAATGGCGACGCCTTTTTTGTCGACCCGATTCTGCGGTTAGAAAACCAGAGCCTCAAGTTCAGGACGGCTGTTTCGGCAGACGCAGTTTCAGTCAGCCAGTTTGAATGGCGGCTTAACGGAAAAAAAGTCGGCCAAACAAAGCATCCTTCGTTTTTTTGGAACCTCAAGCCTGGTTCTTACGTCCTCGAGGTTCGGGCGATATCAGCCCAAAAGAGCCTCCTCAGCCGGCCGGTTAACTTTAAAGTTATAGCCAACTTCTCGGCGCCGGCGAGAAATTTCTCCGAAACAGCCCCCCGCAGGAATTAAAGATTAAATAAAGATTGGGAATAAAAATAAAATGGTAAGAATAAAATGGAATAAAAGAACGAAAATTGAACAGAATGAGATATAAGATTGCGCTCAGAATAGATAATTTCGTTCAAATTGATTTAAATTAAGTTGGATAGGCTTCGTTCAGCTCGGCTTGTTAAATGGTAGTGACCTGTTAAATGGTAGTGAAAAGGTTTAAGTAAACAAAAAAAAGCTAAATTATATTAGACTCGACAAAAGAATAAATTTCGTTTGGTTAGAATAGGAATAAAGCTCGAATAATAAATTGAATGAAACAAAGCATATTAATAATTAGGCTAAATAAATAAAATCAGACTAAAGACGCGTTAATCATATTATTAGATTAAAATTTCCCCCCAGATTAAAGTGGATTGAGTAAAGGAATTTAAGATAAAATAGAATGATAAACTTCTTCGACCAGGCAGGAGGAGGTGGCTGAGTGACAAAAAAGATTATAGGTCTGATTATTTTGCTTACTACGTTGGGACTCCTGACCCAAAGTGAGTCTGCCAGCCAGAAAACGAAAATAAAGGTAGAAGGCGGTATCGAAGTAGTCTACAACCCCAAAACCCCTGAACCATCGCCCGGCGAAGCCAAGACGTTCGGCCTGGAAGAAGAGCTTGTCATCGGCGGGAAGGAGACGGCTTTTTCTCAATCTGTCTTACTTGCCGTCGACGCCAAGCACAATGTTTATGTTCTCGACGGCCAAGAAAGTATGGTCAGGGTTTTTGACAGCCAGGGAAAATTCGTCCGTCAGTTTGGCCGAAAAGGCCAGGGCCCGGGAGAGTTCAACATGCCCTCCGGGATTCATCTTAATCCGGAGGGCGAAGTCATCGTTGAGGACCCGCTTAACCAGAGGCTCGTCTATTTTTCCGCCGACGGCACATTTCTAAGGACGAGCTCGACAGCCAAAGCCCTTGGACTCTCCGGGCTGGTGATGGATTCCAGGGGAAATTTTCTCGGCCGCCAATTTGCTGTAACCCAGAACAAGATGGTCTGGGAACTAAAAAAGTACAAGCCCGACCTTACCCCCCTCTTTACGATTGACACGGTTGATTTCGTTAGCCCGCTCGAAGGAAAGATTAACCCATTTGAGCTCATTATCTTTTACGCCGTTGGACCTGATGATCACATTTATTACGGAAAACCAAATCTCTATGAGATCACTGTAATGACTCCCGAGGGAAAACCAGTCCGCCGCATCCGTAAAGAATATGACCATATAAAAATTACTGAACAGGATAAAAAAGAACTTCTCGCCAGGATTCCCGAAGTAGGCGCCGCGGTTAAAGATAGGATTGTTTTTCCCGAATATTATCCCCCCTATCAATTCTTCTCGCTCGATGAAGAAGGACGCCTCCTCGTTCGCACTTATGAAAAAGGCAAGATAAAAGGTGAATACAAGATTGACATTTTTAACCAGAAAGGAAAGCTAATCGGCCGGGCATGGCTTAAGGCTTCCCCCGTAATCTGGAAAGACAAAAAGCTGTATGCCACCGAAGAGACTGAAGAGGCTATTATATTTTGCGCCGCTATCGGGTAAGTTGGAAAGCTTCGTGACGGGCTGCCGTCTTTTCCCGAATCTCAGCCCCCTGCCTCCGCACGCCAAATCATAAGAGCAAACTCCGAATTGTCAGGCACGTTGGCCAGAAAAATTCAGTGGCTGGTTTGGCCAGCCGCTTTTCAAGTAAGCTCCATTAAGTTCTATGAAGATAAAATCCAACGGCAAAAAACCTTGGGGGTCTGGGAAGAAGCTTAGCTCAAAATGAAAATCAGCGGGGGTCGGCCAGCCGGCCGAGGAAAAGAATGACTCCTGAAGTTTTCTCCTGGATGATGAAAACAAAAGGATGGTCAGCCCGGAAAACGAATTTCTTTTCCGGAATATAAGCTGTCCGGCCAACGACAACCCCTGTGGCCGCGGCCGCTTCGGTTCCCTCTTCATTCACCTCGATAAAAGCTTGATGGATAACTTGCTGGATAAAAAGGTCTTTCCGGCCATCAATCCCGGAAAAATCAGCCGCCCCGGAAAAAGCCAGCGGCATTCCCATGCTCTCGAGCTCCTCTTTCATAAAATACTTAGTTTCCATCCTGAAACGGGGAAGATAAACATCAACTCGCTCCTCCCGGAGGTCTTTTTTCCATTTTTCCAGGGAGTCGGGCGTCAACTTGCTCTCCAGGCGCGAAAGGTCTTTTTGCCGCGGCAGCAGGATAAGCATCGAAAGGTCTTTCCCTTCATACAGCATTTCGAGCAACTGGAAGTCTTCCGTTTCCATGTAGGGAAAGCGGGTCCGCTCCGAAGTGAGGCGCATCATCGGGACCTCAGCCTCGCCGCCTTCGGCCAAATAAAATTTCTCGGGCCGGGTGAGCTCAGGGTTAAAGGCAAGCAGCCATAACCCATAAAAATACACGGCATTGGTCAGGACAAGCTCGGTTAAAGGGTTTAGGACTCCAGGCGGGATGAGGTCTTTTATTTTGCCGGCCGTTTTTTCCGCCGTCCAGTCATTGATGAGGCGCCTGGCTTCCTCTGTTCGGTTCGCAAAATCGACGTTGGTCGCTCGGCCATCAAAAAAGGATGCAATAGCCTCAACATAGGTTTTCAGGACCGGAAAATCTTTCTGCACCCAGATGGCGTTTGCCAGGGAAAGTCGCGATTTACGGCCCGGCAAGTTAATCAATTCCCTCAGTCGAGCCATTCCTTCCCGTCGCCGCTCATCGCTCAGGGGTAGATGAAGCGTTTCTTTCATCTGTTGGGCCGTTTTTCCGCCGGCTCCCTCGAGGGTCATCGCCAGCGCTGTGGCCAGGCTCACCGGCGAAAAAAATTGATTGCCCGGCCGAGGCCGCACGGCAGCGAAAACATCTAAACCGAAAGTATTAATTCCCTTAACCACTTCGGCCAGCGCTTGCCTGTTTTCTTCCGGCTCTTCCGGCGAGGCAGAATTAGGCCGCGATGAAAGAAACCCCGTCAGGATAAACATGCTAAAAAATAAAAGAACCAACTGGCTTCTCTTTCTTCGTTTCATAATCTTCCCTTAAGAAATCTTTCCTTAAAAGGATTGATCAAAAAAATTCTTTCTAATTATATTCCTCCCACCAGGGCTTGGCAAACTAAAAGGCCGGTAGGGAAAAAATGTTTGGAGGGAGTACACCAGTTTGTTCGCTATTTCTACCAATTCACCCCACATATCTTACGCTACCAGCCGCTGATTATATATTCCAAAGGAAACAGCTTTATTGAAAAAAGACGTGGGGGTAAGACTGCGGATTCGGGAGAAAATAGGAAATAT
>JBBIRF010000019.1:0-5671 GCA_037441905.1 Candidatus Aminicenantota bacterium
CATGTCGACAATCACGGGCTCTGGATTGACCCGACCGACCCTAATAACTTGATTAATGTCAACGACGGCGGGGCAAACGTTTCATACGACGGCGGCAAAACGTGGCGGGACTTTTACCGGGGAATTCCAGCCACCCAGTTTTACAACGTGGCCTTTGACATGAAAAAACCCTTTACCGTCTACGGGTCGGTTCAGGATTCAGGGACTCACCGGGGATTGGGCGTGGCTCCCTTAAGCGCGGCCCCTGAGCAACAGCGGCGACGAGGCTTCGGTCCGGGGGTCCGGTGGGAAAGAGCTCCAGGTGGTGAAGGAACGCATATCGCCGTCGACCCTTCTGACCAGAATATCATCTATTCTTCCTCTTATTATGGACGGGTGATGCGCTCTGAGTTCAAAGACGGCACCTGGACGAGTAAAGAAATTTATCCGAAGCCGGCCGAGGGAGAGCCAGAACATCGTGGCCAATGGTTAGCTCCGACGATTATCTCCCCCCACAACCCCCATATCATTTACCACGGTTTCCAGTATGTTTTCCGGTCGATGAATAGGGGAGAAACCTGGGAAAAGATTAGCCCTGACCTCACGGCCTATGACCCTCAGAAGCAGGGGAAACTTCCTTATGCTATCCCGTTTGCCACCTTGACAGCGATTGCTGAATCACCTTTAAAATTCGGGCTTATCTATGCTGGAAGCGACGACGGCCGCGTCCATGTGACTAAAGACAGCGGAGCTACCTGGACTGAAATCACAGCCGGGCTTCCCTATAACAAACATGTGTGGACAATCGTGGCTTCCAAGTATGACCTGGCAACCGTCTATATTACGCTCATCGGCCGGCATGATGACGATTTTGCCCCCTACGTGTTCAAATCCACCGACTATGGAAAAACCTGGGTTGATATAAGTAGCAACCTACCTGGGGGACCAACCAACGTTATCCGGGAAGACCCGAAGAAAAAAGATGTTCTTTATGTCGGGACGGATTACGGCGTTTATGTAAGCGTCGATGGCGGTAAGACCTGGAATTGCCTCGGCAGCGGGCTGCCCAACGCGCCAGTCTGGGACATGCAAATTCATCCTCGGGATAACATGTTAGTCATCGCTACCAACGGCCGGGGAATGTGGGTTATTGACGACCTCTCGCCGCTCCAGAAATAAGTAAATCAGTTAAGACGGAAGAAAGCGCTGCCAGAGAAAGGCGAAATGCCCGGGTGGAGAACTGCTGCGGGGGAACACCTAGGTTAGCTCAAATCCCGGCGGCCGAAGAGAGAGGCGCGAGCCAAACGGAGAAGAAGGCGTACGTCCCTTTCTTCCTGCCAGATTGTCCGGTAAGCTTTCTGGCCAGAGACGATGTGAAATAAAGCCCTGGAAAGGCCGGGCTCGGTGCGGGCTTGATTAAGGACTCCGTCCATCATTCCCAGCCGGGTAAGGAGAATCGTCAGCCAGCGCAACCTCCGTCCGTAGGGTATGTCGCTTATCAGGTCAGCGCAGCTTTTGATGAATTCCCTTTGCATTTCATCGCCAGGACCGTATTTAGCGCAGGCTTCGGCCGCCCGGATGGCGGTTAAGATAGCTGAGTTAATTCCTTTGCCTTTAAAAGGCCGGTTGAGCCCGGCGGCATCTCCGAGCATTATGATTCGAGGAAGTAAGAAATGACGAGCCGGGCCAGTGGGGAACCTACCCTTATAATAGGAGAGCGATGAAAGGAATTTCTCGGCGCCAGGCGGGAGTACCCGGCGGACAACCGGCAGCCGCAGAAAGGCATCCATCGAGGCAGCATCCACGTCTCTTCCGGCGATATTCAGGCTTAAGTGATTACCTTTGGGAGTAATGGCCGCGAATTCAACCCTCGGAAGCGACCCGAGCAAGAAAGCATGAAGATATTGACCAAAGGCCTCCACGGCATCGATTCCCGGATGAAACTTGGTGACGATTGACGATAAGAAATCAGGCTGCCGATACGATGTTAACCGTTCCATTATCTTGACCATTCCGTCATCAAGGCCAAAAGCGCCGACCACCAGGTCGGCTCGAAGGTTATTGCTTTCGCTGTAAACCATCACTCCATGGTCAAGAAGGTCTAAATCAACGACCCGGGCGTTGATAATTTCGACGCCCTCGAGCCCTGCTTTCTGGAAAAGATAGCTGTCAAACTCAACCCGGCGACAGGCGAAAGAGGGCTCATGGGCGCCGTCGAGGCGAAGCGAGGTTTTTTCCGTGTGGAGGTAATACCCGAGAATTGTTTTCTGGATAATGGCCCAGGGAAAAGGAACCTCCAATTCCTTTTCGAGGAGTTCAGGCAACGGCGGCGAAAGAACACCCAGGCACTGGTTATAGTGGCTCTTTTTTTCGAGGGGTTTTCCCTCGTATAAGACGATTCTTGGCTTCTGGTTTTGACGCCGGGCTAACCGGCTGAGCTTGATAGCAAAAGCGGTGCCTGCCGGTCCACCGCCGATAACGGCGATTGTCTTGCCGTCGAGAACCGCAGCTTCTCTGGTGCTCGGAGAATGGGTAGAGTAAGCTGGAAGTTCTCTGGCCGGACCTCTCCCGGTTTTTCTTCTCCGGGTGCCAAAGATTAAGGCCTCGAGCAATCCCCGTTGGAGCCGGGGAGCGAAGCAACTTTTAAAAATCTGACGATAGGGCCTTTCGCCCGTAAACATATCCCAGAGAATCGACCGCAGGCTCAGGCTGAGAGAATCGTTAGGTGGCCCTGAGACCAAACCAAGGTGAAACCGGGCAAGAGGAGGGAAGGAGGCGATAAAATCGTTGAGGCGGAAGAGAAGGCGGCCGAAAAAATTATCCACGATTATCTTATCTTTGGCCGCTATGTAGTAAGCTCGGGCAGGCGTCAGGTTTATTTTTGGGTTAAAGATGGCCTCGGCCGCCATTTCAGCCGAGAGGAAGGCTGATTCCAGACCATTTTTATAATAGCGACAGAAAGCAGCATCACCCACCACCAGAAAACGAGAGAAGCGGGGCCAGCGGCATGGGGCAGTAACAATCCGGGGATAACAAAAGCAAGTGGGCTCGGTTCGGGGGAGAAACTTTCTAATTTCCTCGAGACGGAAAAACTCCTGGAGGATGCCCGGCTGGACATCCTCCCACCCGATGATGGTTAAAGTAGTAAACTCTCCCTTGGGAATTAAGGTGGCGTAACGAATCTTCTTGTGGCGGGGAATAAAAATATGAATGTTATTGCCGAGGAATTCCTCCCGAATGGCCGGAGGAAATTTCATCTCCGCCTGAAATGTAACCCGGGTCCGGGGAGGCCCGTAGCCTATGTCGAGCTGACGAATTTTTAGCCCTAAGCCAGTATTAACTCCGAAGGCTCCGATGACCCAATCGACTTCTTCTTCCTCCACCAGAGAATTATGATAGCCGTATTGAATTTTCACCGGATGACCTTCTTTTTCTGGTAATCGTAGATTCTGAACGGCATAAGGAATTACTTTTGAGCCAAGGTCTTGGGCCCAGCTGAGAAGGAAATCGTCGAAGCTGATAATCTCAGGAAAACTAACATAGCGAGGGCCGTTGCCGCGAAAAACGGTGGCCACCTTGCCAGGACGTCCCTCTGGCGAGGTAAGACGGAGCTGCTCGTTGCCGAGATGAAGCACATACCCATCTACCCAGCTCATAATTCTTCGGGCCGGAAGGAAGATGCCTTCTTCCTCGAGCCGCTGCTGTAAACTGCGCGAAATTACCCCCGCACAGAGGTTACACCCGGCGGGTCCGCTCTTTTGGAAAGTTTTTCCGTCAAAGATGGTGAGTTCAATCGGCTGCTTCAAACGATAAGCCCAGCGAAAAGCAAAATGAGCGAAAAGTGAACCGGCCGGCCCCCCGCCAATGACTCCAAAACGCCAGGGTCTCGCTCTTCCTTCCCCGCGCATAACCAAATTATACTACTAAATCTATTATTTCTATATAAATTATATTAATTCATAGCCAAAATAGCAGGCAGTAGGTGTTTTCGAGCTGACTCCGGAGAAGCCATTAATCGGTTCTCACGTTTCTTAGAGGAGACGTGCCAACTACCCAGGTCGTCCAATGCGCCTTCCCGAAGTTATGTCGTATTCTCGAGCCAGGCAGGGTTCTCTGGGAGCAGAAAACTCTCGGGTGATTTTCGAGCAACCTGGCTCACCAGGTCCTGGCCTTTTGTCTTTTGGCTGCCGATGACCGCAGTAAAGGATTTCTCCCTTTGGCACGTTTCCCGTTGCCGAAAGGCGTTTCTTTCAAGAAGACTTCTTGTTTCCAGCCGAAACTTAAGATAGACCTGACGAACGTTTAAGAAAAAAAACAAAATATGATTAACAGGGATAATTTTGACGGGGCCATTTTAGGGGGGCAACCTGTGTTAACGGTTATCAGCTCGGAAGAAGGCCGAGCCAGCCACGTTTATGATAGGCTAAAGTAGGAGCGGAGCCGAAAATTAGCTAAAGTGAGCCTCCTTTTTATCTTGATGGCAGACAATTCCAGAAGGTTCGGAGCCGTTTAACCGGCTAACCCGTAGCGCTTATCCTGGTCACCACGCGGTTTCGGCCGAGCCACTTTGAGTGGTACATAAATTTTTCGGCCCGGTCGGTAAGCTCTTTAACCGTGTCGCGTTTCCGAGCCATCGTGGCGCCGATAGAAACAGTCGTGCTGACCGACCGCCCGTCAGCAAAAATAAAAGAGTTCTGGACAAGAAGCCGGAGTTTATTCGCGACAACGTCGAGTTTAGCTTCATCGACGTTAGTGACAATTGCCAGGAATTCATCGTCTCCCCACCGGCCGAGGACGTCCACGAACCGGAGGTTACTGAGCAGTGTCCTGGCGACCATGGAAACAATCCTGTCGCCTGTCAACCGGCCGTAAAGGTCGTTAATTTCGCCCAGATGGTCGATATCCACGAGCAGAATTCCGAACGGGAGACCGAATTTTTGCATCTCTTGCAGCCGGGACTGAAGATAAATCTTGAGAAAAGCTCGGTTGCCAATCAGGGTCTGCTGGTCGATGAGGTCAAGTCGCGTGAGCTCCTCTACTCTTGGCGGCATGCTCAGCCGCGGTGAAGTATCGACGAAAATATGGGCTAAACCAAGGATTTCGTGCTTTTCGTTATACAGCGGGACAATCCGCATCATCACCGGCAGCCGATAACCCTCTTTATGATGAATAAAAATTTCAAGATGCTGTGGCAGGCCGGCGGCGAGGACTTTATTAACCGGGCATAGCTTGGAACAAAGATGTCGGCCTTCTTCATCAATCGGCGCCAGAAGCTTATCATTGCATTTGCGGCCGATGGTTTCGGTGGCAGAATAGCCGGAAATGGCTTCAGCTCCCTTGTTCCAGAATAAAATGTTCTTATCGACATCAATAAAGAAGGCCCCCTCGAAGGATTGATCAAGGAGTTGCGGCCAGCAGGAAGCGTCGATTTCTTTTAAAAGCTGTGTCCCCTTCTTCTCGTCCACTTTCCACCCCCACCACCTTGTGGCTTGGTTTTTTTGTATAACAAATATATCGGCCAATGTCAACCTCAAACGACGGTTTAATCACTATTCAGCCCCGGATTATTCTATGGGGTTAGTTTAGTTAGGTTAGGTTAGGTTAGGTTAGGTTAGGTTAGACCAGGCTCGGCAAAACAGGATTAGATTAAATTAAATTATAATGAACTAACCAAGACTAAAAGATTAAATTA
>JBBIRF010000019.1:5771-44983 GCA_037441905.1 Candidatus Aminicenantota bacterium
CTTAATCTCTAGAATAGGCAGGAGTTTAACTCCTGCCAGAGTGTTGATGGGGTTTCGTCCTGGCCAGGGTTAAGTCTGGAGATAACCAGGATATCAGGTATCAGACTAAAAAATCTAATAATCGCTTTGATAACCTCCAGGTCTTCCTTTGCTTAACCAATACCCGGGCTGACAACAAAACTTGGTTAATTTAACCTGATTAATTTCTTGGGGCAGGGTTACCCGGCATCGCGGCCGGAAGGGTTGGCGGCTTCGGCTTGTTTTTGCCGTTCGGCGGCGATTTTCTGGTACTCTAAGGGATGGAGGAGACGCAGTTCCCTTCCGGTTATTTTTCCGTCGAGCCAGACGCGGCTCATCGGAAAGTTTTCCGGGTTGAAGTGGACGTTATACATATGCCAGATAATAATGGCCAGAAAAGCCAGAATGGCTTCATAACCGTGGATAATGACAAAAATATCATGAACCCATAACGGAAACAGACGCAGGGACAGCTCGACGTTCCACATGAAAAAGCCCGTGACAATCATGATAAAGGAGCCCCAACCGAGGGACCAGTATTCGAATTTCTCGATAAAGTTATACCGGCCATAAAGCGGCGGTTTCTCAAAAAGCCAGTAGGGATGTCGGGCGAAAAAGCGGCGACCTATACCGCGGCGGTAAAGGAAACGAGTAAGCCCCAAATTGTACATCAGCTGCTCAAAAGCATCCCGGGCGTCTTTCCAGCGAGGGAGCATCTCCTTAAAGTTGCTCCGGCCCCGCGGATGGAAAGCAGTGTAAAGCAGGTGCCAGATTAGGTTGCCGATCATCAAAACGGCCGCTATGCGATGGAGGATGCCTCTTATTACGAAGATTCGGCCGCTGGGGATGAGCCAGCGGAAAAACTTGAACTCGTAGAAGAAAAGCGGCAGACCAGTGATGATTAAAGTAAAAAACGTGACAATGAGGATAAAATGCTGGATTCTTTCGGTGAGGTTCATCCGTAAGAAAACTTCGTCATCAGCGATATAGGGGGATTTATCCATGTCGTTCGCCTCGGAGCAACCGGTGGCCTAAGTCAGCCGCGATAAATAAAAGAAAAGCCGAAATAATCACCGCAATCAAAATAATATAGATGGTTTTTACTAAGTACGAGACGCGGTATTTCGGGGTTTCAACCTGGTCGGGCAGCAGATGAATCTTTCCCTCAGCAAAGCGGCGGCTGGCCCCAGGGTGGCACTTGCCGCAGGTCTGGGGGATATTGGCTGGATGGATGGATGATTTGGGGTCGGAGGAAGGCCGGATGTCATGATACCCGTGACAGCTGGCACAGTTAGCTACCCTGATATCGCCATACCGGGAGGCAGTGCCGTGATAAGTTTCAGCGTAGGTCTTATACCGGGCAGTGAGCAGGCCATACTGACGGGCCACAGTCTGGTCGTCATGACACTTTGAACATACCCCCGCGATTCGAGTAGCGTAAACCGAAGAACGAGTATCGAGGGGGCTGAGGATATTATGCTCTTGATGACAATCAGTGCAAACCGGCACGTCCTTGATTCCTTTAAGATAATCCTTGCCATGAACACCTTCGAGATAGTCTCTCTCAATGCCGACATGACACTGGCCGCAGGTGTGAATAATTTTCCGGCGGGAAGTCTTCGACTCCGGGTCCTCGATAGAAAGGATATCGTGGCTGCCGTGGCAATGGCTGCAGTTAGCCGAGATGGTCAAACCGGCTTTTTCTAAGGCCCGGAAATGAATGCTGTTTTCGTACTGGCGGATAAAGTCGTGGCCCCGCGGAGTTGTCACTTTTCCTAAGTGACAGCGCTCGCATGTCTTGGGCAAGTTTAGCGGGAAAATAGTTGATTGGGGGTCTCCCTTGGCTCCAACGTCGTGGCCCCCATGGCAATCAAAGCAGCGAACAGCGCCCAGGCCCAGCGAAGCTGCTCGGCCGTGAATGCTTTTCTCGTAGGGTTTCAATATATCTTCGTGGCATGCCTCGCAGGTTGCCGGCTGGAGTCTTTCCGCGTGGGGAAATTCTTTTACCCCTTTGAGGTCCTGATGGCAATCAAGACAGCTGAGGCCAAATCCGCCGTGGATAGATGCCGCGACTTTTTCCCGGACAGCCTCTTCATGGCAGGTCAGACAATCTTCTTCGCTCTGGCCGAAAGAGGGAAGGGCAAGGAAAAGGACGAAAAATGCGGCCATCCAGAGGGGACTAACCGTCGGCTTCATCTCCTTTTCCTCATGAGGTGGCGGCCTCGCCGGATAAACCCGGGGATGAACCAAATTAAAGTAATGCCCACGGTGATGAGAACTAAAATAATCAAGGCCTTTTCCAGGTAAGCCAGAATCCCGGGCCGAGTGGCTGAAGGGCCAACATGAATCTTGGTTCTGGCGACTGTCTCGGGCATCCCGGAGTGGCAACCGTTCTGGCTGCAAGTCCGGACAAGGTTATTCGGATGGACAGAGCTTCGGGGGTCGGAGGCGGGAAGAATTTCGTGGGCGCCGTGACAGCTGACACATGTTGCCACGCCCTTGACTCCGTAACCGAGGGCGATACCGTGGAGGCTTTCGATGAAAGTAGAAATGCGGTCGGCGGGGACTCCGTATTTTTTCATTATATCAGGCCGGGCGTGACAGGTGGCACATGTCCGGGGAATGTTTTGATAGTAAGTCGTAGACCCAATTTCCCCCGGGGGAATAATCTTATGTTCTCCGTGGCAATCAACGCACAAAGGTGAATTGGGGTCTCCTTTAAGGGCCATTTGCCCATGAATACTCTCTTTGTACTTCGAGAAGATTTGCTCGTGGCAGCGACCACAGGTCGTCGGCTGCCGGGCCATCAGATAAGCTTCGCCAACGCCCTGGATATCGTGGACACCATGGCAATCAGTGCAAACCGCGGCAAAGGAGGAAGGCCCCTGGGTGAAAAGAGCCCGGCCGTGGATGGATTGACGGTATTCCTGGTAGGGGGCCTCTCGATGGATGTGATATTTAAGGACAACAGCCATGTTCTCATGACAGACGGAGCAGGTTCGGGGTATATTAAGCCGATTGACCGTAGACGCCGGATGGCTCGCTGGCAGGATGTTGTGTTTCCCATGGCAATCCCAGCAGCGGGCGACTTCTTTTTCGCCTCTTTCGAGAAAGGCGCGGCCATGAACGCTGTCTTTGTAGCTCAGGGGAGTTGACCGCTGGCCAAGCCCGGGTTCTTCCCGGTGGCAGGCTGCGGTGCAATCAGGAGAAGCGATATTTTTCTCGTGCGGAACAAGTCCCTCTTTTTTCTGCGAAATTACATGGCAATCTGTACAGGCAAGGTTAGCGTGCGAGGAAAAGGCGAAAGCCGGCTCGTCGATTTTCAAGGCGGCGAGGGTCGAGCTCTGCCCATGGCAGCTAAGACATTCTTTATTGATTGACGCCTGTTCAGAGGCATTGGTGCCAAGAGCAATATCAGCCACCGGATGGCTGAGGAAAAGAAAAATGAAAAGGGATAGGAAAAGCACCTTATTTTTCGGGAACAGGATGCTTGATCTTTTCCCAGGAAGCGGCGAAATCAAAGGACTTGCCGTGAGCGTTGGCATGACAGGTGAGACAGTGCTTCTTAATTGCCGCTTCATCCGCATAAACAATCAGGCCGTTTTTTACCGCCAGCTCTCTGTCCTTCATGATGTTAAGCTTGCGGTACTCGCTTCCCGGGCCGTGGCAAACCTCGCATGTTACCCCTTCGGACTTCAGCTCTGGCGCTTTGTCAAACAGAGGGGCGTGGCACTTGAGGCACTGCGGGCTCTCGGCCGGGTTAGCCACCCCGGCACTCTGAGCATAGGTGGCGGCTTGAGGGGAAGCGAAAGCGTTAAAAGAAGCCGCATGCTTTGATTTTTCCCAGGTCGGGTGCTGGGCGCCCTGTTTTTCGGTGCGATGGCACATGGCGCACTTGGCCGCCCCAACATAGGTAAAATTGGTTTGAGCCAGGACTAAAGTAAAGAAAATGATTCCGGCAAGAGAACCAAAAATAATAACTTTTCGCATCATCCAGCCTCCTTCAGTGGATTTTAAGAAGAAAGAAAACTAATGTCAATATTTCTATATTTTTTATGGTCTCTATCGGGAAAATAGAGACAAGTGCCATGTTTTTTGGTGGTTGGGGGGTGGTTTCCTGAAAATCATAAATGATTTTTTTATTCAACATGATTGAGGCAATTTCATAATAAGTTCTTTTTCCTTAAACCGGCCGGCGGCGACAAAGCTTCTCGAGTCAAAAGCTCTGGCAAGGCTCTGGCGCCAGAAAAAGCCTTGAACTAACGAGCTTGGGCGAGCAAGAATTAAGGGTTCTTATTTCCCCTAACCCTTCAGGTCACGACGGCGGCTTAATTGTCTGGCTTTGAGCAGAATTGCCAGGGCGAGGAGAAAAAGAAAGGCAGTGGCAACCACCAGCCCCGTTTTCCTTAGTTTAGCCTCTTTTTCAGCCGCCGCGGCAAGGTCTTCCACCTTACTCATTGTCGCCAGACTCTCTTCAAGCCGCTTTTCAACCTCGTTCGCAGAAAGCCCGTGGACCAGGTTGCGGGCTTCAACGAAAGAGCTTTTAGCCTGCTGGAGTTCGAAACGGGCTTCGCTCACCTCGACTCCTTTCTTCCTGACGGCCTCCACCCGGGAAGATAAAGAATCGAGTCGGCGGTTTAAGTCGTGGAATTTCTCCCTTAAATCAGACCACAGGCGGTACGGGTTCGAGTCAGTGTCGTGACACTGGCTGCATGTGTCTTCTTTTCCTCCCGCGAGCATCTCGTCCGAGGGAGGCGCAATCCGATGATGGCCGTGGCAGGCCTCGCATTCAGAAATTCCTGCTTCGTCGAAAGCGCTTTTATGCGGACTGCGCGAGAAAAGTTCAGCCGGGCTCGGATGACACTGTCGGCAGACATTAGCCACTGAGGCGACTTCGGGCGGGGCGGCTCCATGGTTTCCATGGCAATCATTGCAGGTTGGTGCTGACAGGTCCTTCTTTTCATAAAGCGCCCGGGCATGGACCGACGCCCGGTAATCTTCTTCTTGCTGGCTCGAAAGCCCGTATGGCTTCATCAAGTTGGCGTCAGAATGACATTGACCACAGGTCTTGGCCAGGTTCCAGGCAAAGGTCAAAGATTGAGGCATACTGGCCGCTTGAATCCCGTGGACACCGTGGCAATCCGTGCAGACGGCCGCCTTCAGGTCACCTTTTTGGTAGGCTCGGCCATGGTGGCTCGTTAGGTAGAGCTCGAGCTGGTCGACTCTCAACCGGGGATTATACTGGCGCATATAATTGGCGTTAGAATGACAGGAGGCACAGAGCAAGGGAATTTCTTTCCGTCCGGGTGTTCCCTTGAAAGTTTTGTCTTTGGCTTCATCCATATCTTCTTTATCCGGATTCCCGCCGTGGCAGGCTGAGCAAAGCAGCCCATAATTTGCATGAATGTCATGAGGATAAGAGCGAGCCGGTGCCGCCAATTTTTCTTCGAGCTGGAGGTGGCATTCTAAGCAGCTGTTTTTCTTTTCCTGACTGAAGAGCAAGATGCCGAGAGTCAAAGCGCCCGAGACCGTTAAGAATAATTTTAATAGAGGTTTTCTCATTTTTTATAACCGAGGAAAAAGATAGGTTATCAAAGTCATCGCCGTGATATAAATAATCACAACGATGCCGACAGCCGTCGTAAAAAGATTTCTCTGGTCGCGGCTGGCTTTTTTGTCCCAATAAGGAATGAGCATCCAGAGCAAACCGGCGAAGGCGAAAGCCAGGAGGGCAACCTTTTCTCCTTCCAGCCCTAAAATGTGAGCCGGGACGAGCTTCAGAGTCGTAAACATAAACGTAAAATACCACTCCGGCCGGATGCCAATTGGAGTGGGGGCAAACGGGTCGGCCTTTTCGCCTATTTCCCAGGGAAAGAAGACGCAAAGAACGCCGATCAAAGCTAAGACACTAAACCAGACCGCGGCGTCCCGGAGAAAGAAATCCGGAAAAAACGGAATTTCTCTTATTTTCTCCGGCTTGACTCCTATCGGCCGGCTGATGCCTTGAACCTGGATAAGATAAAGATGAATCCCCAGGAAAACGAGAGCGGCCACTGGCAGGACGACGATATGAAACCAGTAAAACCTCGAAAGCGTCGCTCCTGAAACCTCAGGCCCTCCGAGGAAAAAAGTTTTTAAGGCAGGGCCGACGATAGGAACCTGGCCGAGGATATCGGTACCAACTCTGGTGGCAAAAAACGAGAGCTCGTTCCAGGGGAGCAGGTAGCCGCTAAAGCCAAAGGCCATAAAAATAAGAAGCAAAAAGAAACCTGTTACCCAGGTTATTTCCCTCGGCCGGCGGTAACCTTTAAGGAGAAAAGTGCTGAACATGTGAATAAAGATAGCGCCGATAAGGATGTTGGCTGACCAACTGTGGACTGAACGGACCAACCAGCCGAATCTGACCTGGCCCATTACGAAGATTATGCTTTCATGCGCTTTATCCACCGTGGGAACATAATAGAGGAGAAGAAGAGCACCGGTGACGACTTGAATCACAAAAAGAAAAAGACAGAGACCGCCGAAATAAGTCCAGAAAGAGTAAGGATGCTCGGGAACGGTTTTTTTTCGGGCGAGGTCGACTATCCCTTCCCATTTGAACCTTTCCTGGAGATAAGCCAACAGCTCTTGTGTTTTCGGTTTTTTCCCGCCGGCTGGGAAAACCGAGTGCTTATTTCCTGAATCCCTCAGCCTTTCGTCTTTTTCTTTCAACCTTTCTTCCTCCGGCTTACTTTATATTTTTGGATAAGCCTTTAGCCTAATTTAGAGTCCTTATCAACCCAATTCAAAAACTTTTAATGTCGTGGCTTTTTCGGCATACAAAAATTAAACTTAAATATTAATCCAATTCATAGCTCTTATCTAATCAATTCAGAGCCCTTAAAATTTGTCCTTTTTTCAGAATGATTTAGAACAATTGTCCTTATAAAAGAAGACTCAGCTCCAAGGTTTATTTGCCTTTTTTGCTTCTGAGTTGCGGCTTCGGCCAAAATAACGGGTGGCATGCCTCAAGCTCTTTCCTTCGAGACCAGAATCTCTTCTCCCGAGACCTCAACCCGAAGAGTTTCCAGGGGTTTGGGAGGCGGACCAGAAATGACCGCGCCGTTCAGGTCGAAGCGTCCGTTGTGACATGGACACAGAATAGTTCCGGTGGCGCTGTCGAAGCCAACCGTGCAGGTTAAATGGGTACAAACTGCCGAAAAGGCCTTATAAACGCCGTCGGCCGTGAGCAAGAGAAGGGCGGGAGTTGACCCGAACCGGAAAATCTTGGCCGAATTCGGCGTTAGTTCTCCCACCCGGCCAGCCACGACTCGCTGGACCTCTTCTTCTTTTTGTGGAGGAGGGGTAAGGTAACGGACAACAGGATAAAGGAGGGAGAGGAAAGCGCCGATGCCCGCTCCACCCAGGAAGAAATCGATAAATTTTCTTCTTTTCATGGCCTTACCCTAATTTTTTCCCTTAAGGAGTGTTGACCATCTATTTAGGCAATCTGAAAGCCAGGAGTTATAAAAAGAAAGGTTGTGGGCTCCTGAACTTCCTTCGTTTATCATTTCTTCCAGAATTCTTTTGTCTTCCTCAAGCGAGGTCCTTTCCTCAGCCGTCAGCGAAATGTTCTTAAGCTCGGCCAGCATCGCCTGCAAGTTTTTTATTTTTGTTTGAATTTCTTTCTGCTTGTCCCTGAATTTCTGGGGATAATTTTCCTCATGACATTCAAGGCAACTGCGGTTTTCGAACCGGCTTATTTTTCCTTTCTCCAGGCGATGACAGCTCTGACAGTCAACGCCCGCTTCAGCCATTGAATCGGCCGGGATATCCAAGTCAAAAAGCTTACCTCCTTGATACAAGCGCGACTGGGTCTCATGACAGGAATTGCAGTTCTTCGTCGGAGGGTCGTGGTGGCAGGCAGCACAGCTGCTTTTCGTCGCCACGAGCTTCCCGTGTTGCGGCGTCAGAGAATGGCAGGCCTGGCACTCTAAGTTTGTTTTCTGAAGATGAAGGCCGTGGTTAAAATTGAGGCCAAAAACTTTGGCCGCCAGGGCATCGACTCCTTGATGGCAGGTAGCGCAGGAAGCCGGCACCCGGCCAGCAGCCGGTACCAGTTTTGGGAGTTGATAGTTCGACCCGATTAGTTTCATAGCCTCGGCAACCAGAGACGCCGAAGCCCGAAGCAACTCCTGGCTGTAAGCCATGTTATGCACAGCCTTTCCCTTTTCGACGACCGCGATGTTAAAAGCGGCCTCAGCCAGAAGGTTTTCTGCCTGGCTCTTCATGGCGGCCGGCGCGCTGGCGAGTTCTTGCTGGGCGCGGTCCATTACTTGTTTCGCCGCAGCAATCTCCTTAGCCGCGGCCTGTTCCCACTGGGCCAACAACTGAGAAAAACCCCGGCCATGGCAGGTCTCGCACGCCTCGCCCGAAGCTTTGAGAGTTTCCCCAGGCAGGAGTTTGCTTCCAGCCGCTTCATGGAGCACATGGCATCCCTGGCAGCTTAACCCTTTTTCCATCTTGATTGACGGCGTCGGATGCGAGAGCCCTTTGCCTCCCTGGCCGCTGTAAAGAATTTTCTGAGGTTCATGAAAGTTCGTGTGGCAGGTCCGACAATCAGCCATGACCTCAACGTCTTTTATTATTTTATGTTGAATCTCCAGGTGGCACTGGTTGCATTCGATTTTATGGGCCGTGATATGAGTTGAGTGAATAAGGTCGGTGTCTTCGTAGCGGTCAAGCCTGTCCTTTTCGAAATGGCACTTATAACAGTTTTCTCTGGGAACGATGCCGTCGCCCACGATTACCTGGACATGGCAGCGCTGGCAGGGGAGGTCACTCTCCACGGCTACCCGGTGGTCATAACGGGATTTATTAGCCACTAAGTTTTCCGGTTTATGACAGTGGAAGCAATCAGCAATCCGGGGATAATGTTCACTTTGCTTAAAATGGCAGATGAAACAACTGCTTTCTGTGACCGTGATATGCTCACCCTGGACAATTTGTGAGTGACAGCTCGTGCAGCGGAGCTTTTTGCCCCGGCGCAAATCCTCAAAATGAATCTTATGGTCAAAAACGACCGTCTTGAATTTTACTTGCCCCTCGAGAAGTCGTTTATCGTGGCATCCGGGTCGAAGACAAGCCTCGTCTGGAATTTCCGCCCAGGGTTTTGACTTAAGATAGAGTTTTGTCCAGTAACGGCCTACCTGAAGCAACCCTTCCACTTTTGCCCTGAGTTTTGACCGCAGGCCTGGTGGATAATGGCAGACCTGGCACTCGATTTTCCCGTGGGATGAAGCTTTCCAGCTTTCATAAAAGGGCTTCATGTAGTGGCAGACCGAGCAAAAGCTGCTGCGGGAGGTAAACTCGGCCGCCAGGACAAAAACCAGGAGAAAAACCCCTAACCCGAGCAACCACCAGCGCCATTTCCGCCGCTTCATCGTTACCTTTTCCTAAGAGGAAATAAGAAAAAATAAGGCGATTTTTTCCCTGCCTCAAGCATAGCTGTGCAACCCCGAAAGGAGGTAATTTACCCCGAAATAAGTAAACAGAGCGGCCAGGAATCCAAGGATGGCGATCCAGGCTGAGCGGCGCCCCTTCCATCCCATCACAATCCGCGTGTGGAGGTAAAGGGCGAAGACAAACCAGGTAATCAGCGACCAGACTTCCTTCGGGTCCCAGGACCAATAGCGCCCCCAGGCGACGTTAGCCCAGACCATCCCGAAGACGAGGCCTCCCAGGGTAAAAAGAGGAAAACCGATAGCAACGGCTCGGTAGCTCAGAGAATCGAGTTTTTCCGGGTTCAAAGAGTTTGAAATTTTTTCACCCGCTTTTTCTTTCCGGAGAGCTAATAGATAAAGAATGCTGGCGACAAAGGCGATGGCGAAAAAGGCTTCGCCCAGGAGAGTGACGGAGACATGCAGCCAGAGCCAGTAACTCTGCAAAGCCGGCACAAGCGGCATGGCTTCCTTGGGCATAAGAGGAGACGAAGCCAGAGCCATAAGGGCGATGACAATGAGCATTAGGTAAGCACTCAAGCGGTAAAACCGGAATACTCTTTCGGCAATGACCATGGCGAGGACAGTTGACCAGGCGAAGAAAGACAATGATTCGTACATGTTGGTAAAGGGAGCATGCCCCGTTTCAATCGTCCGGAGAATCAGGGCCAGATTATGGACCAAAAATCCAACCAGAGCCACAGCCGAGCCGGATTTCGCCAATTTTTCCCGTCGAGAAAAATGGCTGGCGAAATAAAAAAAAGCGGCCAGGATGTAAAGCAAAAAAGCTAACGGAAAAAGGGTTGCTTCTTTCATTTCTTTTTCCTTAATAAGGCGATGATTGTTTCCATTTCTTTGGCGAAACTTTCGCGATTTTTCGTAGCAATACCGCCAGCAGTCAACGCCGTCCGACCTCCCTCCGACCGGAGGTAAAAACGAATTTCGCGAGGCAGCCAATAAAAGGCGAGGGCTAAACCTAGCATAATCAAAATGCAGCCGGCCCAGATAAACCGGGTGCCCGGGTCGCGAGAGACGTGGATGACAGAATACTGCGAGGCAGAATAGTTTTTAAGTTCGGCGGAAAGGGAAGAGCCTTTTCCCGGGTGAAGCTGGCTAAACTCGGGAAACCGGGCAAAGAGCCAGCCGCTAAAGGCCTTCTCGCCGTTTTTCGTGATTTCGACCAAAGCAGCGGGGTTGTTGGGTTCGTTCGACCGGGAGAAAGGTTGTTTATTTTCATCAAGGACAAAATCGGGAAGGAAGCGATGCAGTTGAATTTCGGTTTCGTCGTCGACCTTGATTTTTTCCCCGGTTTTAACCTTCACCCTTTTCTCGCCGGCTTCAGCCTCGGCTGACCTGAGAAGGAGTTCGACCTCGGCTTTGTCCCAGTCCCATCCATAAGCACTCTGATAGAACATAAAATTCTTATGATTAAGCGGATGATTGACCTCGACGATCTTCGAAACGATTTCCCGGCCGTTTTCAACTACGGTGAGGCTGCTTTTCCAATCCTTCACCTGACCGTTGGGATAGTACTCAGTTTCAAAGGAATTAAGGCGAACCGAGAACCCCGCCCAGGCCACTTCGGCCACCTCCCCCTCATGAAGAGCTAAATCTGTCCGGAAACTCAGCAAGCCGCTGATTATGCCTCCGAAAAGAATTAACAAAATAGCCAGATGGACAATATCGGAGCCGAAAATTCCGGCCATTCTTTTCCTTGCATTGATAGTCAGTTCCGTTTCGGTCTTTTTTTCCCCCCACCGGTAATGACGGGATTTAAGGATTTCTCGCAAAGCCTGGTCGGCTGAGTCCAGGCTAAGGTTCAGGCTAAGGCTATGGTGAAAGCGAAGGGCTTCAAGGTCGGGTGGCTTGAAATCAACTCGCGGCTGGAGAAGTCTTTTTATTTTAGGGGGCAAGCGGAGAAGCGTGCAAATCGTCAGGTTAAGGCCGAAAAGGAAAAGGAGCGTCAGATACCAGAAGGATTGATAAAGCTTAGTCAGCTGGAGTTTTTCTAACAGATTAGCCAACTGGCCATAATGAAGCAGATATTCCTCGTGGCTCCGGCCTTGAGGGATGAGCGTCCCCAAGATTGAAGCTAAAGTCAGGATAATGAGGAGAGTGATGGCCACTTTGACAGAAGTAAAGAAGCGGATAAGGGATGACATAAAAACCTCGGTCTATGTTGAAAATTTATTAAAGACTATAAATCATATCGAAATAGTAAAGTAAAGGCAAGGCCTCGCCGGCAAATTATTTCTTGCCTTTCTGGCGGTAATCTTCCGCCAGGGCTTTAATCTCGGTGAGGGAGCGAACCATCTCGCTCCAGCCATACCACAGGGCGTAGTCAGGGTTGTTATGGAAAGCGCCCTGGAACGTGCGCATCCGGTGCTCGAGAAACATCACAAAGAGCTTCTGTTCGATTTCGGTCGGGGCGTCATGAAAAGTGAGTAAGTCGGGAAAAGCGTACGCATAGCTTTTTGGTTTGGCCAGCCAACCCTCCTTATAAAGGCTGGCGACAGTTCTTATGGCTTCGGCCATCAGCTTATCGGCTTCCCTTATCAGGCGGTCAGCTTTTTCGAGTTCTGCCCGGGCAAAGTTTCCGGAGTGACAACGATTACAGGTCGCTATCATCTTATCTCTTTCTTTTTGCCAGGCTTCTTGCGTCAGCCGGGCTACGTCGGCCGCCTTGACAACTTCAAGCCTTCCTGTCGGTTTGCCCTCGGGGTCGAGGACTCCCAGAGCCTGAAGGATAGTTACCCGGTCATCCGCCCAGGACTTATCCTCAGGAAGCGGCAACCGGACCCCTAAGAAGCCCCAGGCTGTCCGGACCTCGTGGTTACCGTCCTGCATGTGACAGGTTTGGCAGGTGGGGGCAGCCGCATTCTCAGGCAGAACTTTGCTCTGCTTGAGGAGGAACCGAACGCCGTGTTTGGAGGCAGAATACATCTCCCATTGCGGATGGTCGAATCCCATGTGGCAGGTTTGACACGCCTGAGGTTGCCTGGCTTCAGTTACGGAGAAAAGATGCCTGGTATGGCAGGCATCGCAAGAAGCAAGCCCGAACCCCGAGCCAGAGGTTTTGAGTTCTTTAATCTCCGCTTCGGTTTTCAGCCCGATTTTATGGCAACCACCGCAGCCCTTCATGCCTTCCATTAGCGCCATGGGCTGCCAGTGCGCTGTCGGCATGGCTTTCATCGCCGCCCAGCCGAAGGCGTGCTTACCATTCTTGAATTGAGTCACCTTTTCTTCGTGGCATTGAGCGCAGGTTTCTGGCGTCGGAATCCGGGCTTTGGGCGCATCGTCAGCCGCCTTATGGTCTTCGCCGTGGCAGATATTACAGCCAACATCATTCTGGCCATGCTTACTCAGAAGCCAGTCCGAGACTATCAGCGGTGTCCGCGCTTTGTGACAGTCGACGCAATTCTGGGCGAGAAGAGGGGTAAACGCAAACAGGATAATTAAGGTGCCTAAAAAAAGAGGCCAGAAGAAGAATCTGCTAATTATTATTTTTTCCCGAGGCACCGCCATCCCTCCTTGAAAATTTATAATTCCTCTCTTTTTTATCAGTAATTGCCAGGAATAGTCAAGAAAAAAACTGTTTTGAATCAAATTTTTAGTTTTTCAGCCTGAGGTGGGAGCAAAAAAGAGCCGCTTATTAAGTCTAACCAAAAGCTGAACTATACCAGAAAATTTTTTGGTTGCCGCTGATGTGGAAATCGAAGGTAAATTATATAACAGCGATAAATTATATAACCCAGAAAGCGATAAAAAGAATAATGCCTGAAAGGGATAGCTTAACCGTCAAGTTTAAAGTCTTTTAAGCCGAAAGAATCCTTCTTCTTTGGAAGACAGCGAACTGGAAAAGAATTAGGAAAAAATGAGGGGCGCAAACGAAACTAAGTGGCAGGCGCCGTTGCGCCCCTCCTTATGAAGGGGTTTAACGCCATCCGTACCGGGAGATATTACCTCCGAGATGTTCGATGGAATCGACCAAGAGTTGAGCGATGTACCTGGAATTATGGATATAGCCGCATGGTTCTTTCTTGCTCAGCTGGAAATTATAGGCGGCCCGGAGTAGTGGAGCGTCAAAAAGGAAGCGATTGGCGTTAGTGGCTTCGTTGGCGTCGGCGATACCGTTATTATTCAAGTCTTTAAAGAAGTAAGGATAGACATGCTCATCATAGACGATGGGTATGCCAAAACGAGCGGCCGAATAAGCTCGCATCTGGGCGTAAAGAGCTTCTTCGAGTCCCTGGATTTCCGCTTGCAAGGATTCACTCTGGTCGCCGTCGCCGTCATAATCGGGAGCAGCTGCCGGCCTTATGGCTGAAAACTCGAATTTTTCTGGGTCAGAACCGGGGTGAGGTTGAGAAATGTCCTGACCGTGGCAGAAAACACAGTCCTTCGGGTTGGGTGAAGAAACGTTGTGGAAAATCATGTCAGCGGCGCTCTGGGTTCGGTTAAAGCTGTTTGTTCCCATGTGGCATTCAACGCAGGTATCGAAACGGCCGGCGTGGTTGGGGTAAACCCGGCGAGTTGCGTATACTTTATTTGGAAATTCGTAACCGCCGTGAACTTCAGACCCGAAGAAAACAGCGGCTGAAGGATAATAATGAATGTTGATAAAGCTGTACGGGCCGCCGGAGGCAGCAATCGCCGCGTCCACGGTGTTTTTGGCCGCCCGACCCTGATGGCAATTCAAGCAAAGGTTAGAAGTGTCGCCTAAGTCCTCGATTACCCCTGAAGGGAAAGTGACAGGACCCGTAGCTCGCAATAAAGGCGGGCTGGTGTGGCAGGTGGTACAAAGCAGCCCGTTGGAAATTGGCTGACTCGTGTCCATCGTACCTTTCTGGAGAAAATATGGCAGGCCTTCAGCGCTGTGGCATTTGGCGCAGGTTGAGGGCACGGCGCCGTCGGCGTCCCAGTGTCGCCAGGCCTCCGAGGAGCCGTCGAAATGGCCTTCGTCAGTTCGGCGCAACCGCGCCAGGTCAACGTAGCCATTCAACTTGGTGCTCAGGTCTTCGATAGAATCATAAAGCAGCTCGATATGGTATTTCCCATTATGGGCAAACCCCGCCGGGTCTTTTTTGCTGACCTGATAATTATAGGTTGCCCGCAAGAGGCGCGGGGTAAAAGCATTGTACCTGTTAGCCGACGTGACTTCGTCGGAATCAGGCACTCCGTTGCCGTTTTTATCGATGAAGAAATACGGATATGTGTGCTCATCATAAACAATCGGCAGGCCAACTACCTCCCTGGCGTATTTCTTGATCACGTCGTAAAGAATAGCCTGGAGGTCGGCAATCTCGAAATAGATTCCTTCTTTGATATTGCCGTCGCCGTCATAATCAGTCAGCGACCCCCAGTAGCGAATATCCCTGGGGTATTTGATGCCGACGTGGCAGGTGGCGCAGGCCTGCATCTCCACCTCAAGAGAATGCGGGTTGTGGCAGGTGATGCAAGCGTTGTAACCCGTAATATGAGCAAACCGGGCATCATAGGTTTTACCCGCATACTGGTATCCTCCCTTAACTACAGTCCCGAACTGGGAAGCGGCTGCGGCATAATAATGAATGTTTTGAAAGCTGAGAGCAGAGCGAGGCGTATCATCGGTAGGTGCGGCAGCATTAGCAATTGCGGTGTCCACCGCCACGGTCGAGCTTCGGCCCTGATGGCATTCCATGCAAAGCCCCTCGGGTCCCATCCCTTTAACTATGGCTCCAGAAGGAAAAACAACCTCCGGCCTTTCCCTTAAAGCGCCCACCTCGGCGTTGGTGTGACAGACGGAGCATTCAACGGTAGTCCCGATGGCCGCCGCTTTATCTACTTTGTTAGCCGTCGACCCGTCCGCGCCCAGGAAATCCAAGAAACCAGGCGTGCTGTGGCATTTGGCGCAAGTTGTCGGGATTTCAGCCGGCGAGGCGGTGTTCCAGTAGTTAAAAGCCGTGGAATCTTTGTCGGCATGACCCGAAGTTTTCCAGAGTTTTTCCGCTTTCGATTTTTTCGAAAGCAAGCTAACTTGACCCTCCTCCCCGCTCAGGAGAAGGAAGGGGACGATGGCGGCGAGCAATAAAATTATAAGTAAAAAGGGAAGCCTCTTCTTCATAAGACCCTCCTTAATGGCAACGTCTTTCATCTTTTGGCCTCAGTCCCAGCGAGCCCCAAAAGAAAGCTCAAAGATGCTGGCTTTATAATCATTGAAACCTGATTTTTTCTCCTTGAAATCCCAGTACTTATAGGCTGCGCGGAGGAGCAACCCGTTGCGCAGGCTGTATTCGGCGGCGAGTTTAGCGACCAGGCGGTCAATCGGCCAGAAGCCCCGATTCGTGTATTTCCCCAGCATGCCTTCAAGCTTCAGCTGAGGGGCGGGAACTAAGCTCAGGGTTAAGTCACTCAGGGTAGACTTGCCTTCATACCGGATAATCCAGGGGAAAGAACCCGCAGGGCCGGTCCAGAAAGGACGATACTCGATTGACCGGTCGGACCGGTGTTTGATGTTAATAAAGGTTGCGCCGGCAGAAAGATTGACCTTGCCGAACTGGTAGCCAAGGCGCAAATTAGCCTGGTCCCGGTTTGATTTCCAACTGTCCTCGAAAACCTCGCTTTCGCTCCGGTAAACGAGGTAAGAGCCAGTTACCTGGAAATTCTTGACTCGCAGCCTCGAATCCAGTTTGAAACGATTGAGAGCTGTCGGTGATATCAACGTGAACGGGTCGTCGATATCGGCCCTTTGGTAGTCGAGAGCCAGGCGGAAAGCACGCGACGGCTCGAAGCGAAGATGAGCAAACATGCCTTGCTGCTTTGTCTTGTCTTCGAAAGTGGCGGTTTCCAGCTCTTCGAGCTTTCTTTGCTCATGGCGGTAGCCAAGCGTAAGGTCTAAGCGGGAGGAAAGGAGAAATTGAAGACCGGTTTCGACTCCCCAGGTATCATAGCCAAAATTAATGCTTTCTTTTTCCCCGCTTATGGTCATCGTGCCTTCCTGGTCGAGGCTGTGATACCGGAAATTAGCCACGAGGGCTAAGCGATTCAGGAGAAGGTAGGAAGCGTTGAGGTCATACAACCGCAAATCCCGGCTGAATTCTCCTTTACCCTGATAATCATAAGCAAAGAGCCAGCCTAAGTAATCAACCCCCTCGGCTTTTTCCTGGTAATCCAGGTTTAGGTCAAGGTTAATCAGGCGAGCCGAACCAGAAAGAAGCAGGCTGGAGAAAGGACGGAAGTTGAAACGGAGGCTGTGAGTGTAGGAACGAAAGTCGTAAGGCTGACTCAGGGAGTAATAACTCAAAGAAGTGGGATAGGGAGAGTATGGCCCGGCCTCAGCATATCCGGGGAGGAAAAGGGAATTAGTCGTCTTAAAATCGTGGATTTTTTCGTCGATAACCAGCGAGAAAGGCCGGGTATGGAAATTGAGAGTTATCGAGCCGACTCGCGAATCCTCGTCGAGCGGCTTTTCCATTTCAAACTCGACCCGGTTGATGTCCAGGGTTGGTGTCGTGTTTCCTTTTCGGGTAAAACGTTCATACCCGAGCGTCAAATCCAGTTGCCGGGAGAGGGTCAGCCGAAGCTCGCCGGCGTCGCTGCGGCGGTCAAAATCAAAGGTATAAGGGTCATAGAGAGACCCCGCTGCCTGGTGGAGGTCGTGATAGAAATAAGCGGCTTTTTTTCTCTGGTACTCGAATGAGAAACGTCCGGTTTTCCTTGCCTGGAGAGTGAAGGTTTCAAACGGGTCACCGCCAAAATTCTGGAGGGAAATGTTCAGGTTGTCGATAATCTTAGCCCCGTTTCCCTCTGGCGTGTAGCTCAAAGAAAAATTGAACAACCTGGCCCCTTTTTCCAGGTTGACGTCTTCCTTATATTTATACTCGGCTCCAGAGGTATCGACTAATCGGTAGCCAAAAAGGAAGAAGCCCTTCCAGGAAGAGGCGTTTGCTGCTTCGAGATTCGGCAAAGCAAGCCCCAGAAGAAAAACCGTTACTGTTATTAAAAGGCTTAAGCGTTTCATTTTACCCTCCTATTTTAAGAACAGCCGGTTGAGGTTAGACCCGTGGATGGCTGCATGGCAAGTGGTGCAATTAGTCGCGCTCGAGGTAAAACGGCTGTGCCAGGCCGGCGCCGTTCCGTGACAGCTGAAGCAGAGGTCGGAGATGCTCTGCTGGACAAGAAGATGGCGGTTGGGCGAACCATGAGGCGTATGGCAGGCAGTGCATCCTTCGACTCGCGAGGCCTGGTGTTCATAGAGATAAGGGCCACCCTTCTCGGCATGGCACCGCAGACACGCTTGCTGTTTGAACCCGGCTAACTGCTGTCCGGTCGCGGGCTCATGAGGGTTATGACAGGAGGTGCATTCGAGTATCCCTTCCCGCAACCGATGTCTTTCGTTGAGGTTGAATTCAGCCCAGGTGTCCTGGTGGCAGCTGGCACAAACTTTACTCGCCGAGGCGGGAAGGCCAGAGGGGCCTGCCGAGGTCGAGTGAACCGAATGGCAGGAGGTGCAATCAAGCCCGCTGCGGCCATGCGGGCTTGAGGCGTAATGACCGGCGTCAGAATGGTGACAGGCTAAACAGGGCTTAGCCTTTTCAGCCGGCTTATAGTCAGCGGTAAATGAAAAAATTGACTCTTTTGTTCCTTCCTCGACATGCTTCTCGACCCCGCGGTGGCAGGCGGCACAATTTTCTTTTTGATGAGCCGTGCGGGCGAAACTCTTGACTATATCCTCGTGGCAAGTCTGGCAGGTTTCGGTAGTCTGGACTTGGGCCGCCGGCCGGTTTGCTCCTAAAAAGACGAGGAAGCCGATAAAAATGAAGATAAAGGCGAAGAACGAAGGAAAGTACCTAAAGGCAAAAAATTGGCATTTTCGCGGCTGCAATTCGCGCCTCCTTTCAGTTATAAATTATACTATTTACCTTGAAAATTCCGGGGATGGAAGAAAAATCTCTTGGTTTTGGGGAAAGTCCGGTCTGCACATTTTCCCCCGAGGGACAACTAAATGCCAGCATATTCTGCATCAATCCTATAGGAATTATTAAATTTATAAAATAAATAAAGAAAATGTCAAGCTTTTTATCATTTTTTTCCTTTTTTGATTATTTTGATTTTTAACCAGTAAACCCTTGAATTTATTACTCTCCGGCAACTCCCGCCCTTACGTAACCCTCTCCTCGAAGATTCCCGGACTTAAAAATAGGGTACCTTGCCCAAAAACTATGAGTTTCTTAAGGTCGGAGCAGAAATTGGCAGCTCCAAATCACCGCTCTAGATCCCGCGGTATTAGGGGTCCCTTTTTATGATTTAATGGTTTCAACCTGAATTAAGGCTGGTCAATTGAATACCCTGCCGTTAGGCTTAATTAAAGTGCTTGGTCAAATAAAAAGGGCTTATCTTGGTTCCTAAATGGGCAAGCATGAAAACTTTTTAATCCAGAGCGCATATATATCATTCCAGGATGGAGGTTCTTAGATTAGTATATTTATTTTAGCTTATTAATAACATTGTGATTATCCCTTCAATAGGCTGCCTAAAAGCTGTGTAACGTTTAATCCGCCGAGAAGGGTAGTTCAAAAAACTCCCATTCCTATCGACAAAAAATCTCCTGTATTATAAATTGAAGACTGAGATTTTCCAGCGTTAAACTTAAGGTCTTTTGCGGCCTCAGCAGGGCTTTTTCTTACCTTTGGTCTTTTTTTCGCAAATATCGAGGATATGCTGCAAAGTGACCCGGGAAAAATAATCCTCGAGGACCTGGGAAGCCTCTTTCCAGATTTCGTAGACGGCACAACGGGGGAGACGATTGCAGAAATTCTTATCGATAACGCAATCTACCAAAGCGCAAGGTCCCTCTAAGGCCTCCAGAATGTCGAGCAGCTTGATTTCTTCTGGCTTCCGGGCGAGGCTGTAACCGCCACCCGCCCCCCTGATGCTTTTGACCAGGTTGGCAAACTTGAGGGGGATGATAATCTGTTCGAGATAACGAAGGGAAATTCCCTCCTCTTCGGCTATATCTTTCAGGATTATGGACTTTTTCCCCTCTTTGTAGCTTCGAGCCAGAGCGAGCATCAACCTGGTTCCATAACGTCCTTTGGTCGAAAGTTTTATCATTTATTTCTCCTTGGTTTAAAAAAATTTTAAAACACCCTATTTTATTCAGCTCAAGGAGAAAAAGCAAACAGATTTTATCGGAATATACGGGTTTAAAAAGGGGGCGGTTAACCTTCGCTGTCCACCCGCGCCGCTCTTTGGGAAAAAATTGCCGCTGGCCAGCCCACCAGACCTCGGCCGAACTTTACTTGACAGCAAGAAGGAGAAACGGATATTTTGATGTGTTGTTCTTTTATTTTCTTTTTCTTGATAAAAAGAAGAGGAGTCTGACGTGGCGCGGGAAAAATTAGTCCTCCTGGGAGACGAAGCTGTCGCCTTAGGGGCGATTCACGCTGGCTTAGCCGCCGCTTATTCCTATCCTGGCACGCCCGCCTCTGAAATCATGGAGTACTTGATTCAAGCTTCCGACGGAGGGAAAAAGCTCGCGGCTTCCTGGTCGGTGAACGAAAAAGTCGCTTACGAACAGGCTCTCGGAGTCTCGTTTGCTGGCCGGAGAGCCCTGGTTTCGATGAAACACGTGGGCCTCAACGTGGCCGCCGACCCTTTTGTTAACTCCAGCTTAACCGGGGCTAACGGCGGGTTGGTCGTCGTCGTGGCCGACGACCCGGCCATGCATAGCTCGCAAGACGAACAAGACAGCCGTTTTTATGCTCAATTTGCCCAAATTTTTTGCTTTGAACCCTCAACCCATCAGGAAGCTTATGACATGACCAGACAGGCCTTTGACCTTTCCGAGGCTGTCGGGCTGCCGGTGATGGTTCGATTGGTTACCAGGCTGGCTCATAGCCGTTCTTCGCTCGAACCACGACCGCCCGTCGCCCCGAAACCACTTGTTTATGGGGAAAGGAGCCACTGGACGCTTCTTCCCATCAATGCCCGGCGCCGCTTTCGGTTGGTTCTCGACAAGCAGGCTGAACTGCGGAAGCTCTCCGAGGAATCATCATTTAACGAGCTAAGGCTTTCTCGAAGCGGTTCTTCTCTCGGAATTATTGCCTCGGGAATTGCTGTCAACTACGTCCTCGAAAGCTTCGAAGAGATTGACCCCGAGCCTTCTTTCCTCAAAATATCGACTTATCCCTTGCCGGAAAAATTGGTCAGGCAGCTCGTCGAGCGAGTCGAGACAATTCTTGTGGTCGAGGAGGGATATCCGTTTATCGAAAAAACCCTCAGGGGGATTGTCGGGATTCCCGGCAAGAGAATAAGAGGCAAACTCAGCGGCGACCTTCCGCTCTCGGGTGAGCTCACGCCTGATTCGGTCCGGCAGGCTCTCGGGCTTGCTCCCTGGGCCAGGCCAGAAGCAAGCTCTCGGCCGCTGGCGCCGCGGCCGCCTCAGCTTTGCCAGGGATGTCCTCATGCGGATACCTTCTTAGCCCTCAAAGAAGCGCTGAAAGATTTTGCTAAACCCGTAATTTTTAGCGACATCGGCTGTTATACCTTGGGATATTTCCCTCCTTATGAGGCAATCGACACCTGTGTTTGTATGGGAGCCAGCATCGGCATGGCCAAGGGAGCGGCTGATGTCGGTCTTCATCCTTCGGTAGCGGTTATCGGAGATTCAACCTTTGGCCATTCCGGAATAACCCCGTTGCTCGAAGCCGCCCGGGCAAATTCCAGGATGACGGTGATTATCCTGGATAACGGCACCGTAGCTATGACAGGTGGTCAGTTTAGCTACGCCTCGGGTGAACCGCTCCTAAGAATAATCGAGGGGTTGGGTGTGGCCAAAGAACATTTAAGGGTAATTGAACCTCTGCCGAAAAACCAGGCGAAGAACGCGGCCCTCATCCGGGAAGAGGTGAATTATCCTGGCCTTTCCGTCATCGTGGCAGTCAGGGAGTGCGTCCAGGAAGCAAGAAAAAGGAAGAGGGCGTCAGAATGAAGTATGATTTAATCCTGGCCGGAGTAGGGGGGCAGGGGATTCTTTCGATTGCCTTCGTCATTGACCGGACCGCTGGGCTGCAAGGGCTTAATTTTAAGCAAGCCGAGGTTCACGGAATGGCTCAGAGGGGAGGAGCGGTCGAGTCTCATTTGCGACTTTCTGACGGCGTCATTTACAGCAACCTCATTCCCAAAGGAAGGTGTGACCTTATATTAAGCGTCGAACCGCTGGAGGCCCTTCGTTACGTAGATTATCTTGACCCCGATGGTCGTGTTGTGACCAGCTCAGTTCCTTACATCAACATTCCTGATTACCCGCCCATCGAAGAAGTCCTGGCTGCTTTGAAGCGAGTTAAAAACTCTCTGGTTGTTGACGCTGAGAGGCTGGCCAGAGAAGCCGGCTCAAGCCGGGCTCAGAATATGGTCATGTTGGGCGCGGCCGCGGCCTTTTTGCCGCTGGATACTCGCCATCTAAGGACAGCCATCGAGGAGCTGTTTTCCCGTCGGGGCGAAAAATTGGTGGCCGTTAACATGAGAGCCTTTGAGCTCGGCCGGGAGGCGGGGTTAAAGAGCCTGGCAAGTTTAGAGGCCTGAAACAATAGTCAGGGTTTTTTATCAAAGGTCAACCATCGATAGAGCCTTGAGGCATGATATCAAAAGGCCATCCCTCAGGAAGACGGAGAAAAGGATGAACCGCGTCTATAGGTTTATTGAGAATATTTTCTTGACGGCCGAAAAAGAAGGCAGAGAACACCTTCTGGAACCCGAGGTTTATGCTCTCTTCGAAGCTCTCGGTCTCAAAGTCCCACGTTTTGTTTTCGTCCCCATAGACAAAATGCCGTCGTCTGTCACTCTCCGGCGCTTGAGGACAAGTGAGGTTGTGGTCAAAATAGTCTCGCCAGTTATCCTTCATAAGACCGATGTCGGCGGGGTGCGCTTCGTGCCCAACGACGTCAGAAAGCTCAGAGAAACTATGGCTTCAATGATGGAGGAGGTGCCGCGCAGTTGGCTTCGCTGGGTGAGTCTCAAACCTGAACGCTCGAAGGAAATGGAGGGGCTGGATAAGAGGACAGTCCGGGACTCAATCAAGGGGTTTTTGCTCGTCGAAAAAATCGCTTTTGACCGAATCGGGTTCGGCGAAGAGCTTCTTTTCGGCCTTCGCCATACCCGCGATTTTGGCCCTTTGGTAACCGTCGGCGTGGGTGGGGTAGACGTTGAGTATGTGAGCACCCGGCTGAAGGAAGATTTAGCTCTGGGCCATTTTTCTTGCATCCTGGAAGATAAGCGGAAAATTGCTTCTGAGCTTTCCCGGCTGGCTTTCTATGAAAAATTGGTCAAGGGACCAAGAGGAGGTCAGCCTGTCGTTTCCGCCGATAAGATTAAATTTTGGGTGGAGAAGCTGGCTGTTCTCGGCCGTTTTTTCTCTTCCTCAGGAAGGCCCGGCGGGTTTGTCCTGGAAGAACTCGAAGCCAACCCCGTGGTCGCTTTTCATGGGGAGCTAATTCCTCTTGACGGGCTGGCTCGTTTTTCCCGGGCAAAGCCACCCCGGCTTAGGCCAGAGGTCGAGGCTATCCGCCATTTGCTCCGACCTCGCTCGATTGCGGTCATCGGCGTGTCGGAAAAAATGAACCTCGGGCATATAATCCTCAATAATATTTTGCAGGCGGGATTCCCGAGTGAAAAAGTCTATATTATTAAGCCTGGGGTGGAGACGATCGAGGGATGCCGTTGCTTTCCAGAAATTGCCAGCTTTCCGGAAACAGTCGACCTTTTTGTTTATGCCCTACCGGCCGAGCAAGCCTATCCTTGTTTGCAGGAAATTGTTAAGGAAGAAAAGGCCCGGTCAGTGATTATCATCGCCGGCGGGCTGGGGGAAAAGAAAGGCACCGGGAGCGAAGAACGAAGGATTCGTGACCTCTTAGAAAAGGGAAGAAAGGAGGGGAAACTCGTTCCTGTAGTCAATGGCGCCAATTGCCTGGGAATTATTTCCCGGCCAGGGAAGTACGATACTACTTTTATTCCTGAATATAAATTTCCCCGGCCCCGCACCGGCCAACCAGGATTAGTTTTTATCTCGCAGAGCGGCGCTTTTATGATCACCCGGCTGAATAAATCTTCTTTTATCGTCCCCGAAACCGCGATTTCAGTCGGCAATCAGCTTGACCTGACCGTGGCTGATTACCTCGCATATTTTGCCCAGGATACTCCCGCTGAAGTAAAATTAATTGCCCTTTATCTTGAAGGCCTGCGAGAAGGAGACGGCCTCATCCTGGCCCGGGCTTCCCAGGCTCTTGCCGAAAAAGGTGTAAGAATAATCGTATATAAAGCCGGAAGGACGCCCGCGGGAAAAGCCGCCACCGCCAGTCATACCGCGTCGGTTGCGGGTGATTATTCTGTGTTTAAGTCTATTATGACTCAAACCGGCGTTTATGTAGCCGAAACCTTAATCGAGTTTGAAACCGGGGTCAAGGCTCTCTTTTCGCTGGCGGTTGCCGGGAAAAAGCCCGTTGGCCCCAGGGTGGGCCTTCTGAGTAACGCCGGGTTCGAGTGCGTCATCATGGCCGATAATATTTTGCCCGGAGGCGGGCTCGAGCTGGCTAAATGGTCGGCGGCCACAAGAAAGCGGCTGCTGGAGGTCCTCGCTCCTTTGCGGATTGACCAGCTCCAGGATATCAGGAACCCCCTTGACTTAACCCCGGTGGCTGACGATGTAGCTTTTATTTCCTGCGTGGAGGCCATCATAGGGGACCCGGCCGTGGATTGTGCGGTGGTTTCGCCCGTCCCGATGACTCCAGCTCTAAAGACGTTGCCGGCGAGCTCCGGCTCCGGCGAGGATTTTCGTGACCCCTCCAGCCTGGCCTCTCGCCTGATAGACGTTTTTCGCCGAACGCCAAAACCGCTTGTTTTCAACATCGATGCCGGGCCGCTCTATGACCCGCTCGCCGATTACCTTGAATCTTCGGGCTTGCCTGTCTTCCGGCGGGTGGATGAAGCTCTGTCTTTCTTGAGAAAATTTGTCCGCCTGGCTTAAAAGGGAAGTCCTCAGGGCTATTTCTAACCGCAAAGAGATTTAAGATTATTAACCCGGGGGCCAAAGAAGCCAAGAACCTTGCTCGCTTATAATATATTTAAAGAGTAAAAAATTGAGAAATGCTATAATCCGCCCCATGTTCCGCCAGCCGACCTTGTCTTCGAGTATAAAACCGGTTTTGAACCGGGGGTTGGAAGTAGTTGGAGTGGAGGAGAGGTTTTAAAGATATGATACCTTCCGAGAAAATAATCATATTTCAAGAAGGAGAGTTGTGGTATAATAGTTAAAAAAACAAGAGATTTGGGAAAAGAGCGTGGAGCCATGAAGTCCGGGTTTCACCTGTTCGATGAATTCGAGGCCGAACTGGAAGAAACAACCGAGGGCCAGTCCGAGCCCCGGAGTCTGCTCGATTCGGTAATCAAGGATGAAGGGGAACTGCTGCCTTTAACGGCCGAAGAGCCGGCCACCCCTGAGGCTGACCTGGTCGTTGAATCTACTAACGACCCTCTCCGACTCTATTTTCGCGATATGGGGAGGGTACCACTTCTGACCAGAGAGAAAGAGATTGCTCTGGCCAAAGAGATGGAAAGGGGCGAAAAGATCATCCTTAAGGCAGTATCCCGCACCCGCCTGTTTTTCCAGCCAATCCTCGAACTCGAAGAGAGGATTCAGAAGTCGCCCGAGGGTTTGGGCGATGTTTTCGACCAATCGGCCGAAATCGAAAGAGGCGTAGCGGAAAAAAAATATGAAAAGCAACTTCTCCAGGTTCAGAAGCTCCGCTCCGTCCTCGAGCGGTTAGAAAAAATCCCGAAGAAAAAGAAATACCGGTGGGAGATGGGCCGGCAGGTCGTCGCCGCGATCAATCTTTATCGAGAACTGACCTTATCTACCTTTTTTAAGGAAAGAAATTACGAAGCGGTCAGAACCGCCCTTCAGCAGATGCTCGAGTTAGCTTCCGACCTGGATGAATGGCGAAAAGAAAGCACGCGGCGGCTTTCCGCCGAACGGAAGACAAGCTTGCTGGCGAAAATCAAGGAAGGTCGGCAAAACCTCAGGAAACTGCAGGAACAGGTCGGGGTTTCGGTCGCCGAAGCCAGGGTTATTTTGAAACAAATTAACCTGGGGAGGAAGATTAGAGACCAGGCCAGGCGGGAGCTCATCGAGGCTAACCTGAGGCTGGTTGTTTCGATTGCCAAGAAATACACCAATCATGGAGTGAAGTTCTTAGACCTGATTCAGGAAGGCAATATCGGGTTGATGAGGGCGGCGGAAAAATTCGATTACCGCCGGGGCCATAAGTTCTCTACCTATGCCACCTGGTGGATCAAACAAGCTATAACCCGGGCGATTGCCGACCAGGGAAGGACGATCCGGATTCCAGTCCATATGGCTGAAATCCTCGGGAAGATGCGGAAGATCGCTCAAGAGGTCCAGCGAGAAAAGGGCAGGGAGCCGACCGTCGAAGAATTGGCGCGCCGGATGAGAAAACCGGTGGATAAAGTCAGGGAGATCATTCGCCTTACCCAGGAATCAGTTTCTCTTGACGTTCCGATTAATGACGACGAAGAAAGTTTTCTCCGCGATTTCATCCAGGACAAAAGCATCCCTTCTCCAGCCGACGTGGCCATCCAGAGCAGCCTTAAAGAGCAAATTCTTGAAGCCCTCAACACCCTGACTGAGAGGGAAGCGGAAGTCCTGCGGATGAGGTTCGGGCTCGAGGGGGGGAGAGAGTATACCCTGGAAGAAGTCGGCCAGCACTTTAAGCTCACTCGAGAGCGTATCCGTCAGATTGAAGCCAAGGCCCTGCGGAAACTGCGGGAACTCAATCAAAACGCCAAACTCGGCAGCTTCATCAAATAGCTCCCCCTGGTTTTGCCTTTTGCTTCAACCTTCTCCCGATAATTTCATTCTTAGCCGCAATCTACTTGACAGCGGGGCTGGACTCTTTTAGAAAAGGAAGCGAACTATATTGTGGAGGAGGCAGGGTCATGAAAAAAACTTTTTTGTTTTTAAGCCTGCTTATTCTGGGTTTGAGCCTCGGGCATTTTGGCTCCGGGCAAACCAAGCCGTTGAAAATTTATATTTCGGTTGACATGGAAGGAATCTGGGGAGTTGTTCACAGCAACCAGGTTTCGGCTGATTCGCCTGAATACAGCGCCGCCCGTCGCTGGATGGTGGAGGATACGAACGCGGTAATCAGCGGGCTGTTAGAAGCCGGTGTCGAGGAAGTAGTGGTCAATGATTCCCACGGAAGCATGCGGAATATCTTAGCCCATGACCTTAACCCCAGAGCCTCGTTAATTTCTGGTTCGCCCAAACCTCTTTCGATGATGGAAGGCGTCGACGAGACCTATTCGGGAGTTATTTTTATCGGCTATCATGCCATGGCCGGGTCCCAAGCTTCCATCCTCGACCATACGATTTCTGGCGCTGCGGTCTACTCAATCAGGGTAAATGGCCAGGAGATGCCGGAATTAGGCCTCAACGCGGCCATCGGCGGCTATTTCCGGGTTCCGGTGCTTATGCTGAGTGGCGACGCCGAAACCTGCCGCCAGGCTCGAGCTATCCTGGGCGAGAACCTGGTCACGGTGGCGGTTAAAGAAGGGGTTGGCCGGTATGCGGCTAAAATGTTGCCCAGAGAAATTGCTCTCCAGAGGCTTAAGGCCGCCGCCAAGGAGGCTGTTTCTAAAATCTCCAGCTTTAAACCCTTCCTGCCCGCTCCTCCGTATGATTTTGAGCTTGATCTGCATAATAGTAACCAGGCTGAGCTGGGCTCGCTTCTTCCTCAGGTGAAAAGAGTCGGCGCCCGCACTCTAAAATTTCAGGCCAAAGACTACCTCGAGGGGTTTAAGCTTCTCCGGATGCTGATCGCCCTGGCCTCCGCCAGTTAAAAGCCAGTTAAAAAAGTTTTGACAGCTCAGGCCAGGATAAGCTAATATCATCGCCGCCATTCAGGTCTGCCTCCGGTTCTGATAGAGGAAGGCTTGAACTAATGTTTCTTTTCACGGGTGAAATTAAATAATTAACTCAGAATAACGACTTTGAGGTAAGAATCATGAAGCCAGCTCACCTGAGAAAAAACCAGCGAGTTTTTTTCAGCCGGATGGCTTTTATCTTTTTAGCCGCGCTGTTTCTTCGGGTTAATTCGCCAGCTCGGGCTATTTTCGAGCAAGAATCTCCACAGAAAACCGAGCTGAGGGATAAAGCTCCCCGTGTTTTCATCGACTGTCAGCACTGCGACCTGAATTATATCAAAACCGAGATTCCCTTTGTTAATTTTGTCCGCGACAGAAAGGAGGCCGACGTTCATGTCCTGGTTACCACCCTGAGCACCGGAAGCGGCGGCACAGAATACACGATAACTTTTATTGGCCAGGGACAGTTTTCCAAAAATAATAACGTGCTGACTTTTTCTTCCAGCCGAACTGATACCGAGGACGAAGTCAGGGCCGGATATACGCGGATGATAAAAATGGGGCTAATGCCCTATCTTGCCCAGACACCTCTGGCTGAGTATTGTTCGATCTCGCTGCGGCAGGCTCTTTCGCCCACGGATGTCACCGACCCCTGGAACTTCTGGGTATTTAACCTAAGCCTCGGGGGCCGGTTTGAGGGTGAATCAAGAAGAAAAAATAGGTCGGTTAACACCAATCTTTCAGCCAACCGGGTTACTCCAGAGATGAAAATTCGTCTGGGGTTCAACGCCAATTTTGACGAGCGCAAGTTTATTTATGAGGATGAAACCATCGTCAGCTCGACCGAATCCGAGAGTTTTACCGGGCTGGTAGTCAAGAGCCTGAGTGAACACTGGTCGGCGGGAGCTTATCTATACATGTGGTCCTCGGTTTATAATAACATCAAGCTAAGCTTTAACCCGGCTCCGGCAATTGAATATAACGTCTTCCCTTACTCTGAATCGACGCGACGAGAGCTGCGGATTATGTACCGGCTTGGCTTCAACATGGTAAGTTATCGCGAGGAAACTATTTATTTAAAAACTAAGGAGAATTTATGGGGAGAGACGCTTTCCACGACGCTTGAAATCAAGGAGCCGTGGGGCTCATGGGAGGCGAGCATTCTCGGCTCCCATTATTTTCACGATTTCAGCAAGAATCGCCTCGAGCTTTCCACCCGGCTTTATTTTCGCATCTTCCGCGGGCTGGCGATTAGTCTCAACGGTCGGTACGAAAGAATCCGGGATCAGCTTTCTCTGCGGCGGGGTGAAGCCTCGCTCGAAGAGGTGCTCCTCCGCCGGACGCAATTAGAAACCAGCTATGAATATTCTTTCTCTTTTAACCTCAACTACACCTTTGGCTCGATTTTTAGCAACGTGGTAAACCCCCGTTTTGGCGACGGCGGCCGTTGAGAATCGCCCAAAGGAATCTTCAGGTCGACAACATTCTAAAATCTAAAAAAAGTTTGTTTCCATAGTTCTTCGGCTGAAAATTGAGCCTGAGAAAAAAGGCTGTCTTATAACTTCGGCTAAGTCCGATGGACTTTTTCAGCTACCCGTTTTTAAAGTCAAGCGCTTTACGTCCTTGCCTCCATTTTTTGAGCTCACGGTGAATTCGACCCAGCCTTCCTCGCCGGTTAACTTGACCAGATAGCGATAGGTTTGGGAATCATGACCCTTGAGGCGGAACTCGGTGACTTTGCCCTTTGCCGTGGGAGCCAAAGATGCCCGGTTAGATAAGTCAAGGGCAGCCTGTCCCGAAGGCAGGTCGAGCAAAGTGATATTGGGCGAGGCGTTAAAAATTAGCTTGTCCATTTCAGCCTTTCTTAATTGCACCGCCCGGTCGGAGGAGGTGGGATAAGCCCGGTCGTTCTTAACCGTGACGTCCACCCAGAAAAGGTCGGCGGCAAGAGGGGTTAACTTGACCTCGGCGATTTCCACCTTCGGAAACTGACTGACGCAATAGAGGACAAAATGGGTGTTCCGCAGCGCTTCTTCTTCCATATACCTCGCCGGAGGGGTTCTGGTTACGTGTTTTTTTGCCGTTCCGCCTACCCAGATTTCGCCGTAGTCAGGATGCTTAACCTTATGCGGGTTTATCCAGCCTTCGCCCGTGAGTTCGATATCTATCCATTTAAGAAATTCTTCATCTGATACCCGACCGTCGCCGTTTTCGTCCGCGTCAAAATCAGGCGTTCCCCAGAGTTCAATCAGGTAGGCATACCGGCCGAACATCTCATACGAGGCGGCCTGCGCCTGGCCCACCCGGCCTGAGGGAGTCGGACGGTAATTCTTGAGAATCCTGGCTCCCATGGTAACGACCTCAATCTGGACCCGCATGTCCTCGGTGTATTCGGGAGGAACCTCGATGTCGAAAAGCTGGGCATACTTGTTTTCTTGCCGCAATTCAGCCAGCCGTTGCTGGAATTGCTGCTGTCTTTGCTGGCGTTGTTCAGGCGTCAGGGTTGGCTGCAGGCGCGGGGGAGTGGCAAACATTATAAGGCGGCCGGTATTATGATAATGGAAGCTGGCGAAGATATTCGGGTGCTTCAGCCAGAACTCGTAAACATTCCTTGTCTCGGGTTCTGACAGCGGATAGGGATTACCCTGCTGTAAGTTCCAGTCTGCCGGGAAATTGCGGTTGGGGTCAGGTCCGCCGATATCATCTTCGTTAATCCGACCGTCGCCGTCGTTGTCATATCCTTCTGGTCCCAGGAGGCGAAAACGTCGGGCGGGGTCTTTCGGGTCAGAAACCCGGACAAACCGCCGGCCGTCCGTCGAAAGCTTGAATTCACCCGCAGGGTCTTCGATATACATCATCGAGAGCTCGCCGTCGCCGTCGACGTCCTCGGTCTGGTCTTCATCATAAAGGCCGTCGCCGTCGTCGTCTTCAGGACGGTAAGGCTCACGAGGGTTGTTGGCCGTGTTCGGCCAGGTTACGTATGATTCGTTGGCATCAACGTTAAACCCGGGGAGGATGTAAAAAGTATAACGGTCAACCAGCTCACGGACGTACGCGTCGTAATCATACCGAGTTAGCAAGTACCAGGCCAAGTAAAGCGAACACGTAATCCCGTTGACCTCGTTCCCGTGAATTGCTCCGTCGACCCACATGGCAGGTTTATTCTCGGGTTTTCCAGTGGCTTTGGCCGTTATCGTCAGCAGAAACTGGTCTCGGCCCATCCGGCTTTTCCCGATGCTCTGGATGTCGGCCAGCTGGGAATACTGACGAGCGAGCTCATGCATAATCCTGGTCCATTCAGCGTAGCTGTAATAACGTTTCCAGCTCACGGGAAAGTCGAGCTCGCCGTGATAACCACCCGGGCTCGTCTGGAGTTTTTTCTGCCCATTCAAAGGGAAAATAACGGCGGCACCAAGAATAAAAAGAAGGCTTAATCTTAAGCTCAGCTTATTGCTTTTCATCGATCCCTCCTTACTCCAGGACAACGTCCTTTATTTTTGTCCCGCCCTTCTGGGAGCTAACGACCACTTTCAAGGGTGTTGTCCCCTCAACAGCTATTACCCAGGTAACTTCGCGGGACGACGGAGAAAGACTTCTTACTGTTCCTGGTTCGGCCGGCGCCTGAGGCCGTTGGGCAGGAAAGCCTGAGATTGGCCCTGGTCCGGAGGGGCCGACTCTTTGTCCGGCTGTCCGGCCAGGAGTTTCTTCCCGGACGGCTACTGGAATTTTCATCTGGCCTTCCAGAACTCCGAGACGCTGCCAGGGCGTCCCTAACAAAAACTTTACTTTATCGCGGTCGGCCAGGAGCCAGACGACATCTTCACGGTTATGAGGCAAACTTGCGCCTCTGGCGACATGGGTTGGCAGCTGGCCGCGATTCTCGATATAAGCCTTGACTTCAAGCACGGTCAACTTACCTTTAGCCTGCCCTTTTCGAATGAGAGCTTGATTGCCGCTCAATTCAATCTTGGCCGGAGCCGCGTTAGCGTCTTGATACAAGATTCTTGTTTTGACTTCGTTAATAACTACTTCGGGCAGCAATCTGGCCCGGAAAAGCTCGAATTGCCAGTGTTTTTCGCAAACATTAAGCAGCGGCTCGCCTGGATAGGCGTTGCTCCCAGCATAAACCGGGACCCAGCCGCCGATTTCTCCTTCGCCAAGTTCAGGGTGGCGGAATCTTTTCCACGGCAAAAAGAACTTCCCGCCGTAGTGTTCGTCCTGGTATTTCAGCAGCGCCCTCTGAATTTCGACCCGGGAAGCGTCTTCCTTGAGCTCGGGAAAACCAGGCAGGTCACGAAGCGGGTTCCACAGTTCGGTGGTCACGCTGAAAGCGCCGTACTGCATATAAACCCAATCGGCCTGGAGCCCATAGCCATAAGGCCTGTCTTCCGCTTCGTTATAAGAAACCCGCCAGCCCCGGGGAAACTCGTAGCCTCTTTCGAGGGCATACCTGTTTCGCGTCCGGCCGCGCAAGTTGGCCCTGAACTTTTCTATATCAGCCGGGTTTTGCCAGGCCTCCGGGACTGGTTCGCCGATTATTTCCAGGTATTTTTTTCCGAGGATAAAATCATACACCGCGGCGTCCTTTGGATGGACAGCGGTGTCCGGGGAGGACCCCATCGGCCGGTAGGTAAAACCTCCCGAGGTATGGAAAAATTGGGCCATCAGGATGTTCCGGTAGTTGGTAAAAAATTCAGCCAGCGCCTGGACTTCGGGAGCTGAAGTGGGATAATCGCCCTGGCCTCCCGGGAAGCCATTACTCTGGAACCATCCCTCGGGAAAATTCCTGTTAAGGTCAATCCCGCTTACCGGGTCCTCTCCTCTTCGGCCGTCCTTGTCGTTGTCTATATCCTCGAGAATAACCGAGTATCTTTCTCTGGTGGTCTTTTCTCCTGGTTGTAGCCTGACCATGAGTCTCGGGTCAACTTCATCGATTATATATTCTCCTTTGGGGTCTTTATAACGGAACTGAGTAATAAACCCGTCTCTGTTCAGGTCATCCGGTCCGTCTTCGTTCACCCGCCCGTCGTTATCTTCGTCACGGAGCATGACATTCCCGCGCTGGGACATCCCGGCCTCGACGCTGTTATAAACACCGTCGGGGTTGACTACTGGACAGATATAAAAAACTTTTGTGTCCAGCAGGCGCCTTATTTCTTCGTCTTTTTCATAGCCTGTAAGGAGTTTATCGATGATGTAAAGACAAACCTCGGTGCCCGTGAACTCGTTGCCGTGGGTGGCGCCGCAGACCCACTGACCTGGTTTTCCTTGATGCCTTTTCATCGGCGGGACATTTTTTACCTCATTCCGACTGTGGCGGAGAGGAATGAGCGTGTCGAGGGCCACCCCTGTCTTCATGTTGGTAACAGCCAGGACGTAAATTGGTTTTCCCAGAGTGCTTCGGCCGATTTCGATGAGCTCAGTCAGTTCTGGATAAGCCCGGGCGACAGCTTTCAGGTATTCGACAGTTTGCGTATAGCCATGGTAAGCGTCGAACTTGATCGGAACCTTTGCCGCTGTGGCTGAATATGGAAGAGCCGCCAGGAAAATACCAGCGAAGATAACCGGTAAAAGGGCTTTTAAGCGGGGAGGAGAAGAGCGAAGAGACATCCAACACCTCCTTTTTCAAAAATAAGAATGAAAGTTAATAAAAGACGTGCCAACATTGACCAGCTGAGCTTTTGCCTAACCGCGGGCTGCATTTTATGCCAGAAAAGAATCAAAAGTAAAGTCAGGATATGATTAACCAGAGGGCAAAATAGACCTCGTTCAAATTGCCGGGTTCATTTTTTTAAGATATAATCTGGCTCAAAGTTTAAGAAGGAGAGAAGCATGCAAAGCAAAAGATGGGGAAAAATATATTGCTCCTTCGGGTCCTGGCCGCGCGGATTCCCGTTGCCCTTAAAATTCTTCTCTTTCCTTTTTCTTTTTTTAAGCTTTTCCTGGGCTATTTCATCTCATCTCGGCGAAGGAGCCGCCCGATCTAAGAGTGGTCGGGCTTCCTCGGCCGAAGCTTTACCCCGGCCGGAATATCCTCGGCCTGAACTGTACCGGGAAAATTGGCTATGTCTTAACGGTCGCTGGGAATTCGCTTTTGATTTTTCTGATTCAGGCGAAGAAGCCGGAAGGCAGACGGGCACCGGTTTCGACCGGGAAATCATCGTTCCGTTTGCGCCTGAAAGTCCCCTTTCCGAGATAGGTTTCACCGACTTCATTCCGGCTGTCTGGTATAAAAAAGTATTTACCACCCCGGAGGCATGGCAGAAAAAGCGGATTAGGCTTCATTTTGAAGCTTGCGATTACGAGACGACCGTCTGGGTCAACGGCCAGAAAGTTGGGATGCATAAAGGAGGTTATACGCCTTTTTCTTTTGATATCACTGCCCTGCTCAAGCCGGGAGAAAATGTTATCGTTGTTCGAGCTCGAGACGATGTCCGGGCTCACAATCAGCCGGCAGGAAAGCAAAGCTCAAGGCTTTATTCTTACAGCTGTTTTTACCGCCGGACAACGGGTATCTGGCAAACCGTCTGGTTGGAGGCTGTCCCTGAGACTTACATCGAGCAGGTTCGCTTCTATCCCCAGAAGGAAAGGGGAGAGGGAGCCCTTTTTATCTCTTTTAACCAGCCTCCAGAAACCGGCCAGGTGCTCCTCAGAGTTTTTTTCGAAGGCAAGCTGGTTTTAAGCCTCCAGGTTCCAGCCGAGAGAATAACTTTTATTCCTGTCAAGGTCAGCCAGCCCAAACTGTGGGGAATCAGAACCCCTCATCTTTATGACCTTGAACTAAGTTTTCATCGCGGCAAAGAAATAATTGACCGGGTTCAGAGTTATTTCGGGTTTCGCCAGGTTGAAAGAAGGGGAGACAGGATTTTTCTTAACGGCCAGCCAGTATTTCTGCGAATGGTCTTAGACCAGGGTTTCTACCCAGACGGAATCTACACCGCTCCTTCTGATGACGCCCTGCGGCAGGATATCGAGTTAGCCCTCAGTTTCGGGTTCAACGGAGCCCGGCTTCATCAGAAAGTCTTTGAAAGACGTTTTCTTTACTGGGCTGACAAGTTAGGCTACCTTGTCTGGGGCGAATTTGCCGATTGGGGGCTTGACCTCAGCCGACCGGAGAACTTCCTGGTTTTCCAGCGGGAATGGCGGGAGGCGATAAACCGCGATTTTAATCATCCGGCGGTCATCGGCTGGTGTCCTTTTAACGAGCAATGGGGAGAGATTTATCCGGGTTTCATCGAAGAAGTTTTTAGCCTGACCAAGCAACTAGACCCAACCAGACTGGTAATCGACGCCTCGGGAGGCTATCATCTGGCGCCGACCGATGTATACGATGCTCATAATTATGACCAGAACATCGAGAGTTTCGCCAAGGCTTTTGCGGGGTTGCTGCAGACTCCGGCCGAGGTGTTTGTCAACGGGAACCCCCGGCGGCATCGGCCGTATGAAGGGCAACCTTATTTCGTCAGCGAGTACGGCGGCATCTGGTGGAACCCCGGCCAGGTGGATGAAAAAGGCTGGGGTTACGGCGAGAGGCCTAAGAGTGCCGAGGAGTATCTCACCCGCTACCGGCAACTCACTGAAGCTCTGCTCCGAAACCCCAAAATCGCGGGTTTCTGTTACACCCAGCTTTATGATATTGAGCAGGAAGTTAACGGGCTGAGCACTTTTGACCGCCGGCCAAAATTCGACCCAAGTATTATTCGGGCGATTAATGAACAACCAGCGGCCAGCGAAAAGAGAAGATAACTAAGCAAAGGAAAAAGGTAAATTTTCTTTGAAGTCTTTAAAGTTGGCGGGGTAAGGCAGAATTTAAAATACCGCAGTGGAGTTAAGAAAAGGAAGTGCCGAAAAAGGCCCGAGAGAAGCCTGAGGAAGCAGGAGAAAAAATAATGAAGAGTCAAAAAAAGGAAGTTATGTTTAAATGGATTATAATTATTTCATCGTTGGTGGTTTGTTTTTTGTTACCTGGCTACGGGGAGGCGAAAATGGTTGCCACTAGCCACCAGGAGGACCAAGAGAAAGTTATGAAAACTTTGTCCGCATTCTTGCCCTTAGAAATAGAAGGCTGGAAAACAGCCGGGGCTGACGAACTCTACACTCCTGAAACCATTTTTAATTACATCGACGGGTCAGGCGAGGTCTATCGTTCCTATGGCTTTCGCTGGCTTTTAGTCCGGCGGTACCAAAAAAAAGGTTCTCCCGAGATAATCGTGGATTTTTTTTCCATGGGTCGGTCCGAAGATGCCTTCGGCGTTTTTACCCACAACTTAGAGGGCGAAAAAGTGAACATCGGTCAGGATGGGATATATCAAGGGGGGTGGCTGGCATTCTGGAAAGATAAGTTTTATGTTTCGGTTTACGCCGAGGCAGAAACACCAGAAAGCAAGAAAGCTATCCTGACTGCCGGGAGGCTGATTTCCCAAGCCATACCCGGCGAAGGTGAGAGGCCAGCTATCCTGAACTTATTGCCTGAGGAGGTGGATAAAACCCGAGTTCATTATTTCCATACGTTGCCCATTCTTAATTATCATTTTTTTGTTACTTCGGAAAATTGGCTCGACCTCGACGAGACAACCGAAGCCGTCCTCGGCCGGCTGAGAAACAGGGAAAAGGAAAAAACCAGTATTTTGATTATTCGTTATCCTGACGAGGCCAGGGCCAGAAAAGCGGTCCAACAATTCTTAAAAGGCTATTTGCCCGAAGCCGACGAATCCGGAGCCGCGACGGTTGAAGACGGCTTCTGGACTGGCGCCAGGGCTTCGGGTAAGATAGGCATAATAGTATTTAGCAGCGTCTCTTTCGCGGAGATAGATAATCTGATAAACCAGGTGATTAATAAGGCCAGGGAAATTAATTTACAATAATTTTATAAAAGACACTTGAACTATAAGCTTGTTCATAAGATTAGCCTTGGGGAGAAAAGAAGAAAGAAGCGTTTGAGAACATGCGAACGGGCAAACCGGACTGAAGGGGAGGTAGATGTTGGCCTATAAGTCGCTTTTCCCGGCTGGGATTAAGATGAATGATGAGGACACCTGCTAGCTGCTGAGAAAAAATTGATGGGCCGATAAAAAACAGAAGCGGCAAATCGAGAAAAAATAAAAATATAAGATTCGAAGAAAGGTTATGACTTAAGTTATTAAAAGAGGAGGAGAATGATGGGAAAAGCGTCCTTGACCCGTCGGGATTTTTTGCGTTTGGCCATGGTCGGCCCGATGGCCAGCTCTTTCATCCCGGGAAGGCTGTTTGAAAGGCAGGCTAGCCCCGAAGCTAAATCGAGAGTTGTCCTGATTCGGCATCCAGAAGCAGTGGATGAACGCCGAAGGGTCAACCCGGAAGTTATCCAGAAGATGCTGGACGAAGCCGTGGCCGCCCTCCTGGGAACCCAAGACCCTCTCTCTGCCTGGAAGCAAATTATCAAGCCGCAGGATGTCGTGGGCATCAAGACTAATGTCTGGGCATATCTTCCGACCGGCAAGGAAGTCGAACAAGCTATCAAGCGCCGGGTACTCGACTGCGGCGTCCCGGAAGAAAAGATCGGGATTGAAGACCGCGGGGTTTTAAGAAACCAAATCTTCCGAGAAGCGACAGCTCTGATCAACGTCCGGCCCGCCCGAACCCATTACTGGTCAGGGATGGGCGGTTGCCTCAAGAACCTGATAACTTTTGTCCCCGACCCGTCAGTGTTTCATCCCGACACCTGCGCTGACCTGGCGAAATTATGGGAAAACCCTCTGATTAAGAATAAAGTCAGGCTTAATATCCTTTTGATGTTGACACCTCTGTTTCATGGCGTCGGGCCGCATCATTTTAGTGAGCAGTACGTTTGGCCCTACCGAGGTATAATCGTTGGCCAGGACCCGGTGGCGGTGGACGCTACCGGCATGCGTATTCTCCAGGCAAAGCGCAAAGAATTTTTTGGTGAAGACCGACCCCTCCAGCCTCCGGCCCATCATATAATTTACGCCGAAACCAGGCATCATCTGGGAGTGGCCGACCCGGCCCGGATTGAACTCCTGAAGTTAGGATGGATGGAGGGAATATTGGTCTGAAAGGAGTGAAAGAAGATGCCCATCTACGAATATCGCTGTTCTGACTGCGGGAAGGTATCTTCGTTTCTTACCCTTTCGGTCAATTCGACCGTCGAGCCCGTTTGCTCGCGTTGCGGCAGCCGCCGGATGACCCGGCTTATCTCCCGGGTGGCTGTTTTCCGGTCAGAAGAAAGCCGACTGGAAAGCCTCGCCGACCCTTCGAAGTTCGCCGACCTGGATGAAAACGACCCGAAGAGTGTGGCTCGCTGGATGAAAAAATTCGGTCGGGAGCTGGGCGAAGACCTGGGTGATGATTTTGAGAGCGAGCTCGACCAGGCTGTGGAGGAGGCTGAAAAAGCGAAGGAGAAAGGCGAGTCGTTGGAAGAAGGCGGCCCCGAAGGTTCGAGCTCAACCGACGAGGTCTGACCTCAGGCGGCGATTCTTATTCGGGAAAAACCCAGAGGGTTACGCCTGGTTTTTTGGTTCTTTAGGCGCGGTTAGGGAAGAAAGGGCTAAAGGAGGCGCTCGAGTTCAGTTAGAAGCTTTTCCAGGTGATGGCGGGAGTGCGTCGAAAAAATCGACGCCCGCAGGACCCCGCCAGAGGGCGCGCCAACATACTTGAGATAAGCGATGGCAATTCCCCGGTCAAAAAGGGCTTGCTGAATTTTCTTCATCTTTTCTGCTGAATCCAGCGTCCAGGTGACAATCGGCACCGGTGAATCGCCGACATCAAAACCAAGTCGTCTCATCCCGGCTTTGATAAAAGCAACGTTTTCTCGCAGCTTTCGCCTCCATTCAGGGTGGTTCGAGACGAGCTCGATGGCTTTGAGCGTTGCTGCCGCCACAGGCGTTGGCGTGGGTGAGGCACCGCTGTAAACGCCGACCGTGGAACGTACTTTATCCAGAAAATCTTTTGTCCCGGGAACAAACCCGCCGAAACCGCCAAAGGCTTTGGAAAGAGTCCCGCCGAAGAAAAACCGGCTTCCCTTTAGCCCATAATAATCATAAGTTCCCCGGCCGTTGGGGCCGAGGACGCCGACAGCATGGGCATCATCCAGGCAGAGGAGGCCATCATATGGCTCAACTATCCTGGCATACTCTTCCACCGGGGCTATCAACCCAAAAGTGGGAAAGACGCCGTCGGTTATGACCAGCGGTCTTTCTTTCGGCCTTAATTCTGACTGGAGGCGGCGCCGTAAGTCATCGGGGTCGCGGTGGCGGAAAATCGTCACTGGCTTTTGGGTGGAATAGATGGCGTCGCGGATGCTGAAGTGGGCTGTTTCGTCCATAAAGATGCGGTCGTACCTGTCGGCCAACCCCTGAACCAGGATGAGGTTCGAGAGATACCCAGAGGCGAGATAGATTGCGTCCTCGGTTCCAAAAAAGGCGGCTATTTTCTTTTCGATTTCTAAGAGAACAGGATTATTCCCGAACCCTGTCCGGGAAGTAGCTATATGCAGACCGTATTGGCGGAAGGCGGTCGTCCCCGCCTTGATGATTTCAGGGTGCCCCTGGAGCCCAAAATAACCCGTCCCCCCGAAATAAATCACGCGGCGGCCGCTAATAATGACTGCCGCCCCTGGAGCTGTTTCCATTACCCAGATATTACCATACTGCTCCGCCGGAAGCGAGGGCAAGGCGAAATCATCCCAGGCCAGCCTGCCTAACCCCTGGCCCCCCAGAAACATTCCGGTAGTTGATTGCTTCAAAAATTCTCGGCGGGTGAGCATCATGCCCTCCTTCTATGAAATTTTAACCTAAATAAGCT
>JBBIRF010000020.1:0-31101 GCA_037441905.1 Candidatus Aminicenantota bacterium
GTCGGATTATCTATTTTTATTTTGGGTGTAAACAGGGAAATCCTTGGAAATAAGTGCAAAAAAACAGCAGGTTATATAGAATAGATAGGACAGACAGATAGATAGATAGATAGATAGATAGATAGATAGATAGTTAGTTAGTTAGTTAGTTAGTTAGTTAGTTAGTTAGTTAGTTAGCTGGTAGGTAGGTAGGTAGGTAGGTAGGTAGGTAGGTAGGTAGGTAGGTAGGTTATATAAATAAGCTCGGGAGTGAAGAAGCAAAAAATTCAAAGAATTAAAAATCCCAGAAAACACAAAAGCTACTTAAGCTCCTTTATGAAAATATTCCGGAAATAGACTGAAGAATCGCGGTCGTGATTCTGGAGGCCGATATACCCTTCGGCCGCGAAATCTTTGACTTTGCCTCGCGGCTGAGCCATCCAGTCGATTATAAGGACGTCGTTCAGCTCCACCTGAAGTTTCGAGCCCCGAAAAATGATTTTCAGGTGGTTCCATTCGCCCGTCGGTCGAAAAGCGTCCCTTGCCGGAGGTTCGGCATCATAAACCGCTCCCGTCTTATGAATCCCTTCTCCGGCGTCGTTAATCTGGATTTCAAACGAATGGTAGATGTAATCGTCACTCGTGGGCACATCCGGGACCCGGAGAAAAATGCCTGAATTTGTCGTCCGGTCTGAGCACTTGTAGTCAAGCTCCAGGATAAAATCGCGGAATTTTTTCCGGCTGTACCAGAAGAGACCCATGCCGCCGACTGATTTTAGAATGCCTTGCTTTTCGTCGAGCTCAAAATAACCAGGGCCATAATGATTCCAGCCATGCTTGTTGTATCTACCCCGGTTCCAGGAAAGAAGCTCCTGGTAATCAGCGTAGTAGGTATTCTGGCGGATAAATTCAATTGCCTTAATAATAGCTGGCACCGGGTTGGCGGCCTCGGCTTCGTTTTCGTATTCGAGAGTGAGATAGCCGCTGTAGTTTTGCTTTGTTAGCTCTTCAAGGATTTCCTTTATCCCAGCCTTCCCCTTGCCAGGAGGGACATCTTCCACCCGCGGGCCGATTCCAAAGTCGCTCCGGTCTTTAAGATGAATATCAAGAATCCGACCAGGGAACAACCTCAGGGCATCAACCGGCCTTATTCCTCCCCGCATCCAGTGACCCGGGTCGGCACAAACTCCCACCCTTTCGCCTGTCTTTTTAATTACTCCCAGGACTGTTTCCGGTTTAGAATAAAGCGAAGGCGCCGGATGATTGTGGATAGCCAGGGTTAAACCATATTTCTCAAGAAGAGGCTCTATCTCCGGGAAGGCTTCTACGGGAGGCTCAGCTACGATTAGCTGGATTCCCAGGCGGCGGGCAAAATCGAAAACCTTCAACCTCTCTTCCTGAGTTGGGCCAAGGTCAACCACTCCATAAGCGACAATTTCCACCCCGGCTTGCTGCAATTTATTCTGGAGTTGGGTTATTTCTTCGGGCTCAAGGTGGTGGTTAAAAACCACCCCCGGCTTTTGCTTTGACCAGGCCTGGCCTGGATATGCCTGGAGATACTTGATGCCGAGTTCGCGGGCTTTTTCGATTGTTTCTTCCAGGGAGAAACGGCGGAAGGTCCACGTCTGAAGCGCGAGGGGAAACGGCCGGACTCTGACTACCCCCGCTTTCCCCTCCCCTTCTTCCTGCCTGATTTCCGGCGCAGGCGTTTTCTTCCCGCTAAACAGGAGACAACCGAAAGAATGAAAACCAGAGGGAATCAAAATAATTAGGATAATTATAACCAAAACCATTGGCCGCCAGGGTTGCTTTTTGGCGCCCATCTTCATCCTCCTCGAAAATAAACCAAAAAATTTACCCCCGCTTAATTTCCATCTGCCTAACCTCTATAACCTCTTCCAGTTTAATTTTATCTTTTTTGATCAAAAGTTACCTAAACTCTCGTCCGGGGGTTCCACTTCCCCTGGGAAACAGCCGGGATAAAGTCTTCAAGTCCGGGCGGCGGAAAATTGATTGTTTTCTCCTGCTCGATGCTCATGTAAGCCGCCATCAGGAGTTCGGTAACATTAACTCCGTCCGAAAAATTTTCGAGTGGCCGGCGCCCCTCCAAGAAACAGCGGACCATGTGCCTGTTTTCCGCCTCATACCCGTATTCTACTTCTTCCTGGGCGACGACCGGCATCAGCCCCACCTCGGCATTCTGCTTTTCTACCAGGTCTTCCCCGGCCTCGCCTCTCACTTTCCGGCTGAAGAACACTCTGAGGTTAGCATCCAGCGTGTTGATTTGCAGCGCGTATTCCGGGCCAAGCAGCTCCATCGTAAGCCTGAGACCGGCGCCGACATAACACCAGGAAGTTGTTGTCTCCACGACCAGCGGATACCCCTTTTCGTCGCGATATTCGATGAGCGAGCGGGCAAAATCCTCAGCCGGTCGGGAAAGATAATCCGTTTGGCCAGCTGAATTTTCCTTTAGCACTTCGGCATATTCAGGCCGCTGCCACTTGAGGCAATGGGCATAGGCCGTCACCTTGACCGGGGTTAAGTAAGACCTCTCCTTTCCCGGCGGCGTGAGCATAAACCTGGCTTCTTCGACCGAATGACACATCATATCATTCAGAACTCCTCCCCCCTGGAGCGTGCCTTCCCAGAACCAGGGCATGTGCGGGCCGCTGTGTTCTTCGGCGGCTCGGGCGAGGTATGGCCGGCCGGTAAGCGGAACTCCTCTTTCCCAGATAATCTGTTTTCCCCGGACGACAGCCGGCGCAAAAACCTGATTCTCTAAGTAGCCGTCTAAGAGCCCCGCCTTCTGGGCTAATTCGAGCATCCTTCTGGCCTCCCGAACATTCCGGCCCAAAGGTTTTTCGCAGGCCACCCCGATTAGTTCCCCTTTGCCCGAACTTACCGTCTGGGCTATCTCCTCCATAACTTCCAGCCGGGTGTAGTTAGGCGCACAAATCCAGATAGCGTCTACTTCGGGAGAAGCCACCATCTCCGCGGTCGTTTTAAATATCCTGGGTTCACCCACCCCAAGCTTCTTCGCCAGGGCCGCCGCTTCCTCAGCCCGGGTTTGGGTGCGGCTAACGATGCCGACAATATCAGCATCTCTCACCCCGACAAACGAGCGGATATGAAAACGGCTAACAAACCCCGCGCCGATTATCCCTACCCCCAGCCTTTTCTTTTTTTCCATCCTTCCTTCCTCCGTTTAATAATCTATTTTGGCCCCCCTCCAGAGGCGCAGCTTCTTCCCATGGCCTTTTGCCTTTTTCTTTGTTTATCTTGCATACTCTTTTTGGTTAGCAAATAGGACAAACTTTAAAGACCTTATAACTTCTTTTTGTTTATTTCTAAAAGCCAATCTCATTTTTTCTCTGGCTTAAAGAAAATTAAGAAGCCTAAGGCACAAAGCAGAGTTAAGGCAGCCGGAACGGCAAAAACCGCCCGCCAGTTAGTCCCGACTTCAGTCGTAAAAATCGATTGGACCCATCCGGCGAACAAACTTCCGAGATAATTGCCCAAGCCAATGGTGACAAAAGTAACCAGGCTCTGGGCCGAGGCCTTGATATCGGCTGGCGCAACCTGGTCAACATAAATAAAGGCGGCGGTAAAAAAGAACACATAACAGAACCCATGAAGGCTGAGCGAGGCGATGACCAGCCAGGCTGGTTTCCCGACAACAAAAATAAGATACCGGAGCGGCCAGGCCAAGATGCCTAAGAGCAAGGTCTTTCTAATTCCGAAGCGGGGCAAAAAATAGGGAAGCAAGAAGGCCATCACGAATATCTCGGCAACTTGAGCGATGACCATAACCCCGGAAATGGCCGAGCTGGAAACGCCAATCATCGGCGAGGTTAAGTAAGGGGCGGTCATGACATAATAAAACATGAGTTCAGTGGCCACGATAAAAGCGATGACAAAGAAGATGGCGAAGCTCCTTTCCTTTAACATCCGGAAGGCTTCAATGAAAGCCAATGGTTTAGCCGCCTCTTTATTTGGAGGGGTATGGGGAAGACGGAAAGAAGTAAGACCCATGACCACAGAAAATATGCCTGCCAGGAGAAGAGTGTCTCCAGCAACAGGCGCAATCCCTAAGGATTTAAAACTCAACCGCCAGCCTGCCAGAAGCAGGCCTGCCACTATCCAGCCAATCGTCCCCCAGACTCTTACCTCGCCGAATTCTTTTTGGGTGTCCTTCAAATGGCGAAAAGCTAAGGAGTTGGTCAGGGCCAACGTTGGGGCATAAATCAAGCAATAGATTAGCATCAAACCAGCCAGCGAGCCGAAGTCGTTTAACCTCGACCCAAAAATGAGCAGGCCGCCACCAATAAGTTGCAGAACGGCGATTATTTTTTGGGTAGCCAGGTACCGGTCGGCGACTTGCCCGCCAATGAAGGGAGAAATTATTGTCGCCAGTGGCAAAAGGCTGTAAATAAAACCCACCTGGGTTCCGTTAAAACCCAAACGGTTGAGAAGATAATCAGAGAGAACGGGCGACCACGAGCCCCAGATGGCGTATTGCAAAAACATCATCAGCCCCAACCGGAATTTAAGCCCCATTTCCTCCTCCGTTTCTTTTGGTTGGAATTATCCTTCGAGCTCTAAATTATTTTTCGCGACACCGGGTCCCATTCCACGCGGCGGCCGCGAAGGTAAGCTTCGGTCGCCATGTGGCAGGTGATCGCTTCTTCCAGACCGCGTTCAATGTTGCAACTTGGCTGGCGCCCGTTGCGGATACAATCGAGCCACTCGAGAAGGTGGAGATGACTGATATCGACCCTTTTACCTCCGGCGTAAGAATAAAGAAGCCCGCGGGTGGCAAAATAGCGCTCACTCGCCGAAGTTACAGCATCAATTCCTTTAGCTCCCGGCCGGAAAGAAAACAGAGGCAGAGATGGCTCGACTATCTGCTCCAGGTACAGTTCTTTATACCTGGTGCTTTCAGGGTCGGCGCTCAAGGTCAAGGACTCGCCCACTTCCATCCAGGCGTCATGGCCCATGAATATTCTCCCCCGGTTGCGGTTACTGCTCAGAGTGGCGCTGTAAATCAGGGTAAGCTCCTTATCCGGATACTCAAAAGTGGCGTGAAAAACGTCGGGAACTTCCCGGCCGTCCTTAAAGAAATAAATACCGCCGGAGGCGACGGCGTACTTGGGGATTCCGAGTTCCAGAATCTGATTAACCGCGTCATACTCGTGGGAGAGGAGGTCGCCCGAAAGCCCGGTGCCGTAGTCAAACCAGCACCGCCAGCGGAAAAAGCGGTAGACATCGAACGGTCGCCGCGGGGCAGGTCCCAGAAATTGTTCCCAGTCAATGTTTTCCGGGCTGGCCTCGGCAGGAATTTCATACTGCCAGGCGCCGTCGGGACTATTGCGGTTCGTGGTTGTTTCGACCAGAGTGATTTTACCAAGCAAGCCAGCCTGGACAATCTGCCTGGCTCGCAGGTGGCTCTCCTGCTGCCGCTGTTGATGGCCCAGCTGAAAAATGATTTTGCTTCCTTTGACCGCGTCATAGAGTCTGACCGCTTCTTCGGCGGTTCGGGTCATGCATTTCTCCAGATAAATATGCTTCCCCGCGGCGACAGCGTCCAGGGCCATCTGGGCATGCCAATGGTCTGGTGTGGCGATGATGACGGCGTCCACCTCCGAAGAATTTAAAAGCTCCTGGTAGTGGCGAAACCGCCTGGCTCCTTTCTCCTCGACGACCTTACCCTGACGGAGAACGTTGCGGGAAGCAACCAACCCCCTTTCAGCCCGGGGGTCAAAAACATCACAGACGGCGGTAAGAACACAGTTGGTATCCTGCTGACTCAGGAAAATTTCTAAGTCTTTATTGAGAGGGTTAATTTTTGCTTCCTGCCGCCTGCTTTCCAGCCAATCTGGCCGGACAAACCCGGCACAGCGGAGCAGATGTTCGCCGCGGCCGCCGACGCCGATAATGCCGAGACGGATGAGTTGATTCGACCTCTTTAAAAACCCCTCGGGCAGAATCGCCGGAGCCTCGGGTTTTAACCCCAATTCCTTCAACAAAGCCTGTTTTTTGCTGCCATCGAACTTTCTTTTTCTCAGCCAGGCAAAGATGAACCCGCCAAACACAGGGAGAGTGGAAAGCCCAAGAAGGATGTCCCGTCGTCTTAACTTCGGCTGAACCGCAGAAGAGAGTTTTTCCTCAGGTTCATTTTTCTCCGGGTCCATTTTTTCCCTCCCCGACTGGTTTAGTTTTAAGCGGCCCAAAAATAAGGCGGTCCAGGCCGGCCACCCGGCCGGTAGGAAAGAGCACCAGGACGAAAAGCGCGGCCAATTCAACCAGGTTTTTATTTATTATAAGGTAACTTCCTTCTGCCGGGAGCGATGACTTGAAGCCGACAATTGGCGGGCAAGCCACATAATAGAGCGCCAAAAGAATCATCCCGGCTATCGAGGCCGGCGTTGCGAGAAGGCCGCTTATCAAACTTAAACCGATGGCAATTAACCCCCCGATATTCAGCCAATCGACAATCTTTAAAAGCTGCGGGCTTGCCAGAATGGCAGTAAAAACATCAGCAAACACCCATTTAGCTTCAACCAGATAGCTGGCTGAAGACCAGTAGGGATTAAAAAGCTTCGCCAGCCCTTCATAAAGGAAATGCCAACCGATTACGAGACGCAACACCACTATACCCGCCCATTGCCAGCCGCTGACCCTTTTAAAGTTGGCCATCATCGTTTCCTTTCAAAAATCAATTCTTGTCGCTATTAGGAAATAATTCCATTTTTTTGTCAAGCTTGTTTAATAAGCTCAGCCCTTAGCCGGAGAAGATTGCAGTTTAAAGAGCGGTATGGAGAGATGAATTATAAGAGTTAAGGCCAAAAGAGAGGAACGAGGGGGACAAAGAAAAAGGGAAATTTTTCCTTTAATAGACAAACAACCTGGCTCGAAATACCGAAGCCGTCAGCTTGGCCGATGGTAGATATGCTCCATCAAATCCAACACCGTCTCGGGAGGAACGTCAATAAACTCAAGGCCGATCTCGACAACCTTCCCCTCCTCGGCCTTTTTGACCCAGCGAATTTTTCCAGTCACTTGAATCCACTTACCAAGCTGGTCAGAAGGCAGATTAAGCCTCACGAGACTTTCAGGCTGGACATCGGCGGCTGATTCCAACCGAGCCCCGCCGACAGAAATATCAAGAGTCTTGGCCGCGAGCTGGGTTTCTCCGGCCTCGGGCGCGATAACCTCCATCACGATGTCCTTTTCTTCGGCAATGCGCGGGTCCCGGCGCCTTTCAGAACCAACCTTTCTAACCGGAATTTCTTCCAGCTCTACCCTGGGATTTTTTTTAAGCCACTTCTTCCAGAACATCTTCCTACCTTTTTTTCTTACCTTTTTTCCTTCCTATCATATTTTTCCCGGAGTTTGCAAGTTTTTTTAAAATCAAACCAAAATCGACAAAAATCCATGGCCAGAAAGCAGTTACTCGAAGGCCAGACTACCTAACAGCTCGTCAATGTACCTCTTACCTGAACCTTATGTCTCAACCAAAGAAAGCGATTAACTTGACATTGAGTTAAAGGAAAAATAACATGAGCCAGAGCCGGCAAGATGACCACAAAAATTATTATTGTCCTCCTCGCGATGACCGCCGCCTACGCTATATCTCAATGGCGGCGACTTTCAGTCGAGTTGAGTCTTTTTTTTGCGGCAGTCGGCGGCGGGCTGGTCGGCGGCCTCTTTTCGACGCCGGCCTACAGCCAGCTCCTGCGCCATCTCGTCGAAGGCTCATTTACCTATCTTGACGTAATCCTGGTGTTCACGACCGCCACGCTTTTCATGGCTATTCTCCGGGAATCCGGCGGGATTGATTATGTTGTCCAGGCAACCATGCGGCGGTTAAGCCGCGTTCGGCCGGTAGCCCTTTTTGTCCTGATGATAATTGTTCTTATTCCCGGAGCTCTGACCGGAGCCGGGAGTGTTTCGCTCCTCGTTGTTGGCGCACCGGTAGCGGCGGCTCTTAATTATTTGGGAATTTCCTCGCGGCGAACAGCCGCCATCCTTTTTATTATCGCCGGCCTTAGCGCCGCCGCTCCCCCTGTAAACATCTGGGCGATGGTGCTTTGCGCCGGGACAGCCATTCCTTATGTCGGGTTCGAGCTTCCACTCGGGATTCCAGTCATCCTCCTCGGAAGCTTTACCATCTTTGTCCTTGGGTGGAAAAAAGAAAAGGCGGTGGGCGTTGAACCTATAAAAAAAATCGAAGTTCCCGCCGGGATGAGCTGGTGGCGAGTCATCCTGCCGTTTCTGGTTCTTTTTGGCCTGATTTTCGCCTACCGGCTGTGGCCTTTCCGGATGCCGGTTTTAGGCTTGCCGCTTGAGTTTGCCATCGCTTCCCTTATTGCCCTGGCCACCAGCCCCAAGAAAATAGCTTTCGGAAAATTATCCCGGGATACTATCGCCCGGCTGTTGCCTCTGATTTCAACCATGGTGGTCATCGGGATGCTCCAGCAAATAATGACGGCCACTGGAGTGCGGGGGTTTCTCTCGTATGCCGTGATCAGCATCCCTCTGGGCCTTCTTCTGGCTCTTCTCGCTATCATCATGCCGATTTCTGAAGGCGTCCTGACTTATGGCGCCGCGGCCATTCTGGGAATTCCGCTCATCTGGTATCTCGATTCGCTCGGGTACCACGCGACTGTCGCCATGTCGGGGCTTAGCCTTTTATGGCCGCTGGGCGACGGCCTGCCGCCGACAGCGCTCATCGGCCGGCTATCAGTCATGGTTTCTAACTACGAAGGGACTTACTGGAGTTTTATCAAAAAAACCTGGCTTCCCTGGATAATAATCACCATAACCGGGGTCCTGATGGTTGTTTTTAGCGCCAAATTAAGCTTCTTAGTCCGCTGGAGCACAGGATGATTTCCAGAAAATCTCATAAGCTAAAAACTAAGGGATAAAAATGGATAAGATCGTCATGGTTTTTTATTATCTTTTAACGGCGCTGGTGGCGGCCGTCGTCTTCTGGAATTTCTGGCTGGAGAAAAAGAACGTCGACCGGATGGTGCTTTATCTTCTGGTCCTGGTGCCTTTTATCCTGAGGTTGTTGAGGGTCAAATAATGAGCCGGGTAAAAATAATCCTGCTTGCCATTCTAACAATAATCCTTACGATTTCCGGAGTTCAGCTTTATCGGCACCGGCATTATCCGCTTCCGGTTGTCGCCGGTCCTGGAGTAACCCACGTGGGCCGGTTGAGCGATTACCTGCCTTCCCTCAAAGGAACGATGCCCGACACCCTAATTTTCTTCCTCGAAGGCCGCGAACCGGGGGGCAAAGCCCTTATTCTCGGTAATACTCATGCTAACGAACCCGAAGGCCTTTTGGCCGCGCTGATCATGGTCGAAAACGCGTTGGTCGAAAAGGGGACGCTGGTCATTATTCCCCAATTCAACCATAGCGCCAGCCGGACTACTCGGCCCGGTGATGGTTATCCCCTTTACTTCGACATCCCGACGCCCTGGGGGAAAAAACGCTTTCGGATGGGAAACCGCGACGCCTCGCCGCTTGACCAGTGGCCTGACCCTGACGTTTACATTCATTATCCAGAACGACAGCTCCTTTCGTTTATCGACGCCCGGAACGTAAACCGAACCTGGCCAGGAAGGTCAAACGGCTTACCGATGGAAAAAGTGACCTTTGCCGCGATGGAATTAATAAAAAAAGAAAAAGTGGACGTCGTGATTGACATCCACGGCGCGGAAACGATGTTTCCGGTAACCAACTGCATCGTCGCTCCGGAAAAATCAGCCAAGTTAGCCACCATGGTTTCGCTCACGGTCAAGGCGATGGAAAAATTCGACAATCATGTCGAGCCGTCGCCGCCCAAGTTCCGTGGCCTCTCGCATCGGGAAATAGGCGATTATTCTGAAGCTATGCCCTTCTTGCTCGAGGCGCCGATTCCTTTCCTCGACCAGCCCACCGGCCCGAAGACAGAAAAGTTTTTGCTCGACGGCAAGGACCCTTTCTTGCTCCGTTTAGCCGGGAAAAAGAAGCTCTTTGTTCCTTACGACGAGAGTGGCTGGCCGATGGAAAAGAGGGTTGGCCAGCATCTTTCGGTCACCTTAGAAATTATCAGGCAATTTTCCCGCCGAACCCCTGAGCGGGCCATCTTGATTCGGGATGTGCCGCGTTATGCCGAGGTAGTCGAAAAGGGCGTTGGCTATTATTTTCACGACCCGGCGCAAGCCCCCAAAGAAAGGGTTTATTTGAACTAAACGGAAGCGATGTCTTGAAAACCAACCAATCCCTTCCCCAAACATTTCGCCCAAGGGACGGCAATAATTCGGGAAATAATAAATAAGATTATCAACAAGGAGGGAAAACATGCGGCGAAAAACCCTGCTTCTTTGGCTGAGCTTTCTAGTAATAATTTTCCTCACCAGTTGGCTCGTGCCCGGAGGTGAAAAGGCCAGGCCAGACCTTACCCTTTGTCCGGACGACGAAGGAGCCTGTACAGTCATCATGGTGGGGAAAAAAGCCTCGGTCGACGGCTCGACCATGGCGACTCATACCTGCGATTGCGGGATTTGCGACTGGACCTGGCGTCACGTTCCCGCGGCCGACCATAAACCTGGGGAGATGCGGAAGATTTATCATATCAATCAGTATAAAACCTGGCCGCCAGAGCAAGGCTTAAAATGGGACATCTATAAACAGGATTTCACCGGCCTCGAGATTCCCGAAGTCCCGCACACTTATGCCTACCACCACGGAATGTTCGGTTATATCAATGAGAACCAAGTGGCCATCGGCGAATCGACGATCGGCACCCACCGGAAGTTAGTTAACTCCACCCCGGCGGCCAAGTTTGACATCACGATGTTGACTCTTATCGCCATGGAAAGAGCCAGGACAGCCAGGGAAGCAATCAAGATTATGGGTTCGCTGGCGGAAAAGTATGGCTACGGTTACAACGACGACGGCGAGATGCTCTGCGTCCATGACCCGAATGAGGTCTGGGTTTTTGAGATCATGCCTGTCGGCCCGCTCTGGAAACCAGAGAGCGGCAAGCCTGGAGCTGTCTGGTGCGCTCAGAGAGTCCCGGACGACCATGTAAGCGTTTGCCCGAATGAGAGCCGAATTGGTGAGGTCGACCTCAAAAACCCTGATTACTTTATGGCTTCGCCCAACATAATTTCTTTTGCTATCGAGCAGGGATTATACGACCCGAAAAGCGGCAAGCCTTTTAACTGGAAGCGAGCTTACTCGCCGGCCGAAGGCAGCGCCCGGTCGACTGACGGACGACGGGCGAGACTCTGGCGTTTCTTCGACCTCGTGGCTCCTTCCCAGAAATTTAGCCCCGACACCCCGAACATGGATTATCCTTTTTCGGTCAAACCAGACCGCCTGATTTCGGTGGCTGATGTCATGGCCATGACCCGCGACCGAGCGCAAGGAACGGCCTTTGACCGGGTGAAAGGCATCAGGGGAGGGCCCTTTCTCAACCCCAATTATTATGGCACCACCAGGACTATTTGCAGCCCCACCGCCGAATATACGACGATAACTCAGTGTCGCGGTTGGCTGCCGAACCCGGTCGGCGGTATTGTCTGGATAGCCTTCGGTGTTCAGGACACTTCCTGCTACATGCCTTTTTATGCCGGCATTACCGACATGCCTGATTCGTTTAAAATCGGTGACCACTGGGTTTTTAACCGCCAATCAGCCCGCTGGGCCTTCGATTACGTTGATTTTCATGTCCAGGTGGCCTATAAACCGGCACTGGAGGAAGTCAAAAAACAACAGGTTAAGTGGGAAACCGCCGCGGTTGAGAGAACCAAGGAAATTGACGAAGAAGCCGTCCGCCTTTACAAAGAATCGCCGGATAAGGCGGCCGAATTCCTAACCGGCTATTGCTTAACTAACGCCCGGAATGTCGTTGATGCCTGGTGGAAGCTGGGCGACGACCTGCTGGTTCAATTCAACCATTTAAGGCTTTATAACCCAGAAAAGAGGACAGTTGACCGGAACCAGCCAGCCTACCCCGATTGGTGGCGAAAAGCCATCCGCATTTTTGATGTCATCTGGGAAGAAGGAGTAAAATAGAAAGAAGAAGAAGAAGAAGAAGAAGAAGAAGAAGAAGAAAAGAGAAAGCAAATAGAAGAGAGAAAGGCAAAATATAGAAAGGCAAAAAAGAAATGAAGGGGATAAAAAATAAATTAATTAAAGGAATAGTTTTTTAATCAGGCCTAAGAAAGGAGGTCGCTGATGAAAAAAACGCTTTTCCTGGCTTCTTTAATAATCACGGCAGCCGTTATCCTCAACCTTAATCCTGCCCCGGCGGCAGGCCAGGCGAAGATTCCCAAGGCGAGTCTGCCCGTGCTGACAACGTCAGCCGGCCAGAGTAACGACGTCAACACGGTAAACATCATTCTGGAAGAAGCCGGCATCAAGTACGATTATTGCGATGTGCCCGATGTCGAGCTGATAAAAAGCGGCGTTGGCCTGGCTGACCGCGAATCAGCCCCCGGTTTTCACGTCGAGGTCTATACCGACCTGAACAAGTTTCCCAAAGGGACACCGTACAAGACGGTCATTTTTGCTCTCGGAGCCAGCCTTAAGGGGATGGGGGCGTCCGGGCTTACGGTGGATGCCGAGGAGGCAAGGCTAAAGAGAATTGTGGAATTTTGCCAGAAAAATAAGATTTTTATCATCGCGGTTCATGTCGGCGGGGCCGCCTTACGCGGCGCACCGGGGAGCGACAACGAGCGGATGATTGACGCCGTCGCCCCTTATGCTGATTATATTGTGGTCACCAAGGATAGCAATAAAGATGGCCGGTTCACCAATATTGCCAAGGCGCGCAATGTTCCTCTCACGGAAGTCGAGTATGCCCTCGACCTCGTCCAGGTGTTTAAGCAAGTCTTCCAATAAACGCTGCTTTTTCGGGCAAGAAATTAGAACGAGACTTAGTTTCATTTTTTAGTTTATGAAGCGTTTTTTATTTAAGCTGTTCCCGGCTATTGAGGGGAAAAACTCTCCGGCGATCAGCCTGCCTTTTCTTTTATCCCTTTAAGCAAGCTCTCAGCCCGGGCGAGGTTCTGCTTTATTTTTTCGATAAACAGCCGGGCTTTCAGATTAGCCAATTTCCTTTTCCCCCGGGATTGGGCCTCATAAAAGCGGTCAACCCAGGCACTCACCTCCTCCGGCGGAAAAAACCGGGTAATAATGTCATCCTGAATTAATTCATTCATGAGAGCTTCTTTTTCTCTGGCTTCGATTATTAGCCGTGTTTTCTGCAGAGTTTGAAGCCTTTTTTCTTCAAAATCGGCCGAAGCATAGACGGGTAACGGACCAAAAAGCCGATGGGCTTCCTTGAGCAGCTCTTCCAAGTAGGTCTTAGCTTCTCTCACCTGGTTGCGGAGGCGGTAATACTCGTTAATGCTTACTCTCGGCTCGCAGGAGGCTGCCTCTAATGACTTAATAGCGTTCTCTAATAAATCAAGGCACCGGATTACTTTCGGCCGGAAGACATCTTCCAACATGCCTTGTTTTGTATCACATAATAAACTTGCTGGCAAGTAAACTCGCCATGAACTAAGTCTTAAGGAAAATTTTTAATAGAAATGAGTCTGCCTTGATTCCTGCTGAGATTTCTTATAAACGGCAGGCGGGATTGGCAAACAAGAAAGGGGGGCTGGGGATGCACTTCCCTTGACGCTATTCATTGATTACTTAAACCTGACCAGTTTAAAATGCTCATATCATTTGGTTCAGGTTATCAGCCGTTCCTTGGCTTTCTCGACTTTTATTTCATTCATAATTAAGTTATCATATTTTTGTTAGATAATTTTTTAAGAAGGGTGAGAGCCATGACTTTGGGTGAAATTTATCGTCGGGCGGTAGCCGTCGGGATAGAAAATGACCTGCGGGGGCGGGCGGAAATCGACCGCTTGCTGGCCGAGGAAAAAGAAAAATTCGAGAAATTATCCGAAGAAGAAAAGAGAGCTTACGACCCGGACCGTTTGTTCAACCCATTCGCCGATACTCGGGTACTCTGGGGAAACCCCGAAACCACGGTCAAGAAATTATTAATCGGGATTGATATGGAAGTGGCCGAAGTTCTCTTAGCCTACCTTTTAACTCGCGATAAGGGCGAGAAAATAGACGCCATTATCGCCCACCATCCCGAAGGCCTGGCCCTGGCCCAACTGGCCGAAGTCATGAAGCTCCAGGTGGACCTCCTCAGCCAGTACGGGATTGCCGTGAGTGTCCTTGAGCAGCTGATGGAAAAAAGAATGGCTGAAGTCGAGCGCCGCCTTTTGCCTGTGAACCACAACCGGACCGTGGATGTCGCCCGTCTTCTGGGGATTCCCTTTCTTTGCCTCCATACCCCGGCTGATAACTGCGTGACAACTTTTTTAAGAAACAAATTCAACCAGGAAAAACCGCTCTTGCTCAAAGACCTGCTGAAGATTCTGCGCGCGATACCTGAGTATCAGGCGGCCGAGAGGCTGGCCGCCGGGCCCAAGATTCTCAACGGCTCAGAAAACAGCCGCTGCGGCGAAATCTATGTCGACATGACAGGCGGGACAGAAGGCTCCAAGGAAATCTTCGATAAAGTGGCAGGAAGCGGTATTTCAACCCTGGTCGGCATGCACTTCAGCGAAGAGCATCTCGAGAAGGCCAAAAAGGCTAACCTCAACGTGGTGGTTGCCGGCCATATCGCCAGCGATACTCTCGGCCTCAACCTGTTGCTTGACGCCGTCGACCCGGAAGGAGAGCTTGAGTTTATCTGCGTTTCCGGGTTCGAAAGAATAACCAGGCGACCGCCCGCAGGAGGTTGAGGATGAAAAACGTTATTACTCTGGTCTTAGCGGGCGGTCAGGGAAGCCGGCTCTATCCGCTGACTAAAATCAGGAGCAAACCCGCTGTCCCGATTGCCGGCCGCTTCCGGCTGATCGATATTGCTGTGAGCAACTGCCTGCACTCCGGCCTAAGAAAAATTTATGTGCTCACCCAGTTTAGCTCGGAATCGCTCCACCGCCATATCTTTCTTACCTATCGATTTGATAATTTCAGTCCCGGGTTCATCACCATTCTCAGCGCCCAGCAAACTCTTGAAAACAGGGATTGGTACCAGGGGACGGCTGACGCTGTCAGGCAAAACCTCTTTTTTATCGAAGGCAAAGGCGAATATGTCCTGATTCTCTCCGGAGACCATCTTTACCGGATGGATTACCGACCTTTTATCGAGTTTCATCAAGAGAGAAACGCTGATATTACCATCTCGGTCACTCCGGTGACAGCCGAGCAAGCTCCTGACTTGGGGCTGATGAAGTTGGCAGAGGATTTCCGGGTAACCTCGTTTACCGAGAAGCCCCGTCCGGGGCCAGAGCTCGAGGCAATGGGGCTTTCCGCCTCTTTGCAGGAAAAACTCGGCCTGGGCAAGGATGGCCATTTTTATCTTGCTTCGATGGGTATTTATGTCTTCAGCTGGCCGGTGCTTCGCGACTTGCTCAAGACGACGCCGTTTGAAGATTTCGGCCGAGGGGTGATTCCTTTTGCTATCCAGACCTATAACGTTTACGGCTATCTTTTTCGCGGCTACTGGAAAGATATCGGGACTATCAAGAACTTTTACGAAGCCAACATCGAGCTTACCAGGCCGCTGCCGCCGTTTAACTTTTATGATGAAGAGAGGCCGATTTTCACCCACGCCCGCTTCCTCCCCGGGTCGAAGATCCTGGACTCCCGGGTGACTAATTCCATCCTGTGCGAAGGAAGCATCATCAATCGCTCCCGCATCAGCGACTCGATTATCGGCATCAGGTCAAGAATCGGCGAAGACTCGGTCATTGAAAAATCAGTAATCATGGGAGCTGATTATTTTGAGTCTGCCGCCGAAATCGAGGCGAACTCACGGCTGGGAATTCCCAACATCGGGATTGGCCGTAGCTGTGAGGTCAGGAAGGCGATTATCGACAAAAACGCCCGGGTGGGCGATAATTGCCGGCTTATCAACGCCAGAAATGTCCAGAACGAAGAGGCCGAAGATTACGTCATCCGCGATGGTATAATTGTCGTCCCCAAACACGGCATCATCCGTCCCGGTACTGTAATATAACAACGCTTGATTCTGGGTCGGCAGCGGGAAATTTCCGTAAAAGTCCATGGTTTGTCGATAAAATCGCTAAAAAGCGATAACGGGATAAAAAAAACAGAACGATAGAAGAAAAAAGGAAAAGCAATGAAAGAGATAAAATGTTGAGGGGGATTTTGAGAAGAAAACAACGAGAATCATTCAATCTTGGTTATTGAGTTAGGTGAAAGCTGGCTTTGGCCCTAATAATGGCCTTTCCCAAGAGGGAAAACTCTTTCTTTTAAAAAGCGAGAACAAATCTACAATTACGAGTTACCGCGTAATCGTTCTGATAAAAATCAGCAAAATCAGGATAGCCAGCGGCGCGAGGAAGCGGATGTTGAAAACCCACAGTCCTCTTAACCGGAAACGGAGAGCGCCGGTCGTGATTTCTTCGAGCGCCGGTTTAATTCCCCAGAAATAGACCAGGAAAAGGCAAATTCCCAGACCGCCGACAGCTAGAAGAATATTCCCGAAAACCAGGTCCATTTTATTCAGAAACGCGAACCTCGTCAGGAAGCCCGAGGCCCCCACGGATAGGGCCGACGGGACCCCCAGGAAGAACGATAATCCCCCTATAAAAACAGCCGCTTTTTTCCTCGTCCACTTATGCTCATCAATTAAAAAAGCCACGGGAACTTCAAGCAAAGAGATAGTAGAGGTCAAGGCAGCCACCTGGACTAAAATAAAAAAGAGGATGCCGAAAAGATAGCCACCTGGCAGCTTGGCGATAACCAGCGGAATGGCCTGGAACATCAGCCCGAGAGAGGGCTGAAACTTATCCGGAGTTACCCCTGGGGTGGCAAATAAGGTGGGATAAATAATTATTCCCGCGAGGAAGGCAACCATGGTGGTCGAAAAACAAACCCAGCCGGTTGAGGAGATGATATTATCCCGGCGGGAAATATAACTGCCGTATGTAATCATTATGCCCATCCCTAAGCTCAAGGAATAAAACGCCTGACCGATGGCAAAAAACAGAACTTTTAGGTCAATCTTGCTTAAATCAGGCTTCAGGTAAAAGGCTATTCCCTGGCCGGCCCCGGGAAGGGTTAAAGCTCTGATAGCCAGTAAAATAATTAAAGCAAAAAGCAACGGCATCAGGACTTTGGCAAATCTTTCGATTCCCTCCTGAATCCCGCGCGAAATGATGTATGTGGTGATGCCCATCACAACTATAAGGCAAAAAAGCGATTCCCAGGGGTTAGCGGCAAAATGACTGAAAATCGCCTCCGAAGATTGCCAGGTGATATCTGGTTTAAACACGCCGAAAACAGTTTTATACAGGTAGCCAAAAGCCCAGCCGGCTACGACAGCATAATAAGATAGGATGACGATAGTCGTTATAACCCCCATATACCCTAAGTATTTCCACGGCGTGCCCGGACGAATAGCTTCAAAGGCGCCAACAGGATTCTTCTGGGTATGTCGGCCGATGGCCAGCTCGGCCAGCATCTCGGTAAACCCGATGAAAAAAACTGCCAGGATGTAGGCAAAAACATAGACAGCCCCCCCTAACCTGCCTACCATAATCGGGAAGCGCCAGAGGCTGCCGAGGCCGATGGCTGAGCCTGAGGCGGCAAAAATAAAAGCAAGTTTCGACCCCCAACCACCTCTTTGCGTCGACCCGCTTTCGGCCATCTTCTTTCTCCTCTCCGCGGAAACTAATTCTCAAAATTATTAACAAAAAATGCCAGGAAATAAAAGGGTTTAGGTTGGGGCGAGAAAATCTTCCGTTGACCTGATGGCGTGAGCTCTTTGACCTTCTTAAATTCTTATACTTATCCCTTGTCGAGGCTCGAGCTAAGGTTTCTTACTTAGCATCTGATTGAGTCAATTTTGCTTTAAATAAAAAACCGGGTCAAAATTTATTTATTCGACTCGGTGCGGCGTTTTCGAGCGAAAGGCTGATATAAGCTTAAAATTGGCTGAAGGGTTTAAACACATTGGCTAAAAAATGAACTTTTGGCCTCGTCGTTTGTTTTTTATCGAAATTTCCGCGGTTTGAAACAAAAGGAGCGCGCCCGGAGGGACTTGAACCCCCGCCCTTCTGATTCGTAGTCAGACGCTCTATCCAGCTGAGCTACGGGCGCGCTATCTCTTTAGAAAACCATTATGAATATACCGGAATGACACATTCTTTGCAACCGAAAACATGAGTCGAGCCTCCTCAGGCCTGCGGCTGGGAACGCGAACAAAAGGATGTCTCAGAGGCATCATTATTTGTTCATTTATTTATTAATTTTTTGATAGAGGCCTGGTCGGTTTGAAGCTTTCTTGAAATCTCATCAACCCAGGCTTGACGGCTATTTTGACTTATAATAACATGGCCGCCGAGGAGAGAGAGAGATGCAAGGCTTTTACCACGATCTTACCGTCTGGGTGACGCAAATTTCTGACCAGATCTGGTCCTACATGCTTTTTGTGCTTTTTGCTGCCGGGTTCTGGATGAGCCTCAGAACAGGCTTTATCCAGTTCCGACGCCTCGGCGACAGCTTCAAGCTGATGTTTGCTGGGCTTCTTGGCCGCCGCTCAGGCGGAAAGAGAGAGGGTGATATTTCACCCTTCGCGGCTCTTTCGACAGCTCTGGCAGCCACAGTGGGCAACGGGAATATCGGCGGCGTGGCTACAGCCCTTTTTACTGGAGGACCGGGTGCCATTTTCTGGATGTGGGTCTGCGGGTCAGTCGGCATGGCGACGAAATTTGCCGAAGCCCTTTTGGGAGTTAAGTACCGCGACAAATACCCGGACGGCAAGATTGCCGGCGGCCCGATGTACTACATAAAGAACGGGTTCAAGAACGCCGCCTTTGCCCGCGTCCTGGCTCCGATTTTTGCGGTTTGCGGTGCCTTTGCCACTTTGTTCGGAACCGGGAACATGATGCAAGCCAATCAAATGGCCCTGGCTTTTAACAGCCAGTTCGGGATTCCTAAGTTGGTTATTGGAATTATCGTCACGATTCTGGTTGGCCTGGTTGTTATCGGAGGGATAAAAAGAATCGGCGCGGTAGCCGAGAAAATCGTCCCGATGATGCTTTTTATTTATCTAACCGGTGGATTAATCGTTCTTTTGGCTCATATCACAGTCCTTCCCAAGGTTTTCGTCCTTATTTTTAAACACGCTTTTACGCCGGCAGCGGCGGCTGGCGGTTTTCTGGGAGCCACAGTCAGGAAGGGGATGCAGATGGGTTTTAGACGGGGCCTTCTCTCTAACGAGGCCGGTCTGGGAAGCGCACCCATCGCCCACGCCGCGGCGCAGACTCCTTCTCCCGTCCATCAGGGGTTGATGGGCGTTGGCGAAGTATTTATCGACACTCTGCTCGTGTGTTCCATGACAGGGTTAATCAACCTCTCCACCGGCATGTGGCAGAGCGGACTCAACGGCACGGCTATGACCGCCGCCTCCTTTGCCAAGGTTATTCCGGTCGTCGGCGGCCTGGTGGTGGCGCTTTCCTCGTTTTTATTCGGATATACGACGCTAATCGGCTGGTACTATTACGGTGAGCAATGCATGAAATATCTTTTCGGGATTAAAGTAACCTATCCTTACCGGGTGGTCTATGTAGCCCTTTGTTTTATTGGTTCAATAATCTCGATCGAGCTTGTTTTTTATATCGGGGATATAGCCAACGCTTTTATGGCTCTGCCGAACCTGATTGCTCTCTTTGTCCTAAGCGGCACAGTGGCGGCCACTGCCCGGGAGTTTTTCCAGAAATACCCGCGAATCGAGATGTTTGAATCAAGCATAGCCGAAAGATAGACCGAATAAGTTGGCAGATAAAAGTGGTCTTCTTTATCCGCTTCAATCACTGTTTCCAAGTTAGGCTGAAATTAAATAACTGCTCAGATTGTATTAAATCGACAGTTATCTAGGTCGAAGTATTAAAATACATTTCTACTAAATTTAGATAATTTTTGGATTTGTTCCCGGTTTTAAATTTGGGGTTGAATTGTTTTTTTCCTCAGCCACAGCTTGGCCAATTCAATTGAAACTGTGGCCAGAAGACAAAACAGCAGGATTATCTCGATATCGAGAGCTTCCGGGATGCCGATGCCAAACGTCTTTCTGATTACCGGAAGATAACTAAGGGCGAAAGCAAGGGCCGCCTGCGAGACAACGGCGAGGAGGAGTAAGCGATGAGGCAATACCTGCCATAAACTGTGTCGTAGCGAGCGAAAATTAAGCGCGACGGCAAGCTCGGTGAGGATAAATAAAAAGAAGAGGTCGGTTCTCGCCCGTTCGGGGTTGGCCAGGTTCCGCATATAAAGCCAGAGAAAAGCCGGGCTCCAGAGAAAAACGGCCAGGCCGAAGAAAATAAGAACATCCCGGGAAAAAACTTTTTCCCTCGGGTCTCGCGGCGGACGGTGCATAATATCCGGGTCGGGCGGCGCTACCCCCAGGGCCAAGGCGGGCAGTCCGTCAGTCACCAGGTTGATAAAAAGGATGGCCGCCGGAAAAAGGGGCAAGTGTTCGGGACCGAGAGCCAGGACGACGCCGCCGATAATGATTACTTCGACCAGGTTACATTGGAGGAGATAAGTAAGATATTTTTTGATGTTATCATAAATCCAACGGCCTCTTTCAATGGCCTTAACGATGGTGGCAAAATTATCGTCGCTAAGAACCATATCTGCCGCTTCTTTGGCGACATCTGTTCCTGTTATCCCCATGGCCACCCCGATATCCGCTTGCTTGAGAGCCGGCGCATCGTTAACCCCGTCGCCGGTCATGGCCACGACCTCGCCTCGCTTTTTCCATGCCCGGACAATCTTAATTTTATCCAGGGGTGACACTCGAGCGTAGACTGTTACCCGGTCAACTATTTTTTCCAGCTCCTCTTCGGTCAATTTTTCGAGCTCTTCCCCGGTCAGAGCCAGGTCGCCGGGACCAAAAATGCCGAGTTCCTTGGCCACAGCTATAGCGGTCATTTTATGGTCGCCGGTAATCATCACGGTTCTAATTCCCACCCTTTGACAGACTTCAATAGCTTCCTTAGCCTCAGGCCGAGGGGGGTCAATCATGCCTACCAGAGCAAGAAAAACCATATCTCCTTCGAGGCCTTGTGGTGAGCACTCTTTTTGCTGCCGCTCGACCTCTTTAAAAGCAAAAGCCAGCACCCGGAGAGCCTCGCCGGCCATACGTTCGTTCTTCTGGAGGATTATTTTTTTGATATCGTCCGAAAGCTCTGCAGTCCTTCTGTCGGCAAAATATTTTTTGCATAAAGGGAGTACCGCTTCCACGGCGCCTTTCATCAAGACAAATCTCCGGCCGGGCTCGAATTCGACCAGGACGCTCATCCGCTTTCTTTCTGAGCTAAACGGAACCTCCTCCAGCCTGGGCATTCTGATTCTCAATTCATCCGGGATTACACCCGCCTTCATGCTAAGGGCGACCAGAGCCCCCTCGGTGGGGTCTCCCTTGACCAACCAGCGTCCTTCTACTTCTTCGAGAGATGCATCGCTTGCCAGGACGCATGCCTTGGCCAATAAATCAAGAGCTTCGCTATTCCCGGCTCTTAATGCCTCGGGTTTAATTTCACCCGCAGGTTCAAACCCGCTGCCGCTAACTTCCCAGTCGACCTCATTCAGGAAAAGGCGGCGGACTGTCATCTCACCCTTGGTTAACGTGCCGGTTTTATCCGTACAAATCACCGTCGTACAACCAAGGGTTTCGACAGCCGGCATCCGCCGGACCAACGCATTCCGCTTGGCCATCTGATGCATCCCTATGGCCAAGGTTCCGGTAACAATCGCCGGCAGAGCTTCGGGAACCGCCGCCACCGCCAGAGCCACGGCAAAAATGAGCATCTGGAGGGCAAAAGAAAGCGAAACCGAACCGGAAAAGCTTTCTCTGACAAGGCTTACAGCCACGATAGCCATACAAATGCCGAGAGCTAAAAACCCCAGCCACTTACCTATCTCGGAGGTTCGCTTTTCCAACGGAGTTTTCTCTTTCTCGACCGCGGCTACCTCGCTGGCTATCTTTCCTAACTCGGTTTGCTTTCCGGTAGAACAGACGGCAATTTTGCCGCGTCCGTAGGTGACGATTGTCCCGGCGTAGACCATGTTCCGGCGGTCTTCGACCCTGGTTTCAGCCGGCAAAGCATCGGTTGTTTTCTCTACTGGCTGTGATTCCCCGGTTAGGGCGGCCTCGTTGCATTGAAGCGAAGCTGATTCAACAACCCGGCCGTCAGCCGGAACTTTAACCCCGCTTTCTAAAAGCAGAATATCACCGGGCACAACTTCCTTCGTGGGAATAAGGGTTTCTTTTCCCTCCCGGATGATTAAACACGCTGGCGCCAGCATCTTCTTAAGAGCTTCGAGAGCCTTTTCTGCCCGGTATTCCTGGAAAAAACCTAAGAGGGCACAAAAAATGACGATGATGAATATCAGGAGGGCGTCAACCCACTCGCCAACACCGGCTGAGATGGCCGTGGCGATAAGCAGGATGATAATTAAAATATTTTGAAACTGATGCCAGAATATTTTCCAGGCTGAGGCTCGTCGTTCTTCGGCGACTACGTTTGGTCCGTATGCTTCGAGACGCTTAGCCGCCTCGGTCGAATTTAACCCCTGACGCGGGTCTGTTTTTAATTCGGCAATTACTTCGTCCGCGGTTAAGGCATGCCAATTTCTTTCGTTCATTGTCGCGACCTCACTGGGCAGCTTATCCTATCAGATTAAATTTAACTTTGACAACAGCCTAACCCCTGGCTTTTTCGACCGGGTATTTTATAAATGTTTTTTATCTATAATTTTTTTAAAGGCAGGCTTTTTTTCTAAGCTCTTTGTGAGGAAAAAGTCTGAATATTTACTGACCAATGGAAGGACTTAGTCCTCCCTGAGCTCTTTAGCTTACCATGAGGCCAAAAAGGTGCACCGGTATTTTAGGGACTTTTTTCTCCGTCGAAGCTTCCCGCAATGGCTTTGATTGACAAAGAATCGGCGGCTAAGGTATAAACGAAGGCGTTTTACTGCTTCGAGGCAATCAGAGAATGCTCAAGCTTGACCTTATTCAGACGGTGGCTTTTGCCGGAGTCGTGCTCTACCTCGGCCATGCCCTTTGTGGTCTTTTCCGGCCTTTGTCCCGGTATAATATCCCTGCTCCGGTTGTCGGCGGTCTGGTTATTGCCTTCCTCAACCTCGGGGGAAAAATCGCCGGTTTCAACCTCTTTGAATTTGACATGACTTTGCGCGACCCGCTGATGATTGCTTTTTTTACGACTATCGGGTTTAGCGCCAGCCTTTCCCTGCTCCGGGTCGGCGGGCCGCAGGTCCTCCTTTTTTATGCTTTAGCCACGGCCGTAGTCTTTCTTCAGAACGTCCTTGGTATTGTTCTGACCCTGCCTTTTAAAATCCACCCTCTTTATGGGGTAATCAGCGGTTCGATGACGATGACCGGAGGCCCAGCCACGGCCATGGCCTTCGGCCCCGTTTTCGAACAGGCCGGCGTCCCTGCAGGAACAAGTGTCGCCTTAGCTGCGGCCATCTTCGGGATAATTGCCGGCGGCTTGATTGGGGGGCCGGTAGCGACGCTTATCATTACCCGCCGGGACTTAAAAAAATCTAAAAAGCATCAGCGGACACTCCTTAATCAACCACCGATTCCAGAAGTAGTCAGTTCAGCCGAAGAAGACATCACTGTGGAGGAAACCGAAGAGATAATCAAGGCTCGGGATTTCATCAAGAACGTGGTAATCCTTCTGGTGGCTATGGGTCTGGGAGCCTGGTTGAGCCGGCTGATAGCCAGCACCGGAATTACCCTGCCGGCTTACATCGGAGCAATGCTCGTGGCCGCCGCCATCCGGAATTTCGACGATATAACCCATCTTCTTGGTCTATCCGAAAAAATGTTAGAAACTGTCGGCCATGCCTCCCTCGCCCTATTTTTAGCCATGGCCCTGATGACCCTGCGCCTCTGGGAGCTAGCCGGGCTGGTGCTTCCCCTCTTGATTATCCTGGTTTTTCAAGTAATCCTGGTGGCGGCCGTTGCCATCTGGCCAATTTTCCCCCTAATGGGAAAAGACTACGATGCGGCTGTAATGAGCGGCGGGTTTTGCGGGTTTGCCTTAGGAACAACCGCCAACGCCATGGCCAACATGAAAGCCCTGGTCGACCGCTTTGGACGGGCACCGCGAGCCTTTCTGGTCGTTCCCCTTGTCGGCGCTTTCTTTATTGATTTTACCAACGCCATCATCATCACTCTTTTCCTTAACGTTTTTCGGTAAATCTAAATTTTCCCGCGGCTGAAAATCGGTCAGGAATCAGCCCTTTGATTAACTCTGATTCCTTATTCTTGCGGGAAACAGATGATTTTAAGGGCTAAATTCCTGCGGGCTAAATTAATTGGTTGCTCAGAATAAATTACGCGGCCCAAAGAGTCGACCGGTTATTTTCCAGGAAGGTGATTTCTGGCAAAAGAAAGCCCGAAATGGCCACTGACTGAAGAATCTCACCTAAACCCTGAACTGGAGAACCTTGCGGGTATGAGGCGCTAAGGGTAAGTGGGGCTGGGTTCGGCAGCAGGGCCCGGTTGACGTTTAAGAAGAGTTCTGGCGACAAGATAAACCACGCCCGCGGCCAGAATAATCAAAATTACATCCGCGGCAAGCAGAGTGTAATTATGCGCTCGATGGTAATTACCAAAAAGAATCACCAGCGAAGCAATTGTTGTCGCTAACATAAATATTGCCGGTGCCAAGGTAAAAAAATTCTTCTTTTTTCGCAGCAGCAGCCAGGCTGAGGCGGTCATAAGAGTCAGAGCAGCCAGGAGCTGGTTAGCTGTTCCAAAAATTGGCCAGAGGGCGGAAAAGGCGTTAGAATAAGCCAGAACCCACATCAAAATAACGGCCAGGCCGGAGTTAAACCAGTAGTTCCGGAGAAGTTGGGGCGGCCGGGGAAAAATAATCGCCCAGAGCTCCTCGAAGAGATAACGATTCAACCTGACGGCGGCGTCAAGCGTCGTAATGACAAACCCCTCGACCAGCAGGATGCCAAACACCGCTCCTAAGGCGACGTTAATTCCTAAGGCACGGTGAAAAAGGTGGCCCGCCGCCAGGGAAAACCCCAGAATCGGGTTCGACTTCACCCCCGGGTCAGACGGCCAGACAACCGACTTGTAGTCGCCAAAATCCATGGCGCTGCCGAGGGCGATAATAACCCCAAGGGCCAAGACAGACTCTAACAGCATGGCATTGTACCCGATTCTCCTTGCCTCGGTTTCCTTGGTCACCTGCTTGCAGGTTGTTCCTCCGGCAACCAGAGCATGAAAGCCACTAATAGCGCCGCAGGCAATGGTGCAGAACATCATCGGCCAGAGTAAACCGAGATGGGCCACGCCCTCGCCCAGGTTAAAACTCGGAATGGCGACTTTGAGCCCGCCAAGTCCGGTGGTAAAAATAGAAATGACGAGAAGGCCGATTCCGCCGTACAGAATCTGGACGTTGATAAAATCCCGCGGCTGAAGGATGAGCCAGACTGGAATCCCGGCGGCTATAAAAACATAAATCGAGATTATTATCATCCACGTGGTTGAAGAAAGCGTCACCGGGTAGGATATCCCCAAAAAGAATGAGGCAACAGCAATCGCTGTTGCCAGGAAGTAAGCATAGAGCGTTTTTAAATGGCGGCGAACAATGAGCCAGCCCAAGAAAGGCGAACAAAAGGTAATAAAAATCACTGAAGTGGAGGCAATCCCACCAATCCGCCCCATGACTACTCCGTCCTTGACCACAGTTTTTAAGAAAGTTTGTCCCTCCGCCACTCCGATTTTGCTCAACGGCCAGAGAGAGGTCAAAGACATGGCGGTAGCGTTGAGGAAAGAAGACGTTACCAGGACAATCATGACTATAGTAAAACCGATGAAAAGGTTAAACCCCATCCGGCCGAGAGTTTTGCGGGCAATCTCGGCGACCGAGCGGCCGCCTTCTCGTATACTCATGAAAAGGGCCGTGTAATCGTGGACCGCGCCGATAAATATCCCGCCGAGAACAATCCACATCCAGGCAGGAATAAACCCGTACAATATGGCCATGGTTGGACCGAGGATCGGGCCAGCCCCGGCAATGGCGGAAAAGTGATGGGCAAAGACGACTGAAGTCCGCGTCGGGACAAAATCGCGGCCGTCAGAACAACTGATAGCTGGCGTAGGCCGGTTAGGGTCTTCACCCAACTTGCTGGCGATATAACGGGCGTAATAACGGCTGGCAAGAACGAAGAGAAAAACCGCTATTAAGAGGACAGCTAAGACATTCATCGGCGTCCTCCTTAAAAGGTCAAGGAGCTTTTCTATCATACGTCCCAGGGGTTGTCAAAAAAGACAATTGCTCTCAAAGGTAAGGTGTAGTAAAAATTAACCCATGGCCGGGCGGTTTGAGGAATGGCGCGAGCGGGTAACTTTGGTCGCTGGCCCTTTTATTTTCCTAATTGTTGTTTTATTACCTTTTCCCGCCCTCTCGCCGGAAGGCCACCGGTTAGCCGGGGTTCTCCTCTGGGTCATTCTCTGGTGGATAGGCGAGCCCGTTCCCTTACCGGTGACGGCCATTCTCGGAGTTGTCCTCAGCGTCCTCCTGGGAATAACGGATATAAAAACAGGCCTGGCCCCCTTTTCTGACCCGGTGATTTTTCTCTTTATGGGAAGTTTTCTTATTGCCCGTTCAATGACCTACCATGGCCTCGACCGGCGCTTGGCCTGCCGCGTTCTCTCCTGGCGCTGGACTCAAAGAGGACCAGGTCGGTTGCTTTTCATGCTGGGGGTAGTGACAGCGGCCCTTTCGATGTGGATAAGCAACACGGCGACTACCGCCATGATGTTTCCGTTGGCCCTCGGGATAATCTCGAAGCTCGGACAAACAAGCCCGGGTTCTGACGAAAGGTCTCAGATTAGACCTGCTTCCTCTTTTGCCACATCCCTCCTGCTAATGGCAGCATATGCTTCTTCTGTCGGTGGCCTCGGAACGCCCGTTGGTACACCGCCGAATCTAATTGCCCTGGGCATGCTTAATAAATTAGCCCAAATTAAAATTTCTTTTTTTCAGTGGATGCTGCTGGCCGTTCCGCTGACAATTGTTATGTATTTTGTCGTTTTCGGTCTTCTCCTGGTTTTGCACCGAGAAGGAACTTCTGACTTTAGAAAAGCCTTAGGGAATATTGCCCCCGCAGCAGCCAGCTCACCTTGGACTCAGGGTGAAAAGAATACCCTTTTTGTTTTCCTCCTAACTGTGACCCTTTGGGTTCTTCCCGGATTAATAATAATAATTCAGGGCCAGGATTCGGTTTTGTCGCGAATAGTCAGCACTCGCCTGCCCGAGGCTGTGGCCGCTCTTGTTGGAGGCATTCTTCTTTTCCTCCTGCCAGTTGACAAGAAAAACAAAAAACCTACTTTGAGCTGGAAGGAGGCTGTCGAGATTGATTGGGGAACGCTGCTCCTTTTCGGCGGCGGCCTGAGCCTCGGTGACATGATGTTTAAGACCGGTTTAGCATCAGTTGTCGGCCAGAGTTTGCTCCGTCTGGCTGGTTCTGAATCAATCTGGCTTTTGACCCTCGTCGGGATTTATATAACTATCTTGCTTACCGAGACTACGTCCAATACGGCCGCAGCCACGATGATGGTTCCCGTGCTTATATCCGTAGCCACGGCTTCCGGTATTAGCCCGCTGCCCCCGGCGCTCGGGTGCGCCTTTGCCGCCAGCCTGGCCTTCATGCTCCCTGTTTCTACCCCGCCGAACGCAATTGTCTATGGCTCGGGGATGGTCCCGGTGACAAAAATGATTCGCGCAGGTGTTTTGCTCAGTTTATCCGGCGGCCTGGTGATCTGGGGCGTCCTTCGTCTTTTTCTCCCTTTATTTGGGCTAATTTAGCCTGGCCTATTTTTTCAACCCGGAAGATTGACGCAACAAGCCTCGTCGGAAAGAATGACTCGTTCGCGATTAAACCAGCAAAACTGGCTTAAAAAATTATTGTTTAACGGGACCTGTTTTTTTATAATCTACCCTCTTTGGAAGAATAATAAGGAGTCACCATGAGGTTTAACCTTTGGCTGACGAAATCGCCCTCGCAGCTTCAAGAAGCTTCGGAAAAAACCGAGTTAAAAAAGACCTTGCGGGCGATTGATTTGGCCGCCCTCGGCATCGGTTCAGTCGTCGGCACGGGCATCTTTGTCGCCACTGGCCAGGGGGCTCATCTTGCCGGTCCGGGCGTGCTTGTCTCGTTTATTATTGCCGCCGTCACGAGCGGTTTTTGTGCCTTAACTTATTCTGAGCTCGCCAGCATGTTCCCGGTTGCCGGCAGCACCTACTCCTACGCTTATGTGGCCTTTGGCGAACTAATCGCCTGGATTATAGGCTGGGACCTGATGTTAGAATATATGGTTTCGGCCAGCGCCGTCGCCTCGGGCTGGTCAGCCACCTTCGCGGGGCTGCTGCAAACCGCGGGGATTCACCTGCCGAAAGCTCTGGTTACCGCTCCGCTGGCTGGCGGTATCGTCGACCTGCCGGCAATTTTGATTGTTTTAATCATTACCTGGATTCTTTATATCGGGATTCGCGAAAGCTCGACAACCAATAATATTATTGTCGTCGTCAAGATTGCGGTCATCTTGCTGTTTGTTTTTCTCGGGGTCTCCAAAGTCGACCCCAGCCACTTCAAGCCTTTTGCTCCTTTTGGCTGGAAAGGAATAATGTCGGGAGCGGCCATCATCTTTTTCGCTTACATCGGGTTTGACGCCGTCTCGACAGCCGCCGAGGAAACCAAAAACCCAAAAAGAGACGTCCCTCTCGGGTTGCTCTTGTGCTTGGCCGTCGTCATCCTGCTTTATGTTTCTGTTGCCTTTGTCCTCACGGGGATGGTCCCGTTTAAAGAAATCGACCTCGAAAACGCCTTGCCGGCGGCTTTAGCTCGTTACGGGATCAGGTGGGGTGGAGCTTTGGTGGCCACGGGCGCGATTGTCGGGATGATATCCACTCTCCTCATCACTATTTACGGCCAGGTAAGGATTTTTATGGTGATGGCCAGGGATGGGTTGCTGCCGGCTTCTTTTTCCCGGGTTCACCCCCGGCACCGGACGCCTCATATCTGCACCTGGATTACTGGCGGGTTAACGGCTTTTATCGCCGGGGTTCTTCCTCTGTCGATGATTATTGACCTGGTGAACATAGGAACTTTATTCGCTTTTATCATTGTTTCTTTGGGGGTTATCATTTTGCGACGAACCCGGCCAGACCTCGAACGCCGCTTCCGGACGCCGGGTGTGCCGTTTACCCCCCTGATAACGATTGGCTTTTGCTTCTACCTGATTGCCAGCCTTCATCTGACCACCTGGATTCGTTTCGCCGTCTGGTTAGTTGCCGGGTTGGTCATTTATTTTTTTTATGGCCTGAAGCACAGTCATTTGCAAAAAGATTACCTGGCCCAGCAACTTGCAAAAAATTAATCCCTTGGCGTAGCCTCAAGATATACAAGATATACTGGTTGCTATCCGGACGACCTTTTTTCCCCCAGCGCCCGCTGCCTGTCCCCCCTGCGGTCGTTCATATCTTCCGCTTAGCTGGATACTGTGCCTAAATTCAGATGAGAAAAGTTATTGCCAGTCTTTTAAATTTTATTTATAAATATCCGCAAGCCTTTAATTTTTGAAGAGGGCAAGAAAAAAATGAAAACAAATGATATATCCATGGCGCAGAAAACAGCCGAGCTGCCGCGAGTTCTGGGTGTCTGGGACGTCGTCAGCATCATTGTCGGAGGAGTTATCGGCTCGGGAATTTTCATCGTCCCGGCTACCGTAGCTGCCAACGTCGGCTCCCCTGTTTTAATCATGGCCGTCTGGGTTTTTGGTGGTCTGCTGTGTTTCTTCGGCGCCCTTTCTTTCGCCGAGCTGGCGGCTATGTATCCCCATGCCGGTGGAATGTATATCTATTTAAGGGAAGCCTACGGGCCCTTACTTTCCTTTCTTTTTGGCTGGACTCTCTTCCTGGTTATCGACTCGGGAGCAATTGCTACTCTGGCGGTAGCATTTTCCTCAAAATACTTACCCCATTTCTTCCCCCATCTTTCCCCGCTCGTGACCAAACTAATCGCCGTCGGGCTGATTGCTTTCCTGGCAGCCGTAAATTATGTCGGCGTTCGCTGGGGTGCCTTTCTCCAGAATGTCCTGACTTTGATCAAGTTCGGCGCCATCTTGATCGTCTGCGGCGTTGTTTTTGCCTTAGCCAAAGGAAGCGCGAGCCATTTTCTTGAGCCCTCACCCACCTTTTCGACTGGGTTAATAGGGAAATTTGGCCTGGCTCTTGTCGCCACGTTATGGGCCTACAAGGGATGGGAAAGCTCGACCTTTAGCTCGGGCGAAGTAAAAAACCCAACGCGGAACCTGCCCTTGGGGTTGTTCAGCGGAACCTTGATAATCATCCTGGTTTATGTCCTGGCTAATTTAGCTTACCTCTATGCTTTTCCTTCTGAGGAAGTGGCCAAGAGCGACCGGATTGCGGCCGATGTCATGAACTTTGCCGTCGGGCCCTGGGGCGCCTCGCTGATTGCTTTTATCATCTTATTTTCGATAACTGGAGCCGCCAACCAGAACCTGCTCTGCAGCCCACGGGTATACTTTGCTATGGCCAGGGACGGCCTTTTTTTCTCCAAAGTGGCCCTGGTGCATCCTCGTTTCCTGACGCCGCATGTTTCGATTATCCTCATGGCAGTCTGGAGCTCGCTGCTCAGCCTTTCTGGCACCTTTGAGCAGTTGTTTACCTACGTCGTCTTCGGTCAATGGCTGTTCTTCGGTCTGACTGTGGCCGCGGTCATCATTCTCAGGCGGAAACGGCCTGAGCTCGGCCGGCCGTATAAGACATGGGGATATCCTTTCACTCCCCTGTTTTTCATCCTGGCCGCGCTTTATGTTTCGGTCAACACGCTAATTAATGAATTCTGGAATTCTTTTGCCGGCCTGGCGATTATTTCTCTGGGTATTCCAGCGTATTTCTACTGGTATTCAAGAGTTAAAAAGAGGCGCTAAAGCGCCCTGC
>JBBIRF010000020.1:31201-44917 GCA_037441905.1 Candidatus Aminicenantota bacterium
TTCATTCATTCATTCATTCCACCTGAATTCATTTTTTTGGTTACACTGCGTTTTTCTACATCGATACCCTATTCCCGGCCTTATAAGGACACCGTAACTTTTTTCCCCAACTCTTCCCCCGGGGGATAAATCATTTGTCTTTCTAACTTATAAAAACCAACTTGGCCCCCAAAGAAAATCCTTTACCCATAAAGTCTCTTCTTTCAATCGACCAAGAACCCTCCTCACCCCCAGCCTCAACCCCGCGACTTCCTCTTGTTCTTTCTTCCCGCTAACCAAGAATAACTGGGCAATTTTCTTAAGATTTAACTTTAACCTGGGCAAAGTAATTGTCGTTTCTTTTTGATTGACCAGGAGCAACCCTGCTTTCTTGGTCTCTAAAATAAAACAAACATTTCGACAATATTTTCAAAATACAAGATATCTTTAAAGGGATATCTCCAATTTTCTGCAGACCGCGGAAAAATCAGTATTAAAACCTGGGGCGAAGACCTACGTTATTGGAAGAAAATCAGGCCATAAGCAGAAAATAAAGAATCGCCAGGCCCCCCAGAAGGAAACGGTAAAAACCGAAAAGATTCAGGTTATGGGTCTGGAGATAGCGGATAAACCAGCTAACGGCCATCAGGGCAACCAGAAAAGAAATAACAAAGCCCAAGATTAAAGGTAGCACCTGGTGGGAAAAGGTAACCAGCGCGTGGCGCGACCTGTAGAGGTCAAAAAAAGCCGCGCTGAGAATCGTCGGGATGGCCAAGAAAAACGAAAAAAAGGCTGCCTCTGCCCGGCGATAACCTAAGAGCATCATGATGATAATCACCGCCCCCGCCCTTGAAACGCCGGGGAAAAACGAAAGAACCTGTCCGGTGCCGACTATGAGAGCCTCTTTCCAGGTTAAAGAAGCGATAGTTTTATTTAATTTAATAAAACCTCGGCGAATAAGAAGCTCAAAGCCTATGAATACCAGGCCGACGAAAATAAAGATAAAAACCTGGGCCCACTGCTTCTCGAAAAAAACATTCTTTATCGGCCGGTACAGGGCAATTCCAAAAAAGGCCGTCGGTAAGAAGGCAGCGGCCGTCTTGCAAGCAAGGTCGAGACGGGTAAGAATTGGCCGGCGGTAAAGCCAGACGACGGCCAGGATGGCGCCGGCCTGGATAAAAATTTCAAAAAGCTTGGTGAATTCATCCGCCGGGAGACCCGCAAGTCGGGCCGCCAGCAGGAGGTGGAAGGTCGAAGAAACAGGCAAGAACTCGGTCAGACCTTCAACAACTCCCAGAATGGCCGCTTTTACGAGACCCACTTTCTCAATCTTGGCTGCTCAGGCCAGCCAGCAAATTAACAGCTTTCAGAATTTCATCTTTCGCGGTTAATTCCTTTTAATCAACCTAATAATTTTAGAGGCCGTCAATATATAACCCATGGCGGGGGTTGTCAACTTTTAAGGCAAAATCTGTCGATTTATTATCTCCCCCTGAATAGCGGTGTCGAAGCGGCTTTTTTGTAACCCCAAAAATCACCCCTTGAATCACCCCAGGCGATTATTGCCAAACCCTGCCCAAAAATTTATTCATCTAAAATGAAAAAGCGGCCTCTTAAATGCTTCGAGGGGAGGTATAGCGAGAAAAAGGGGATATGGTCTTGACCAAACCAGGCCAAAAGAGCCAAAAAAAAGAGTTTTTTATTGTAATTATCAGCTAAAATGAGTAGAATTAGGCTTAAATGACCTCAGCAGGGGCGAACCGATGAAACCAAAGGGCTTTTCGCTTATCGAAATTATTGTCGTCGTCGCTATTATCGGAATCCTTTCCCTGGCCTCTTACCCGAGCATTCTGAATGTTTTGGAAACCAGAAGCTTGGAAGGAACCGCCCGGGACCTGCTGACGACTCTCGAAACAGCCCGGTATACGGCCGTCAATGAAAAGGTACCCTGCCGTGTCCGGTTTTTCCAGGAAAATAACGAATGGCGCTACCTGGTCGAAATCCAGGTAAGAGATGTTGATAAGACAACCGTCAGCTGGACAACCGCCCGAAAATTTCTCAAGCGAAGCCTCCCCCCCAGGTATAACCCTCAACTCCAGCTTCCCGTTGACCAAAGCATCGTCTTTTCGCCGTTGGGAATGATTGCCAATTACGATTTTACCAGCCCTCAGTCCCACCGGATAATCCTCCAGAGCCAGAAACTCAAGAATTATGGCAAAGAAGATTTAAGGATTGTTAATGTCTACGCCGGCGGCTCCATCGCTTATATCAAAGCCAAAAGTCAAGGCTAAAGGAGACATATTTAGTGTTGCTAAAATGGATGCCAGTGTAAAAAATTCGATGGCCATAGAGTTAAAAATGAGACCGATTAATGACAACGCGAGGACAGGAGGAAAAGACGGGAAAGCCGGGTTTACATTGATTGAGGTTATTATAATGCTCGCCCTGGTTACCGTCGTCTTTGTCGGGTTAATCCAGCTTTTCAGCTTGAGCGTGATGCAGAACATGCGGGCTAACGAGATGAGTAACGCCATCTTCCTGGCCCAGCAGCAAATAGATTATCTACGGACGTTGACCTCGGACGAGCTGAGCAATTTTCCCAACGCTCAAATTGGCGAAAGCAACGACGAATTGCTCGACATCAACGCTGACGGCACCCTTGATTTCCGCCGGTTAACCGAGATTCAAACGTCGGCGGCTTCGGCTGGATTTGATATAAAAGTGCTGGTCTTCCCTATTACGGCCCAAAACATCGCCCGGGCGCAGCTTCTTGCTAACCCATCCCGATATAGAGTCAGAGCTTATATTCACACTGTTATAACCAGGTAAAAGGAACATAAGGAAGGACAAAATGAAACTGACAAAGAGAAACATTTCAAAGATAAATGTCCCTCCGACGGTAAAACATAACTATAAGAAGCGTAGTTCCGGGTTTACCATGGCCGAGCTTATCGTGGCCTCCACGGTTATGCTGATTGTTATTCTTGGGGCGTTGGCCTTTTATTCCCGGAGTAACAGGGTTTCGGTCGACCAGCAGCAGTATGCCGAACTCCAGCATGAGGTCCGGTCGGCCATGTACTTAATGACTCGAGACATAAGAATGGCCGGAGCGGGGCTTCCGCCTGAATTCGGGCTTTACGCCCTCGAGGGCACTAACAACGAAGACCAGGGCGTGGAGGTTAAGCCTGACCGGCTTAAAATCCTCGGAAACCTGGACGACCCGCTTAACCTCAGGATCCGGCAGTACCAGGGAAGTGCGGTAACTGTATCGGTCGATGACGGCAGTTTCGAGCAATACCCCTACCCGGCCGAATTTTATGTTAATAAAATTGTCCTCATTTTACCCAACCCCGCCTCCCCCTGTCGCACGGGTGAAATCAGACAATTAACCCATATCACCTGGAGTGAAGGAGGAACGAATGAAGGCTTCAACATGTCGCCAGGATTAGCCCCTGGAATAGACCCACCCCGCGGCCTTATGGCCGGTTCGCCCTGCGAGTCTAATGATTTTGACGGCGGCCTGATTATGTTTGTCAACGTAAAGGAGTTCTGGCTGGATGTTACTGGAAAATATCCTGGATTAACTCCGGGACAGAATGGTTATGTTGGCGAGCCCAATATTTTGTACATGACCAATAACGCCGTTCATTTTCCGTTGGCCCAGAATGTCGAAAACCTTCAGTTCGAGTACGGCGGAGATTTCGACGATGACGGCACCTTGGACGGCTTTAAGCCATGGGACCCTAACTGGACCGACGACGAGGTCACCCGGATTCGCCAGATAAGAATTATTCTCCTCGGCCGGACTCCCAACCGGTTCGTGAGCGTCTCCGGGAAGGTTCCGGCTAATATTTATAACTACCGGCGGCCGCCGCTTTCGGATTCAGCCGGGATGGCCTCCGATGATTACCATCGCCGGTTTGCCCTCGAGACGACGGTTAATGTCCGCAACTTAAACCTGAATCTATATAACGAAGGGATAAGATGAGCCTTAATAAAGCCCGAGAAAAGAAATTGATGAAAGCTTTTAGCTATTACAATCCTGAGGCTCACCAAGTATGTATAAGCCGGGGCAACTCGCCTTCAGGTTCAGGATTAATTGTCGTTATCCTGGTTTTAGCTTTCATGCTCACAGTGGGTGTAGCTGTCCTGACAATTAGCAGCACCGGTCCTAAAGTATCGGCAGCCATGCGCTATCAAGAAGAGGCGTTTAACGCCGCCGAAGCCGGTTTTAACGCCGCCCGGACAGCCATGGAGGAATATTTTGCTTCCCGAACCTGGACTTCATTTTCCGAACATTACTTAACCACGCCGGAGGGCATCGATATTCCGTTTATTAACGGCGACTTAAATAACCCAAATCCAGGCTACTTCCGTCGGCTGACGGATGAGCAAATCTTGGATTTACTTAACCCAAACCATGATGAAACAGCCGACGTCCCGGCCGGGCAACTGGTTTTCTTCGAGCAGCCTTTTGTTTACACGGCAAACAACCAACTCGACAAGCGCTATCGTTATACTGTTTTTCTCATTGACGACGAGGCGGGAACAGGCGCGGCCTCTGACCCCAGAGACGTTCTAATGGTTTGCATTGGTGTAGTTCGGGCGGGGCAAGACGTGAGCGACCGAATCCTGGCTACGTGCCGCCTGGAGATTGAGCTTGAGGCTCCGCAACAATTTTAGCTAAACGCATGAATTGAAGTGCGGAAGACAGACAGACAGACAGACAGACAGATAGATAGATAGATAGATAGATAGATAGATTGATTGATTGATTGATTGGCTGATTGACGCGTGGCGGGGCTCGATATAGAGGGTGTGTGCGAAATTGAGAGAATGAGAGAGAGTTAGGGAGGGAGTGAGAGACATGAGCGGAGTGAGTGAGCGAGTGAGTGAGGAAGTCGCGAAGGTTAAGAGGGCTAATTTTAGAAGGTTATTATGAGTTATAGGAGTTAAAAGATGAGAAAAAAAGGCCTGCGATTCTTATCTATAATTTTGATTGGTCTCGCCTTTCTTTTCCTTAAGTTCAGCGGTCAGCAACCCCAACCATGCATCGAATACAGCGGCGATTTCAACGAAAATTTTAACACTGATGATTACAAAGACAAAGTTAATTCCTCCGTGGCCAACTGGCCTCCTGGCCCGGTTCACCTGAATTATCTCGGGGCAAATTTCGCCGTCACCCAGCCATCAGGTATGGGCGGCCACATCTATGTTTGCGCACCCGGGGATTTTGACGGCGACGGGATGCCCGACCTCATTGGACTTGATATAGCCACGGGCGCCAATTACAGCCTGAAACTTATCAGGAATAGATATCAAGACCTCAACGGCGATGGTGTGGACGATGATGGAATTATTTTTCAAGTTGATAACACGAAAATTTTTGATAGCGGCTTAACCGTTGGTCCCGCTTCGATTACGGCCGGCGACTATAACGGCGACGGTTTGCTCGACTTCTTCTTTTATAAGAACCGTAACGACAGCTTCTCTTACACTGAGTTCGTAGCCTGCATGTATATCAACCAGGGAACGGCGACCGACCCTATATTTTATGACCGGAATGACCCGAGGAACCTTAATTTTACAGCAAAATTCCAGGCTGCCGAGATATACTGCAACTGGGCGGCCAACCATCTTTGTACCGTAGATATTGACAAGGATGGAGACCTGGATATCCTCGTGGCCAGCGAGGATAAAATATTCTTGCTGCGGAACCCTGGAAAGACCAACTTTACCTTAGACAGCTGGCAAATTGGAGAGCTCAATTATAACGAAAGAACAGGGTATAAAGCACCCGTGCCCGGGGGGTTTACCGACCGGGGGACATCAGCGGTCGCTGCCGGCGACTTTGACCTTGACGGTGATATCGATGTGGTGGCTGGTTCGGTAAATGCCTGGCCATATCTCGCCTATTATAAAAACGACGGGACCGGGCGTTTCATCCGCAGCGAGATCCCCATTCCTAACTCAAATTGCACCGGAACGGTCGCCCTGGGAGTGACTGATTTCAAGAAAGACGGCCGGCCAGATATCTTCGGCGCCACTGACCGGTGGAATGCGGGTAATCAGGCCCGGATGTGGATTTTTAAAAACACGGGTCTGCAAGAATACACTGACCCGGATGGAAATACTTATTATGAGGTCACCTGGAATTTCACCTGCCTTAATGCCTGTCAACCAATAATCCCGCCTTTTTATGATGTTGACTTATGTGCTCTGTTAGACCATGACCAGGATGGCGATATGGACATTGTTCTGGCCGACGCCAACCATTCAGGCGACTATTATCTGGTAATAAATCAATTAGCCGGTGTTTATAACCTTTACGGAGAAGCCATCTCCATAAACGTTGCTAATCTTAACCCACGCCAGTATTCCATCACCAAGGCAAGGATTCATTTTGTCAATCAGGGGGTTCATGGCTCATCGAACGGGTTAAAAATTCAGTATTTCTTGTCCAATGATGGCGGCTTACACTGGGAACCGTATAAGACTTTCGAAGGAAGCAATATCCAGCCTTATAACGGGACTCAAGCCGATTGGCATACTTTTGACCATTTCGGCGCCGACCTCAGATGGAAAGCTATTCTCACAGCGCCTGAAGACCCGATGCAAGAATACACTGGCGCCTCTTTTGACACGCCTCTCATCCGGCAATTGCAACTGGATTATATCTATGTCGGCCGGAAAGAATACTCTCGTTCGTCAGTGGCGACCTCAGTGGTTGACAGAAGCGGCCAAAACCGCAAGCTTATCATCGCGGCCTCTTTTGTCTATCCAGGATGGGAAGGTCACCTCAGGGCTTACGACGTTACAGGCATGACTCCAGCCCAAACTACCTATTCTACCCTCCGGACTGTTAGCACCTCTGACCTTGGTTCGCCGTCTGGAAGGTGGATAGCCGAAGGGGTCGAGCTCCTCTGGGATGCGGGAGAACTCTTAAATAGCCGCAGCCCTGACTCAAGAACCATTTACACCGCCATCAATCTTAACAGGCCTAACGCCGGCCCTCTCAAGAGAATCGACTTCGATGCCAGCAACGCGGATACTCTTGGACCTATTTTGGGTGATTATCAGAACGACGCCGCCGGTCTAATTCAATTTGTTAGAGGCCACGACCGTTATTGGAAATTAGGCGACATTAACCACTCTACCCCTGCCGTGGTTGGTCCGCCTGACGGCGACCCGAGCCTCATGGGCAGCGGTTATGCTGAATTTAAGCAAAGCTTAAGTACCAGGCGAAAAGTCATCTATGTTGGCGCCAACGACGGGATGCTCCACTGTTTTGACGCGGCCACAGGAGAAGAACTGTGGGCCTTCATTCCTTACAACCTCCTGCCAAAGCTCAAAGAAATGTGGCCTGTGGATAAAGCCCTAAACCTTAGATATTTTGCTCGCCGGGCGTATATCGATAGCTCTCCGACGGTCGAGGATGTTTATATTAACGGCCAATGGCGCACAGTTCTTGTCTGCGGCCAGGGTGAAGGCAACGGCCAAGCGCCGGACGGCCAGACAAATATCAGAAACAACAATTATTACTATTATTTTGCTCTTGATATAACCGACCCTCTTGACCCTGTACCTTTATGGGAATTTGCAGGCGTGAGGCTTCGGGGCTCGCAGAGAAATTATTACATGAGCAACGGCCAGACCTGGTCAGTCCCGTATATTGCCAAAGTCAACATCTCCGGGGCGCCAACCTGGGTGGCTTTTGTCGGTTCAGGCTATGCTCATCCGGCTGATGCTGGTTATGCCGCTTATATCGGCAATACTTTTACGGCCATCAAAATTGAAGATGGCTCTGTGGTATATAATTACCGAATAACCGACATTGATTCTTCGAAGAGCAATAACTCAGGAAACCCATTCCCCAACATTTATGTTTCTATCCCCGGGTCGCCTAACGGCGCTGATTTTATCCGCGATTCCAACAGTCTGGGGTTTGTCGACTATGTCTATTTTGGTGACATGGATGGCCGCGTCTGGCGCTTAGACGTCACCTCAGGAAACCCGAATAACTGGCAGATGACCCAGGTTTACCGCGACCGCTGCTTATACCCGATTATTACCAAGCCTGAAATCTGGTTAGGGGAAACAACGGCCGGTTCCAATTACCCCAAAATTTATTTCGGAACTGGAGGCCATGAGGCGGCCCCAGCCACCAGGATTTATTCTTTTGTGGCTTTGAATGACGACGGCTCGAAACCAGAGGTTGAATGGTTTGTCGGGGCCCCCGACGAGACAGGCCTACCAAACAGCAAGCAGGTTGCTTCCTTTGAATCCGGAGAGAAAGTTTGGGCTGACCCGGTTATTTCAGACTATATTATCTATTTCAGCACTCTAAAAGGAAGCATTGAAGCCTCCGATCCCTGTCAGAACCTGGGTGATTTTGGCCGTCTCTACGCGCGGTTTATTCGTTCCGGCATGGGCACTCCCCTGGCTGGAAGCGCCCTCAAAGATGCCCAGGGACAGACGATTGAATACCTTACTCTGGCCAGCAAGGCCAGGACAGCGGTTACCCTGGGCGAAAGGCAGCGGGCCGGCGGCCTGGTCAAACGGGACGTTTACGTTCAAGAGTATGACTCCACCATCGAGAAGCTCGAGCAACCAGTGGGAGCTCTCTTAAGAATCAAGTCCTGGAGAGAAATCTACCGGATTATTCGTTAAGGCAGGATTGACTAAAATCGCTACGAGAAGTCAGTTCAAGACTTAGGCGTTATTATTGCTTTAGCCAACTGGTGTTCCCCTACCGTTTATCCGCCCTGATGCTTTCAGCCGGCTTGGAGGTGGAAGAGAATTTAGCGACAAGGCCGACGAGTCTTCGCTTGCTTTCAAGCAAGTCTTTCCATTAGCGTTCCAGTCCCGAAAATCAACCGAGGCTCATAGATTTCTATGTCCTCTGATTCATTTTTTAGCTTAGGCGCCTGATCCCATGTCTTGTTTCTTTGTTTTATTGAGTTGGTTCTTGCCGGGAGCGGCGGCAGTTCTCGCAGAAGCCAAAAACTTGGAGGGAAAATTTTTCCAGCCGAAACCCGCTCCGGCGGCCGACAGCCTCGATTTCTTTTCGCAGCCGCGGCTCGTCGAACTCCTTAACCCGGCCGCAGCCGAGGCAAATCAGATGGCCATGCATTTCCCCCGGTTCTTCCGGTTCGAAATGGCTGTGCTTCTCCCCCAGCCCCTCGGCTCTGACGAGCCCTGTCCTGACAAGCGCGTTTAAAGTCCGGTAGATGGTCGCCAGCGAGACTTTATAACCCTTTTTCTTAAGGTTGAGATAAATATCTGCCGCATTCTGGTGGGCTTCCGGGTTTCTTCGAATCTCCTGCCAGACCAGCTGACGAGGCCGGGTGAACTTCAAGCCACGTGACCTCAGCCGGGAGCGAAAATCATCATTCTTTTCTGGCATCATAGACCCGGGTCAACCTGACATCAGCCGCTGCCGCCGAATCTTATCATTCAACCGGTCGAGTCGCCGCAAGAAATCCTGCTCATAACTCCGGGAGCGTCCGGCGGCCAGTTCCAGGCCGGAGGCAGCAAGCTCTCGCGCTCGTTCGTAGTCCTTCAGGCGATGCTCATAAAACATCGCCAGTTCGCGGTAACAGGCCAACTTCCCGGCCGGCGCTAATTCTTCCCAGACCTGGATAGCTTTTTCCCACTGGCGTTTTTTCTTCCAGTACCAGGCAAGCTTCTGCTTGATTCCCTGGGCCAGAGGTTCAGGTATTCCTCGGTTGAGGGCTTTTTCCAGCAGCTCGCGGGATGTTTCCAGCTTTCCCGCCGCCTCCATAATTCTCGCCAGGCCTACAAGGTCGAACCCGTCGAGCTCAGCCACGCCCATGCCCGCGGTCAAGACTTCAGCTCCGGCGACGACTACCCCTAAGAGCGAAAGTAAATCCTGCTGGTTATGCTCGATAACAGGCTCAACCCAGGAAAAATCACCGCTGCGGAGGTAATTAAAATAGCGAACCGGAACCTCGGAGGACGGGATGTCGTCAAGGCGGTCAGCCCCTAGAACTTGCTGGGCCAAATGACAGAGCCGGCAGCTTTCATGCCGGTGCTTCCAGAGCTGGCGGGCCGGGTAAATAAAATCAAGATGCGGCCGGCGAGAGAGGTCAAACGGCAGCCGGTAGAGAGTGAACCGCGTCTCGAGGATAGGCAAGTCAAACCCTTTCCCGTTAAAGGTTATTATTGAACTAAACGCCAAAGACCTTAAAAAGCGGTCGAGCTCAACAAGCATGGCTTCTTCTGCCGCCGGCTCGCCCAGAAAAAACTGACGAACTTCGAAGTTTCCCCGGTCGTAAAAACCCAGGCCGATAAGAAACGGAATAACGCCAACGCCACCGGAAAGGCCGGTGGTCTCAAGGTCGAGGAATAAGGCCGAGTTCAGGCTTAATTCTTTAAAAGAATCGTCCCGGCTTAAAAGGGCCAGAACCTCGCCACCGATTTTTTCGGCGGAAGCAAGCCTCACCCTCCCAAAAGAAAATTCAGCCGGAAACCGGTTTTCAAAAACCCTGAACCCAGAAATGCTCGGGAAAAAGCCTTTCTGGTCATTTTTCGCCGCCGCTGGTTCGCGCGGCGCCTTCTTGGCTTCCCTGGCAATGGTCAACAATTTTTCTAATTTTTCTTTGAGCGAAAGGGAATCTTGCGATTTAATCGAAGTCCAGGAGCCGCGAATCAATTCATCCCGTGATTTTTGGCCAGGCTTGGTTTCGCCTGTATGTTTATCTTCGTCACCCATCTTTTTATTCGCCCATAAACTGAAGGATGACAGTCCGGGTGCGGGGACGGTTATCAAAATCAACGAAGATTATTTGCTGCCAGGTGCCAAGCTCAAGCTTCCCCTCGGTAAAAGGAATAGTCAGCGAAGCCCCTACTAAGGCTGACCGGACATGGGAAAAACCGTTCCCGTCCCCCCATTTGCGGTCATGTTCGTAGACGAAATCGCTCGGGACGAGCCTTTCGAGGGTCTCTTTAAGGTCGTGAATCAACCCCTCTTCATACTCGATAGTCGTCAGGCCGGCAGTTGACCCAGGAACGAAGAGCGTAAGAATCCCGTTTCTGAGCCGACTGGCTGCAAGGCGTTGCTCCACAGGACCCGTCAGGTCCTTGACGTCGTTAAACCCTTTGGTCGTAAAGCTGAGCGTATCTTTGATAATCTTCATCTTCGCCTATTCCCATCCAATTAACAAAACATCATAAGACATTTTCTGGTCGTTTGCAATCAAGCCGAGCTCGTTAAGGGAACCAGGAGCCTTAAGGGAGCCGCCTCCGACCTTTATTCCTGCTTTAGCCTTACTATGGCCTGGAATACAACTCCACCTCCTCGGAAAGTAACTCTGCTCTGCCTGCCAAAGGTTCAAAGAGCTTTTTCCTGCCTTACTTCTGTTGTCGCTAATCATTGGAGGGCTTTGCTTCCTCTGATTTGCGGGGTTTAAAAAGCTTGACCATGTCGGCTGATTCAGATAGAGTTTAGTGGAGGGAAAAACTAAGTATATAATGTCCAGGACGGACGAAAAATCTTTTCCTCCGCAGGCGAAAGACGACAAGAGGGAGGTGCGTGACCTTCTTCTTCTCCTGACGAAAACTGTCAGTGCTTACAAGATTTTTCCGCCGGAACACGCGACGGCCCGCCAGTTCCTCCGGGAATTGACCGAGCGCCTGGGCAACTTCCTGGAGAAAGCCGGAAGTCTTGACCTTGCAGTCGGCGAAAACTACTTTCATTATGAAGGGGAAAGGGTGTTCGAGGATGAGGATACTGGCCGAAGCTTGCCCTTTTTTCTCTTCCGCGACGGCATGCAGCGTCTCTCCTTCCATCGGGGTCTTGACGAGAGCGAGCTCACGGAGTTTCTGACGACAATCAAGCAAGTTTCCCTCCTCCCTCCCGAGGAAGCTGATATCGTCAACGCTTTCTGGGAAAAAAATTTCGAAAACATTAGTTTCTATGCCCCGGACGAGTTCATAATTGATAAAATAACCTCGGGCCGGCCTTTACCCGAGTATGAAGTAAATCAGGAGGAGCTTTTTTCCGGAAGGCTCGAGTTAGCCGCGGAAGATAGAGAAGCTGTCGAGAACTGGAGGCTGGCACAAGACAAAGATGCTGAGACGGCGGAAGAGGGCGAAGTTCCGGCTTCGGCTCTCAAGGACGAGGCGGCGGCCGAGATCGAACAGGACGAATGGAAAACTCTCGAGAACATAATTCTTGGTTATCGCCAACTGCCGCCGGAGGAAGAATTCGCTCGCCTGCTCAGCGAAATTCTTTATCTCGAAGACCGGCCAGACCAGCTCCCTCTCCTCAAAGATTCCCTCCATCAGGCCCACGAACAGCTTATTCAGAAGGGCAAGTGGACCGAGGCGGCTTCTTTCCTCGAGGATTTAGCTTCCCTAAAAAGAATCTCGGGTTCATTGTTTCCCGAAAAGACAAAGCTCATCGATGCGTTTTTCCACGACCTCGGGGGTCAGGAGCGCTTAAGAATTATTCAAGAAGCCTGGCTGAAGAAAGCCCCAACAAGCAACCAGGAAGAAGCCAAAAGGTACTTGGCAAGTCTTGACCGGGCAGCCCTGGCGGTATTGGCCTCTCTGTCTGAGCATATTTCGCCGAAAGATTTTAATGAAGTAGCTCTCCCCGTTTTAACTAACTGGGCAAGCCGCGAGCCGGCAGTCCTGATGAGATTGGCGGAAGAAAATAAGCCTCATCTTACCAAACTAATAATCAGGGTTTTGAGCCAGCGAGCCGACCGCCAGGTAGTCCAGTTTCTGGCGGGGTTTATTAGCTCCCGACAGCCGGCTTTGCGAAAAGAAGCGGTCGAAGCTCTCGGCAGGATAGACCTCCTTCAGGCTAAAAAGGTTTTGCCGGCCTTTCTTAACGATGAAAAAGAAGAAATCAGATGTCTGGCGGCCGAGAGTCTTTCCGCCATGGACGAAATTTCTCTCGAACATTTTCTGCCGTTAATCGAGCCTACCGCTCTGAAAAAAAAGAGCCCGGCCGAAGCGAAGGCTTTCCTGAAAGCGCTCGCTCGAACCTCGCACGCGAAGGCAAAAGCCAGGTTTCTTCGGCTGTGTCAGCAAAGATGGTTTCTTAATCGAGGGATGAAGCGAGTTGCTCTTCTGGCCATCGATGCTTTGAAAGAAGCAGCCACGCCTGAGGCCCGGGAAATCCTCGAGGCCATCGCGGCTTCAGGCCGGCCGGCTCTCCGGCGGCTCGCCCGGGAGGCTTTGATTGCCTGGCCAGAAGGAAAAACCCAACAAGGCAAAGACGACCGATGAAAGAAACACTCGCCAGCATCCCCGTTGAGAAACAGAGAGCGATTCATCAAGCTGGAGTCGAGGTTATTGTTAAGTTCTACAGTCTCCTTAAGCTGGCCAGGCTTTACTCACCCGAGAATGTTTTGTTCCGGGAACAACTAACCCATGTTTACCAGACCCTCCAGAACCTGCTGGCCGAAGGCCAGGAGGTTTCTCTTAAAAGGCGCGAAGGAACTTTTTTCCTTAAGAACATCCGCCTCCGCTTCATTTTCACTAACTACCACGCCTTTAAGTTTATGCTTCAGGAATTCGATAAACGCCAGCTGGGCGCCATTCACTTTTTGCCCGGTTTTTCCCTCGAGGAATGGCAAAACCTCGTCGTGGCCTTTACCCTTCCCGAGGCCAAGAGGCGGCCGTTCGAGTCTCTCGTCGACCACATAACCAGGTTGAACATAGAGAACATTCGCCTGGAAAAAGCGGCCGAGGTTTCTTTCCCGG
>JBBIRF010000021.1:0-44814 GCA_037441905.1 Candidatus Aminicenantota bacterium
ATGACGGCACCAACCCCAACCTGCCTGGTTCGATAAACGTCGACGACGAAGGTACGCCCGGCCAGAAGACCGTCCTCGTCGACAGGGGAATTTTGACCAGCTACATGCATGATAAAATCTCTGCCCGTTTTTACGGCGTTAAACCAACCGGCAACGGCCGCCGGGAAAGCTATCAGCACTACGTCCAGCCGCGGATGAGAAACACCTATATGCTTCCTGGTCCGGCGAAACCAGAAGACGTCATCCGGGAAGCCAAGAACGGCATCTATGTCCAGGATGTGAGCAACGGTCAGGTTAAAATTGGTGAGGGCGATTTTGCCTTTTATGTTTCCCAGGGAAGGTTGATCGAGCAAGGCAAGCTCACCGCGCCGATTAAAGATATCAACATCATGGGCAACGGGCCGAAAATGCTCCAGAATATCATTCTGGTGGCGGACGATTTCCAGATGTCCCCGGGCGGAGGGGGGATGTGCGGCAAAGGTGGCCAGGGAGTGCCGGTGGGGTTTGGCCAACCAACCTGCCTGGTTAAGTCTCTCACCGTCGGCGGGGTAAAAACACGCGGGTAAAAAATGAAGGCTTTTCCCCTCAAAAAAACAATGACAAGGAAGGAAAATCATGGATAAAGAACTAACCGAATTGGCCCATTGGTGCCTTAAGAGAGTCAAAACGGCCGGCGCCTCTGACTGCAGCCTGCTCCTAAGAAGCGAGCGCTTCGTCAACATCAGTTACCGCGACCGGAAGCCCGAAAACATTAAGGAAGCCTCAACCCGGCAGCTTTCCCTGGAAGTCTATGCCGCCGGCCGGTACTCGGTCCAGCGAACTGCTGACTTAAGGCGGGAGGCGCTTGAAAAATTCATCGACGAGGCCGTAGCCATGACTAAGCTGCTCGACCCTGACCCCTACCGAACGCTTCCCGACCCGGAATATTTTCAGAAAATGCCGTCTCTGGACCTCAGGCTTGTTGACCCGGAATACAACCGCCTGACGCCCGAAAGACGCCATGAAATAGTCAAAAGCATCGAGGCAGCGAGTCTTGAAGCCGCTGGCGACAGAGTGATTTCCGTTACCGCGGGTGAATATGACGGGTTTGAGGAATACCTTCTGCTCAAGAGCAACGGGTTTGAAGGTCAACAACAAGGGACGGTTATCCAGATGGGCGCCAGCGTGTCGCTCCAGGATGCCGGCGACCGCCGCCCTTCGGAAGGTGATTATCGAGTGGCTGTCCGGCTCAGGAATCTGCCGCAGCCAGAAGAAATTGGCCGAGGAGCCGCCGAAAGAACTAAACGTCTCCTGGGCGCCAAAAAGTTAAAGACCGAAAAACTTCCGGTAATAGTGGAAAATCGGAACGCCGCCACGCTTCTGCAGGGATTCCTGGCAGCCATGTCCGGACCCAATATCCAGCAAAAAAGGTCTTGCCTGGCTGACAAGAAAGGCCAAAAAGTGGGAAGCAGCCATTTCACCCTCGTCGACGACCCTTTTATCCCGGAGGCCCTGGGAAGTCGGCTTTTTGACGGCGACGGGATAGCGGCGCAAAAAAGGGTGATGGTTGAATCTGGAGTGCTTAAGGAGTTTTTTATCGACTGGTATTACAGCCGGAAATTGGGCTGGAAGCCAACCACCGCCTCTCCTTCGAACCTTGTCATCCCTCCGGGAAAAAGAAGCGTCCAGGAAATCATGAAAGACCTGGGCCGGGGGATTCTCATTACCGGGTTTATCGGCGGCAATTTTAACCCCACGACGGGCGACGTCTCGATAGGCATCTTCGGCCAGCTGTTCGAAAAGGGAGAACCAGTCCAGGCCATTGCCGAGATGAACATTGCCGGAAACCACCTCCAGCTGTGGCATCAGCTGATTGAAGTGGCCAACGACCCCTGGGTTTCGAGCCCGATGCGGACACCGAGCCTGGTGTTCGAAGGGATGGTCGTTTCCGGGGTGTGAAGCCTTAACCCCGAAAATACCAAAGGAAATTAGCGCTCCCCTCGGGAAGGAAGCTTGGAGGCTGAGTCCAACCGCGCCAGAAAACGCCAGCAAAAGTTGCGTGAGTCTTTAAAACCCAGCGACCGGCCTGGAACTATAAAATAAGTAAGCCCCGGTTCCAGTATTTTTTGTCTATTTCCGCTTGAGCAAGGCTTCCAGTTCTTCTCGGGTGACCAGCCGATAGCCTCTCTTTTCGATAAATTCTGGTTGAAATCTATCTTCAGGAATCGCCCGGTTAAACTCTATCCCGAGAACCGTCATCCGGCCAGAGGCTGAAGCGGTGACGAAAGAGACTGACCTGGCTACCTCTCCCTGAGCACGTTCCTCGACGGTTATGGTCAAATCACCCTTGCGGCCTCGCCACAATCTGCCCTTGTTGTCTTTTTCCACCTCCCATCCAGGGAAAAACCCGCTCTCACTTATCCATGTGGACTTTAGTTGGGTTACCCCCCACTCGTCCTTACCTTCTTTCTTACCGGTCGGGATGCTTTTCTCCTCTGTTAGAAAAAACTCTAACTTTTCCGGCCGGCCAATCAACCACCCGAGGAGTTCAACAGGTTCGAGGGAAAACCCAATAAGGGTGTTTATGAGTTCCTGGGGTGTTTGACCTCCATGCCAGTAAACCCGTTCGGCCGGGATAACCAGCCACTCTTCTCCAGCGTCCCAGATGGCCACGATTGCTTGGCGGCCGAGCGGGTCGATGACTTCTATTCTTCCCTTGCCCGGAACCAGGATGAAAAAAGCTCGCCCTCTGGCTAAACCCTCGTCTTTTTCCAGCCGGAAAGACAAATAACCCGAGACTGAAGAGACCAGCGCCGGCGGCGGGGCAAGGAATGTTGGATAACCCCTCTTTAAGAATAATGAACAACCAGGGGTCAAGGAGGCTAATAAAAAACAAACGGGGATTAATAAACCGCCGCTTAAGGGGAAAAACTTCTTTGGCGGCTGAGGTTCTGCCCTTCTTTGAAAAGCCCTGGCTTTTTCCCTGTTTTCCTGGCTATTCATTCGTTTAGAGTCTTAAGGCTCATCACAACCCCGCGTCTAAGGCTGGCTCAGGGGAAGCTTGGGTCCCGGGTTACGCGCGCGCCAGGCTTTCGTCCCGCCTCCATCCCCCGGGTCGACCAGACTTCAGTCCAACTTGAAACCGTAGTCTTCTGTCTTCTTGGGCTTGCCTGGTTTTCCAGTCGGAGAAGAAACCGGCCTTGAGGTCTCGCTGGTCGTTCCAGACGAAGTAGCTTTTCCCTCCCCAGGCTTCGCCTCACCTTCGACCAATTTAAACCCGTAGTCTTCAGTTTTTACCGGCTGGTTTTTTCGCGCCATCAGCCGTCGACGCCTTAAAGGATAAAACGGCGACCGAAGCCGTCGACCAAAGCAAGTCAGGTTGGGGTTAAAAAGCAGGATAACCAGGAAAGCAATAAAAATAACAATCAGGATGGCCAGACCAAAGTTCATCGGTTATGCCTCAACCTATCTAACTTCTATTTTATCAGTTTCCGGCGGCCGAAAACAAATCTACGAGAATTGCTTCCAGCCAGCGGCCGAATGGCCAGGGGATCTTTGTAATGTCAATAGACAACGCAAACCTGGGGTGGGAAAAGCAGTTAGGCAAGGCTTGAATGCTTCTCAAGCGAACGTTTGGGCAGCGTTCGACCGAAGTCAGTTTTTATTTCTTGGCCACTATTCCCCAAAATCAATAAATTTTCTTAAATTTTTGGCTTTAGCCGGCAAAACTCGTTGACTTTTCCGGCTTTTTGATTAAAAATATATAATGAAATTGATGAGGTAGCTGCATGAAAACTTTTTTCCGGGCGCTGCTCACGATGGCAGTCATTATCGCCGCCTTCGTCCTCGGAGTTAACTTTGGCAAGAACCGGCTGAAAGCTAAAATCCCCAAGTTTCAAGAAGACATCGACAGCAGTTACTGAAAACCAGCCGCTTTTCGGCTGATAAATCGGGGGGTTGAGAGAAAAGCTGGGGTTTCTGCCGGGATTAAAAATCTCCGGGAAGGAAGGCTCTATAAAAAAAATAAAATTTATTACTTTTCCGCGCTTTCCCTACCAGCTTGACGGTTTTAACGCCTGAAGCTGCCAGCCATTCCCGCATAGAAGGCGAAATAAAATAAACCGACGCAAGAAATTCTTCCCGCTGCCGCCTCATTCCGGGACTCCAAAAAAGGTTAACCAGAGAGGCCGGCTTTTCTCCCCGACCACAATCAGGAAACAGGAAGCATTGGAGCTTCGGGTTTTCCCGGAGAGCCCGGTTAATCTTCCTTTTCATCTGCGGCCAAAAGCCTTCGGCCGGGTCGAGGTCAAAATGGAGACCAAAATTCCCTTGATATTCCACCCAGAGTTTGTAGTTGACAAACTGAGATTCATGGTAGTTATCAGTAAGAATAATCATCGGCCGCTCCGGATATACCGCCTCGAACAAGGCGCTTAACCGCTCGTCGTAGAGAACAACTCCTTTCATATTAGCCCGGCTGAAATTCGTGGCCAGCAAGAAAACGGCGGCACCGAAACAGGCTCCGACGCCGATAGCCACAGCCACGCCCGTTTTGAAAAATGGGCTCAGTCGCCTGAGCCAAACCGCCAACGCCCGAACAGCCGCTTGCCAGCCGACGCCGAGGAAGACCGTCAGCCCAAAATAGATGGGGATGAAAAAAACGGCCACGTCAGGGACGTTGTAATTAATCACGAATCCACCCTGGAGGAAAACAAACACCAGGAGGAGGACGGCCACTGGCTTGTGCCTCCGGCCCAACCAGAACCCGCCGAGAACCATCACGAGAAGGAGCGGCCAGGACCACTCTTTCTCTATCTGGGTGAAAAACCAGGGGAGGCGCTCGCGCCCGAGGCTCGCCCAGTCAAAAGCGAACAGTTTGGACTGAAACCGGCTGGCGGTTATGACCTTATACAGGTCCCGCAGCGACCGCACCGGGGCTTCGACATAAAGGGCTTTCTGGCAGGTCCTGAGAAAAAGATAAGAATAAGGGAGCAAGCCCGCCACGCAGCTCCCCGCGGCGACCAGCCAGGTTTTCCCGCTGTGCCAGACCCCCGGTTGAATCATCAGGCTAAGAACGAAAACCGCCGGCGCCATCAGGAGTAGAGTCCCATGGTGGGAGAGGCTCAGACCAAGAAAAAAGATGGCGGCATAAAAATAGTTTCTGTTTTTGGTGTGAACCCACCGCAACAGGAAAAAGATTATCAAACCAAGGAAGAAACAGTTGAGCGTGTAGACTTCGGCGACGACGCTCTGGGTCCAAAAGGTCCGGCTGAAAGCAAAAGAAAGGGCAGTCCCCGCGGCTACCCAGCTCGAAGCTCCCAGCTCAAGCAGAATAAAATAAAGAACCGCCAGCGTCAGCAGGGCAAAAAAGGCCGACATCAAACTCACGCGAAAGGCTATGCTGTTAACCGGGAGGATGATAAAAATACGGCTGAGAAGCACATAAAGGGGATATCCAGGCGCATGCGGCACCCCTAATATCTTCCCGGCATATTGAAACTTGGCCGCGTCGCCGGAGTAACCGATTCCCGGGAGCATGGTCGCCCAATAAAGACCGGCCGCAACCACCAGCGCCAGCGCCAGAAAGACTCTTTTTTCCGTCCTTACTATGGGCTCAGTCATGTTATTTGGTTACGGCTCCATCTTTCTATCCGACGCTTATCCTATTACGTTTTGACGACCTCTGGCTAACAATAATTTATTGCAGCCAGGAATGAACGGTTTGTAACTTGATGAATCTTGCGGCCAGCCGCTAACCGGCTACCTAAAATAAATCATTTATATTTTACCTTTATTCCCATGTTATGAAACATAAAAGCCCAGACATCAGCCTGCTGGTCGATAGCTTTTGTCGTCGAGCTGGAGCCGTGGCCCGAGCGAGTTTCTATCCTGATGAGCACAGGGTTAGGACCCCGGTGCTTCTCCTGGAGGGTGGCGATGAACTTGAACGAATGGGCGGGGACAACCCGGTCGTCATGGTCAGCCGTCATCACCAGAGTAGCGGGATAATGAACTCCTTCTTTTAGATTATGGAGTGGCGAGTAGGCGTAAAGGTTCTTAAAATGCACCGGGTCGTCGCTCGAACCGTACTCTACCACCCATCCCCAGCCAACCGTAAACTTGTGGAAACGCAGCATATCCATCACCCCGACTGACGGAAACGCCACCTTGAACAGCTCTGGCCGTTGGGTCATCACAGCGCCCACCAGCAACCCACCGTTGGAAGCTCCGCCGATGGCCAGGTATTCGGGCGAAGTATATTTTTCCCGGATAAGGAATTCAGCGGCGGCAATACAATCGTCGAAGACATTCTGCTTGTTCAACAGCATCCCGGCCCGGTGCCATTCCTCGCCGTATTCGCCGCCTCCCCTGAGGTTGGCGACGGCATAAATTCCACCGTTTTCCAGCAAGACGACGTTGCCGATGTTGAAGCTGGGAGTAATGCTTATGTTAAAGCCACCGTATCCATAAAGATAAGTCGGGTTCTTCCCGTTCTTGGCAATCCCTTTCTTGTGGACGATGAACATCGGAATCTTGGTGCCGTCTTTGCTCGGGAAAAATACTTGTTCGCACTCGTAATCCTCTGGACGGAACGCTGGCTTCTTAGACGGGGTAAAATACGGCTCTGCCTTGCCAGAAGCGATATCATAATGATAAACGGTCGTCGGATAAGTAAACGATGTAAAGCTAAAAAAGGTATAAGGGTCGTCACGGCGACCCATAAACCCGCCGACAGTGCCATAAGTAGGAAGCTCGATTTCCTTTTCCCGGTTGCCTTCGAGGTCATATTGGTAGACCCTCGAGGCCACGTCTTTCAAGGTGACAACAAAAAGCTTGCGGCCAACCAACCCGGCACCCTGGATTGTTTCCTGGCTCATCTCAGGAATGACATCCTGCCATTTTTCCGGGGCTGGGTCTTTCGGGTCAATCCTGACTATCCGCCACCGAGGAGCGCCCTTATCCGTCAGCACCAGGAATTGGCCGTCGATAACGTCGATGACTTCGGCATTAGCCTCAAAACTCCGGATGAGCGGCTTAAACCCAAAAACCTCTGGCGCCGGGAGCGGTTGTCTTGTTTCTCCCTTTTTCCCTGAGACCGCTCTGGAAGACAGGTCAGGCTGAGGTGTTGCCTCTGATTTAAGCCCCCGTTCCGGCCCCGTGGGCTCTCCGGTTATCTCCCGGTAATAAATTTCGTTACCATGAGTCCCTTCAGTTATGTAAAGCAAGAGATATTTTTCGTCCTCGGTCACAGCCACCTGGTGGTAACGGAACGGATGATGCTTGTCTTCGTACACCAGAATATCCTTTTCTTGCGGCTGACCTATCCGGTGAAAAAAGATTTTTTGGAAAGCGTTCTGGGCCGAAAGCTCTTTTCCTGGCGCGGGTTCGTCAAACCCGCTGTAGAAAAAACCCCGGCCCAACCAGCCCACCCCCCCGAATTTTACCCATTGGATGCGGTCAGCCCGGGGGGTCATTGTGGCCACATCCCAAACCTTGATTTCTGTCCAGTCTGAGCCGGCGGCCGAAATGCCGACAGCTACGAGGCTGTTGTCGTGCGCAAACCCGAGGAGGTTCGCCCGGGTAGTGCCGTCAGCGGACAGTTTGTTAACATCGAGAAAAACAACCGAGGTTCCGTGGAGTCCGTCCTGGCGGTAGATTACGGGCTGATTCATCAGCCCTTCATTATAGGTGTAAAAAAGATAATTTCCGGCCTTTACCGGGATACCAAAACGCTCATAATAATAAAGGCCCTGGAGCCGCTTGCGGATGGCCTCCCGGTAAGGAATTTTTTCTAAATAACCGAATGTCAGGTTGTTCTGGGCTTCGACCCACGGCCTCAGTCTTGGGTCATTCTCATCCTCCATCCAGCGGTACGGGTCAGCAACCTTAAGCCCAAAATAATCGTCGACCACTTCGACTTTTTCCGTCGGGGGATAAACGAGACCGGAAGATTCCGGTGGTTTTGGCCGACACCCTGAAAAGCCTATCCCGGCGAAGAAAATTAAACCGGCTAAAATGACGAAGGAAGGAAGCGCGGCGTCTCTCCTTTTCTTCCTCAGAAAAAGCTTCGACATTTCCTCCTCCTTAAAAAAATTGCCTTCTTCCTTTAACGGAGCGTTTTACCCTGACTCCTGAGCCAAATTCAAACTCTCTTCCCAGAGATCGTCTGATTTCTGTTATTTTTATTAGGCCAGGCATTGTTTCTGGAATTTTTTAGGTTACCAGTCAGAACCTCCGGTGTTTAATCAGGTTCCCTTCTCAGGCGGCAAAATTCTCCCTTTCTGCCTATTATGCTAAACTCAATTGACCGAACAATCAATAGGCCAATAATATTTTTTACGGGTTGATTTTTATTAATGCTTTAAACCCAGCTTCCAATAGTATTGACTTAATTTCTCCGGGTTTTTTCTCACTCTTGAAGAAAATTATTATTTTTTAGGGGTTTAAAGCGCTTTATGGCTGAAAACTTCTAAACTGATTTTCGTGTCTTTAATTCTGGCCGTGTTTAGCCTTAGATTCTGGACTCTTAGCCCGGCTCGCCTGCTTTGCTTCCTCCATAAAAAAAACTTTCTTCCCGGGTTTATGATTTTCCCCCGGTCCCATTTCAAGGAATAATCAGGCTTAGACTAATGAAAAACAATCGCTTCAAAAACATAAAGCTCGGCGTCGGGGGAGCGCCAGGCACCCGGGGGCAGACCAGCCTTCAGGCATACCTGTTCGAGGAAGGTATCCCGGTCCCAACCCTCCTCAACCGGAACCTGGGGCAGAAGAACTCCCTTCTTCCCCTTCATGGAAATGATAAGCCCATGGCGGCCGACGACCACTTCCCGGGGGTTGCTGACCCGCCGGGGGGTAGTGAGCACCGAGATTTCATACTCCAGGCTGTTTAATTCCTTGGGTTCAACCGGTGAAAACCGCGGGTCTTCGGTGGCGGCTAAAATGGCACAGCGGATTACGGCAAGATATAAAGGCAAGACTGGTTCGATATAACCGATGCAGCCGCGCAGCTCGCCCCCTTTTTTCAGGGTGACGAAAGCTCCCTTCTCTTCCCAGAAGCGGTCGTTTTCGGGATGGTAATTAAGAACCTTTCCTTCCTTTACATAAAGCTCGACGGCTTGCCTGGCCAGTTTCAGCAGCTCTTTTTTTTCTTCGGTTGAAAGAGAAAAGGACTCTTCGGAAGAAGCCTGGGACGGAGAGGAAGAAACCGTTAGGGCTTTCTCCCGGCTCTCGCTTTTTTTCTCGCTGAGCAGATAGCCGGCGGCGGCAAAATAACCCACCACCTGGTCGACGGGCCCGCCGGCCTCGCTCGAATCAGCATAATGGAGGATTTCGACCCGGGGTTCTCCCCGCTTCTGCAAGTAGAGTAAAGCCGCCACGACGCCCGCGCCGCCGCAAAGGATGTTTTCGCCGGCGACGACTTGCCGGAGCAAGGCCTCGGTCTTGAAACCCGAGATCAGGTTAATCGTTGCCTGGTCCACAGTCTTGGCTTCATCCCGGGGGAGATAATGACTCATATCAGTCGAAACGACAACCAGGGCTTTTTTCCCAGAAAGAGCGGTTACGAGTCCTTCAGCCAGTCGCTCGATAGTCCGGCGGTTGGGAAATCCAGTCACCACCGGGACTATCTTGGCGGCCGGCTGAGTTTTCTGCAAAAAGGGCACCTGCACTTCGACCGAATGCTCCTTCGCTTGAGCTTCGGGGATAAAATCAAACCCTGTTGCTTTCATCAGCCGGGCAGAGACTACCTCATCAACGGGCATTATTCCCAGGGGAGTTTCAAAACCACCGCGGGGCCAAATAGAACAGCCGTTAAACCCCACCTGATGGCTGGGCCCGATAAGCACCACGGTCTCATAAGCCCTGTTTTTCAGCAGAGCATATGCATAGGCCGCTGTTTGGCCCGAATAAACATAACCGGCATGCGGGACAATTATTACTTCTGGGTCCCTGGGAAGCTCGGGAAGCTTGGGGACGGCGTTGAGATAAACATCAATCCGGCTGCTCAGACGGTCGGGGTTTCCGTCGTAGAACTGACCCGCATAAACTGGCTTGCGAATTTCCTCGGTCGCCGGAAAAGAATCCCGGGGAAAAGAAATAAGCTGCAGACAGCATAACAGGAATAAACAGATAATCTTTTTCTCCATTCTGCCGCTTTTTTGATTTTAGCACAAAACCGCTCCCGGCGAAAATAAATCAAAACCTTAGGCGATAAAAGTATGATAAAGCGCTGGAAGCAAAAAAGCGTGATTTAGAGGCGGGTTCAATCTGGCCAGGGTTGAATGACTTGCGAATAGAGATTGTCGACCCGAAGCTAATTAATCTCCGCCCGTTCTTTACCCGAATAGACCGCAACCAGGTATAAAAAAGCTTCTCAGGTTGTTGCATTTAGCCCATCTTCTGCTAAAATATTTTTTCGCTTATTTAGCCGTCTCTGGTGGGAGGTGTGAGAATGCCCCTCTACGAATACCGATGTCGTCAATGCCACTCTCGCCTGGAGGTGCTCCAAAAGGTAGACGATAAACCGCTCAAGTCCTGCCCCAAGTGTGGAGGCGAGCTGGAAAAACTCCTCAGCCCGCCGGCCATCCAGTTTAAGGGTTCAGGCTGGTACGTGACTGATTATGGTCGGGGGAACCAGGGCAACGGCCGAAGCGCGCCCGGCAATGGCAAGGATAAAGAGAAAGAGCAAAGGTCGGCAGAAAAAACCACAACCGGCGCGGAAACGTCGAAAACCGAACCATCAAAATAAAATAGCCTTCGCGGCTCAATAATTGCCTGCCTCGTTAAGCTTGTCTAAATTAGTCTTTTGACAGCCAGACAACGTTTTTTTTACGCAAAAAAGAACAGAAGCTAAAGATGAGCCAGGACCCAATCGACAGCCTCGAGAATCCCCGGGGCGATAAAGTCGGGCTCCAAAAGGGCAACTTCAAAAAGTCCATTCTCGGAGGAAACCGCCTTCTCCCTTTCATCATTAAACTCGGAAAAAATAAAGGGCTGCCTTTTATTCACCGACAAAATCTTTCCAGGCGCCCCCGCAGGGAGTTCAGTCTTAGCTCCGGTTCTGCAATTTTCTCTAAGCCAGGAGAGGGTTTCCACAGCTTTCGCCCCAGCTCCAGTCAAAACCAGGACCGACCTCGCCCCCACCCGATGGCCGCATAAGATGTCTTCGAGTTTATCCCCGACCATAAAACAACGGTTCAAATCAAGACTGAAATCCTGCGCTGCCCTCAAAGCTAGACCGGTTGCGGGTTTTCGGCAATCACAGGCCAGGCCATACCGCGGGTCAGGAGATTCTTTCCAGTGAGGGCAATAATAAACTCCGTCTATCCTGGCACCGTTCTGGAGGAAAAACCCTTGAAGCTGCCGATGCATTGCCTGCAGGCTTTCTTCCGTTACAAACCCCCGGCCGACACCAGACTGATTTGTTAAAATGACCACCAGAAGCCCGGCTTGATTCAGCCGCCGGACTGCCTCCACGCTTTCGGGGTAAATACTGAGCTCTTGAAAAGACCGGGGATAACCCACGTCCTGGTTAATCGTCCCATCCCGGTCCAAGAAAACAGCCCGGTTCATTCGTCTTTTTCTTTCTCTTTATTTTTCGCTCTTGCGGCCGGGGCGCTCCCGAGCAAAGCCAGCCCGGCATTAACTACTTCCTCTACTGTTACTGCCTCCATGCAGCGATGGTCGTAGGGACACTCCCGGTACCAGCATGGCCAGCAGACGACTGGTTTATGCAGGATGTGATACGGCTCGTGCCACGGACGCGTTACCCGCGGGTCGGTCGGGCCAAAAATAGCAACTATGGGCAGCCGCAGGGCGTTGGCTAAATGCATCGGCCCCGTGTCGTTAGTCACGAGGAGGTCAGCCAGGCTCATCAAACCGATTAACTCCCGGAGGGTGGTTTTCCCTGCTAAAACAAAAGGAGGCAGTGCCGTCCCGGCGGCAATGGCGGCTTCGACTACCTGCCGCGCTATCCCTGTTTCCTTCGCCGACCCGATAATTACAAAGGAGGCTCCGGCTTGCTTTTCAAGCGCGGCGGCCACCTGACCGAACTTGGCCGCAGGCCAGCGCTTGGCCGGGCCATAAGCCGCGCCGGGGTTAAGAAGAATCAGCGGCTTCCCGGTAGATTTCAGGCGAGTCAAGTCAACCCCAGCCGCAGCTAATTGCTTCGCAGCTGCTTCTTCATCTTCGGGGGTGATGGTGACCGATATCGCTGGCTCGTCGGGGACTTTAAGCCCCAAGCTCTTTAATAGGCGAAGGTAGTATAAGCTCTGATGGAGAACATCCTCCCAGAAGGGACAGCTTCCCGGGATGCATCCGGCTTCAGGTTGCCGCTTCCCTGGAGCTTTTGATAAACCAGGGGTTTCTGGCCGGGCGCGCCGGGAGACCTTTTTGGTTAATAAGATAGAGCGGCCATCGCCAGCATATCCCCATCGAGCCGGGATTCCCGCGAGAGCCGCGAGGAGGGCGGACCCGAAAGAGTTGGTCAACAAAATGGTCAGGTCAAACCGATGCTCACGCCATCTCTTGGCTGTCCTGATAAAACTCGGCCAGGTCATGACTTCGGGTATTTCCAGGACGCCTGCCGCGGAGGGCTCAAAAGCTAAGAGCTCGACCGTATGACTGCTGGCAGCGGCCCAGACTTCTGCTCCGGGAAAATTCGTCGCTATCGACCGCAGGGCCGGCAGGGCCAAGACTGAATCGCCGAGCCAGTTGGGCATCCTTACCAAGATTTTCATGGCTCCTCTCATTTTAGTCGCTCGCCGCCGGGAAGTAAATTAACTTGGGGCTAAACGTTTCAGTCACCAAATCGAAATATAATTCCTTTCAGCCTGGTTTGCCCGGGCGATTTCGTCCTCGACTTTTCTTTTCCCTTAAGGCCGAGCCGCTAACACACGTGAACAGAAAGGGCCAGGTCATCTATGTTGTTGACATCGTCATTAATCACAGGTGCGATTTTGGCTCCTGGCCGCCACGCTGACTTCTATTCAAAATCGAATGGTATAAGCCTTCCCTTCGGCCGGCCAAACGCCCGCCTTTTCTGAGACAATCCTTGAGGCCGGAGGCCGAGAAGTGTCATAATAAAAAGAGACTGCCATGACCCGCTTCGACGATATCTTAGAAAAAGTCTCCTCGACGGGGCTCCTTTCGGAAAAAGACATCCTCCTTCTGAAAAAAGCCTATGTTTTCGCCGCCGCTGCCCATAAGGGCCAGGTAAGACGCTCGGGGGAACCATATCTTTCCCATCCTCTCGAAGTAACCAACATTCTCGCCGACCTGATGCTCGACAAGACCACGCTTATCGCCGGCCTCCTCCACGACGTGCTCGAGGACACCGACGTCACCCTCGAGGATTTGCAAAAAAATTTCGGGCCAGAAGTCGCCAGGCTGGTCGAGGGCGTCACCAAGATTACCCGAGTCGAACACGCCTCGCCTGAAATCAGGCAAGCCGAGACCATCCGCAAGATAATCCTGGCTATGACTGATGACCTCAGGACGATTTTTATTAAGCTTGCCGACCGTCTGCATAACCTGCAAACCCTACGTTTTCTGCCCGAGGCCAAGCAGCGACAAGTTGCCCGGGAAACTCTGGAAATTTATGCCCCGATTGCCAACCGCCTGGGCATGGGCCGGCTTAAGTCTGAACTCGAAGACCTGGCGTTCCGGTACGTTTCTCCCCAGGAATACTTCCGGGTGGCAGCCATCGTCGAACCGGTCAAGGCAAAGGCGGAACCTTCGCTCGAAGCGTTTAAAGAACGGCTCAAGCAATTGCTCGCGGAAAATAACATTCCCTGCGAGATTCAGACAAGGGTGAAAAGGCTGTATAGCATCTACGAGAAAATGAAAAGGCGGCGGGTTGATTTCGACCAGGTTTATGATTTCTTAGCCCTCAGGATTATCACTGACACCGTCCGCAGCTGTTACGCCGCTTTGGGCATAATCCATCAGAAGTGGCCCCCGATGCCTGACCGCTTCCGCGACTTCATCGCCATGCCCAAGCCAAACCTTTATCAGTCGCTGCACACAACCATTATCACCGAAGACCGGCTGACAGTAGAAATCCAGATCCGGACCAGGGAGATGCATGCCCTGGCCGAAAACGGGATTGCCGCCCACTGGCGCTACAAGGAAGGACCGCAAGCCCAGCTCATCCAGGAGGACAAACGCCTGGAATGGCTGCGGGAAATGGTCGAAATTTATAAAGAACAACGAAACCCCCTCGAGTTTCTCAAGGTGCTTAAGTCAGACCTTGTACCGGAGGAAGTCTATACTTTCACTCCCAAAGGAAAGGTCATCGCTCTGCCAGCTGGGGCTTCGGCGCTTGATTTTGCCTTTAAAGTCCACACTGAGATCGGGCTGCATGCTGCCTCGGCCCTGGTCAACAGCCGGCCGGCGGCTCTTAAAACCATCCTGAAGCCTGGAGACATCGTCGAGATTCAGACCTCGCTCGAAAGATATCCCAAAAGAGAATGGCTCCGCTGGGTCATAACCTCCTCCGCCCGGCATCATATTAAACGCTGGATTCGTCAGAAAGAAAAACTAAAAAGCATCGAGCTTGGCCGCCGATTGTGGGAAAGAGCCCTTCGCCAGGCTGGGATTCAGGGGGGTTGGGAAAAAGACGAGAACAACCTGCTACCTCGTTTGGCCCAGGCCTCAGGGTTGTCCTTCCGGACTCTCGATGATTTTTTTGCTGCTGTCGGGTTTGGCCGGTTGATCATCGACCAGCGGTTCTTAGAAAAAATGGGATTCCCGCCTTCCTCCACGGCTAAACCCCAAGTTACCGCCCAAGCTGGCTCCATGGTTACCCCTTCGTCCGTCACCCCATCAGCTGCCAGTCCGGCCACTCCAGGCAACAAGCCTGACCGCCTCGAAGGCAAATCTTCCTCACCAGTCGAGTCGTCGTCGGGGGCGGAGGAAAAAATAACAAGCCCCCCAGCTGAAAAAACCACCCCAGAGCCGGCAGCCAAAAAGCCCACTGGCCCGGGAGCCCTTATCGCCCGGATGGTTGAGAAAGTTAAAAGCGTCGCCTCCAAACCAGGCCCGCCGCCCGCCGCCGTCGTGGTTAAAAGAGGTGGGCTTGAGACCGAAACAGAGCTTATCGCCCTCGGCCGTTGTTGTCATCCTATCAAAGGCGAACCTATCGTCGGGTATATTACCCGGGGAAAAGGCATCACCGTCCATGCCCTCCGCTGCTCCCTCGTAGCCAAAGAAATTCTGGCTCCCGAAAGAATGGTCGATGCCAGCTGGGACCCGAAAGCCGAAGGCGTTTATCGGGCGGCGATTCGAGTTCATACGGTTGACTCGCCCGGGGTTCTGGCTAAGGTGGCCACGGCCATCGCCGAGCTAAACGGGAACATCACCCGGGCTGAGGTGACTACTTATGCTGAAGGAAGGGCGAAAATCGACCTCGCGCTTACCATCCGCGACCTGGGTCACCTCGAAGGAATAATAAAGCGAATTACTGACCTCAAGGAAGTTCACTCAGCCGAAAGGCTATAAGCTAATAGCTTCGAGGTCTCCGGGTTTCTTGAAGAGGCCAAATAAAGATTCTAAAAGTCTTGAGGATAGCGATTGTTTCGGCTTCGGGGACGTAATTGCTTTTATGGCTTTTTTCCGCACGATTTTATGAGTAAAGCTTTAACTCTTTTATCTGCTTGAAAATTCTTGGGGTGGAGCGGAGCGAGACAGGAAATGGTTTAAGCGGCTTTCTCGACGCGGCCGGAGCGGAGACATCGAGTGCATATCCAGATAAACCGGTGACCGCTGTTCTGTTTGATTTTAACCCGCTGGAGGTTGGGCCTCATCTTTCTGGACGTCACCCTATGAGAATGGCTGATATTCCGGCCAAAAACAGGCCCCCGCGAACATATTTCACAAACCTTAGGCATCTTCGTCCTTCCCGGGCAAAAGTTTCAAGAAACCAAATTTATAGCATAAAACCTCCCATCTTGCCAGTCGCCGCGTAAAAATGGCCATCATGCTTTCGCTCTACCCCGTATTTATGAACTTTCAGCTCAATAACAAGATAATTTCAACCGATGCCGCCGCGGTTGCCCTCGCGGAATCCTTCAGCCTAACTGCCGTCGCCGTTTAAAGGCCAGCAGGGTGTTCCGCATCAACATAGCCACAGTGAGCGGCCCCACGCCTCCGGGCACGGGGGTAATCAAAGAAGCTTTTTCTCTCGCCTGCGGGTGGATATCGCCGACGATCGTATACCCTTTTTCTCCTAAATCCCGAAGGCGGCGTTCATCCTCACCGAAAAGGCTTTTAACTATGCCGGGGTCCGACACGTAATTTATCCCGACATCAACCACGACTGCTCCTTCTTGAATAAACTCCGGGGTAACGAAACCTGGCCGGCCCATGGCCGCTATCAGGATGTCGGCCCGGCTGGCCACTCTTGAAAGCTCTCGTGTCCGCGAATGGCATATAGTGACGGTCGAGTTTTCATTGGTTAGCATGGCTGCCAGCGGCTTGCCTACTATTAAGCTTCGGCCGATTACCACCACTTCTTTGCCTTCGAGCCTAACCCCGTAATGTTTAAGCAGCTCGATAATTCCCGCCGGCGTGCACGGCCTCAGGCCGGGCTCATTCATCAGAATCCGGCCGAGGTTCAGAGGATGAAACCCGTCAACATCCTTCGCCGGAGAAATAGCTTCGATAACTTCATTGGTCATGAACCCTGGAGGCAGGGGTAGCTGGACGAGAATGCCGTCGACCGTCTCGTCTTGATTAAGCCCTTCCAGGCGATCAAGAAGTTCTCTCTGGCTGAGAGTTCCCGGCAGCCTTAGAATCTCGGAGCTAATGCCCAGGGCGGATGCCGTTTTTTCTTTCGTCCGCAGATAAATTTCCGAGGCTTTATTTTCGCCAACGAGTACCCCGACCAACCTCGGGTTCAACCCGGTAGCCTGTCTCAGGTGTTCAACCTCAATTTTGACCTCTGTTTTGATTTTCTCGGCTAAGGGCTTCCCTTCCATCAATTGAGCCATTTTTGCCTCCTTTGGCCGCGGTCAGCCGCCGCGCTGGTCTTTTCTTTACCCGGGCTCCCGGGAGCTACCACAGCTTCTGGTATCATAATAATTTTTTTCTGATTAATCCAATATTGTTTGCGTGGTCCGACCATATTTCCAGCGCGATTACCTTTATCCATCCCCTACCCTCATCTTAGGCAGGCATTTTTCCTTTTGGCCAAGTTTTGGCTAAGCCCATTTATAAAATTGAATCAATAGAAAACAACCAGCCCTTTTGTTTAAGAAAATTCGAGCCATCGGCTGGAATGTCAAACCACTCCCCCACGGACTTCGGGTTCCCATATTTTTTCTCTGATGACTTTAGAAAATCTCCCCTCTAATAAACATCGCAATCTGGAATAATCTGGTATAATATATCCATCGTGGATGAAAGGAGGAGGCCGCAACCCGAGCGACAGATGGAATCGATTTTTTTAACTAAGTGTTGCCTGAGGTGGAGAGAGAGGGGAAAGCTCGCTTTTATTTTGCTCAGCTTTCTTTTTGGCTTCACCCTGATGACGGGGTGCAGTCTGCAGTCAGAAACAAGCCAGCTCCGGCTGGGGATCTGGGCGGCTGAACACGACCTGTGGGACGAGGCCATTTTTCGCTGGCAGAAAGCCCTGGAAAAAGACCCGAATTCGGCTGTCTTGCACAATAACTTGGCTGTAGCTTATGAAAAGAAAGGGCTATGGGAGAAAGCCCGTGCCGAATACGAGCTGGCCCTAAAGCTGGCGCCGGAAAACCGCTACATCAAAGCGAACTTTCGGTATTTCGAAGAAAACCTTAAGGCGGCCGAAAAGGCAGAAAAGGCGGAGGAAAAAAAGACCGGCCAGAAAGAAGAAAAAAAGAAGGGAGAGTTAAGACCTGAAAGCCGAGCTTTCATCCTCAACTCCGAGGATGAGGCGCGGGTTGTTTTTCCTCTTATTAATTGATGAGTTAAGAATGAATCTTCGCCCGCCGCGATTCTTTCTTTTTTGGCTGCCGGTCTTTTTCGCCAGTTGTGCCACGGAAATGCATCAGAAAATTAAGTTCGATATCCCCGCGTATTCGCCGGTAAGGATAGAAAAGTACGACGAGCTCACCCTGGTTCCGTTCATCGTTAAGGAATCCAAGAAAGAGCCAGCCGCGGTTGACGCCAAGAAAAAACCGGCGACCGAACCTCCCGAGAGCAAAATTACAGCCGGCCAGGCGAATCAGAAAGAGGATTCATCCGGGCTCAGCCCATCAAACCAGAAGGTTGACCTCAATGCGGCATTGATGTCGTATTTTCAAACGGAGTTCTCACGGCGCTTCCGGGGCAAAGTAAAGGCGGCCACCGAGCCTCTGGCCTCAGCCGAGCTTATTCGTTCGAAAGAACATTGGTCATCCTGGGCCCCTCCGGAGAAGCCGAGCCTGGTCTTTACTGGTGAGGCCAGTTTCAGCCAGGAAATAAGAAAAGCCATCCTTTTTCGGCCGGAAATCAAGGAAGAAGAGCTTTTTGGTCCGGAAAAAGGGTTGGCCGCCAGGGCTGTCTTTACTCTTGAACTCAGGGTTGCCCTCATCGAGGTTCCTTCGGGCGAAGTCCTGCTGGAAAAAAATTTCAAAGAAAGCAAAATTACCCCGGATATTCGCTATCCAGCCCGGTTTGCTCTCTATGAGCTGACCCAGAGAGCTAAGCTCTGGTTGTTTCGGCTGATTTTTGGCGAGGAAAGGCCGCAAGAACGATATCTATTGATAAAATGACCCATAAACGTAAGGAGCCGGCCATGAAAGGCCGCTATCTCTCAGCCGCTTTATTGGTAGCCGTGAGCCTTGGAATTTTTGCTCTGCCAGCAGCAGCCCAGTACCGACCAGGGTTGCGGATGTTTGGCGGCCTGAACCAGGCGCAGCAACTCTTTTATCCTTACTACGGCAAAAACAAAATTAATTATGAAGACTTTCAGTGGAAAACCTACTCGACAGACCATTTTACGGTCTATTTTTATGTCCAGGACCTCGACCTGGTCGCCAACCTGGCCACGGCGGCTGAAAGGGCTTATTACCGGGTCTCTGAGGCCCTCCAACACCAGCTGCCGCAACCTGTGCCGCTGATTTATTACCGCACTTACACTGATTTCGAACAGACCAACTTATTCCAGGTTTCCGAAGGCGTCCTCGGCGTGAGCGAGCCTGTGCTCCACCGGATAGGCCTGCATGGCGACATGCCCCTGGATGAACTACAGGACCTGGTGATTCATGAATTGACCCACGTTTTCCAGTTCGACCTCCTGTGGGGCCGCCAGGCCGCGGCTCTTTACTCCATCATCCAGCCGCCCCTCTGGGTGTTTGAAGGGTTAAGCGAATATCTCACGGGGAAATGGTCGCCGTGGTCGACGCTGATCGTCCGAGACGCCGTCCTGAACGACCGTATTCCAGAGCTTACTGACACGGGTGAACTGGCCTCTCGCTATCCGCTTCCCCGCGACCCCGCTTATGATTTTGGCCACGCTCTCTACGAGTTTATCGAACATCGCTTTGGTCGCAACGGCATCAGGGAATTCTGGTCGAGCATGCGCAACATGCCGGCCATCGGGCTTACGCGGCCTGACCCGCTCAAACGGAGTTTTAGCCTGAAAACCAAAGAGTTTAACCAGGCGTTTAAACGCTTCCTCCGGGAACGCAACCGTGCATTCTTGACGCGGGAAAACCCCGAGGATTACAGCATCACCCTTGGTCCCGAATTTCCGATGAACCCTTATTATTTTGCCTTCAGCCACGCCCTCTCGCCCTCGGGAGATATTGCCGCCACAATAACCTACGACGCCAAAGCTGAAGATATTGACATCGTCCTCATCTCCACCAAAGACGGCCGGGTTATCAAGAATATCACCAGAGGATATACAAGCCGGTATGAATACATCCGCTTCGAGGTCGACCCTTCAAGCGGACCAGGTCTGGCCTGGTCTCCGGATGGCGACCGGCTCGCCTTCTTTGCCCGCGACGGAAGAAGGCATTCTCTCTTCATTATCAATGCTCTGACCGGCGCCGACTTAAGAAAGGTGGCGATCCCCTATGACCAGCCGGCCTCGCCCTGCTTCGAGCCCGAAGGTCAGGGGTTGCTTTTTACCGCCTTCGACGAGGGAAGAAGGGATATCTTCCGCGCGGACCTGACGGACGGCCAGATAACCAAACTTACTCACGACGAGCTGTTCGAAAAAGCGCCTTCGCTTTCGGCCGATGGCCGCTGGTTAGTTTTTACCATAAGAGAGGATGGCTACGACCACATTTTCCTTGCTCCCCGCCACAACCTTGCGGCACGACGCCGGCTTACTTCTGGCCGCTGGAACGCGATTACGCCAGTTTTTTCTCCGACGGGAGATTATATTTTCTTCTCTGGGGATCAAAGAGGGGCCTACAATCTTTATCGGCTGGACCGGCAAACTGGAACCATCCATCGCTTGACCGACGTGCGCACGGGAAACTTCTTCCCCCGCCCGATGGCCAACGACCCGCAAAAGATAGTTTTTGCCTCGTTTAATAAGGGAGCTTTTCAGCTGTTCAAGGGAGAATTCGGCCCCGGGGTGGAGGAAACAGAGTTATTAAACAAAGAGCGAGGAGAGGCCTTATCTCCAGACGCTGGCTCGAAAGAAGAGTTCTTTAGCGATGTCTCGGCCAGCCAGGAAACACCCGAAGAAGCGGCCATCAAAGTCACCATCGACCCGGCCAAAATTCAAGAATATAAGGGCCTCGAAAAGCTTTTTCTCGCCAACCGGCCGCCGATTGACGCCGCGGTCACAACCGACGGATCTGTCTTTGGCGGTTCGATGATTACTCTCTCCGACATGCTCTCCGACCATACTTTTCTTTTTATGGCCAGTCAGGTCAGAAGTTTTCGTTCTTACTTCATCGGGTATCTCAACCAGAAGCGCCGGTTCCAATTTATGACTGTGGCCTATGACTATACCGAATATTATTACACCCCCTATTCCTATATCGACCCCTCACTTTACTATTATGATTACCTTACCTATCAAGATGCCATGGCCACCCGTCAAATAACTGGTATTGAATTCGCTGGCTATTATCCACTCAACCGTTACCATCGGACGGAATTCAGCCTCGGCGCCTATCATTTTGAGGAGAATTTCCTCGACCCCTTTACTTTGCGCTTTTTCAGCCCGGCGACTTACGGCCTTTTTTGGAACGGCAACCTGCTGCAAGCGGCTGTCTCTTTGGTCGGCGAGACGACGCATTTTAAATATTACGGCCCAGCCAGCGGCTATACCTACCGCCTTTCTTTATACCAGGCGATCCCGGCTTCGGCCAGCTTCTTTTCCAACACCACTCTCGAGGCAGATTTGCGCAAGTACTTTTATTTTGGGGAAGACATCCTCCTGGCTCTCCGCTGGGAAGGTTTCGCCAGTTTAGGACGAGACCCCAGGGTCTTTTATTACGGCGGGAATAACCAGGTTCGCTCGGCTAATTACCTTAACCTGATCGCCACTGAAGGCTGGTTTTTTAACCTCGAGCTCCGTTTTCCGTTAGTCGAGGCCGCCCAGACCATCCTCGGCCAGGTCGGGCCGGTCAGGGGTGTATTTTTCTTCGATATCACCCGTTCCAAGCTCAAGGGGTTTCCGGCGAAGTTTTATCGCTTCGAGGGGGACTATTTCTCTCCCGTAGTCCATGAGTTTGACGCCATCGGTTCCTACGGTTATGGGCTGCAATTCTTTTTCCTCGGCCTTCCAATCCATCTCGAGTTTGCCAAACGCCTGGAATTTCCCTCTATTCGGCGGCCGTTAGACGTTTCCGGCTACGGCTCGTTTGCTACCCGGTTCTGGGTTGGGTTTGATTTCTAACATAGCCTATTGCTCTTCGCCCGCGAAAAAAAACGGAGCTTTCAACTCACAAGATAAATTTTTTTGCTTCTATCTTTTTCTCTTTTATTTTCAATAAGTTACGAAGGCGCAAGAAACTGGCTAAACTTGAAATTAGTCCATCCTGGTGTTATATTCAAGAAAGCTTACCCGAGGGAATAAGGTTGATGGTAAGCCTGTTTTTTTCCACAGCTGTGGAAAAAATTGTGGAAAAGTTGGGCGAAGCATGGAAGAAGAAATCAAAACTAATTGCTGGGTCGAACTTCTGGAAGAAATAAAAAAGAGGGTCGACCCGAACGCTTTCGAAACCTGGTTTGAGCCAACCACTTACATCGGGCAAGAAAAAGATTGCCTTTATGTTAAAGTGCCCAACTCCTATTTCCGCGACTGGCTATCTTTCCACTACAGTGAAACGATCAATGAATGTGCCAGACAGTTGTTCGGCCGGCCCCTTGATATTAAGTATATTTTTGATGAAACGCCCAGCCCGTTTATCCGCACTTCACCCGAACAAAGGCGGACCCAGTATGGCTCTCTCCTGAACCCTAATCTGAACCCTAATTACACCTTTGACAACTTTGTTGTCGGCAGCTGTAACCAGTTTGCCCATGCCGCCGCTTTAGCTGTAGCCAAAAGCCCGGCCAAGGCTTACAACCCGCTCTATATCTATGGCGGTGCTGGCCTGGGAAAAACTCATCTGATGAACGCTATCGGTCATCATGCCCTTAATAAAAACCATAAGCTGAAGATTTTGTACGTAACAACTGAAAAATTTATGAACGACCTGATTAATCATCTTCAGTACGGCAAAATACTGGAATTCCGTCAAAAATACCGCAGCGTCGACCTGCTTCTCATGGATGATATCCACTATCTTTCCGGTAGAGAAAGAACCAAGGAAGAATTTTTCCATACTTTTAACCATCTTTATGACAACCAGAAACAGATTGTGATTTCATCTGATTGCCCGCCCAAGGACATCCCGAACCTGGAAGAAAGGTTTAGCTCCAGGTTCGAGTGGGGTTTAATTGCCGACCTTAAGCCACCTGATATCGAGACAAGGATCGCCATCTTGCAGAAAAAAGCCGAAATCGAAGGCATTAACCTCCCGGAGCCGGTGGCAATATTCGTCGCCGACAAAGTTCATTCGAACATCAGGGAGCTTGAAGGCTACTTGCGCCGGATTATTGCTTACGCCTCGCTTAAAGGCCAGGAAATCGACCTGGAGCTTGCCCGAGACGCCCTCAAAGGACTTTTAGACACTCAAGATTCAGTGGTTAGTGTGGAAAAAATCATCCGGGTGGTTTGTAATCATTTTAAGATTAAACCTGCCCAGCTAAAGTCGAAGAATAATTCTCCCAAGGTCGCTTTCCCCCGCCAGGTAGCCATGTATCTAGCCAAAGAGACGGCAAAACTGAGCCTGCCGGAAATCGGGAGAAAACTCGGTGGAAAACATCATACAACCGTTCTCCACAGCATCAGAAAAATCGAGCAGATGAGACGTCGCAACCCTGAATTCAACAAAGAAATAAACAACCTGATTTTAATGTTACAGTAGAATTATCAAGATGATACTCAAGATTTGCACATTGGCAATTGATTTTATTCTTATTATCTTTTAAGCTCTATGCTTATAAATAGAAAAAAAGAAAAGAAGGTGGAAAATGAAATTTAGCGTCCAGAAAGAAAAAATCTTAGAAGAGCTTCAGTTGCTCCAAGGGGTGGTGGAGAAAAGAACCACCATGCCGATTCTGGCTAACATCTTGATGGAAGCCAAGAACGGGCAGGTCGAACTGGTTGGGACGGACTTAGAAGTCGGGTTTAAGACAAAGGTTGAGGCTGAAGTGGAAGAAGAAGGCGCTTTAACTATTTCCGGCAAGCGGCTCTTCGATATTGTCAAACTTTTGCCTGACGGTGAAATCATCTCATTCACGGAAAAAAAAGACCTGATGATGGAAATCCGCTGCCGGAAGAGTCAGTTCAAAGTCCTTTGTTTACCCAAAGAAGATTATCCAGCCATCCCCGAAGCCAGGTTTGAAAAGAACATTGTCCTGCCACTCGACGTGTTTAAAGAGATGATTGACCGCGTTTTTTATGCGATTGCCCAGGAGCAACGCTATTATCTCAATGGTGCTCTTTTTATCATCAAAGATAAAACCATCGAATTAGTGAGCACTGATGGCCACCGCCTGGCTTATACTATTCAAGAGGTGCCTTCCCTCGAGAATAGAGAAGAAATTAGAGTTATTATTGCTAAAAAGACCTTGGCGGAGCTAAGAAAAATTGCCGATAGTGAGCTTCAATTCGACCTGGACGAAAATAACTTGTTTTTCCGCTCAGGTCACCGGACGCTAATTTCCCGGGTAATCGAGAGTAAGTTCCCTAACTTTGAAGCCGTGATTCCCAAGGGAAATCCAGTGGTCCTTCATATCGATAGAAATACTTTTACTGACGCTATTCGCCGGGTAGCTTTACTGTCGACTGAAAGGTCCAAGGCAATAAAGCTAAATATTGAAGGAGGAACACTGAGTTTGTTCTCTTCCAACCCTGAGATTGGCGAAGCTCGGGATGAAGTTGCGGTCGAGCATGAGGGAGCGGATATTGCAATCGGGTTCAATTCGCAATACTTACTCGACTTTTTGGCAACTGTTGAGTCCTCGAAAGTTCGTTTTGAGCTTAAAGACGAAAACAGCGCCGCCTTGCTTACGCCTGAAGAAGAAAATACGAGACGTTATATCTATGTCCTGATGCCGATGAAGATTTAGGGGGAAAGAGGGGTAAAGGGATATTTCTTCCCCGAAAAAATAAGCTTGCCGTTTTCGTCGACGATAATTGCTCCATAGTCAGGATATAATTTTAAGAGCTCTTCCGGGTTTTCGAGGACAAAAAGAGCTGTGGCCAAACAATCGCAGAGGACTGTTTCGGGACCGATAACTGTAACACTTTGCTTTCCTCTGGCCGGCCAGCCTGTTTTAGGGTTAAAAATATGATGGTAGCGGACGCCGTTAACAAGGAAATAACGCTGGTAATCTCCGGAAGTAGCCGCGGCTAAGTTTCTAATTTCTAATACCCCTAAAAAACCAGGTTGCCGGGGATGTTTGATGCCCACCCGCCAGGCTTGGTTATGAGGGTTTTCTCCCCAGCAAAAAAGGTCGCCCCCCGCGTTGATAAACCCTCTTTTAACCCCCGCAGCCCGCAAAGCTTTTGATGCCTGGTCGACAGCCCATCCCTTAGCAATCCCGCCCCAATCCAGCATGACTCCTTCCGGGAGGACAAGCTTACCGTTCGCCTGTTGAATTTTTTCCATGCCAACAAAACGCAGGGCCTGGCCAATCTCTTCTGGACGGGGCAGACGGTAGGCCTTTGAACGAAAACCCCAGAGTTCGGCCAGGACGCCAACGGTCAGGTCAAAGGCGCCTCCAGAATCTTCATGAATTTTCCGGGAGAGCTGGAAAAGTTCCATCACCTCGGCCGACTGAAAATCGCGAGCCCCGGGAGAAAAGAGTGCTTCAGACCGGCTGAAGATTTCCCTCACCCTGTCGACTGCCGACTGGCATTCCTTGAGCTGGCCATAAACTTTTATATCGCAAACCGTATCGAAGGAAAAAATGGAAACTTCCTGCCAGCCGGCTTGAGGCCGGCAACCCGGCAAAAAGCTGACCAAAGGCCCAAGAATAGAAAAAAGAAGGAACGGCTGAAAGCGAAGAAAATGCCAGCCGGGATGAGGCCTTTTATTCAAAAGTGATTAGCCGATTATTGTATCGACCCAGCGCCGGCCTTCGACCTCGACGATAAATTGGTTAGGAGCGCAGATAATTCTTTCCCCGGCCGAGCTGATGGCGGCGGAAGCCACGCAAACTTGATGTCGGCAGGTGGAATCGGCTACGCGGACGTGGCCGTTTTCCACGAAGAAAGATATCCGGCCTGAGCCAGTGTCGATGGTCCGCCGGATGTTCCTGGCTAAAGGCAATCTTTCGATAACCTGCCCTCTTACCCTAACAGCTACGGTCTGGCCGGGTTCAGGCGATGGAAAACGAGAGTTGGCGGTCAAGGTTGTCAGCACCCGGACGGGAGGCAAAGATTGCATTTGCTTCCAGACGGAATAGAGACTGGCGGAGCGCAGGTCGCGGATTCTTCCGTCTTGAATCAGGGTAAAAGACGGACGAGCCGCGGCGTGAAGAAGGCCAAAACCAACCCTTAGCTCGGCCTTCTCCGGCGAAGAGAGCCGCCAGCCTTGAGCCTTTAGCGTGAGGGTCAGTGCTTCTTGCCGGGGATGTGCCTGGCTGAAAGCAAAATTCTTTCCTTGAAAGAAGCCTAATTGGTTTAGCCCGGGGAGGAGACGAGGAAGAATCTCCTCGGGTGTATCGCTTATAAGATAAAGTTCAACCGCAGTAGAGCTCTTTTTCGCGGCCAAGAACCAAGGAGCCGTCAAAGAAGTGGTCAACATTGTTTTGAAAAAAGTTCTTCTATCCATGGATGCCTCCAGGTGTTAGGATGGAAAGGATCACAGGCAAGGTTTTATGCTTCGCCCTGCGGAAATGAACCCAGTTGATGACGCCAGCGCCGGCCACCCCCAGGAAGAATCCCAGTGCCGCCGCCAAGTTGGTCGAGAGGTTAATTGCCTTGGCCAGCAACCCACCCAGGAGAGTGCCGGTTAACGCCGCCACCAGGAAAACGCCGAACATGGTAACAAACTGCCGAGAATAAGCCGTTTCCGGCACTTCTATTTCCACCAGGTCGCCGGGCTTAGCCGCTACCGGGTTCAACACTCGCAACACAGCAGCCCCCTTCGCATCTGCAGAGCACATGGCCCGCGCGGCGCAATTATGACAGGCTTCGCGGGCCTGGACTAAAACTTCGGCCAAACCGCCGGTTGTTTTTTGGACCAGTCCTTCATCCCTCATGAAGAAATCTCTGTCTCAACCTGTTCTGGTTTTATTTCCTTCCTCTCTTCTTTTTTAAGCCGGCCAATGGCGCCAGTCGGGCATTTTTCAATGGCCGGAATCTTCTCTTCTGGAATCTTTTTCCAGTCGACGATTTTCGCCAGGTTATCTTCCATTATTATAGCTTCCGGGCAAGCCCGGACGCAAATATTGCAGGCAATGCAAGCGTTCCGGCAAACCTTCCGCGCGACCGCCGGCCTGTCTTTCGAGCGGCAGAAAACGAGAATGTTTTCTTCTACGGGATGAAGCTCGAGTAAATTGCGGGGGCAGGCTTCGACGCATTTACCGCACGCCGTGCACTTCTCTTCGTCGATTATCGGCAGGCCGTCTTCGGCCAGACGCATGGCGTCGAACTGACAGGAGCGGACGCAATCGCCAAAGTGCAAACAGCCGTAAGAACAAAGCTTATAACCACCTATTAGGTGGGCGGCTAAACAGGTGTTTATTCCCAGATACTTGCCTTTAGTGGGGGCAGCTTCGTGGGTCCCGCGGCAATGAAGCCGGGCGACTTTCTTAATGACGGGCGCGGCTTCCACTCCAAGAATGGCCGCCACGCGAGCGGCCACCTCGTTGCCGCCAACAGGGCAGGCATTAGTCTGGGCCTTGCCGGCAACTAAGGCTTCAGCCAGCGCCTGGCAGCCGGCAAAACCGCAAGCGCCACAATTCGCCTGAGGAAGGGCAGCGGCAATCTCTTCTATTCTCGGGTCAACTTCGACTTTGAACTTCCGGTAGGCAAAGGCAAGGCCGAGGGCCAGCCCAAACCCTATTATACCCATCGTTATTATCGGAATAATAATATTCATTTGATGATCCCGGAAAAACCCATAAAGGCCAGGGCGATAATCCCGGCGGTGATCAAAGCAATCCCGGCTCCCTGGAGGGGCTTAGGAACGTCGGCCAGGTCAAGCTGTTCCCGGATAGCCGCCATCAAGACAATGGCCAGAGTAAAACCGAGGCCGGCGGAGATGCCGAAGACCACAGTCTCGACGAAGTTGTAATTGCGCAAAGCAGCCAGCAAAGCCAAACCCATAATGATGCAGTTGGTGGTAATGAGCGGTAAATAAATCCCCATGGCCTGGTATAATGGCGGGCTTACTTTCCGGATGAACATCTCGACGAGCTGGACCAAAGCGGCTATTACTAAAATGAAAGAGACGATTTGGAGATAATCCAGCCCGTTGGGGATGAGGACCCAGTGATTGATCATCCACGAGCTGACGGCGGTCAAGCTCAGGACAAAAGTGACCGCCATCCCCATCGAAAGCGACGGTCCGAGTCGACGGCTAACGCCAAGATATGGACAAAGGCCAAGGAAATAATAAAAGACGAAGTTATTGATCAAGACAGCGGAAATAAAGATGACCAACAGGCTCATGAGCTTTTTCTCCGCTGCTTAGCTTTAATTTCAATAAAATTGGCCACCGAAATAATCAATCCTAACATGATGAAGGCTCCGGGCGGCAAGAGCATGACTACCCAGGGCTCGAACGCTTTGCCCAGGACTTGATGGCCGAGGATGGTCCGGTTGCCCAGAAGTTCCCGGACAATGCCCATCAGAAGGAGCGTCAAGACATAGCCGGCACTCATCCCCACGGCATCAATTGTCGCCCGGCCCACGTTATTCTTGGAGGCGAAGGCCTCGGCTCGTCCTAAAATAATGCAGTTAACCACAATTAGAGGAACATACGGCCCCATGGCTTTGGACAGGTCGGGGAAATAAGCGGCCAGGACGCGGTCCGCGATGGTGACAAAGCTGGCGATGATGACGATGTAGGAAGCGATCCGGACCTGGTTGGGAATAAGTTTCCGGACCAAAGAGACGAGGAGCGAGCTAAAGACCAGGACGAAGGTCACTGCCAGGCCCATGGCAATACCGTTGATGACCGCGTTGCTCACGGCCAGGACGGAGCACAACCCGAGCAGCTGGCGCGTCACCGGGTTTTCGCTCCACACTCCTTTGACCAGTTCCTGGGTTAGCGACTTTTTAGGCATCGTCAATTCCCGGGTTTAAACTTACCTTCGGCCTGCAATTGTTTGGCCCTGGCCACAGCCGCGTTGACTATGTTCAGGACTGATTGCGAAGAAATAGTCGCGCCAGTAATGGCGTTGACTTCATTCGCGGCTAAAGCTTGCGGGTCCTCAACCGGGGGTTTTCTCAGCTTAAGAGCCTGGGTACAATCGCGGTTCTCCCAGTAGCGGAGGAAGGCCATCTTATCCGTAATCTTAGCTCCCAACCCTGGCGTCTCCTTTTGGTCGATTATAGTCAAGCTAGTAATTCTGGTGAGGTCAAGGTTGGTCCCGATGATCAAAGTAATCTTATCTTGAAACCCAGACCCGGAGGCTTGCAAGCCTAAGCCGACTGGTTCGCCATCTTCTTTCTTCGCCAGATGAACGGCGAGGCTGCCTTCCTCGTAGACCGTTTGACTGGTTGCCGCCTCGGGAACGACTAATAACACGGCCTGCTCAATTTCTTTTTTGCGGTTAAGCTTAATCCGCTCTTTGGTTACTTCGCCGACTATAGCCAGAAAGCTCCCTGAAAGAAGCCCGATGGCCGTCAGAACCACAACCATCCTGGTAGAAAGGCTCATCTTTTCCGCCTCCTTTCTCCCAGAATGCGGGGCCGGAGGTAAAGGTTAAAAAGAGGGACAAAAGTGTTCATCAGCAGGATGGAATACATCACGCCTTCTGGCAAGCCGCCAAAAAGGCGGATGACACCTATTATCAGGCCTATGCCGACCGAATAAATCCAGATACCGGCCGGCGTTATAGGCGAAGTGACCATATCTGTGGCCATGAAAAAAGCCCCGAGAACAAGCCCGCCGGCAAAAAGATGGAAATGAGGCGGGGCATACTGCTGAGGGTTGGCGAGCCAGAAGATGCCGGTAAACACACTGAGGGAAACAATAATCCCGGCGGGAATGCGCCAATCGATAGTTTTCTTGACCAGCAGATAGACGGCGCCGACGAGGAGGGCCGCCGCAGATGTCTCTCCTAAGCAGCCGCCAACATTTCCCCAGAAAAGGTCTTTAACCGGGGTCAGCGTGCCCTGGGCGAGAGCGTTCTGGAATTTAAGGTTTCCTAAGGGAGTGGCAAAGGTGGCCAGGTCTACCCTCATCATCACCGGCGGAACCCAGGTAGTCATGGCCACGGGAAAGGCGGCCTGCAGAAAGGCTCGTCCGACTAAGGCCGGGTTAAAAATATTATGCCCCAGACCACCGTAGATTTGTTTGCCGAGGCTGATGGCGATGATTGAACCGAGAACGGCCATCCCGGGAGGAAGAGAAGGGGGCAAAGTGAGTGCCAGAAGCAGCCCGGTAATGGCGGCTGAGCCGTCGACGGCGGCCGCCAGCGGCTTTTTCCGGGCGAGTAAAAACAGTGCCTCGGTGGCCAGCGTGCCGGCCACGGAAACGAGGATTAAGACCACGGCCCGCCAGCGGAAGAAATACACGGAGGCAGCCACCGCAGGCAGTAAGCTGAGGATGACGCGGTACATTATCCGGGGAGTGGTATCTTTCGCCCGCAGATGAGGTGAAGATTCAAGGATGAAAGCCGTCTGGATGGCGGCTTCTTTTAATTTATCGGTTTCTTTCATCAGGCGCTCTTTTTTCGTCTTAGTCTGGCAATTGTATTTTTCCCCAATCTTATCCAGTGGACAAGCCGGATTTTCGACGGACAGACATAGTGGCAGCAGCCGCATTCGACGCAATCCATGGCTCCCCAGGATTCAGCCTCTGGCCATTTTTCAGCCTGCACAAACTTGACGATCTGGGTGGGGACAAGACGCATCGGGCAGTGGTCGACGCACCGGCCGCAGCGAATGCAGGGAAATTCCGCCTCCTCCGGCGCCTGGGGTAACGCCACCAGGCCGGAGGTCCCTTTGATTACCGGCGCGTCTAAGGAACATTGAGCCAAGCCCATCATCGGACCACCCATGACCAATAGGCTGGCGGAGTCATCCACCCCGCCACAGTAAGCGACCACGTGAGACAGGGGTGTGCCAATCCTCACCAGCAGATTTCTGGGCTGTTTAATCATCGGCCCGGTGACGGTGATGGCCCGCTCGACCAGAGGTTTGCCGTAAGCACAGGCTTCCCAGATAGCCTTGGCTGTGCCCACGTTCTGGACGACGACGCCGACATCAAACGGCAGGCCCCCGCGCGGCACTTCGCGGCGGAGCAGGGCGTAGATTAAGTTTTTCTCGGCCCCTTGAGGGTACTTGGTCTTAAGCAAGACGATTGTGGCCGGCACTCCGGCCAGATGCCGCGCGAGCGCCGCCGCCGCGTCCGGTTTTTTGTCTTCAACCCCGAAGATGATGCGCGTCGCGCCGACAGCTCGACGGGCTAACTCCGCGCCTTTGATTATCGCTTCGGGAAATTCCAGCATCAGGCGGTGGTCGGCGGTTAAAAACGGCTCGCATTCACAGCCGTTGATGACCAGAGTATCAATCGGCTTATCCTTTGGCGGAGAGAGTTTTACGGCCGTCGGAAAAGCAGCGCCGCCGAGCCCGACTACCCCGGCTTCTTTTACCTTTTGTTTTATTTCCTCCGGGGAAAGGGCAAAAGGGTCGTCAGTTTCTCTGACCTCCGGGCTTAAGCGGTCCTGCCCGTCATTGCTGATAACAACAGCCAGCACGGGATAGCCGTTAGGATGAATTACGTCCTCGACTGAAAGAACCTTGCCTGAGACGCTCGCATGGACAGGCGCGGAAAAAAGCGCCTTAGACTCGCCGATTTTCTGACCCAGCAGGACTTCGTCGCCCTTTTTGACTAAAGGGGCAGCCGGGGCGCCAAAATGCTGATGGAGCGGGATAAAAACTTTTTCGGGCGGCGGAAGGAACTCCAGCGGGCTCGCTTCCGTGAGATGTTTATTTTCTGGTGGATGGATGCCGCGGGGGAAACTGTACTTTTTTGTCATATTGCATCCTGGTCAATAAGAAATAATCCATTATGCCATTTTAACCGCCGTTGTCAAATAGAAACCTGTTTTGGGTTAAGAGATGGGGTCCAGGTACAGGGGAATATATGGAAGAGGCGTGGGGGTAGTCCGGCGGTCGGGGCCGGGGACGAATAGGCAAGGAGATTTATCAGGTTAGTACTTGGTCGAGCCGGGCTTCCCCCTTAAAAATTTTGTTTCAACTTTTTCAATGGAAGGAGGAAGCCCGAACCCAAATGACAGCAAATATATACTCCAGTTACTATGAGATTTACAATGGCTCGGCTATTTTAGCCAGGAAAGCGATAGTTAAGGCCTATGAGGAGACGGGGAGTATCTCAGAGGTAGCCAGGTGGTAGCGGACGACCAGGAAGACGGTGCGGAAGGTGTTGAGGCGGTGGAAGGAAAGAGGCGAGGAGGGGTTAAAGGGCCTATCCTGAAGGCCCAAGGCCGCGCCGCTCTGGCCAGTCGGGGTGAGACTGGCTTCCTTAGCTCGGTTTGAGTGGGTTGAGGCAAGTCTCATCAAGATAAAGCCAACCAGGCTTGACCTCTTGCGCCTAGGCCCCCGCGCTATCCCCTTAAAATACGCTCTTTAGGTCAGAAAGAACTTTGCCGGGGCGGGAATGGCAGGGCCCCGGCCAAAAACTTTCCTTCGAGTCCTAACCGCGGGCCAATTTGCTATTTGTAATTAAGGACTCTTCAGCCTAAAATAATATCAAAAAGAGCAATATCTATGACGTTTATTTTATATGTTTCTTATTCCCGGGTTTTAATCGGGCTGAGGCGGTGGCGGTATCAACCTGTACTTTCATTCGCCCTCAGCGCGCTAATCTTCGGTTCGCTTCTGGCTGAGGACAAGCCACCTGGACAAGCGCAGCCGAAACCAGCCTTCAGCGTGACCGTTAATGCAGTAACTCTGGCGGTTACCGTTCAGGACGGGAGAGGCCGTTACATTAACAACCTCGAAGCCAAGGATTTCATTATTTTCGAGAATAACGAAAAAAAGCCGATTACTTACTTTCAGCATGACCAAAAAGCTCCCTTGAGCCTCACAATTCTGTTGGATGTGAGCGGCAGCATGGCGCTGGAGGATAAATTCGAGGAATGTAAGCAAGGCCTTCACTTCTTAGCGGAAAAACTCTTGACTCCCGAGGATGATGTTGCCCTGCTGGTGTTTGCCGATGGCCAGGTAGAAGTTGCCTGCCGGCATACGGCGGATAAGGCGGCCTTTCTTGCGGCCTTAGATGAGGAAGAAGCTTACGGCAAAACAGCTTTGAATGACGCGGTGGCTGTTTCGCCCGAGTTTGCGGTCCGGGCTAAGAATGAAAAAAGAGCCCTGCTGCTTATTACCGATGGCATCGAAAATGATAGCCAGCTGACCGCCGATGAGGCTCTGGAGATTGCTCGGCGGGTGGAAGTGCCTATTTATGTAATCGGTTATAAAATCCCCCGGGCAGAAGCCATCCTGGCCAAGCACAAACGAGTCCAGGGGTTAACGCCTGCCGGCATTGTTAATACCTTAAGCAGCTTCGCCCTGGCGACCGGCGGCCAAGCTTTCTTTGTCGACAACCTGGCCGGCCTTATTCTTTCGCTGACCGAGATCAAGAAAGAGCAAAGTCATCAATATATCATTGGCTACACTTCCTACCGGGAGGATAGCAGTTACCGGCGGATACGAGTGGCAACGGTCAAAGGGAAATACCGGATTCGAACCAGGCAAGGATATTAAACCAGAGAATGCCCCCAGGGTAAGTGAGGTCAAACCATTCAGGCGGGGCGTAAGATTATTTTAGAGCCTTCTTTTAGAGGCGACCACCAGGGATAGCGAATTCGCTCGGGGTAGAGCCGCAAGAGGAATTTTTCGCTATTGAATGATCTCATATCTCATAAAGTCGGCGTTGCCGCAAAACAATCTGGCCATTTAGGCGGGACAAAAAATATTTAGGTAGATTGGCTGAAATAAAGGGCAAAGGATGTGTCTCCCCTAAGTTTTTTTGGAGCCCAGGCCTAGATGAAAGCAGTCAGGGCGTTGCAGGCATAAGAGTTTTAAAACGATAGGGAGATCTGAGGGAAATCGAAATGTTTAGGGAGCATGAAGTAGCTGCTCCTTTCAGGGGATTTTCAAAAAAGGCCCTTTGGGTGTATAATTGCTTATCTTAGATATACTCTAAGGAAGCTTTGATTCTGATATCCAGATAAGGAGGCGAGCATGAGAAAGAATCGTTTCGCGAGCCGGCTGATTTTCCTCGTTGTCGCCGCCGCCATTATTGGTTCAGGTTGTGCCACGAAAAAATATGTCAGCACTGAAGTGGCGGCTGTTGACCAAAAATTAGCTAAGGTGTCGACGGAAATCGAAGAAACCCAGAAGAGGATAAGGGAACACGACGAAAAGCTGGCCACTATCGGCGAGCTGATCAGCAAGCACGATTCCCAGTTCAAGCAGGTCGACGGAAAAATTGAGGAAGTCAAAACCTTGATCCGGGGTAACCTCGTGTTGAAGGAAACCCTGCGCAGCGACGAAGCTAAGTTTGCTTTTAACAGCGCCGAGCTGACGCCGGAGGCGAAAGCCGCTATCGACCGTTTCATCCAGCGGCTGGTCGAAGAAAATAAGGGCGTTTATATTGAAATTCAAGGCCATACTGATAACACCGGACCTGAGGAAGTCAACATGGTTCTCGGCCGCAAAAGGGCCGAAGCCGTAATGATGTACCTCTATAAGACTTATCATATTCCTTTGCACAGAATGGCTGTCGTCAGCCTGGGAAGTTCCGTGCCGGTGGCTGATAACTCGACCCGCGAAGGCCGGGCGAAGAACCGTCGCGTGGAGATCTTAGTCTACGAATAATAGCGTCTTGTAATCCCGGGGTTATCTTTTTCCGAGAGCAATTTAAGGACAAAAAGGTTAGCATTTCTATGTTGAGGGCAGCGCTTTGATTTAGAGGAAATTTAGCCCTCCATGAGAGAGACCGCGCCGTCCCGTCCCGCTGGGCCCAGATAAAACTCGGTGAGTTTGATCCATGTTGAAGTTTTAGCCGGAGAGGCCCTGTCTTGATTTTTTCCGGCGATTGTGGGATAAAAATGGCTAATTATGGATTCCGGAGGGCGGTATGGCCTTGGAAATTAGAGAGGTTGTCTCGTCTGGCGACCGGAAAACCTTCATTTTTCTTCCCGCCAAAATTCATCGAGGCCATGCTAACTGGGTGCCGCCAATCTGGATGGATGAAAAGAAATATTTTGACCCGACAAAGAACCGGGCCTTTTCTTATTGCGACACCCTTATGCTCTTAGCCTACCGTGACGGCCGACCGGTGGGTCGGGTCATGGGTATCATCAACCGCCGCTATAATGAATACCGTCAGGAAAAGACCGCCCGGTTCGGGTATCTGGAGACTTACGAGGATAAAGAAGTTGTCCACGCCCTTTTGGCCCGCATCGAGTCCTGGGCGCAGAGCAAGGGAATGGTTAAGGTGGTCGGTCCCTACGGTTTTTCTGACCAGGACCCTGAAGGCTTTTTAATTAAGGGGTTTGAAAATCGAGCGACCATCGCCACTTATTATAACTACGAATGGATGCCCCGGTTTGTCGAAGAAGCCGGCTACAGCAAAGACATAGATTATTTTGTTTACAAGATTGTCATCCCGAAGGAGCTGCCTGATTTTTATAAGAAAATCTACGACCGGGTGATGAAGCGAGGCGGGTTCACGGTCTTAGAATTCAAGAAACGCCAAGAACTCAAACCATGGGTTCGGCCGATTCTTTCTTTGATGAACGAATGCTACCTCGCGGGCGAGATTTACGGCTACGCACCCCTGGATGAAAAAGAGATGGATGAGCTAGCGAAGCGCTATCTCCCTGTTATTGACCCGCGTTTTGTCAAAGTGGTCGTGAAAGAACAGGAGCCTGTCGCCTTTATTGTCGGTATTCCTGACATGACGGCCGGGATCCAGAAGGCCAAGGGCCGACTCTTCCCGTTCGGTTTTATTCATATCTTGCGAGCTGCCAAAAAAACGAAGCAGCTCGACCTGCTGCTCGGGGCAATTAAAGAGAAATACCGGGGGATGGGCCTGGACGTGCTGATGGGGGTTAAGATGCTCATGTCAGCCTGGGAGGCTGGTTTCGAGGTTATCGATACCCACCATGAGATGGAAGCCAACGTCCGGGTGCGCGGGGAGATGGAGCGGATGGGCGGCGAAATATATAAGGTCTATCGAGTCTATCAGAAACTCCTCTGAAAAGAGAGACCCGCCCTCATGTTCCGAATTATTTTCTCGGCGTTTGGGCGAGGATATTTAGTTGGAATATTAATTTATTTTTTTATATGTTCGCCGAGTGCCGACGCCGCCGCTCTTAATTCATCGGGCTGACCATTTTTAACAGGGGAACTCGTTTTCTTGTTCCTGATTAATCCGTTTCTGGCCTTAATTTAAACTCGGGTTTCCTCCTCAGGTGTCTTGCTCTCGCTGGTCAAATCGCTTCAGGCTCGTGGCGGAAATCGAGTTAAACGAAAAAATAGCTCTGTCTTCCAGGGAGAAATAGGAAGAGGAATAAACCAGGTCTTTTTTTCATCCCCGCTTTGACCTTTCGACGCCTCTCGGTTGCCGGACGAGGATGCGTCTCGAGGAAAAACATACCAGCCTCTTTTCCCAAGCGATAGGTGGGCCCGGGAATCTTTCGGCCTCATTGGGTGCACAGGACTCCAGTTCTATCTCGGGGAACAACTCGGACAATCCAGCGGTCGACAAAAAACGGCCGGCGGTCCCTGATAAGGAAAGTTATCAGGTCCGTGGTTCAACCGGCTGAAGCCATTTCTTATTTTTGGGATAAATCAGCTAAAATACCTGGCGAATTGAGTTGCTTTTAGCCACAGCAATATTCAAAATTATTTTATTAAATTATTACAGGAAATAAGGAGGACAGCGATGAAAAAGTTATCGGCTCGGACGATTTATGCCTGTTTTTTGGGTTTAATCATCAGCCTCTGGGGCTCAGCTTTAACTACCGGTGAGGTAAAAAAAATAACTTACCTACGTAAGCCCGGAGAATACAAGTATACTTTTGGCCAGCATAAGCCAGTCATGCGGCTGCAACCAGGCTGGGTGGTCGAAACGATGACTGAAGACTGTTATGATGGCCGGGTGAAATCGCCTCAAGATGTGCCGACGAAAGTCATCCCAGCCGACCATGATAATCCCCAGACCGGGCCGTTTTATATCGAAGGGGCAGAGCCAGGGGATACACTGGCTGTCCATATAATCGCCCTCGAGCCCGCCCGCGACCACGGAATCAGCAGCTCCTTCCCCAATTTTGGCGCCCTGAGCGCTACTGATTACACCGCTTTGCTTCACTCCCCTCTGCCGGAAAAAGTTTGGTGGTATGAAGTTAACCGCCAGAATAACACTGTCCGGTTTAAAGCCCTCAACGGCTCGTACACCTGCGAAATCCCGATGCGGCCGTTTCTCGGCTGTCTGGGCGTCGCGCCGGCGCATAATGAAGCCAGATGGACCGTAGTCCCAGAGGCCTTCGGCGGTAACCTGGATTTCCCTGAGGTAAAGGCGGGGAATACGGTGTACTTGCCTGTTAATGTTAAAGGCGCTCTCCTTTTCCTCGGCGATGGCCACTTAGTCCAGGGAGACGGCGAGATAATCGGCACAGCCGTCGAGGCCGCGATGAAGGTTACTTTTGTTGTTGACGTCGTCAAGGGCTGGAAAATCAGCTGGCCTCGGGTGGAGAGCGATGATTATCTGATGAGCGTCGGCAGCTATCGGCCGCTCGAGGATGCTTTCCGGATTGCTCACAAAGATATGGTGGAATGGCTGGTCAATGATTTTCATTTCGAGATGATGGACGCGTATCAACTTCTCTCGCAGGTCGGGACGGCTAAAATTGCCCAGGTCGTCGACCCGAATTACACCGTGGCCGCCTGCTTCCCGAAGAAATACTTGGCCGAGGGAGATAGATTGGCCACCCCCCATAACAAGCTGAAGTCAATCAAGGATAAGATTAAGGGGTCAGCTTGATTATTTCGTGTCTTTGGTGAATCTGGTTTTCGGCCAGACTCGGCAAGAAGAGGTTGGCCAGCCAGGTTTGCCCTGATTCGGTTGAGAGGCTTAGGTCAAAGGAAAACGTCGAAGAAATTTTCGGTTTGCCGGAGAGGGAAAGGCTAACGAGAGTCTAATTAAAAGAAAAGGCTTAAAATTGAATAGCCGGCTTCTCCAACCCCAAGAGTAAATCTAAGATATGACCTGTCTTGTAGCGGAAAAGAAAGGCCAAAGAAGCTTACCCTTTCACCCCAAACCGTGTTCTTGCTTCTCTCTCACGGCGGCGATTTTAATCCGGCAGGCTTTCTTTGAAGGCAAAATGGCACAGGAGAAAGCGGGTAGCAGAGATTTCTTATTTATCAGCCAGGAAATAAATGGCTACGGCTGAGACTTGAGCGATGCTAGCCATAATCTCAGGATTCACCCGGAAAATAGTGTCGCCGGTTTGATGATATGCCAGGTGAGGCCCGTTGGAACTGAAGCTTACGACGGGGATGCCCAGCCGGAAGAAGGGCGCAAAATCAGAAGAGCGGACGCCGACCTGCCGAATGATGCGCATGCTTCTAATAATATTTATTTCTTGATTTGCCTTTTCGAGTCCTTCTTTAAGCTCAGGCGGCGAGGCGCTTAAGCCGCAGGAGGCTCCGTCACCTTCTCCAGTCATATCATAATTAAACATGGCTACTATCTTTTCGAAACCGGCTGGCAAGTGCTGGGCAAAATAGGTTGAACCTTGAAGTCCCATTTCTTCGCCGCCAAAAAGCACAAACATAACTGACCGCTTCGGTTTCGGAGTGAGGGAAGCGAAAATTCTGGCGAGCGCCATGACCACAGCTGAACCGCTGGCGTTGTCATTGGCCCCGGGGAAAAGCCGCCCCATATGCTGGCCGCAGTGGTCGAAATGGCCGCCGACAATTATGAGCTCTTTTCTCAGTCTTGGGTCGGAGCCTTCGACCCAGCCAGCTACGTTGTAGCCTGTGCCATCGGGAAAATGGCGGGATGAAACAGAATAGCTTAGCCTGGATTGAAGCGGGAAAGATATCGGCCTCTTATAAGTTTCCAGGGCTCTTTTGAGCTCGGCCGAAGTGGTATTAATTTCTTTAAGAATCAAGTCGGCAGCTTTCTCGCTGATGATACTTGGCATAAAATCCGCCAGCCAGTCGCCGTTCGGGTTGGCGAGGACTTCCGGATAAATATAGAGCAAACCGCGGGCGCCTTTTTCTTTGGCCGCCTTCATCCGTGTTCGGTGCTCGTCGTGAAACTGAAATTCAGGGCGAGACGGGTCGGGCGTGCCCCGGAAGCAGAGGACAAATTTTCCTTTAACATCAATCCCGGCGTAATCGTCGTAGTTGAGCTCGGGGGCCGAAATTCCCCAGCCTATAAACGCCAGGGCTGCGGTCTGCTGGCCGCTGGCAGCAAAGAGCAGGGGCAAGAAATCCACCTCCGGGTTTAATATGATATCCTTATATTCACCCTTTCCACTTAGGCCGGGAGAGACAGGAATATGCAGGGTCATCTTTGCATCGTCAATAATGGTATAAGGTGATGGATACGGCTGAAGGTAGCCAAGGCGGGTGTCCATAGGTTTTAACCCCCATTCCTTGAACCTGGCTGCGGCCCATTTAGCCGCTCTGGTATAGCCTTCATCTCCTGTTAAGCGACCAGCCATCTGAGCGGAAGCCATTATGCTGACGAGCTTATAGGGCAGGAGGGAGTCAAAAGAAGCAAGGGCTTTTTTCAACTGGGGAGGCAGGCTGGAAGTGTTGTGAGCCCTGGCGGCCGCAGCGATAACGAAAATGACGACGATTGCTATTAACACGCTTCTTTTTTTCATCGGTTCACCTCAGGCTATCAGTTATGAAATGTAAATCTCAGAACGGTTGTAATCTTGTTTAGGGTGAAAGTCAAATAAGTGGGGACAAAACCTGACAATCCAGAAAATTGATCCCTTGAAGAGGAAGCGCTTTCGGGAGGAAAAGCTTCTTCAAAGAACCGAGGGGAGCGTCTACTGTGTCTATTTATCCCTGAGTTTTAGGCCGGCAAACGGACCTTCGGCATCGTCTCTCATTCAGTCTTGTTTTTTCCGGAAATTGCAGGTCCTTACCAGTTTGAACCTACGGTTTCCCCGGAAAAAAGAAAAAAAAGGGAAATAAATTTAGGAACAATTTTTTCAGGGCTTCTTAGAATTTTCCCCCAAAAAAAGCGCGGCCAGACGGAGGCATAAAGAGCTGGCATCGAGGTCGGAGCGGTTGGCCAGAATAATAATTGTCAACCGTTTGTCAGGAAAACGGTGAAGAGCTGTTCTGAACCCGCGGGTTTCGCCATAATGCCACACCCGCCGCTGGCCCTTCCACGGGTTTAGAAACCAGCCAAACCCGTAAGCAGCTGGCGTGCCGTCCGGCTCCATCGGCCCTTGACCCGGGGTGGAGACAGGCGTCAGGGCGAGGTTTATTTCTGCTTCCCTCAGTAGCCCGCCCGCCTGCCAGGCTTTATCCCACTTCGCCAGGTCTTCAACCGAGGAGTATACGCCGCCATCGCCCAGAGTAGCGGAAGTGGGACTCTGGTCGGTTTCGACCCACCGGCCGTCTTTTTTCGAATGGCCGAAGGCCCGGTTAGGGACTTCATTCTTTCCTCGCACATAAGCCACTGTTTGCGTCATCCCCAACGGCTCGAATATCCTCTCTTGCAAGAATTCATCAAAAGGCTTTCCGGTTGCCTTCGCGACGATTAATCCCAGCAGGACATAGCCAGAGTTACTGTAGGCCCATTGGCTGCCGGGAGGAAATCGTCCGGCATTAGTTTTTTCTAAAAGAGCTAATACCTCCGCATCTTTGACCTGGACCTCTTCAACTGGTTTTGTCCGGTCGAAAGCAGGCAGCAGGTCTTCATAATCAGGCAAGCCGGAAGTATGCTGCAGCAGGTGGCGGATGCTAATTTCCCGGCCGTAAGCGGGAAACTCCGGGAAGATGTCGGTCAAGCGGTCCTCATAACGCAGCTTGCCATCCCGGACAGCAAGCATGACCGCGGCGGCCGTGAAGGCCTTGGTCAGAGAAGCCAGGCGGAAGTTGGTATTGCTTCCGACCGGCCGGAAAGTCCGCAGGTCTGTGACTCCATATCCTTGATTGAACACAGGCTGGCCATCCTTGATGACCATAACGGCCGCCCCTGGTTCTCGGCTGGTAATCAGGCTCGAAAAAAGCATATCGATTTGCTTGGCGACCTCAAGATTGGCCTGTCGGCACATCGGCGTTAAAAAACAAATAATTAAGGCCAAGGTTAAACGGCCGAGGTTCTTTTTACCCTTAGAATCCATCTAACCACGAACATGATACAAGTTTCAATTTTTCTTGCCAACCTGAGGGGCCGAAGAGACAACCTCCCTGGTGCCCGTTAACAGCAAGCTATCATGCCCGCTAATTCACGGCTCCCTCTCGGCCCCTCCGCCCATGGCTCGAGAAACCATCACTTGACTTTAGGCGGGAGCCGGCGATTATAATTTCTCCTGTAATCTTAATTTCTCCAAGTCGAGGAGGGAAGATGAAGACATTTAAGACTTCTGCTTCCAAAAAAGCATGGTTATTATTTCCTGGCGTTCTCATTTTGTTTGGCTCGTTTTTATTCCTGAGCTCTTCTCCCGCCAAGCTTCCGGTTGAAGAAGAAACCAACCCCTTCTTTTCGGCCTACCAGACGCCGTTCGAGACGCCGCCGTTTGACCGGATTAAGAACGAGCACTTCTTGCCGGCAATAAAGAAGGGGATCGAGCTTCATCAGGCCGAAATTGAGGCGATTGTTAAGAACCCCAAGCCGCCGACCTTCGAGAACACGATTCTGGCCTTTGACCGGAGCGGCGAGTTCCTCTCTCGTGTTTCCGCCGTGTTCGGAGCCTTGCAGAGCGCCCACTCTTCTCCCGAGCTGCAGAAGATTGCCGAACAGGCGACACCCCTTACGAGTCAGCATCGCTCTAATATTTATCTCAACGACCAGCTTTTTGCCCGGATTAAAGCTGTTTATGACCAGCGCCACAGGCTCAAGTTGGGCGAGGAGGAAAAGTTCTTACTCGAGAAAATATACCAGGACTTTGTTCGCTCCGGCGCGCTGCTCACGCCCGAACAGAAAGAAAGGGTCCGCCAGATTGACCGCGAGCTTTCGCTCCTTTCGTTGAAGTTCGGGAATAACGTTCTTCAAGAAACCAACAACTTCAAGCTGGTTATCGAGAACAAGAAGGATCTGGAAGGCCTGCCTCAGAATGTAATTGACATGGCGGCGGAAACAGCCAAAAGGTTTGGGTTAGAGGGTAAATGGGTTTTTACGACCCAGGTGCCGAGCATCGTGCCTTTCCTTCAGTACGCCAAGAACCGCGAGCTGCGCAAGCGGCTGTTTATGGGCTACATCTACCGGGGCGATAATTATAATGAATTTGATAATAAGGAAATTATCAAGAAAATCATTGCCCTGAGAACCGAGAGAGCCCAAATCCTTGGTTACCCCACTTATGCCCATTACGCCATCGAAGTAAATATGGCCCGGACGCCGGAAAAAGTCGAGGAATTCCTGCTGCAGCTCTGGAATTATGCTCTCAACCGAGCCAAGGAAGAGCTGGCGGAGATGCAGCAGATTGCCGATGCCGAAGGGGCGGGAATAAAGATTGAGCCCTGGGATTGGTGGTACTACGCCGAAAAGCTGCGGAAGAAAAAATACGAGCTCGAAGAGAGCGAAATCCGGCCGTATTTTTCTCTGGAAAACGTCAAACAGGGGATGTTTACTCTGGCTGGGTTGCTGTACGGGCTAAAGTTTGAAAAAAGAAACGACATTTCCGTTTATCATCCTGAGGTTGAAGTTTATGAAGTCAAGGAAAAGGACGGCCGGCATGTCGGGCTGCTTTATCTTGATTTCTTCCCCCGGCCGAGCAAACGAAGCGGCGCCTGGTCAGGGTCGTTGAGGCGGCAGGCTTACGCCGACGGTAAGCGAATAGCGCCTTTGGCCACGATTTGCTGCAATTTCACCCGACCGACCGAGAAGCTGCCCTCGCTTCTTTCCTTAGATGAGGTGAGCACCAGCTTCCACGAATTTGGCCACGCTTTGGCCACTTTGCTTTCCAACGGCAAATACCGCAACCGCTTTGTCCCCCGGGATGGAGTCGAGCTGCCCTCCCAGATTATGGAGAACTGGGCCTTTGAGCCGGAATTGCTTAAGCTTTATGCCAAGCACTATCAAACTGGCGAGGTAATCCCGGAAGGGCTGGTGAAAAAAATTACCAACAGCTCGCTTTTTAACCAGGGTTTCGCCTCGACCGAATATCTGGCCGCTTCTCTCCTCGACCTTTACTGGCATAAGACGAGGTTCGACCAGGAAATCGACGTTAACCGTTTTGAACGAGAAACGATGGAAAAACTCGGCCTGATTGAGGCCATCGTCCCCCGCTACCGGAGCACTTATTTTCAGCATATCTTCTCCGGCGGCTACTCGGCCGGCTACTATGTTTATATCTGGGCTGAAGTCCTGGACAGCGACGCTTTCGAGGCCTTTAAAGAGCGGAGCCTGTTTGACCAATTAACCGCGACCAAGTTCAGGAAGGAAATTCTCGAGAAATACGGCACCGTGGATTTCTTCAACCAGTACATTAAGTTCCGGGGACGCGAGCCTCGTCTGGAGCCTTTGCTCAAGAAACGCGGCTTCCTCTGAAAAATGGGGATGAAAAACAGGGACATGATCTATATTTCCTATTTTCCCCTTAACTCACCTTAAATTACTTTTTGCTGATTATTAGAACAGCGTCGGGTATTCGGGTTATTGTTCTTAATCGAAATTTACGAGAGCTAAAAGGTTGATTGGCCGAAGTCCTATAGTCAAAAACAGGAAGGGCTACCCTTCGATGGCTCGGAGGGCGGAGAGGAACGCCTGGATTTCTGCCAGCGTGCCAAGACTCACCCGAATCCAGTTTCGGCCGCCAAAGGCAAAAGGTCGGACGAGTATCCGCTGTTTCTCTAAGTCAGTCGCCATCTCTTTAGAATCCCGGTTAACCTGGAAGAGGACAAAATTCGCCTGTGATGGAACCCAGTAATATCCCCGCTTCTCCAATTCTTTCTCGAGATAAGTCTTAACCACGGTGGTTTTCTGTTTAACTGACCGGGTAAATTCGTCGTCGGCATAGGCTTCGATGGCCGCCCGCAGACTCGGGTAGGCGATAGAAGCGAAATTCATCTGGACTTTCTTGAGGTTGCCAATAATTTCGGGGTGAGCCAGGCCATAACCGACACGCAGGCCCGCGAGCCCGAAGATTTTAGAAAAAGTTCGGGTGACTAGGACATTTTTTCCCTCTCTGACTAAAGAGACCATAGAGGCATAAGCTCTGTCATCAGCGTATTCGTGGTAAGCCTCGTCTACGAGGACAAGAGTTTGGCGGCAAGCTTCCTGACAAAAGGCCCGGAGTTTTTCCGCCGGGACGATAGTTCCTGTCGGGTTATTCGGGTTGCATATGTAAACCAGGCTTGTCCTGGAGTTAAGCTGGCTCGCCAGGGCCTCAACATTGACCTTCAGGTTTTCATCAACCGGCACTTTCCGCAGAGTGCACCCGGCCTGGTCGGCGTAAAAAATAAAATCAAAATATGTGGGCTCATGAGTAAGCACTTCGCCTTTTAGTCCGTAGGCGAAAATCGCCATGTTCATTATTTCCGTTGACCCCGCGCCAATAATAACATTCTCTTCCGAGACACCTTCTTTGGCGGCAATCAGCTTGGTAAGGTCGGCATAATGGCGGTGCGGGTAGCGGTGAGAGCCCCGGATGGCGTCGATAATTGCCGCCCGTGCTTTTTCGGCCACGCCGTAGGGGTTTTCATTGTTGTCCAGCCTGATGAATTCATCCTTAAAAGACACTCGGGGGAGAAATCGCTCCCTTCGGCAGGCGTAAAATTGCGAGCTAACCCATAGCCCGACGCCCGCCGCGACCGAAGCTTTAATCCATTGACGTCGGTTCATCATCCTCCTCCATAACCATCGTCATAAAGGCCTCCCTTGGAAGACATTTTTTCCTAAAATATATTAGCCCGTCGGCAATTACAAACCCCGCCCAAGCCAAAAAGCC
>JBBIRF010000022.1:0-11761 GCA_037441905.1 Candidatus Aminicenantota bacterium
CGATGAATTTAGAAAAGGCCCGGCTTGCCCAGAAACGTTTAGCCAAGCGGCTTCACCTCCTCCCTTTAGCCAAACCCGTAAAACTCGTCGGTGGGGCCGACTTTGCTTATGACTTTCGCTCCGGCCTGGTTGGCGCTGCCCTTGTCGTCTTAGATATTTCTTCTCTCGAAGTTGTTGCCGAAGCCACGGCAACTACCAAGATTTCGGTTCCTTATATTCCAGGTTTTCTTTGTTTTCGCGAAGCCCCGGCTTTTATCCGCGCCCTCCAGCACCTCTCCCGCCTGCCTGATGTCTGGTTTATCGACGGCAACGGGATTGCCCACCCGGAGCGCATGGGGTTGGCTTCTTATATTGGAGTAATAGCTGGAATCGCTACGGTGGGCTGTGCTAAGTCGGCTTTTTTCCCGTTTGAGATGCCCGCCGCCCGGCGAGGAAACTACACAATTTATTATAACCGCCAAGGGGAAAAAGTTGGCGTCTGTTTGCGCACCCGAAGCGGCGTGCGGCCTGTTTTTGTTTCCCCGGGAAACCTGATAACCTGCGAGGAGTCTCTCCGCCTCACTTTGGAACTTTCCCGGTTTCGCTTGCCCGAGCCGCTTCGCTTAGCCCATCAGAGGGCCAGGCGGATTTTTCGCTCCTAAATCTTCAGGAAGCGAGAAAGGGAGCTCAGGCTGCCGAGAAAACCAACCGCTCCGCCGCCGACAACCAAACCCAAACTCTGGTTGAGCGAAAGAGCGCGGAGCTGGAAGACTTGCTGGAAAGCGCCGAGCGCATGGCCGACATAGAGCGGGAATAGTTTAATAATCAGCCAGAGAAACGCCATCGCGACAAAGCTCCCGAGGATGCCCAAGAAAGTACCTTCAAGCAGGAAGGGGACGCGGATAAAATTATTCGTCGCTCCGACCAGACGAAGAATGCTGATTTCATCCTGCCGCGCCATGACGCTCAGGCGAATGACGTTAGAGACGATAAACAGCGAGGCCAAAATCAGAATGCTGGCTAAGAAAGCGCCCAGGGCTTTGACGACCCGGTCGATGGCTTCCACCCTGGCTATCCAGTCGCGGTTAAACTGAATATCAACTACTTTGGCTTCCCGCCGCAAACTATCCAAAAAACTGTTCAGCAGAGGCGAGCGGGAGTATCTTTCCTGAATCGTCACTTCGAGCGAGGGCGAAAAAGGATTGCTTCCCAGGTCGCGAAGCGTCGACTCCAGCTCGGGAAAATTCTGGACAAACCGGGAAGCGGCATCCTCTGAGCTTACGTATTCCACATTGCGGACAAGGGGCGATTGTTTGATTTTATTCTCCAGAGCTTCTTTTTCCTGGGGAGATAAGCTTTTGTCCAAAAAGACGATGACGGCCAGCTGCCGGGTGAGCTCGGAGGCGAGATGCTGAAGGTTATTCGAGAGCGAGAGAAAGATTCCGGCGACCAGAAAAGAGAAGCCGATGATCAGAAGAGAAAAAAGGTGGCGGCCGCGGTTCTGCCACAGGCTTGCGGCCGTCTCGCTGCAAAAATACTTTATTTTTTCGACGATGGCAGGATATCCTTCCCGATTAATTTTCCTTTATGCAGAAAGAAAATTCTTTCGCCAAAATTGCGGATGAGTTCCCGGTCATGGGTGCAGATGATGACCGTGGTTCCCTGTCGGTTTATCTCTTTGAAAAGACTCATAATCTCAAAGGCCAGGTCTGGGTCGAGATTGCCGGTGGGTTCGTCAGCCAGGATAATCTTGGGTTCATTGACGATGGCTCGGGCGATGGCTACTCTTTGTTGTTCACCGTAAGAGAGATGGGCCGGATAATCCCACATCCGGTGATGGAGGTTGACGAGGCGCAAAGCGTTAAACACGCGGCGCCTTGTTTCCTTGTTCGAAATACCAAGAACCCGGAGGGAGATGGCCACGTTATCAAAGACGCGGCGACGGTAGAGGAGCCGGAAATCCTGGAAGACAATGCCCATTGTCCGGCGCAAACGGTAGATGAGATGGTCCGGAATCTTAAGGATGTTAACGCCGTCGACGACAATTTGGCCCTGGGTGGGGAGAAGCTCGCGAAAAATTATTTTGAGCAAAGTAGTTTTTCCCGAGCCGCTCGGACCGGTGATAAAACAGAATTCCCCCCGTCTTATGGTCAGAGAGACATCGGTCAGGGCCCAGTCGGGTTTCTGGTATTGCTTCCAGATATGGTAGAGCTCGATCATGACTTACTGGCTGATTCGTCGAGCTTTGCCTTAAGCCGCTCCTGGACAAGCTGCGGGTCAGCCAGACCGCGCGCTTCCTTCATTACCTGGCCGATTAAAAAACCCAGAACCTGGGTTTTCCCTTGTTTATACTGGTTTACCGCACCGGCGTTTTTCTGGAGGACACGCTCCACGATGGCCTCAATCGCGGCTTCATCCGTCACTCGGCCCAGCCCCTTTTCGCGGACGATTTCCTCGGGCGACCGAGGTTGACGCAAGAGCTCAGGAAAAACGACGTCCTTGGCCACAGCCATGGTGATTTTCTTGGTTTCGACCAGGTTGATGAGCTCGGCCAGAAGTCGGGGAGGAAGAGGGAAGCGGTCGATGGTTTCGTCTCTTTCTTTCAGGACGCGAAGCACTTCGCGCATTATCCAGTTGCTGGCCGCCTTTGGGTGGCCACAACCGGCGACGGTTTCTTCGAAATAATCGGCCAGCCTGGCCGAGGCAGTTAATATTTTGGCGTCATAAAGCGGCAAACCGTACTGGCTCATGAACCTTTCGATCTTGGCCAGGGGTAATTCTGGCAGAGCTTTCCGGGCAGCTTCGACCATTTCCGGTTCGACCACCAGAGGCGGCAAGTCGGGTTCGGGAAAATAACGGTAGTCGTGTGCTTCCTCTTTGCTCCGCATCGGAAAAGTCTTGTTTTCAGCCGGGTCAAAAAGCCTGGTTTCCTGGTGAATCTTGCCTCCTGCAACCAGGATTTCTATTTGCCGGCGGGCTTCGTACTCGAGGGCCTTCTGGAGAAAACGGAAAGAGTTGAGGTTCTTTATTTCGGTCTTGGTGCCCATCGCGTCGGCGGCCCGGGGTCTGACTGAAATGTTAGCATCGCAGCGCAGACTCCCTTCTTCCATGTTGCCGTCGCAGATTTCAAGGTAGAGGAGCAGTGTCCGCAAAGCCTGGAGAAACTCGACAGCTTCCTCTGGCGAGTGAATCTCCGGTCGGCCGACAATTTCGAGGAGCGGCACGCCGCAGCGGTTAAAATCCAGGCTGGTTCTTTCGTTCGAGTCAGGAAGTCCGTCGTGGATGGATTTTCCCGCGTCTTCCTCGATGTTGATTCTTTCGAGGCCAACTTGTTTTTTGCCCTCAGGAGTAATAAATGTTACTGCCCCGCCGACAGCAATCGGGTGTTCGTATTGAGTAATCTGATAACCCTTGGGCAAATCCGGATAGAAATAATGTTTGCGGCTGAATTCAGAGACCAGGTTAATCTTGGCGTCGACGGCCAGGGCTAATTTAAGCGCCATAAAAACCGCTTCCTGGTTGAGAACGGGAAGGGCGCCCGGAAGACCCAAGCAGACGGGGCAAGTCAGGGTGTTGGGCGGCTGGCCGTAGGCAGTGCTGCAGCTGCAGAACAACTTGCTTTTTGTTAGCAGCTGAGCATGAATCTCTAAACCGATGACGATTTCATAGTCGCCCAGCTTCATCGCCGCCTGGCCGATTATAACATATGGGCATTCTGTTTGCTACCTTTTGTACGCTTTGGGCTGCGCTCGCCGGGCCTTTGGTTATGACATACGCTCGTACTGTTCAGTATCTCTTGTTTTTGACCCAATACACCTTTTGCCCCGTTTTAGCTTCGCTTCGCTGGCCTCCGCCGCCACCAGGTCGAGATAATAATAAGGATAAAGGAAAATTAATATAAGACAATAAAGAGATAATAAGCTGGCGAGCGCTACAAAATTCTGTTCAGGTTAAGTTTCTGGAATCGCGGGAACCGGCAGGGTTGTGGGTTGGCGGTTAGCGGGCGAAGAGGAACATGAACCAGCCAAAAAGGAGGCCGCCGCCAACCATGATCAAAAACAAGGAGACGATATACCTAAGCCTGCTCTTCAGGTCGTTGCGGCGAAGAAACCCCAGGACGACCGAGACCAACAGGGCATAAACGACCATTGAGAGAAGGTGGCTTTCAAACTTCATTTTTTCTTCCCCCGGCCGATGTCAAACGCATCCAGCGCTACGAGGTAATTAAGCAGGCCGGCTCCGGCCAGATAAGCCGTGCCGAACTCAAACGTCGGTCTTTCCAGAACGCCCTGGCCGAAGGCGAACAACCGGGAGAAAAAGTAAAGAAGAATGTTGCCAAGGTCAGCAAAAAAAGCCAGGACGGTCAGCGGGTTCTCAAGCTGGAAAGAATAGATTTTTCCGCCCATGCCGAGTCCTAAAGCAGCCATCCCGGCGATGCAGCCGAAGAAAACCAGACCGCGGCCGATTTTTCTCTGAACTACATGCCCCAGGCCAGGAACTAACCAGCCGGCGAAAAAATAAATCAAAGGTTTGATTTTCATTTTGAAGATTGAATCTTAGTGAAAAATCGGTTTTAAATCAAGTTTTTTCCGTTATAATGAGCCTATGCCTGAGCTTCCCGAGGTGGAAACGGTCTGTCGCACACTCGCTCCTCGCCTCGTTGGCCGAACCCTTTGCCGGGTTGACCTCAGGTGGCCCAGATTGCTCCGGGAAACAAAGAAAGAAGCTCTCGCCCACACGGTCGGCCGCCGCGTCCTCGGCTTGCGGCGCCGGGGCAAGATGATTCTTATCGACTTCGAAGGCGGCACGACGTGGCTCTTCCATCTTAAGATGACAGGCCAGCTCTACCTGGCGTCGAAGGCCGAGCCCGAAGACAAGCATCTGCGTCTTATTCTAACCTTTGATGAACCTAACCTGGAGCTTCGCTTCCGCGACCCGAGAAAGTTTGGCTACCTGACAGTTTTTCCTTCGGCCGAGGAGACAAAGGTTTCTTTCTTAGGCCGATTAGGGCCTGAGCCTGCATCACTCAGTCGGCGCGGTTTTCTGGCGCTTTTTTCCGGGCGGATGAGAAAAAGCAAGGGGAAAATTAAACCTTTGCTCTTGCGGCAGGATTTTATCGCGGGAATCGGCAATATCTACGCTGACGAAATCCTTCATGAGGCGGGAATTCATCCCGAAAGGACCGTCAGCTCGCTTACCGACGAGGAACTCGGCCGCCTTTATAGCTCCATGAAGCGAGTCCTCGCCCGAGCGATTCGTCATCGCGGCACTTCGGTCCGGGATTATCGCGATGGGCTGGGCGAACGTGGCTCTTTCCAGCACCTGCTTAAAGTCTACGGAAGGCAGGGGGAAAGATGCCGCCGCTGCCGGGCAACAATCGAAAGGAAAAAAGTTTCCGGCCGGAGCGCCTTTTTCTGTCCCTGCTGCCAGGCCTGAGCGGTTGAATCCTTTGAAGGAATCCAAGCTAAGAATCATAGTTCATTTTTTTAGTTGACAAGGCACCGACGATTAATATAATAAAAATTAAATAATAAAATGATAATTTTTTGCGCTCCACATTTAAGATGCTCTTGCCATGCGTCCCTGCCAGAGGAAAGAAAATAGGCTTAAGATTATATTGGGCCCAATTATATTGGGCCCAAGATGATGATTAAGATAACTTAAGATTATTAAGATAATAAGATGAGATAATAAGATAATAAAGATAATAAGACAAATTGAAGGAAGGGCTGTTAATAATAAGCGGGCGGAATTAAATTGAAATTAAATTAATCCGATGCGCGTGGCGAAGGAAAAAGGAATTTGGACGGCGAGCCAATGGGCGGGTCGAAAAAAATTATTTTTTGGGATATTATCCACATTATCTAAAGGAGCTTAGGATGGGACGTTTAACTTGGCAACAGGCCTTATCCCTGGCCATAACCCGGGAAGAAGAAGCGGCCGCTAATTATCATCGGATGTTTGAGATTGCCACCGACCCGGCGACCAAGCAGCTCCTGGCGGAGCTTGAAGCCGAAGAAAAGAAACACAAAGCGAAACTCGAAACCCTGACAGTCGAATCTTTTTCTTCCGAAGATTTGGCCGAACCCGAAGACCTGGGACTCACTGACAAATTAATCCCCGACGCTCTCACTCCCGAGATATCCTTGCAGGACTTGCTCATCCGGGCGGCGCAAAAAGAGAAACAGGCAGCCCAGTTTTATGCTTCGCTGGCTCGTCAGACTCGGTCGGCTCGCCTGAAGCGACTTTTTCGGTTTTTGGAAAAACAGGAGAAGTCCCATAAGCTTCGCCTCGAGCTCGAATATGAAAGGCAATTTTTGCCTGAAGATTAAAACAAAATTTTAGGAGGATTTATGAGCAACCTGGAAAAGTGGGAATGCACAGCCTGCGGTTATATTTATGACCCGGAAAAGGGGGACCCGGAAAACGGAGTTAGCCCCGGAACCCCCTTCGAATCGCTTCCCGACGACTGGGTCTGTCCCCAGTGCGGCGTGAGCAAAGATTTCTTCCAGAAAATCGAGAGTTAGGGGCGCGTAATGAGGGTTTTAATTATCGGCAACGGCGTGGCCGGAACCATGGCCGCCAAAACCCTCCGGGAGCTCGATTCCCAGGTGGCAATCGATATCCTGAGCGAGGAGAAATACCATTATTATCCTCGGCCAAACCTGATTGAGTTTCTGGCCGGGCTGAGGCCGCTCGAAAAGATTTTTGCTTTTCCCGAGGAGTGGTCGGAACGGCAGCGAATCGGCATTTCGCTGGCCACCCCAGCCCGGCGGCTCGACCCGGAAAAAAAGGTGGTGGAGCTGGCCAACGGCAAGAAGGAAAAATATGATTCTCTCCTGCTGTGCCCTGGTGCTTCGGCTTCGTTGCCTCCGATCAAGGGAGCTAACCTTAAAGGTGTTTTCACCCTGCGGACGATAGACGACGCCCTCCAGATTATCGAACGGTTGCGGACACATAACAAAGCAGTCGTCATCGGCGGCGGCCTGCTCGGCCTGGAAACAGCTCGGGGCCTTAAGCAGAGAGGGGCCGAGGTAACTGTCGTCGAGTTTTTTGACCGTCTGTTGCCTCGCCAGCTTGACGCCGCTGGCGCCTCGCTTCTGCAGAAACAGATTGAAGGTTTCGGCATCCGGGTTTTGACCAACAGAGTCACCGAGGAGATTCTTGGCCCGGATGAAGTCAGCGGGGTAAGACTCAAGAGTGACGAGACGCTTGAGGCCGGGTTAGTGATTATTGCCGCGGGAATTAAGCCCAATATTTCCCTGGCTTCAGAAGCTGGCCTCAAGGTAAACAAAGGGGTTGTGGTCGACGACTATCTGAGAACAAGCCAGGCTGATATTTACGCTGCCGGCGACGTCATCGAGCATCGTGGCCGTCTCTACGGGATAATCCCGGCTGCTTTTGACCAGGCTCGCGCTGCGGCAGCGAACATCCTTCGCCAGCCGAAGCCCTATGAAGGCACAGTGCCATCTAACTCGCTCAAAGTTATGGGTATATCCCTGACCTCGGCCGGCCTTATCCAGGGAGAAGGAGAAGGGTTCCAGGAAATTGGTCAGGTTGATGAGGCGAGAGGGATATACAAAAAAATTGTGCTTGAAAAAAACAAGCTTGTCGGCGCAATCTGGATGGGGACGAAGAAGGGAGTGAACGAAATAGTCCGGGCCGTCGCCTCGCGGGCTAATGTCGAACCGTGGAAGAACGACCTTCTCAGCGAGGACTTCGATTTCAGCGTTCTCTGAGGCCCGCTCAAGCATCATTCGCTCGAGTTTCGCCCTTTAACCTTCATCCTTAGCCGCGACACCTTATCCTGACAAGTTTGCCTCGTGGCCAAATTCATCCCGGAGCTTAGCGCCGGTTCGGGCGAGAAGATAAAATTATGAAAATAAAATTATTTCGTGGTGATTTTCTCGTGAGGCAACGAATCAATTTCATCCAGATTTTAAGCGAGACAACAGGAAGCGTAAAACATGGCCATTCACCAGCTTGTCTTGGGTTCATTGCTTCTGATACAATGGACGAGGATTTTTTCCCGAAAATTCGAGGCTTTCACCCGAAAGGAAAGGTCGAATAATGGCTAATATCGTCGTCCTGGGAACTCAATGGGGAGATGAAGGCAAAGGTAAAATAGTCGATGTTCTCACCCCGTCTTTTGACGTTATCGCTCGTTATCAAGGCGGCCATAACGCCGGCCACACGGTTTATCTTGAGGGAAAAAAGCTTGTCCTTCATTTAATCCCGTCGGGCATTCTCCATCCGGGTAAGCTTTGCCTCATCGGCAACGGCGTCGTCTTTAGCCCGAAAGCTTTTTTGGAAGAGTTAAGCTTGCTTCGTTCCCTGGGGGTTAAGGTTGATAAGAACATTGTTATCAGCCGGCAGGCTCATCTAATCATGCCTTATCATGTCTTGTGGGAGCAATGGTCGGAGGAAAGGAGGGGCAAGAAACGGATCGGGACGACCAACCGCGGCATCGGGCCTGCTTACGAAGATAAAGCGGGGCGGATAGGGATTCGAGCGGGCGACTTGCTAGACCTGGACGTCCTGCGGGAAAAAATCGAGGCCAACGTAGCCTTGAAGAACGAGCTTATAAGGGCGAGCTCATATCCGGAGCTAAAAGCGGAAGAAATTTTTAAAGAATATGCCGAGTATGCCCAACAGATTGCTGAGTATATCCAGGATGTCACCAGCCTGTTAGCCAGGCTGATTAAGGGAAAAAAAAGCATACTTTTTGAAGGAGCTCAAGGGACTTTGCTCGACGTCGACCATGGAACTTACCCTTATGTTACCTCTTCCAATTCCTCCGCCGGCGGTGCCTGCACCGGATGCGGCGTCGGGCCGACGCAGATTGACGCTGTCCTCGGGGTAACTAAGGCCTATACGACCAGGGTTGGCGGCGGGCCGATGCCGACTGAAATTCAGGACGAGCTCGGCCAATGCTTTCAGGAAAGAGGCGACGAGTTTGGCGCGACGACTGGCCGGCCGCGGCGCTGCGGCTGGTTTGATGCGGTGGCGGTGGCTTACGCTTGCCGCCTGAACAGCATCGAATGCCTGGCGCTCACAAAACCCGACGTCCTCGATTTTCTGGATGAAATTAAAGTAGCTGTCGGCTACCGTTACCGCGGCGCCCTGCTGCGGGATTTCCCCCCCGACCCGTGGGTATTAGAAGAAGTTAAACCGGAATACCAGACGCTTCGCGGCTGGAAGACGAGCCTCCGCGGCCTGCGGAACTTGGAGGAGCTTCCCGCGGCCTTTATGGATTATGTCCGTTTTATTGAGGACAAGGTGGAAGCCAGGGTGGGGATCATTTCCACCGGAATGGAGCGGCAGGACACAATCCTTATCGATTCGGCCCTTCAGGGCTTCATCGACCTTGGCGCCGTCAAAGCTCATATTATATAATATTATTCTTATACGAGATATTTTCATGTGAACGGGAGGAAAAATGATTCTTTCCGAGCGGACTAAATTGGACGAGCTTCTAAAAAAGTATCCTTTTTTGCTGGATTTTCTGGTAGGCCTGTCTCCCGCCTATTCCAAGTTGAAAAACCCGCTGCTCCGGAAGACGCTGGGGAAATTAGCCACCTTAGGCCAGGTAGCCGCGATGGGCGAGATGCCGCTTCCGGCGTTGCTTGAAGCCCTGCAGCAGGAAATTAGCCGGAAAACAGGCGAGGCGGTCGAAATCGCTGGTGGCGAGGCCGAGCCAGCCGGACCAGAGGCCGCGAAAGAAGATGAAAAGAAAGACAGGGAGGAAAAGATTGAGGCCCTGAAAGAAATAATCAAAGAACTCCATGCCGGCGGCGACCCTCAGGTCTTGAAGAAAAAATTCGCCGAGCTCGTCAAGGATGTCTCGGCCCCTGAGATTGCCGAAATGGAACAGCGGTTGATTGCTGAGGGCATGCCGGAAGAAGAGGTAAAAAGGCTTTGCGATGTTCACGTGCTTATTTTTCAGGAATCGCTCGAGGAGGCCCCATCACCAACCTATGTCCCTGGCCATCCCCTGCACACTTTGACTCTCGAGAACCGGGAAGCGGAAAAGCTCGTGGGTGAAATCGAAGGAATCATCAAGGGTTGGGGGAGGACGCCTTCCCCGGAAGATTTCGCCAAGAGCAAGGAGCGGTTGGAAAGCCTGGTCGAAACCCTTGCCGCCATCGAAAAACATTATCTCAAAAAGGAAAACCAGCTTTTCCCCCGGCTGGAGGAGCGAGGCGTGACCGGGCCAACCAAAGTGATGTGGGCAATCCACGACGACATCCGCGCCGGGCTCAAGCAAGCCAGGGCCCTCGTGAGGGATGGCGACGCGACCGGCTTCGTGGCGGTAGCTCAGGATTTAACGCAGAAGATAAGAGATATGATTTATAAAGAGGAAAAAATCCTTTTTCCTCTGAGCCTGGAGACGCTGGATGAGGCTGATTGGGCCGGCGTCAAAAAAGGCGAGACCGAGATTGGCTATGCCTGGGTTTCTCCCGGCAAGGAATGGCAGCCGCCGGCCGCCCCCCGCGAAGTTAAGGCTACTTACACCCCTGCTGCGGCCGAGGAAAAAGCTATTGATTTAGACGTCGGCCGGCTGACTGTAGCTCAACTCAACGCTCTTCTGAAGCATCTTCCGGTGGATATTACATTTGTCGATGAGAACGACACGGTCCGCTATTATTCGGCGACCAAAGAGCGGATATTCCCGCGGAGCCCGGGAGTAATCGGCCGGAAGGTGCAGAACTGTCATCCTCCGAAAAGCGTCCACATCGTCAACCAGATCCTGGAAGCTTTTAAGAAAGGCGAAAGAGACGTGGCCGAATTCTGGATTCAAAAAGAAGCCAGCTTTATCCATATTCGCTATTTTGCGGTCAGGGACGACGCCGGTAAGTATCTCGGGGGCCTTGAGGTCAGCCAGGAAGTTTCTTCCATCCGGCAGCTTACGGGTGAGCGCCGGCTTCTGGACTGGAGTTGATTAGGAAAAGTTTATTAGAAAAAGCGAATAAGAAGAGCTTTGGATAAAATACTAGATAATGTTAATTACTGGATAATATTAAAAAATCAGGATATGATAATAAAAAAAGGAGGAGATGGCTTCGCCAGAAAAAGAGTTTAGCGGGACAAGTTCCCATAAGCAATTTAACCAATTAAAACCCTTGAAAGGAGGAGGTTATGGCCAAGGAAAAAAAGGCGGTGAAGGCAAAAAACAAGCCCGGGACAACCTATGAATGCCGCGTCTGCGGTTATCGGGTGGTGGTTGACGAGGCTTGCGGCTGTGCCGAGGAGCACGTTTTCGTCTGCTGTGGCCAGCCGATGAAGAAGAAGCGAGCCGCCGCCAAATAGTCGAAGAAAAGCTTAGAAGAAAATTCGGGGGGCAATTCAGGCGTTTTATACCGGAAGGGAAAAACTGGTTTTTTGAACCTGGACAAGAACCAGCCAGTGGGCAAGGCGCGGAAGAGAAGGGGATAGATTTCGGCTTAAAGGCGAGAAAAAAGCTTAGCCAAGAAGGCTCTAAATTTTTTGGCTACCTGGCAGAAAAAAGCTCAAAAGGGCGAGACAGGTAAAAAGGGCTAAAAAGTCTTCGCGGGGCCGACGAGAGGTTAATAAAAGACGGGTAGAGCATGAGTCGGAAGAAAAATTCTAATTTGAAATCTGTCGCCTCGGCTTATTTAAAATTTCTGGGGACCGCCGGAGCGAGGTTTGTCGTGGCCAAGCAACTTCGGTCTTCGGCCGGGCTTTATCTTGAAGCCGGCGGCGTCAGGGTGTTGATCGACCCGGGTCCGGGAACCATCGTCCGATTGGCCGCCTCGAAGCC
>JBBIRF010000022.1:11774-41845 GCA_037441905.1 Candidatus Aminicenantota bacterium
TGAAAACATAGACGGCGTTATCCTGACTCATGGCCATATCGACCATGCCAACGACGTCAACATCATTATCGATGCCATGACCGAAGGCGGCCTAAAGAGGCGCGGCGCACTTTTTGCGCCCCGCGAATCCCTGGAAGGGGAGAAGGCTGTTGTTTGGAATTATCTCAAAAGTTATCTCGAGCGAATTGTCGTCCTCGAGCCGGAAAAGGAGTATTCTCTGGGGAAATTAACCTGGAAAACTTCGGGCCGGCACCAGCATGGAGTCGAAACTTACGGGCTGATTTTCGACCTCAACGGAAAAAAACTGGCCCTGGTAGCGGACACCAAGTTTTTCCCCGAGCTGGTGACCTACTACCGTGGAGCTCACTGGCTGGTGGTCAACGTTGTCCGGGACACGCCGTTCGAGGACCCCTCCATCCAGCATCTGGTTCTGGCTGATGTCCGGCGGCTGGTCAGCGAAATCCGGCCAGAAATAACTGTTTTAACCCATTTCGGGATGAGGATGTTGCGAGCTAAGCCATGGGAATTAGCCCGCAGCCTGGGAGAAGAGTTTAACCTCAAAGTAATCGCCGCTTCTGACGGGTTCAGCTTGCCTCTGGAATAAGTATTGTCTATAATTCCGATAGAATTACTTGACTATTAGAGAATTTTTATTTAAATTAGAATTAGAGCCAGCGGCTCGGAAAGGAAATGAAAGCGTGGGACTTCTCCCCGGGAAAGGGACCAAGGGCGTTTTCCCGACAAGGCGGGGGTAGCTGATGGCAGGCCGAGAGGAAGAAAAAAAGTTGGTGCGGGACATCTCGATTCTCGTCGGCGGAAAGGCGGGCGACGGTGTCCTGTTTACGGGTAACGTTTTAGCCCGCTGGCTCAAAAGGCAAGGATGGTGGGCAGTCACCTACCGGGATTTTCCGTCAAACATCAGAGGGGAGGCCACCCAGTATACCATCAGGGCTTCTCTTGACCCCATCGAGAACCGGAACAACACCGTGGATGTTCTTTTGGCTTTTGACTGCGAGGCCATCGAAAAACACAGCTTACGTTTGAGCGACGGCGGCCTGGTCCTCTGTGACGGCGCCGACGCGGCCCACCTGCCGGCTTCGGCTGGCAATTACCTGACTTCGTTTGCTTTTCCGTTGCGTCAGCCTGCCCGGCAGCATTTTGGCCGCGACATTTTTAAAAATATGATTGCTCTGGGCGCGCTTGGCTACCTTTTTGGGCTGGAGCTTTCGCATCTGGAAGGAATAATCCGGGAATTGTACGAGAAGAGAAAGGGGGAAGAAGTAGTCCGGCTTAACCTGAAGGCGGCTTCCTTTGGTTTTGACCAGGCGAAAGAAATTATTCCTGCGGGGGAACGCTGGCCGCTCCTCAGCCTGCCTGACGAGGGTCGCCTGCTCCTCTCGGGCGATGAGGCCATAGCCCTGGGAGCCCTGGCCGCGGGCTGCCGTTTTTTTGCCGCTTACCCGATTTGTCCGGCCTCGGAAATCTGGCAATGGTTGGCGCCGCGGATAAAATCATTCGGCGGGGTGGTGATTCAAGTCGAGGATGAACTGGCAGCTTTAAACATGGCCATCGGCGCCTCTTATGCTGGCGCCAAGGCGATGACCTCGACTTCCGGGCCGGGAGCTTCGTTGATGATGGAGGCCTTCAGCCTCGCCGGAATGACCGAAACCCCGGTCGTTATCGCTCATGTTCAGAGAGTGGGGCCTGCTACCGGACTGCCGACTAAAACCCAGCAGGGCGATATTTTCCAATGGGTTTTCGGGTCTCATGGGGAATTTCCCCGGGTTGTTTTAGCTCCGGGGAGTGTCGAGGAATGCTTTACTTTTACCATCGCGGCTTTCAACCTGGCGGAAAAACTCCAGGGACCAGTCGTTATTTTAACCGACCTCGACATGGGCCAGAACCTGCGGACGACCCCGCTTTTGGAAGCCAACAGCTGGCGGGTTGAAAGAGGCAAGCTCCTTTCGGCCGAGGAAGTGTCAAACCTCAAAGAGTATAAGCGCTTTGCTTTCACCGAGGACGGTATTTCGCCCCGCGTCATCCCGGGAACTCCTAATGGGCTGCACTTAGTCGAAAGCGTCGAACACGACGAGTTTGGCTGGCGAAGCGAAGACCCCCGGGTTAGAGCGGCGATGATGGAAAAGAGGATGCGCAAAATCAAGGCGATAGCGCCTGACCTCATTCCTCCTGGGCTTTACGGCGAGGCGGAAGCCTCGGTCGGCCTCATCAGCCTGGGTTCGACTCGCGGGCCGATTCTGGAGGCCATGAAGAGACTGCACCAAGAGGGAATAAAGACGAAGTTTCTCCAGGTAAGGACTCTCTGGCCTTTTCCTTCGGCCGAGGTTAAGGAGTTTTTGGCCGGGTTGAAGCATCTGTTTGTTGTCGAAAACAATTACAGCGGCCAGCTTCTAACGCTCCTGCGAAGCCAGGTTGAGGTCGAGCCGGGGCTGAAAGTAGAAGGCCTTAGGAAATACACTCCCGATAATTTTGTGCCAGAAGAAATTTATCAGCCGCTCAAGGAGGCAGCCGAGAGATGAAACGCTCCGACCCGTACTCGCTCCATCCACCGACGTGGTGTCCAGGCTGCGGGCTATATGGCATCCTGGAGGCGCTCAAAAGGGCGGCGAGCTCTCTGGCACTCGACCCGGCCCAGATGGTTATCGTCACCGGCATCGGCTGCCACGGTCGGTTCCCTAATTATTTTCGCGCCTACGGGTTTCATGGCCTTCATGGCCGGGTGATGCCAGTGGCTTCGGGGATAAAACTCGTCAACCCGAGCCTCAAGGTTATCGGGATAAGCGGCGACGGTGACGCTTATTCAATCGGGTTAAACCATCTGCTCCATGCGGCCCGGCGGAATATCGGGGTTCTGGCCGTCGTAGTCAACAACCGCGTTTTTGCCCTTACTCAAGGCCAGGCCTCTCCCACGAGTCCCCAGGGTTTTGTTTCGATTTCGACGCCTTTCGGGACGGTCGAGCCGCCGCTCGAGGGCCTCGAGTTAGCGTTGAGCGCCGGCGCCACGTTTGTCGCCAGGGGCTTTTCCGGCGAAGTGAATCATCTGGCGGGACTATTCCGCCGAGGCCTTGCTCATCGGGGTTTCGGCATCATCGATATTCTCAGCCCTTGCGTAACCCATAACAAGATTAACACCTATGACTGGTATAAGAAACATATAAAGCTTTTACCCTTGACTGATGAGTTGCCTCAAGACAGAAAGCAGGCCTGGGAGTGGCTGGCTGAAAGGGAAAAGTTTGTTCTCGGAATTCTTTATCAGGAAGAAAGAGCTTCGCTGGAGGAGCTGGTCTTGCCCGACCCGTCTCGTCCGGTCGCTCATCTCGAGCTTAAGCCAGAGGCAGAAAGAATAAAGGAATTAATGGAAATTTTCCGCTGAGAGCGATATATTATGTTTCTGGGTCCGGAGAGAAGTAAACTCAACAGAGTCGACCAGAAGACCCAAGCATTTTAATTATAAAGGAGATTTTTGATGAAAGAACGAGTGGAAGAAGCCTTAGGCAAAATCCGGCCCGCTTTGCAACGGGACGGCGGCGACGTCGAATTAGTGGCGGTTGAGGGCGATATCGTCAAGATCCGCCTGACGGGTGCTTGCGGCGGTTGCCCGATGAGCCAGATGACTTTAAAGATGGGAATCGAAAGGATTTTGAAGAAGGAAATTCCAGAGATAAAAGAAGTTGTAGCCGTTTAAGAATAAAAATAAAAGATGAAGCGAGTTTATCTCGACCATATTGCCGGCACTCCTATCAGGCCGGAAGTCCTGGAGGCGATGCTTCCCTTCCTTCAGGATAAGTATGGTAATGCCCAGAGCCTTCACCGGGAAGGCCAGGAGGCAGCGGCCGCGCTGGAGGAAGCGCGGGAAAAAGTGGCCTCGCTCATTGGCTGCCAGCCGGCTGAGATATACTTTATGTCCTCCGGGTCGGAAGCCAATAATTTTGCCATCAAGGGTTTAGCCTTAGCCCGGAAAGATAAAGGCCGGCATCTTGTCGTTTCGGCCATCGAACATCAGTCTGTCCTCCATGCGGCCAAGTTCCTGGAGAAGCTCGGGTTTGAAACCACGCTTGTTCCCGTCGACCGGTTCGGGAAGGTTGACCCAGAAGATGTCCGCCGGAGCTTACGCCGAGATACCGTCTTAGTTTCGGTTATGCTGGCCAATTCCGAGGTGGGAACTATCCAGCCTGTAAAAGAGATTGCCGCCGTCTGCCGGGAAAACAATATTCCAGTCCATACTGATGCGGTAGCCGCATGCGGGAATATCAAAGTTGACGTGAACGAGCTTGGCGTTGACGCCCTGAGTTTAGCCGGCCATCAATTCTACGGCCCTAAGGGCGCCGCTGCCCTTTTTCTCCGCAAGGGGACAAGGATTTTACCGCTTATCGACGGTGGCATTCAGGAGGGGGGGCGCCGGGCCGGAACAGAGGATGTAGCCGCAATAGTCGGCCTGGGCAAAGCGGCGGAGATCGCCAGGAGGGAAATGGATACCTGGGCGGCCGCCTTGCGGCCTTTGCGTGATTATCTTCTCAGGGAACTCCCAGCCCGGATTCCCCATGTGATCGTCACCGGACACCCGCAAGACCGCTTGCCCCACCATGCGAGTTTCTGCGTGGAATTTATTGAAGGTGAAGCGATGCTCCTTAACCTGGACATGAAAGGTTTTGCGGCTTCGAGCGGGTCTGCCTGCACATCCCGGGCTTTAAAAGCTTCCCATGTGCTTCTGGCTATGGGCCTTGACCACGCCATAGCTCAGGGCTCAATCGTCTTCAGCTTGGTTAACGGCGTCACCCAGGAGGATATCGACGCCTTGCTCGCGGTTTTTCCGCCGGTTGTCGAAAGACTGAGAAAAATGTCGCCTTTATATACGCAATTCCTGGAGGGTAAAAAGGCATGATATATAGCGAAAAAGTTATGGAACATTTTCAGAATCCGCGCAATGTCGGCGTTATTAAAGATGCCGACGGCGTTGGTGAAGTGGGCAACCCTGTCTGTGGCGATATGATGACCTTTTATATCAAAGTTAAGGATAATCGCCTGGTCGACGTTAAGTTCCAGACCTTTGGTTGCGGCGCGGCGATCGCAGTATCAAGCATGGTCAGCGAAATGGCCATCGGCAAAACGCTTGAGGAAGCCTTAAAGATAACCAACGATATGATTGCTGAAGAGCTTGGCGGGTTGCCCAAGAATAAGCTCCACTGCTCTAACCTCGGAGCCGACGCCCTTCATGCCGCCATCATGGATTATAAAAGAAAACAGGAAGAGCGAAAGGCCGCCGGAGAAAAAGAAGAGAAAGGAAAAGAAGAGGCTCCCACGGCTGAAGAAGCCGCTTGTTGTTGTCCTTATTGCGAAGGGCCTTTAGAAGGGCTGGAAAACTACTGCACCCAGTGTCAGGTTGAGCTTGTCGAATGCCCTCGTTGTCATCATTACACCAAAAAGGGTGAGGCCACCTGTGCGAACTGCGGGGCTGAGTTAGCCGGATGAACGCCGACGTTACTCTCGATTGCTTCGGGCTTCTCTGCCCGATGCCGATAATCGAAACCGCCAAGAAATTAAAAGAACTCCAGCCTGGTCAAATCCTCGAGGTCATTTCCACCGACCCGGGTATAAAGGAAGACATGCCATCGTGGTGCCGGATGACCGGCCAGGAGTTTCTTGGGGCCGAAGAGGAAGGCGAGCTCATCAAGGTTTATGTCCGGAAAATAAAATGAAACCAAATAAAAAGCGAGTTGCGATAGGCCAAAAAACTAACCGTGGCTTTAAGCATCGTTCATTGATGATAAAGAGCGAACCATAGCCAACAAAGCAAACGAGTCGTGAGAGCGAGTTTGGTCGCCAAGAATACGCACCAAGAAAAAGGATAGGCCTGCGGATGGACCAGGAAAGTCTTAAAGCCAGGATTCGCGAGCTTAAAGAGAAAAGAGGGGCGGTTATTGTCGCCCACAATTATCAAGTTCCCGAGGTTCAGGATATCGCCGATTTTATCGGCGATTCACTCGAGCTCAGCCGGAAAGCGGCGGCCGCCGAGGCTGAGGTTATTGTTTTTTGCGGCGTCCATTTTATGGCTGAAACCGCTTCTATCCTGGCGCCGGATAAAATTGTGCTTCTGCCCGACCTGCACGCCGGCTGTCCGATGGCTGATATGATTACCGCTTCTGAACTCAGGGAATGGAAGAAGAGCTATCCCGGCCGCCCCGTCGTCTGCTACATCAACACCAGCGCCGCCGTCAAGGCCGAGGCTGACGTTTGTTGTACCTCCTCGAATGCCCTGAACGTGGTTAATTCCCTGGCGGCGGAGGAGCTTCTTTTTGTCCCTGACAAAAACCTCGGCTCTTATATTCAGCGGCACACTCCCAAGAAAATTATCTCCTGGGATGGCTACTGTTATGTTCACCACCTTTTTTCGGCCGAAGACATCAGAAAAAAGCGCGCTCTTTATCCCGGAGCCCAGGTTTGGGTTCATCCGGAGTGTCCGCCTGAGGTCATCGATTCAGCCGACCTGGTTCTTTCGACTGGCAAGATGGTTAAGGAAGCTAAGCTCACCAACCACGACCAAATAATTGTCGGCACGGAGCAAGGTATCATCTACCGGTTGAAGAAGGAAAACCCCGGGAAGGACTTTTATCCCCTGAAGGAAAACTCCGTTTGTTTTAACATGAAAAAGATAACCTTGGAAAAGGTTTGGCGAGCTCTGGAAACAATGGAACCGAGAGTTCTTGTCCCGGCTGATATCAGGGAGAGAGCTCTGGGCGCCATCCAAAAAATGATTTCCCTGTAAGGAGGGGGACGATGCGCAAAATGACGGAAGAAAACCTCAAGAATGCTTTAGCCGGCGAAAGCCAGGCGCATCTGCGCTACGCTCTTTTTTCTGAATTAGCTGCCAAGGAAAACTTTCCGAACATTGCCCGGTTGTTTGCGGCGGCGAGTTTTTCCGAAGAGATTCATGCCCGCAACCATCTCCGGACTCTCGGCGGGGTGAAAAAGACTGTCGAGAACCTTCAGGCTGCCATCAACGGCGAGGGGTTTGAAGTGGAAGAGATGTACCCCGCTTATCATGCGGTAGCTACTTTAGAAGGGGAGCAAACCGCGGCCACGATGTTCCATGCGGCGCTCGAAGCGGAAAAGGTGCACCACAGCCTTTATGTCAGGGCAAAAGAAGCGGCCGAAAAAGGAAAAGACCTCGAAGCCTTCCCCTTGCAAGTTTGCACGATGTGCGGCTATACGGTGGAAGGCGAAGCCCCGGATAAATGCCCTGTTTGCGGCGCGCCGAAGGATAAGTTCAAGACATTTTGATTCCCTTCCCGGAGCCTGAAAGGTTTTTCGAGTAGATAACGAGCGGGGGAAAATCATAATCCATGAATGAAATATAGCGCTTTTTCTCGGGAAATCACGGTTTATTTCTTGCCCCCTGCCAGGCTGAGGGGCGAGACGGAATAATTTTTTCCGGTTGGCCTTTGCCTTAATAGATTTTTGCCTCTGGAAAGGTTAAACTAACAAAGAGGAGGGGAAAAATGATTTCGCCTGAAATGACCGCCTTAGAGATACTTGGCGTGGCGGTAAAATCGGAGATAGAGGCGGCTAATTTTTACCGCCGTCTCAACGCCCGTGTCAAATCAGACCTTCTGCGAGCGAAAATTAACTTTCTGGTCCTTGAAGAGAGAAAGCATCGCCAGGTCTTGCTCCGGCTGAGCCGGCAACGCTTCGGCCAGATTCCGAAACCGCTGCCGGCCAAAGGCATTACTCCTGGCTACAGCCTGGGTTCCTGGAAAAACCTGACTCTCGCCGACATTTTCGATGTTGCTCTTAAAGCGGAGAGGGCGGCTGAAGCTTTCTATTCAGATGCCAGGAAGGTGGTGAAAGACGAACTGGCCAGCCGGATTCTCGATTATTTGCGCCGGGTTGAACGAAGCCACGCCGCTTTGATTCTTTCGGAAATCGACCTCCTGCGGCGTTTCCCCGAACATTACGACGTCGCCGGGTTTCACCTGGGTGAAGAGTTTGTTCATATCGGCCCTTAAAGTTGCAAAGTTGAGGCTCCATCTTAAGCCTTACCGAAATTATAAGAAACAAGGGTACGAAAAATTTTTAGACGGGTTTTATGGAGCCAATCCGCTATCAAGAAGTCGTCTTTCTGGATAAAGTCGCCGCCAAAATCTCTGGCCATAAAATCTTATTTGCCTTTGAGACGAAAAAATTATTAATTAAATAATCATCCCAATCTCTTCATCAGGAGGGAGGATGGTTAAAGCAGCCAAAGAAAGGATTCAGGAAATAATCCGGCGGCTCCGGCAGGCTTATCCTCAAAGTCGGACAGCCCTTCACTTTGAAACCCCTTTGCAAATTCTGGTGGCCACGATCCTGGCCGCCCAGTGCACGGATGAGAAGGTCAACCAGGTGACACCGCACCTTTTTAAAAAATACCCGACGCCCGAAGCTCTGGCCAAAGCCGACCAGGCCGAACTCGAGGCCATAATCAGACCGACGGGGTTTTACCGGAATAAGGCCAGGGCGATAATCGCTGCTGCCAAGAAAATCGTTTCTGATTTTGGCGGCGACGTTCCTGATTCCATGGAAGCGCTGGTTACCTTGCCCGGTGTAGCTCGCAAGACAGCCAATATTGTCCTCTCTTCCGCTTTCCGGAAAGCAGAAGGCATTGCCGTCGATACCCATGTCCGGCGCCTTTCTGGCCGCCTGGGGCTGAGCCGCCACCAGGACCCGAACAAAATTGAACAGGACTTGATGGCCATTGTGCCCAAGAGCGACTGGCTCGACTTTAACTACATGCTGGTTGACCATGGCCGGAAAATATGCCAGGCCAAAAAGCCCCTTTGCTCTGAGTGTTTCCTTCAGGACCTCTGTCCCTCGAGTAAGGTTTTTCTTAAGGCTGCGGCTAAAAAAAAGGGCGCCCGCCTGAAAGCAGCCGCCAAGAAAGGCTAACGCGGGAGCTCTTTCGTCCCAGCTCTTTTCCGGCGGATTATCTCAGCTATTTCTGGCGGAACCGGCCTTCGGGGGAACGGAGACATGATTCAGACTGAAAACCCATTTTCCTATGTTAGCACCCCTATTTTAAAATTTTATCTTGGTTTAAAATGACGGAGGAGGCCGAAGTGGTTAAGGAGGCGATGCTTTACCGGCCGCTTGAGGGAAACAAGGTCGAATGCTTTCTTTGTGCTCATCGGTGTGTTATCGCGGACGATAAATGGGGGGTGTGCGGCGTGAGGCAAAACCGGGGAGGAAAGCTTTATACCCATGTTTATGCCGAAGTAATCGCGGCCCATGTTGACCCGATTGAAAAAAAACCGCTTTACCATTTTTATCCCGGGTCCAGGGCCTTCTCGATTGCCACCATCGGATGTAACTTCCGCTGTCCCTTCTGTCAGAACTGGGAAATTTCCCAGGCCACAAAAAAAGAGCGGGCTCTGAGAGGCGGGTTTCCTTTTCCCCCCGAAAAGGTAGTCGAGGAAGCCAAAAAGCACGGTTGCCGGAGTATTTCCTATACTTATACCGAGCCGACAATCTTTTTCGAATACGCTTACGACACAGCGGTGATTGCCAGAAGAGAAGGCCTGGCCAATAATTTTGTCACCAATGGTTTCATGACCCCCGAAGCCATTGAGACGATAAAGCCTTATCTCGACGGCGCTAACGTCGACCTCAAGGCCTTTCAGGAAGAAACTTATAAAAAAATATGTAAGGCCAGGTTAGAACCGGTTCTCGAGTCAATCCAGCTGATGAAAAAATTAGGGATATGGGTAGAAGTAACCACCCTGGTTGTCCCCGGGTTGAATGATAGCGAAGCTGAGCTCAGAAATATTGCCCGGTTTTTAGCTAAGGTTGACCGCGATATCCCCTGGCACATCAGCCGTTTTCATCCTGATTATGAATATACCTCGGTGGAGGCGACGCCTCTTGCGACTCTGCGCCGGGCGGCCAAAATAGGCGAGGAGGAAGGACTTAACTATATATACATAGGGAATGTGTGGGGTGAAGGCGAGGACACTCATTGTCCCCGCTGCCACGAAACTATTATCCGACGACAAGGGTTCTGGGTAGAGTCGATGAGGATGAAGGGTAACCACTGTGGTTATTGTGGCGAGGTAATCCCTGGTCTTTTTTAAGCAGCCAGGAATGGATTAAAGAAGTTCGGGAAGAAGATGCGGCGTTGAGGTTGGCTTGGGCTGAAAGCTCCGCCGCAGCTTTTTCCACGCTATTTTTTTGCGGTTCAGAAACCAGGGTCGTAAATTAATCTTGACCGGAAGCGGAGCTTGCGCTAATCCTTTATCCGCCGGGGTCGAACTGAAAACCCGGCGGGTAAGACTGATTTCTCCGGGAAAGGCGAAAAAAATGGACGGACAGTTAAGAAATGCGAGGAACAAGTTTTCGCTTCTTTCTCTCCTTAACATAGACCTCTACGAGCTTACGATGGCTGCCTGCTATTGGGAACGGGGGATGAACGAGCGGGCTACTTTTAGCCTTTATATCCGCGATTATCCCGCTTCCCGGCGTTATTACGTGGCGGCCGGCCTTGAAGACGCGGTCGAGTTTCTTTTAAACATGTCGTTTTCTCCAGAGGAGGTCGAATACTTAGATAGCTTGAAACTATTCCGTCCTGATTTCCTGGATTGGCTCGCCAACCTCCGCTTCCGCGGGGATGTCCGGGCGATTCCTGAGGGCCGTATCTTCTTTGCCGACGAACCCCTGCTTGAAGTCGAAGGGCCTTTAATCGAAGCCCAGCTGGTGGAAACGATGCTCCTCAACATCCTGCATTTTGAAGTTTTGATCGCCACCAAGGCTTCTCGCTGTTTTCAGGCGGCACGGGGCCGGCAGCTGATTGATTTTTCGTTGCGCCGGACTCACGGGCTTGATGCCGGGCTTAAGGTCGCCCGGGCGAGCTTCATTGCCGGTTTTGTCGGTACGAGCAACGTCCTGGCCGGCCAGCTTTACGGTCTCCCGGTTTATGGAACCATGGCCCACTCTTTTGTCTCCAGCTTTGACCAGGAAGCCGAGGCTTTCCGGGCCTATGCGGCCACTTTTCCTGAAAAGACGGTTCTTCTCCTCGACACTTATGATACTCTCGCCGGTGCCAGGAAGGCGGCCGAGGTTGGGGTTGAAATGGCCAGAAGCGGGAAAAAACTTTCGGGCGTCAGGCTGGATAGCGGCCCGATACCCAAGCTTTCCCGAGCGGTCAGGCGGATTCTGGATAAGGCGGGGCTGAAGGAGACGAAAATCCTCGCCTCGGGGGCTTTTGATGAGTATAAAATCCACGAAGTGATAGAAAAGGGAGCGGCTGTTGATGCCTTTGGAGTCGGGACGAAAATGGGAGTCTCGGCAGACGCCGCCTATCTTGACATGGCTTATAAAATGGTTGAATATGCCGGCCGGGAAGTGTTGAAGCTGAGCCCGGGAAAATCCACTCTCGTCGGCGGAAAACAGGTGTGGCGGTTTTATGACAAGCGAGGTAAGCTCCACCATGACGTCATCTCCCTTAAGGAAGAGGCGGTTCAAGGAGGCGAGCCGCTTCTTCACCCTGTACTCAAAGAGGGCCGGCTGGTCAAGCCACTGCCACCCTTGCCCGATGTCCAGGCCACATTTTTCGCTGAGTTTGCCCGACTTCCGGAAAAATACAAGGCCCTTTTACCTTCGGGCTCTTTTTATCCGGTAAGGCTTTCTCCTGAATTGCGGCGGCGTCAGCAGAAAAAGGTGACCCAGGTGAGAAGAAAAGAGCTGGGGGAAAGCTGAACCCAGAATAATATGAATTGCTTATCTTTAAGCTGGAATCAAAAGCAAAATTAAGAATTAATTTCAGCGCCGTGCCCAAGGATATGTCCAATTCTGGGTTGAAGATCTTACTTAACTTAGCTTAATAATTTAATTAATTTAGCCCGTCTCCAAATTAGTTGATGAAAATATGGCCCAAGAAGAAGGGAAAAAAATAAATAAGTTATTATTTTTGCTAAAGCCAGGGTTGATTATTCAACAGAAAAGACTCTCTTTATATGCTCTCACTGCCATTCCTGCTCTCAATCATTGCTCTAAATCTCAATGATTACCTCAATAAAATATAGGATTTATTCAATAAATACTTGCTTTCTTGACAAGTAATCGCGAGTTGCCCCATTAATTTTAATTGATTGACAGCAAAAATTAGCTCTTAGGCAATTACATAATTTATGTGGAACTCAAGCGTCGGCTGAGCTCAAAATTAAGATAAGGCCGAGCGCCCTGGCTCTTTAAGTAGGCTTCCACCGTCCCCTCAAGAGTTATCAGGCCGAGACAATCGGGATGAACAGGCATTATGCCCCACCTGGACTCGTTATTCCGGCCGAAGAGAAGGCCGAGGGGGTAAAGCCGGCAAACCAAGGGTCGGGCCGGATGAACGCCGCAGCGGCGGTTATCGAGGAAGATGCAGGAGCCGTCTTCCCGGGTTTTTATCTCCGGCTGGGTGTCGAAATTGAGGAAGCGAGAGATAAATTCTTCTCGTTCAACCCCGAGGTGGAGGGCAAGCTGCTCGACCTCATATTCGTTAAGGCCAATCCGCCGGTGGTAACAGCAGGAGCCGCAGCGTTGACAGGTGAAATTAAACGGCGAATCAAGCCCGAGGCCAAAATGAAGCTCTTCGCCTCCTCCGAAAATAGTCATGGGACTTATGTTTAACATGATTTCAGTCGATTGCCAATCAGTTTATTTGTTTTCCTGGTATAGCCTTATTCCGGACGTTCCAGCGAGCATTTGGCAACAGAGGCGGAAATGGTAAAATAATAAAGGATTCCTTGAAGGCTCGAATGGAGAAAGGAAAAAAGTTTGTTTATCTCGACCATCCCGCTGACGCCAAGTTCCAGGCTTTTGGCCGAACCATGGAAGAAGCTTTCAGCCACGCCGCCTTAGCCGTTGCCTCTTTGATGTGGCAGCCGGAAAAGGTCAAGCCTCGCCAGCGCCGGGTGGTCATCGTCCAGGGAAAAGACCAGGAACAACTCCTGTTTAAATTCTTGAGTGAAATTCTTTATCTCTTCGAGGCGAAGGGTTTTCTCCTGGGTACGGTTAAGGACCTGAGGATAAAACCGCCGGAAAAGGAGACGGACAGCTATTATTTCCTGGAAGCGGTTTTTGAAGGCGACAATTTAGACAAATCTTATCCCATTTTTGGCGAGGTCAAAGCGATTACTTATCATGACATGTTCATCAAACAGAACGACGGGGTTTGTCTGCAAGTAGTTGTTGATATGTAAGGAGGATGGAAATGGAACTGAAGAAAATAAACGATTATACCTGGGAAATTCCCCGCCAGGGCCAGATGCGGGTGCCAGCGGTCATTTATGCCTCGGAAAAACTGCTGGGGACCATAAAGAAAGATCAGACCTTAGAGCAGGCGAAAAATGTCGCCTGTCTTCCGGGAATTCAAAAGTGTTCTTACGTCATGCCCGACGGGCATCAGGGGTACGGTTTTCCGATAGGCGGGGTGGCAGCTTTTGACCTGGAAGAAGGAATCATCTCCCCAGGCGGGGTTGGCTATGATATTAACTGCGGCGTCAGGCTCCTGAGGACTGATTACCGGGAGAAAGATATCGCCTCCCGCCGTCGTCAGCTTCTGGCCGAGATTTTCAAAGAAGTGCCGGCAGGAGTGGGAAAGGGCGGGGTAACCAAGCTTAGCCGGGGTGTCCTTCTGGAAATCCTCGCCAAAGGGGCTGAATGGGCGGTAGAAAATGGTTACGGGACAAAAGAGGATTTAACCCTTACCGAGGAAAACGGGAGGATGAAAGAAGCCGACCCCAGCTATCTTTCCTCCCGGGCACTCGAAAGGGGCATCCCTCAGCTGGGCACTCTCGGTTCAGGCAACCATTTTCTCGAGCTCCAGAAGGTCGAAAAAATTTATGACCCTGAAGTCGCCCGGGTTTTTGGCATCGACGAAGAAGGCCAGATTCTGGTCATGATCCACTGCGGCAGTCGCGGGCTGGGCCATCAGGTGGCCACTGATTTTATTGAGCTCATGGAAAACAAGATTGGCAGCAAAGGGCTGCCTGACCGTGAACTCATTAACGCCCCGATTAAATCCCCTCTTGGCCAGCAGTACTATAAATCCATGTGCGCCGCCGTCAACTATGCTTTTGCCAACCGCCAGATGATAGCCCATTGGGTAAGAGAAGTTTTTGCCCGCGTCCTCGGGAGTTCAGCGGGGATGAGGCAGGTTTATGACGTCTGCCATAACGTCGCCAAGATTGAAAAACACCGTATCGACGGCCAGGAAAAGCTCCTCTGCATTCACCGCAAGGGCGCAACGCGAAGTTTTGGCCCGGGACGACCGGAAATTCCCGCCATCTACCGTCCTTATGGCCAACCAGTTATCATCCCTGGAAGCATGGGAACAGCGTCCTATATCCTTGTTGGAACCAAGGAAGCCGAAGAGCTAAGCTTCAGTTCGACAGCTCACGGAGCCGGCCGGGTGATGTCCCGGCACGAAGCCCTCCGCCGGTTCAGGGGTGAGGAGATAAAAAACCAGCTCCAGGCAAAAGGGATAGAGTTGCAATCGACCAGCCTCAAAGGGGTGGCGGAAGAAGCCTCGGCCGCTTACAAAGATGTGGACGAGGTTGTCCGCACTTCCCACGAGGTCGGCATCGGCCGGCTTGTGGCCAAGGTTGTCCCCTTGGGCGTGATGAAAGGCTAAATTCTTAGGTTACCACCTTATCAATATATTTTTCCGCGTAGTCTTCGAACGCCAGTGCCAGGCTATACTCACTGCGAAGCATCAAGTAATGGCTTTTTTCCACCCGGCTGAGGTAGGCGAGAATTTTTCTCTTGTCTCCTCTGGTTCGACGGCTGAGTTGGGCATAAAAATTTTCGGCCGCCTTTTCTGAGTTCATCGCCTGGGCCAGGACATCGGCCAGAGAGCTTGACGGCTTGATGGTGACAGACGGCAAGAGTTTTTCGTCGGCTTTGGCAGGAATAACCGGTGTATCTTTGGGAAAAGAAGCGTTGAACAGGTTGCGGAGGGCCTTTTCGTGCTTCTTTTCTTCGAAGGCCAGGATTTTGATTTTTTCCCGCAGCAAAGGATTCCGGAGGCGCCGGGCTAACCGGCCGTAAACTTTCTGGGAATCCATCTCCGCCCTTATGGCCAGGCCGAGGAGAGTTTTTAAAGAAGAACGAGCTACGCTAAGCATTGATGACTCCTTGTTAGGTTTAATTTTTATCTCTTTTTGACCTCAATTCCCGGAGACGGCTCGTAAGCCCTTTTAGCGGCAGGCAATTGAGGACATCTTCCTTTTCGAGCCAGCCGCGGCGGGCAATACCTATCCCGAAACGCATCATCCCCAACCCTCCCGGGCCGTGGGTATCCGTGCCGATGGCAATCGGAATGCCCATCTCCTTGGCCTTCCTGAGGTAAACCTCGTTGAGGTCGAGCCGGTCGTAGTAAGCGTTCAATTCCAGGGCTTTTCCGAGTTTGCGGGCGGCGTTAAGGACCTCTTCTAAATTTACCTCATAACCCTCTCTTCCGGAAATAAGCCGGCCCGAGGGATGCCCGATGACCTGGACGAGAGGGTTAGTCATCGCTTTGATGACCCTTTGGGTTACGTTCTTCCGAAAGCCGGCATGAATCGAGGCGACGACCAGGTCAAGCTTTTGCAGGAGCTCGTCAGGAAGGTCCAGGGTGCCATCGGCCAGGATATCTACCTCAACCCCCTTGAGGACAGTAAACCCGGTGAGCTTCTGGTTCAGCCGGTCAATCTCTTTCATCTGGTCAACGAGTTGCTCCGGCGTCAGGCCGCGGGCATACTTGGCCGATTGGGAATGGTCGCAGATGGCGATGTATTGGTAACCTTTTTGCCGAGCAAGGTTGGCAAGTTCTTCGATACTCAGGCTACCGTCGCTCCAGTTGGAATGCACATGAAGGTCTCCTTTGATGTCTTCGAGCTCCACCAGGCGAGGCAGTCGGCCTTCCTGGGCGGCTTCGATTTCTCCCCGGTCTTCTCTAAGCTCAGGAGGAATCCAGGGAAGGCCGAGGGCTTGATACACTTCGGCTTCATCCCGGCCGGCAATTTTTTTCTCGCCTTTAAACACCCCGTATTCCGAAATCTTTAGCCCAAGGTCTTTGGCCAGGCTCCGCAACCGAATGTTATGGGCCTTGGAGCCGGTGAAATACTGGAGGGCGGCTCCGTACTCTGAGGCGTCCACGATGCGCAGGTCAACCTGTCTTTCGCCGGATTCCGTTTGAAGCAGGACCGAACCCTTGGTAGAACCTTCGGCTAAAACTCGAGTAGCTCGGGGGTGGCGAGTGAAATGACGGATAATCGCCGTTCCGTCCCTACCCGTAGCCAGAATGTCGATATCCCCCACGGTTTCTTTCATTCTCCGGATGGACCCGGCGGCGGCCATCTCCCTGACCCCGGGCGCTTTTTTTAAGTGCTCCAGGACATCCTCAACAATACTCATGGCTTCGTAAATAGAGATTCTTTCTTGAGCTTTTTCGAAAATCTCTATCCCTTTCTGGATGTTTTCTACCCTTTTGGCGCCAAGCCCGGGCAGGCGAGCCAGGGAGCCGTCCTTGACCGTTCTTTTCAGGTCTTCAAGGTTTTTGACCCCGAGCTCCTTGTGGGCTAAATGGATTGTCTTCGGCCCCAGCCCGGGTATTTCGAGCAGCGTCAGCAGGCCGAGCGGGATGCCTTTTAGCGCCTCTTCGTATTTTTGCATCTTCCCCGTGGTCAGATATTCCTCAATCTTGGCTGCCATCCCGCTGCCAACTCCGGGTATATTCTGGAGCTTTTTCTCCTTGGCCAGTATTTCGATATCTTCGGGAAGTTCCTCGATGACCCGGGCTGCCTTCCTGTAAGCCTGGACTTTAAACGCCATCTCCCCCTTAATTTCCAGCGCATCGGCTATCCGGTTAAAAATACTGGCCAGCTCTTTGTTCTTGCTCATCGTGGCTTATTTGGCCCTGACCAGCCGCAATTTTCGCAACGACTTTTGACTGATTTTATCCTCCAGGCCGAGAATCAGCCGGTTTTCTCCCTTGCCTAAGGGAACAACCCAGGTATCGACGAGGTTTTCGTTCAGCTTGAATTTTTGTTTGACCGCATCGAGGCTGAGGGAATCGCGATACTCCCTCTGGAGGCGGAAGACCTCCTTGCTTTGGGTCAAACTGACTTCCACCGTGAAATTCAGGTGATAACCCCATTTATCCCCATCCTGGCGAAAGGCAACACCTCTTAGAGGGATGGCCAGGCTGAAAAAAGCGGCTGGATGGCCCTGCTCGTCGGGAGCGATTTTTTCGAGGGTTACGTCGAAATCTGGAATACCTGGTATGGGGACGGTGGAAGAATCATCGGTAACCTCGGCCACTCGCTGGTAATAGAGCAAGTTCGGGTCGAAGCTGTAATAGGAAATCATCGAAAAAGGCTTGATGGTGATGTCAGAGACCAGCTTATAGTCCTTGGTGCCTTCAGTGGCTACGAAAACCAGGCGCAGGGGGCCGGAGAAATAATCCGGATATTGATTGTAAACCCAGATTTCACTCGGCCGCTCATTAACCGTCCCTTCTTCGAGCAGGTTTGAACTGAGTTCTCTTCGGGTTTGGCCGAATTCCGTCGGGGTATCGCCCATCGTTTTCTTGATGACATCAGTCGGCGGACCTAAAAGGATGTAGATGCGGCCGCGGTCTGTTTTCCATCCCGGGACTCCGGCCCGGAACGCCTTATCGGCTATGGCCATCCGGGTGTAATAGGCTTGCCGGAATTCGTTCACCTGCGTTTCCGGGTCAGGGTCGCGGCGACGCCAGAATTCTTCGACGAACTTTGGCCTGTCTTCCGGTGGAATTTCGCGAAAAATTTTTTCTTCTTGAGGGGTGATGATGTAGCTTATTTGTTCTAAGAAACGCTGCGCAGCCTCGTCCAAGGGTGGGGAAGTCATCGGTGGCGGAGCACACGAAGTAAAGACTTGCCAGCCGGCAATGACTAAAAGAAGCAGAAATAATTTTCCTAACGGAAATAATTCAACAGAATGATTAATTTTAATTTTTTTCATTCTATCCCCTCTTCTTATTTTGGCTCATTTATTTAATCTATGCAAGCCTCGTAGAAGCGAGCCTTACGGGAGACAAGAAATGGCCTTTTTTGACTGGTTTTGGCCGTTGCTTAGCTTTTGAATAAACTGATTTTTCAAGGGAAAAGGAAAGAATTTTCTTTGGTTTTTTCGGTTTGGCATCTCGACTGAGGATAACCTGTCTTCGGCTGAGAGAGCGTTGACATTTCAAGGAGGCTGTAGGATATTTTGAAGCTCAGGAGGGAGAATGGAAGTAATTCTTGCCGGCTATAATATCGATACCGCGGTTATTGACGACCTGGTCAAGCACAGTCCCCCTCGGCTTGACGTTACGCCCGAGACTCTTTCGGCCGCTTATGCCCGTATTTCGCGGGACCCGCGGCCGGTTGATGAACTTCGTGCCGCGGCCCGGCAGGAAGTCGAGCGAGCCAGACGTTCGAACGAGACTATTATCTTTAAAATGGGTCACCATTCTGTTGCCGAACACGCGGTTTTTAATTTCGACGTTATCGGCGTTAGCCGGCTGGCGATTGAAGCCATCGAGCATTTCAGGCTGGCCTCGTATACCGAAAAGTCCCAGCGGTATATCAAGATTGGCGAGGACGTGGTGGTTCCCGAGGAAATCAAGCAGGCGGGAAAAGAAAAGGAGTTTCTCGGCCTCAGCCGCCAGCAGCATGAGCTCTACCAGACTCTTTATGAAAAACTCCGGGCGTATTTTCTGGCTAAGTATAAAGAGCTGGCCGCCGAGCCCAGGAATCAGATAATTCTTGATAACTGGGCCAAGGAGGATGCCCGTTATGTTCTCAGCCTGGCCACTCCCGGCCAGTTAGGGATGACAGTAAACGCCCGCACCCTCGAGTTAATGATCCGGCGGTTTGCGGCGGCCCCGACGGCCGAGCTAAGGACATTGGGCCGAAAACTTTACGAATTGGCCAGCCAGGTGGCCCCATCGCTCCTTTTGTTTACTCAGGCGAGCCCTTATGAGGCCAGGACGTACGATGAACTCAAGGCTTGCTTCCAGGGGCTTGAGAAGAAAACGGCCAAAAGCGGGAAACAACCAGCATTAAAGCCGGTCAAACTCATTACCATGACCGAAGGCGGCGATGATTATCTTCTGGCGACAATGCTTTATCCGATTACCGGCGGCTCCCTGGCTGAAAACAAGAGCTTGGTGAAAACCCTGTCTCCCCGCGAAAAGAGGCGTCTTTGGATTACCAGTTTTCAGCATCTTGAGTTTTACGACCGGTTGCTGCGGGAATTTGAGCACGTCGACCTTACTTTTGAGCTCATTGTTTCGGCTTCTTGTTTTGCCCAGCTTAAAAGGCATCGGATGGCCACCCTGACCCCCCAGGCTTACGACCCGAGGTTGGGAGTTACTATCCCCCCGTCGGTCAAGGCTATCGGCAGCCAAAAACCTTTCCTTGAGTTGATGAAGCGAGCTGAAGCTCTCTATCACCACCTCCAGCCAGAAATCGGCGGGTCAGCCGCTTATGTCCTGACGAACGCTCACCGCCGGAGGGTGCTTTTCAAGGCTAACGTGCGTGAACTCTACCATGTTTCCCGTCTTCGGGAAGACGCCTCGGCTCAGTGGGACATAAGAAAAATCGCCGCCGAAATGACGAGGCAAGCGCGGAAAAAAATGCCACTGGCCTTTTTACTGGCGGGCGGGAAAGATGCCTTTCCCCGCGTTTACCAGAGGGTCTTTCGCCGTCTTCCCCCGACTCTTCCGCCTGAACTTTTTAAACCCGTCAATAAATAAACCGGGGGGCCTTTCGCGGAAAAGAAACTTTCGGCCGGCGACTCTAAGCGGCGCTCTGCAGCCGGTAAAATTTTTTCTTGCCCAGCCTGAGAATATGCTCTTTTTGGGGGCCGAAAGCCACTTCCAGCGAGATGTCGTCAACCCGAACGCCGTCAAGGTCGACGCCACCCTGGCGCACCAGGCGCTTCGCCTCACCGCGGGAAGGAACTAATCCGTAATTAACAAGTAAATCGATAATATTTATAGAAAAAATAGACTTATCGGTGTCTGGTTTGCCTTCAGGCGGCGAAACCGTGATCGTGGCCATTTCCTGCGGCAGCTCTTTCCGCCGGAAAACGCGGTCAAACTCAGCCGCGGCCTCGTCGGCTGCTTGTTTTCCCCAGAAATCTGCTGTAATTTGCCAGGCCAGCTGAGCTTTAAGGTCCCGCGGGTTGACCTCACCCCTGGCAGTGGCTTTTTTCCAGCTCTCGATTTCGTCTGATTTGACGTCGGTTAAGAGCTCATAATAGCGAAACATAAGCTGGTCAGTGATAGACATTATCTTACCGTAAATTTCCCTCGGTGGTTCGGTTATCCCGACATAATTACCAAGCGATTTACTCATCTTTTCGACGCCGTCGAGGCCTTCGAGCAAAGGCATGGTTATAACGATTTGGGGCTCCTGACCGAATTCGCGCTGGATATCGCGGCCGACGAGGAGGTTGAACTTCTGGTCTGTCCCGCCGAGCTCAACATCCGCTCTGAGGGCGACGGAATCATAAGCCTGCATGAGAGGATAAAGGATTTCATGGACCGAGATAGGCGCGCCTTCTTTTAGCCTCTCAGCAAAATCGTCCCTCTCGAGCAGCCGCGCGACGGTATACTTGGCTGTTAAATTAATGATATCGAAACTGGTCAGGGCTCCCAGCCAGCGGGAGTTAAAATCGATAATGGTCTTTTCCGGGTCGAGGATTTTGAAGATCTGCTGGCGGTAGGTCTCGGCGTTGCGGTTAATGTCTTCTCTGGTCATCGGCGGCCTGGTGGCAGACCGGCCCGACGGGTCGCCAATCAGGCCGGTAAAATCACCGATTAAAAAGATTACTTCGTGCCCTAAGTCCTGGAAGTGTTTCATTTTTCTTAAAAGGACGGTGTGGCCGAGATGAATATCGGGAGCGGTCGGGTCGAAACCAGCCTTCACCCGCAAAGGCTTTTGCTCCCTCAGCGAACGTTCGAGGCGCCGGAGGAGTTCCTCCTCCTGAATGATTTCGACCGTACCCTTCTTGATATAATCAAATTGTTCTTTTATCAGGCCGGCAAGGTCGTTTTCCTTCATTCACTGCCTCCTGTTTTTTCTGTTTCTGATTACCGGCTGGCCAGGGAAGACAAGTGCTATGAATCATGAATCAAGAATATAAACCCGGCGACCCCTGACTTCGAGTTTACCCTCGAAGAACAAGCGGACGGCCTCAGGGTAGATACGGTGCTCCTCCTTCAAGATTCTATCAGCCAGGGTTTCTTCGGTATCATCCTGGAGGACTGGCACGACGGCCTGCAGGATTATCGGCCCCATGTCGACTTCTTCGGAAACAAAATGAACCGTGGCCCCCGAATACCTCACTCCCCACTCAAGCGCTTGTTTCTGGGCATGCAAGCCCGGAAAAGAAGGCAAGAGCGCCGGGTGAATGTTCATGATGCGGTGACGGAACGCTCGGCAGAGAACCGGCGTCAGGATTCTCATATATCCAGCCAGGCAGATAAGGTCCACCTCTCTTTTGAGCAGCTCTTTCATGATTTCGCGGTCAAATTCTTCCTTATTCGGAAAAAGCTTAGGGTTAAGGACGAAGGTTTCAAGCCCCCTTTCCCGGGCGATAGCCAGCCCCGGCGCCTCTTCCCGGTTGCTAAAAACGAGGACGATACCAGCGTTAATTCTTCCGTCCAGAATAGCGTCATGAATCGCCCGGAAATTGGAGCCCCGGCCGGAAAGAAAGACAGCAATCCGGCCTCGCTTTCTTGGGCTGCGGAAAACCTCTTCGGCCATAAAAGCTCCTTTGGTTAAAACCTTACAGTCATGCCTATTTTAAACGAAAACCCGCTGAAATCAACGACAGTGCGCTGCCTTGAGCGGATAAATTCCGCATCTGGTTCTGAAGTGACGATGACTACCTTTGCTTGCCAGTAGTCAACCGAAGGCAGGTATTCTTCATAAAACTCGAGCGGGCCGCGTTTTCCGGCCTTGTCCTCACCCTCGAGTCCCTGCGCCTTGAACACCCGGTAATTGATTTCAGCCGTCAATGCCAAGGTCGCTTCCAGTTGAAAGGAAAGCCCCGCTCCAGCGAGGAAAAAGGGGGAGTCAGCTCTGGCGTTTTGATAGACAGGATAAACAAACTTGGCGTCGGTTTCCTTCCGGTTAGCTTCTCGGTCGATGTAGCGAGCCAGGCAGAGACCACCGCCAGCCCTGAAAAAAGCCTGGAATTTTTCCTGGAGCGGCAGGAAGTAAACCAGGCTAAGCGAAACCGGGATGGCGCTGGCCTTCGTTGGTCGAGCATACACATGATTGCCAGTGTCCTTAAGGATGGTAAGAGATGTCTTATCTTCGTCGACCTCAAAATGAATGAATCCAGTCGAAAGGTTGAACCCGAGTCGCGGAAGGAATTTGACTTCAAGCCCGGCTTCCACTTCGGTCCCGGTTTTAAGATGGGCGGGGGAATCACCGCTCATTGTCCATCCTTGAATCTGAGCTTCTCGACGAAGCTTTTCCCCGTAGGAATCGAGCGCCCGGTTTATCAGACTGAAATTTGACCGATTAGGCCCGGCGGAAAAACGGAAAAAGACCTCTAACGCTTCAACCCGAGCAGAAAGGAGAAGCAGGCCGCCCCAGACCAAGAAAGCCGCCCAGAGCCCCGCCGAGGCAGGAAGAAGAGAAGCTTCCCTTTTCCGGAATCTCATCGACCCAGGTGGCGCCGACAACGATTAACCAATGGCCATCGCCTTTTCTAAGGCATTTTTCCAGGCTGTAAAGGCTTCCTTCACTTGAAGGTTTACGAGCTTAGTGCCGTTGTGTTCGATGGAGAAGCTCTCTCCCCCGACTCGGCCGATTTTTCTAACCGGGACGCTGAATTTCCGAGCCAGCGAGGCGAGCTTGTTAAATTCTTTTTCTTTTGCGGTCATGATTATTCGCGACTGAGTTTCGCCGAAAAGCAGGGCGTCCGGTCTTATAGACTCAGTCAGCTTAACTTCAAACCCGAGTTTCTCGGGGCTATGGAAGGAGCATTCGGCCAGGCCAACGGCGAGTCCGCCCTCAGAGAGGTCATGGGCTGAGCGAACCAGGCCTTCCTTTATGGCTTGGCGGCAAAACTCATGGAGGCGGCACTCGAGACCCAGGTCGATTGCGGGAGGGAGCCCTCTTTCTATCCCGAACTTCTGCTGAAGGTAAAAGGTAGCGCCGAGCTCTTCCTTGTTTTCGCCGGCCAAGACGATTAAGTCTCCTTCTTCCTGAAAACCAGGACGGCAGAGGTGTTGATAGTCGTCTATCAAACCGACTGCTCCGATAACCGGCGTGGGGAAGATAGGCACTCCCTCGGTTTCGTTATAAAAGCTCACGTTTCCACCAGTCACCGGCACTTCGAAGGCCTCACACGCTTCGGCCATCCCAGCAACAACCTCCGAGAATTGCCACATTATTTCGGGTTTTTCCGGGTTGCCGAAGTTGAGGCAATTGGTTATCCCCAAGGGATAAGCCCCGACGCAGGCGAGGTTCCGGAAAGCCTCGGCGACCGCAATCTTTCCACCCGTTCTCGGGTCGAGGTAGCAATAAAGACCATTCCCGTCAAGGGTCATGGCCAGGAGCTTTTTCGTACCTTTAACCCGGAGGACGGCGGCATCAGCCCCCGGCAGAAGCACAGTGTTGGTCTGGACCATATGGTCGTATTGCCGAAAAACCCATTCTTTGTCTGCCAGCGTCGGATGGGAAAGGAGGTCAAGGAGAGTCTGGCTGAAGTCCTGGCTGAAACTCAGGGGTTTGATGTCAAGAAAGTTAAGCGATGCCTGATTCGCCGGCTTGCGGATTGGTCTTTCGTAGACAGGGCAGAGGTCAACTACTGCGGCCACAGGGACGTCGACTACTTTTTCTCCCTTAAAATAAACCTCAAGGTTTTCGCCTTGAGTTATTTCGCCGATAACGACAGCGTCCAGGTCCCACTTGGCGAAAACCTCCTTGACCTCGGATACGTGCTCCGGGTTGGCGATGATGAGCATTCGCTCCTGGGATTCAGAGAGCATAATTTCGTATGGGTTCATGTCTTCTTCTCGCTGGGGGACAAAGTCGAGGTTAACCCGGATTCCTGTACCCGATTTAGCCGCGATTTCGGTGGTCGAACAAGTGAGACCGGCAGCCCCCATATCCTGAATCCCGACGATAAGCCCTCTGGCCATGACTTCCAGACAGGCTTCAAGCAGCAGTTTCTCTTTAAACGGGTCGCCAACCTGGACGTTTGGTCTCTTGTGTTCGGTTTCTTTCCCGAACTCAGCCGAAGCCATAGTCGCCCCGTGGATTCCGTCCCGGCCTGTCTTGGCGCCGACGTAGATAACCGCATTTCCCGCCTTTCCCGCCCGGGCATAAAAGAGCTTGTCTTTTTCCGCTAAGCCCAGGCAGAAGACGTTGACCAGGGGGTTATGGCTGTAGCAAGCGTGAAAAACGACTTCCCCGCCCACTGTCGGCACACCCATCGAGTTTCCGTAAGAGGAAATGCCGGAAACCACTCCGTCCATTATTGCCTTGTTTTTGGGGTCGGACAAAGGGCCGAAGCGGAGGGAATCGAGAAGCGCTATCGGCCTGGCTCCCATCGTAAAAATATCCCTCAGGATTCCGCCAACACCCGTGGCCGCCCCCTGGAATGGCTCGATAAACGACGGGTGATTGTGGGATTCGATTTTGAAGACGACGGCCAGGCCGTCGCCGAGGTCGATTACCCCCGCATTTTCTCCCGGCCCCTGAATTACCCGGGGGCCTGATGTGGGCAAGTTGCGCAGGTGAATTTTGGAACTCTTGTAGCTGCAATGCTCCGACCACATCAGCGAGAAGATGCCGAGTTCAGTCAGGTTTGGCTCTCGACCGATGAGCGCGACGATGCGCTCGTATTCTTCCCAAGTCAAGTTATGCAGTCGGAGAATTTCTTCCGAAATCATTTGTCCATCCGCCGCAAGAAAAATTTCTTAGAATCGATGATGAGAAGCATGATTAATAAACCCTGCCTGATTCGGGGGGATTGTTTTCTTCTTCTGGTTTCAGGTATCAATCCGGGCACCTTTTCTATCTTTTGTGGCCGGTTTGGGTTTCATCGTCCTTCCCAGTACTTGATGACAGAATTAAAGATTACCCGGCCGTCTTCGCTTCCCAGCAGGAGTTCGGCGGCTCTCTCCGGATGGGGCATCAACCCTAAGACATTCCCGTCGGCGTTTGAGATTCCGGCGATGTTATCGAGAGAACCGTTGACATTAGCCGCCTCGTTGACGACACCTTCTGGCGTACAGTAGCGAAAAACTATTTGACCATTAGCTTTTAGCCTGGAAAGGGTCGCTTCGGGGGCGTAGTAATTGCCGTCAAAATGAGCTACCGGAATTTTTAGAATCTGACCTTCGCGGGCGAGGCAGGTGAAAGGAGTCCGGTTGTTCTCCACCCTCACCCACACGTGCTGACAGATAAATTTCAGGTTTTTATTCCGGAGCATGGCGCCTTCGAGAAGCCCGACTTCAAGCAAAATCTGGAAACCGTTGCAAATTCCCAGGACAAGGCCACCCCGGCTGGCGAACTCGATAACTTCCTGCATTATCGGGGCAAACCGAGCAATCGCGCCTGAACGAAGGTAGTCGCCGTAAGAAAACCCGCCGGGAAGGATGACGCAATCAACCCCGTCGAGGCTATGCTCCTTATGCCAGAGGAAAACAGTTGGCTGGTTTATTACTTCTTTCAGGACAAAATAAGTATCATAATCACAGTTAGAGCCTGGAAAAATGACTACCCCGAACTTCATCTTCGCGGTTAAGCCTTATCGAGGAATTCCCAGTCGAAGCTTTCGATAATCGGGTTGGCGAGGACCCGGTCAGCGATCTCGGGAATTAACCGGCTGGCGGCTGCCTCGTCTATTCCCTCTAATTCAAGCTCGAAAACCTTGCCCTGGCGGACATCTTTGACCTGGGTGTAGCCAAGAACGTGAAGAGCGTGACGGACGGTTTGGCCCTGGGGGTCGAGGACCCCGTTTTTCAATCGGACGAGGATTCTAACTTTCATGACCAAGAACCCTTTCAAAAATATAATCGATTTTTTCCAGGTAGGGCTCGAGACGGAAGCAAGCATCGATTTCTTGAAGAGAAAGCAGCTCGCGGATTTTTCTTTCCTCCAGGACCAATTCTTTAAACATCACGTTTTCTTCAAGAGCCCGAAGGCTCAGACGCTGGACGATGGCGTAGGCCTCTTCCCGGCTGAGGCCTTTTTCGGTTAATGCCAGAAGCACTGCCTGAGAAAAGACCAGGCCTTTGGTGAGATAGACGTCTTGAGCCATTTTTTCTTTGTGCACCGTCCAGTTGGCAATGATGTCGGCCGCTTCAGACAACATATAATCAGTTAGGGTAAAGGCGTCCGGGAAAATCACTCTTTCGACTGAAGAATGAGAGATGTCCCTCTCATGCCACAGCGGGATATTCTCCAGAGCTGCCTGGAGATAGGCGCGGATGAGCCGGGCCAATCCTGACAACCTTTCAGCCCGGACAGGGTTTTTCTTATGGGGCATCGAGGAAGAACCTTTCTGGCCCCGGGTGAAAGGTTCTTCGAGCTCCTGGACTTCTGTCCTCTGGAGATGCCTGACCTCAACGGCGAATTTTTCGAGCGAACTGGCCACGAGCGCCAGGACAAACAGGACTTCAGCATGGCGGTCCCGCTGGAGGACCTGGTTAGAAACCCTGGCGGGGACCAAACCTAACTTTTTTAGGGCAATTTCCTCCACCCGAGGGTCGAGATGGATGTAGGTGCCCACTGACCCCGAGATTCTGCCGACCCCGATGACTTCCCGGGCGTGCTTCAGCCGGCGTTTATGCCTCTCGAGCTCTTCATACCAGACGAGAAGCTTAACGCCAAAAGTAATCGGCTCGGCGTGGACTCCGTGGGTTCGGCCTGGAATGATTGTATTCTTGTGCTCCAGAGCCTGATTTTTAATTATTTCTTGGAGTTTTTCCACCCGACGGCTGACCTGGTCGAGGGATTCTTTAAGAAGAAGTGAAAGCGCTGTGTCCACGACGTCGTAGGAAGTAAGACCTAAATGGATGAACCTGGCATCGTCGCCAACGTATTCAGCCACGCTGGTCAAGAACGCGATCACGTCGTGCTTGACTACCTTCTCAATTTCTTCAATCCGGTCAACTGAAAAGGCCGCCTTTTGTTTGATTCGCTCGAGAGAGGCAGCTGGAATCTTGCCTAACTCAGCCCAGGCCTCACAGACGGCTAACTCGATATCCAGCCAGCGCTTAAACTTGTTTTCTTCCGACCAAATTCTGGCCATTTCGGGGCAAGAATATCGCTTAATCACGGCTATTCACCCGGGAAGCCCCATGATAACAGGAGCCCTCCGGGATGTCAACGAGCCGAGTTGGCTCACTTAGAATCTAAAAGAAAATGATTCGACGCCTCACGAGAAAATCTACAAGAAATCATATTTGCCATCTGGCATGCCTGAGAATTCCTGGGCGACGGGCTGCCTGGATGCCTTCTCCCGAGAGTTGCTTCCCCAGTGATACCAGCAACGTTCGGCCGGCCTTCGGGGTTTAGTTTTAGGGAGGCGGCTGCGGCCTTTGAGTTGCAATAAAACTGCTAAGAAATTAGACTTTTTGGTTGTCTAACAATATGAGACGAGGGATGGATGAACCAGAAGACGAGAAGCTGGTGGCTCAAGCTAAGGCAGGAGATGTTGAGGCCTTCAGCCAGCTGGTCGAGCGTCATCAAGAAAAAATCTATCAGGTGGTCAGGCGCCTTGTCCGGAATCATGAGGACGCGGCTGACCTGACTCAGGAGACATGGATGACTGTTTACCGCTCTCTTGCCGGGTTTCGAGAGCAAGCGAGCTTTCCCACCTGGGTATATCGCATTGCCGTCAACCTGACGTTGAATTATCTGAGGAAAAAACAGAAAGAGAAATTCAGACAAACCCTGGATGAAGGAAGACCCGAAGGCAAAACAGCGAGAACGGAAGACTTCCTCGCTAACCCGGCGGAGGATTTTCAGCTGCGGGAAAAGGTGGAGCAAGCTGTCGCCAGCCTGCCTCTTCCTTACCGGAGCGCCTTCATCCTGGTGGCTTATGAAGGGATGAGCCATCGCCAGGCGGCGGAGCTTTTGGGGTGTTCTGAGAATACTGTGGCCTGGCGGATGCATAAAGCCAGGAAAAAGCTCCAGAAACAGCTAAAACCATATTTATCAGGATAAAACATGTTTTGCTGGTGGTACCAAAAACTGATTTCTGACCACATAGACGAAAGAATATCTCCCCAGAAGAACAAGCGCCTGTCTCGTCATCTCGAATCTTGCTCTCGCTGCCAGGCCTACCTGAAGAGCCTGGAGATTATCCAGGCAGAAACAGCTCCCCTTTTGCCGTTTCAAGTGCCAGAGAACTATTGGCAGGACTCTGTAGCGGCTTTAAAGAAAAGACTCATGGAAGAAAGCTCAGGAAAGCTTTTGGCCAGGCAAGGAAGATGGTTTGAACCAGTACGATGGCGTCTGGCGTGGGTGTTGACGGCGGTGGGGGTTGTGGTCATGGCTATTTATTTACTGCTTCCCAGAACACAGTCGTCCGAGCCGGAGGTCATTGTCTCGGCGGAAATTCTTCCTTCGCTTCTAAGCCAGATTGAAACCGACCCCTGGGTTTTAGACGCGTTTAACGATGCCATCGAAGCGGAAATAGGCCACTTTGCCCCGCTTGAAGATAATTATTTGATTTATCTGGAAAACCATGCCCTCCTTTTAGAGGAACTTTCGGACGAAGAAATAAGCCTCTTCCTTCGCGAAATCCAGAAGGAAGGGGGGATAGATGGCCTGTAATTAGGAGAAAAAAATGATTGGTTTAAGAAAAACCCCGGTTTTAAAGATTCTTATCCCGGCCAGCTTGGCCTCGCTCATTTTTCTTCTGGCCCTTTTTCCCAGGCCAGGAATCGGCTGCCCAGGACCTGGTAAAGGGGGATGTTATTACCCGGGGCAGCCGATTCAGGAGAACACGGCCGAGGCCCAGCGCCGGCTGAATCAGCAAAGAATGCGCGAAAACATCGCCACGCTCCGTCTTCTCAGGATGACCAGGGCTCTTGACCTTACCGAAGACCAGGCCGCCAAAATTTTTCCCATGGCTAACAGGGTGGAAAAGGAAAAAATGGAGTTAAACCGGCAGCTCGGCCAGGAGATAAGGGAGCTTCGCCAGCTGGTGGCAGCCGAAGCGCCGGATGAGGGCAAAATCAAAGAAAAAATTGTCAGGATTGGCCAGCTGCGGGAGTCGCTTCGTTTGAAAGAAGCTGAGTTCGAAGCCTTTTTAGAGAAGAATCTTACGCCTGTCCAGAGGGCCCGTTACGTCCTTTTTTCTCTTGATTTTGCCCAGTTTCTTGGTCAGAATCTCGAAAGAGTCAGGGCTTTGCAAAGGGAAAAGCCCCAGCCGGGGGTGAAGAAAAGTCCCCAATTTTAGTCCCGTTCACTTGACAAGAAAGTGAGAATTGGGTAGGATTGAAAAGTAAAATTTTATTTTGTTTTCTGAGAAGGCCATAAATAAAGACCTTTTCTGTTATTTACCCTAAATTTATTAAGAAGAAATAGGTCATTTTTATGACGCTTAAGGCCAGCGTAGCTCAGTTGGTAGAGCGGCTGATTTGTAATCAGCGGGTCGGGGGTTCGAATCCCTTCGCTGGCTCAGTTTAATGGCAAAGAAGAAAATGACAGTCGGGCAGGTACCAAAGTGGCCAAATGGGGCGGGCTGTAAACCCGCTGCGGAAACGCTTCGGAGGTTCGAATCCTTCCCTGCCCACTGGAGCGGGAATAGCTCAGCGGTAGAGCATCGGCCTTCCAAGCCGTTGGTCGCGGGTTCGAATCCCGTTTCCCGCTCTCTGCTGAGTTTAAAAGCCCACGTAGCTCAGTCGGTAGAGCACATCCTTGGTAAGGATGGGGTCACCAGTTCAAGTCTGGTCGTGGGCTTAATATAAATCGCGCAAGCGGCATTACCCATCTTTTAGAGGAGGTAAGGTAAATGGCGAAGGCGAGGTTTGAGAGGCGGAAGCCCCATGTGAA
>JBBIRF010000023.1:0-41591 GCA_037441905.1 Candidatus Aminicenantota bacterium
CCTCCTCGTCGAAGAAATCGGCTAACTTCGCCAGCATTTCATCCAGCGTTCCTGTAGCCTCGCCCACGCTGACCATCTGGGTCAGCATGAACGGAAACTGACCCGTCATCGCCAGTGATTCCTGAAGGCTCTTGCCCTCGGCCACCTGTTTGCGAGCGTCAAGCACAGCCTTCTCGAGGATGGCGTTGCCCGTAGTGGTGGATGTTATTTGCAGGCTCTCAAGCATCGGGACGCCGCCCGAAATCAGGGTGCTGAGCGTCCGCGTAAACCGAGAAACGGCCACTTTCCTCATAAGCTGGCCGAAAATCGGCATCCGGAGGATAAACCGGTCAACGGTCCAGCGGCCAGCCGGCGTTTTCCGGTAATACCGGAAAAGGAAAACCAGGGCAATAAGACCGAGGAAGATAAAAATTATAAACCGCTGGACAAAATGGCTAAGGGCAATGATCGTCGCGGTCAGGAAGGGAAGACTCGCTCCGAGCTCGGTAAAAATCGAAGCGAAAACCGGGATAACTCTCCAGAGCAGGAAGATAGCCACCAGAATCGCAAACGTGACAATGGCGGAAGGATAAATCAGAGCCTGTCTCACTTTGGCTCGCAGCCGCACGACTTTTTCGATGTATTCGGCCAGCCGCCGGAGCATGACGTCGAGCGAACCGCTTTGCTCGCCCGAGGCCACCAGGTTGCAAAACAGGTCATCGAAAGCTTTCGGAAACTTTCTCATGGCCTGGTTCAGGGTGGACCCAGACTCCACGTCGCTCCGGACGCTGCGAATTACCCTCTGGAAATACCTGTTCTTGGTCTGTTCAGCCAGGATATTCAGGCTTTGAATGAGCGGCAGTTCGGCGTCGATTAACACCGATAATTGCCGGCTGAAAACCGCCAGGTCTTTGAGTTTAACTTTCTCTCGCTGGAGAAAGGGGATGGTGATGGCCATCCTCTTGGGTTTGATTTCGAAGACAGTAATCTGTTCCCGCTGGAGAATACGGGCGAGTTCTTCCGGCGACTCGGCTATCCTTTCTCCGGCGACCGCGTCCCCAAACCTGTTTCTTCCTTTCCAGGCATAGACAGCCATATTCTCCCCCTAATTATTATTTGCGGTAAGAACTGCTCCCCATCCCGGCGCTTCTTCTTAAGTGCTCCCGCCGCTGGATAATATCTGTCAGCTCCTCGGGATAGGAAGAAACACTCATCGCCGTCTCGAGCGTGATCAGGCCCCTGAAATAAAGGTCAGCCAGGGACTGGTTAAAGGTTTGCATTCCCGACTTCTCCTGGCCCATCTGCATCGCCGAGTAAATCTGATGAATTTTGTTCTCTCGAATCAAGTTTCTGATGGCCGGGTTGGGGATAAGAATTTCCATCGCCAGGACGCGGCCTTTGCCGTCAGCCCGGGGAAGAAGCGCCTGAGTTAACACCGCCTCTAAGGACATCGAGAGCATGATCCTGATCTGGGCCTGGTACTGCGATGGGAAAATATCGATAATTCTGGAGATTGACTCAGCCGCCGAATTGGTATGAAGCGTCGAAAACGTCAGGTGCCCGGTCTCGGCCACCCGCAGACAGGCCTCGACGGTCTCGTAGTCGCGCATCTCGCCGACGAAGACAACGTCCGGGTCTTCTCGCAGGACCGAGCGAAGGGCGTTCGAATACGAAAGAGTGTCTACGTAGAGCTCCCGCTGGTTGATAATCGCTTTCTTGGGCGTAAAGTAATACTCAATCGGGTCTTCAATCGTCACGATGTGAACCGCTCTTTCGGTGTTGATGTGTTCCAGCATGCAGGCGATAGTCGTTGATTTACCGCAACCGGTCGGGCCGGTAACCAGGATCAGGCCGCGAGGTAAATAACAGAGCTGAGCTATCCTCTGAGGAATCCCCAGCTTGGCGAAACTCCACATCTCAGGCAGAAACCGCCGGATAGCGCCAGAAACGGTGCCTTTCTGCATGAAAATATTCGCCCGAAACCGACCCAAGTCTTTGATCCCGAAAGAAAAATCGAGCTCGAGCTTCTCTTCAAAAAGCCTTTTCTGCCGGTCGTTGAGCAGGGCGTAGAGCAAAGATTTGGTTTCAGCCGGCGAAAGCGGCGGATGGTCGATTGACCTCAGCTCGCCGTTCACCCTGATCCGCGGCGGGATGTAACTTGTAATATGCAGGTCGCTGGCATCCTCCCGGACGGCTATTTCCAACAGCTCATGGATTGTCTTGGCCATTTTCCCTCCTTAAGCTAAAAAACTTAAAACTTAATCCCTCACCGTTTCCCTTAACACTTCTTCGACCGAAGTAATCCCGGCTTTTATTTTTATCAGCCCGCTCCGTCGCAGGGTGATCATCCCTTTCTCCATCGCTTTCTTCTTGATTTCCCGCGACTGGGCTCTGGCGAGGATTAATTCTCTGATATCATCATCGATCGGCATCACCTCATAAAGGGCAATCCGTCCTTTATAACCGGTGTTATTGCAGGCATCGCAACCCTTGGGTTTAAACACCTGGACTACTTCCGCCTCTTCAGGAGTAAAGCCCATGTCAATAAGCGCCTTGATGGGCAGCTTATGAGGCGCCTTGCATTTCTTACAAAGTTGCCGCACCAATCGCTGGGCGACAATTAGAATAACTGAATCAGCAATCAGGAAAGGCTCGACGTTCATGTTGATTAACCGGTTAATCGTGCTGGCGGCATCATTCGTGTGCACAGTGGAAAAGACCAGATGCCCGGTCAGGGCGGCTTTGATGGCAATATCCACCGTCTCAAAATCGCGCATCTCGCCGACCAGCATGATATCCGGGTCCTGCCGCAAGAAGCTACGCAGACACCGGGCAAAATCGAGCCCGATTTCCTCTTTCACCTGAACCTGATTCACCCCGGAGAGATAAAATTCAACCGGGTCCTCGGCAGTCATGATATTTTTTTCGCCCTTATTTAAGGCGGAGATGGCTGAGTATAGCGTTGTTGTTTTTCCGCTTCCGGTGGGCCCGGTAACCAGAATAATCCCCCAGGGACGGTGGATCGCCTCCTGGAAGATGGCCAGGGATTCTTCCTCAAACCCAAGTTCGGTAAGGTCGAGCTTGAGCATTTCTTTGTCCAGGATGCGGGCGACAACTTTTTCTCCGAAAAGGGTCGGGACAGTGGAAACCCGCATGTCCACTTCTTTGCGGCCGCCATTCTCCAGTTTCACCCGCACTTTGATCCGGCCATCCTGGGGCAATCTTTTTTCGGCTATATCCAGGTTGGATAGAATTTTAACCCGGCTGATGACAGGGCTTTTAAATTTCAAAGGCAGGTTCATCATTTCATAGAGAGTTCCGTCCATCCGAAACCGCACCCGGAAACTCTGCTCGTAGGGCTCAAAATGGATATCGCTCGCGCCTTTTCTGATGGCGTCGATGAAAATCGAGTTGACCAAAGTGATCACCGGAGCTTCTTCGGTGGATTGGACCAGCTCTTCAATCGTGTAGTCTTCGGTCGGTTCTTCGATAACCTTAACCCGGGAATCATCGGCCAGTTCGACGTCTTCGATTATCTTTTTTACTTTGAGGGCGGCGGCCGAGCCATAATACTTATTAATCGCGTTTATAACTCCGGTCTCGGTGGCAATCACCGGCTGAATACTCAACCCGGTGCGAAAACGAATATCTTCGATCACCTCGAGGTCAGTCGGGTCAACCATGGCTAAGGTCAGGAAAGAACGAATCCGGTGGATGGGCATAACCATGTATTTCTTGGCGATTTCAGCCGGAATGAGCTCAACTACGTCCGGATAAACCTCGAACTGGTCAAGGTCGATGAAAGGATAACCGAGCTGGCGGCTCAAAGCTTTGGCGATTTCTTCCTCGTTGATGTAGCCGAGAGAAACCAAAGCTGTATGAAGCGGCAAACTCCGTTGCTTCTGGAGCTCGACCGCTGTCTTAAGCTGGTCGGTGGAAATAGCCTTTTCTCGTAAGAGTAGCTCCCCCAGGTTTGAAGCCATTTTTATGCCCTAAAATTATATTCCTTGACAAAAATTGTCAACAATAATTTTCCTTTCCTCTCTCTCGACCGTCAATCACCCCCGAAGGCGAATCAAAGGGTGATATTTTCGCCGACCCTTTCACCAGAGAAGAGCACCTCACTACCCGCCTTTTGCCTCCTTAAAAAATCTATTTCAAAAATTTGTTGGCCGCACTGAGAGGAAAAGTTACTGCGCGCCTGGAGGGACTCGAACCCCCGACCCGCTGCTTAGAAGGCAGCTGCTCTGTCCACCTGAGCTACAGGCGCTTTTCCCCTGCGGGGTCAAATCGGGGAGATCGGATTTGAACCGACGACCTCCTGCTCCCAAGGCAGGCGCGCTAACCAGGCTGCGCCACTCCCCGCCTTAAAGAACATCAGGTTTTGCCTGACGAGCTTCGACATCTTAACAAAACCTGGCTTCTGTTGTCAATTTGACGGCCTTTTCAACCCTTTCTCAATCTGGCGGCGGTCGAGCCTAACGACCGTCGGCCGGCCATGGGGGCAAAGCCAGGGGTTTTTCGCTCGGAAAAGCTCCGCGACGAGGACCTCCATTTTCTCCCGGCTCAGGGGAAGCCCGGCTTTAATCGCTGTCCGGCAGGCCATCGTGGCCAGAAGACGCTCGCGCCTCTCGGTTATTTCGGTCTTCTCCGCCTCCTCTAAAAAACCGAGAAGCACGTCTCTTGCCTCCTCGTCCTCGAGAAAATCAGGGAAGCTCCGCAAATACAGGCTCCGGCCGCCGAGGTTTTCGAGTTCAAACCCGAACTCGCCTAAGGTCGGGTTGAGTTGTTCTAAGATAATCATCTCTGCCGGGCTAAGCTCGATTAGAAGCGGGAAAAGAGCCTGCTTCGACGACCAAGCCCGCCTGGCGTCAAGCTCGAGGTATTTCTCGAACAAAATTCTCTCATGGGCGTTATGCTGGTCGATAATTAACAGTCCGGTCTCGTCTGCCGCCAGGATATAAAGGTTTAAGTACTGCCCGAAGATTTCCAGTTTTTTCGCCTCCCCCTCTTCGGCAAGAGTTTTCTCAACCGCGAAACTTCCTTCATCAAGCGGTGATAAAAGGGATAAATAAGACTCCCCCGCTTCTTCTCCTCGAGACTCGCTTTCCTTTACTCCTGGGAAAAGATGGGTTCGTGCGGCGACAGCCGTTTCTTTGATTTCTTTAACTGAGGCATCATGTTGGGTTCCAAGATAAACCGATTTGACCGCGCTCTCCTGGGTCATGGCCTCGTTAAGGCATTTCAACACCGCGTGGAAAACGCGGGCTGAATCCCGAAACCTGACCTCGGCCTTAGCCGGATGGACGTTAACATCCACCTCAGAATAAGGGAGGCTTAAGAATAAATAAACTTCGGGTGAGGTGTCTTTCTCCAGCCTTCCCTTCATCGCCTGCTGAACCGCGGCCGGGAGAAGCCGGTCACGCACCGGCCGCTGGTTGACATAATAAAATTGGCGGTATCTATCACCCGCCCCCCGTGGCGGCCGCGAGATAAACCCGGAAATCCGGTATTCGCCCTCTTCCCAGTTTATCTCCATCAGGCGTTCTAAATTTTCTCGACCGAAAAGCTGGTAAAACCTTTCCCGACGGGTGGGTACGGCCGGGCAATTGAGAAGCTGTCGCTCCCCATGATGCAAGAAAAAGGCGACCTCAGGAAAAGCCAACGAAACCGTGGTTAAATAGCGAACAATATGGGCAAGCTCGCTCTGGGTCGAACGCAGGAACTTGCGCCTTGCCGGCAGGTTGAAAAACAGGTCGCGGACTTCGACCAACGTCCCTTTCGGATAGCCCCCTTCACTTATTCGCCCGAGCCGTCCACCTTCTCTCTCCACCTTCGTCCCAACCTGTCCTTCTGAAGTCCTCAACACCAAACGCGAGACGGAGGCAATGCTGGCCAAGGCCTCGCCGCGAAAACCGAGGGTCGCAATCTTTTCCAGGTCTTCCTCTTGCGATATTTTGCTCGTCGCATGTCTTTCAAAGCAGAGGACAACATCCTCCGGGCTCATGCCGCAGCCATCGTCTTCGACCCGGATTAGCTTCTTGCCGCCTTCTTCGAGCTCGACGCGGATGGTCTTAGCGGCAGCGTCCAGCGAGTTTTCTACCAGCTCCTTGACAACGGAAGCCGGCCTTTCAATAACCTCGCCCGCGGCGATTTTCTGGGCGATGGCCGAAGGAAGGAGCCTGACCTTGCCCATCAGAAAACAATCTCTCCCCGGGTTGAATCGGGTTCCACAGCTTGAACCCGGACCTTAACTTCTTCTCCCTGTCTCCAGTTACCTTCGGCAAAAACTTTTATATAATTCGTGGTTAAAACTTCCACCCGGTCGCCCGGCCGGTGCCGAATGACAATTCCGGCGAGAGTTGCCCCGATGAGCGATTGGCGAAAAGCCAGATTCTTGGTACGGGCTAAGTCGCGCAAGGCTCGAGCTCTTTCTTTTTTTATCCTTTCCGGAATCTGGGGGAGCCTGGCCGCCGGGGTCCCCGGCCGGGGCGAAAATGGGAAAACGTGAAGGTAGGTAACCGGCCAGCGAGAGATAAAATCGTAAAGCGCCAGGAAATCTTCCTCTTCCTCTCCCGGGAAACCCACGATGATGTCAGCCCCGAGCGCGGCTATGGCTGATTTTTCTCTTGCCCATCGAAGGATTTTTTCATAATCTTCCGGCAAGCTCCGCCGGCCCATTAAGCGCAAAACTCGAGGGCTGGCATGCTGGAGGGCAAAATGGAAATGGCGGCAGATTTTTTCGTGGCTGACAATAAAATCGACCAGCTCCTCGGAAGTCTCGCGTGGGTCAAGCGAGCTCAGCCTGAGGCAGCCGAGGCCCGGAGTTTTTGTGGCCTCCTTCAAAAGCTCAAGGAGCGAGGCCGGCGGAGTTAAGTCCTGGCCGTAGGAGGTCAGATGAACTCCGGCTAAAACAATCTCTCGGTAGCCGCGGCTCGAAAGCTCTCTGATTCGCGATAGGACTTCCGGCAAAGGACGGCTTACGCTTCTGCCTCGAACTCGCGGAATTATGCAAAACGTACAAAATGAATCGCAGCCATCCTGAATCTTAACCAGTCCCCGGGACCGAAAGGCCAGCGGGGCCTGAGGCCTGTCTCCAACCTGAGGAGGTGTTTCAAGGACAAATTTTTTATCACCAGTTATGATTTCAGGAAGCAGCCATTTTTCCTTGTTCGGCAAAACCGCTTCCACCTGGTTATTCTGTTTCAGCTCGTCCGAAAGCCGCTCAACAGCACAACCGGTAACTATCAGCCTTGCTCCGGGATTTTCCCGTTTAACCCGGTTGAAGAATTTGCGGACATCCCTTTCTGCGCCCGCCGTTAAAGCGCAGGTGTTGACGATGATTAAATCGCTTTTTTTTGTTTCGGCCTCTGGCATAAGGCCACTCGCTTGAAGAGCCTCGGCCCACTCAAAACTCTCGGCCTGGTTAACCCGACAGCCAAAACTCTGGATAGAAAAAGACTTCATCCCGGTCAACGGACGCAGCCAATATCTCGACGATAATGCATGCCGTCGAAATTGATAAGTTTGATAGCCTCATAAATTTTATTCATCGTCTTTTCTAAGGTTTCTTCCGAAGCGCATACATTAATTACCCGACCGCCTGAAGTCACAAAATTGCCGTCTTCAATCCGGGTGCCAGCATGGAAGATAGTTATCCCCGGCATTTCGGCAGCTTTAGCCAGTCCGGAGATTTTCTTGCCTGTTTCGTACTTCAGGGGGTAACCGCCTGAAGTCAAGACAACGCAGGCCGACGGGGCCGCTTTCCAGTTTACTTCCCGCAGCATCACGTTTCCTTCGATGGCATCCAGGATAATGGCTACCAGGTCTGACTCCAGCCGGAGCATCTGCGGCTGAGTTTCAGGGTCGCCGAACCGGCAATTGTATTCCAGGACTTTCGGTCCCTCAGCGGTAAGCATCAACCCGGCATAAAGCACGCCACAAAATTTTCGCCTCTCCTCGAGAAGTCGGGTGATCGTCGGCAAAATAATCCCGTCCATAATCAGCCGAAAATCTTCCTTGGTTATATCGGGCGAAGGAGAAATTGCTCCCATTCCGCCAGTATTCGGCCCCCGGTCGCCGTCAAAAACGGCTTTATGGTCCTTTGTCGTCACCAGAGGTAAAGCCCGCGTCCCGTCAGTAATGACGATGAAAGAAACTTCCTTGCCCCGGAGGTATTCTTCGATGATAATTCTTTCTCCTGACGGCCCGAATTGCTTTTTGATCATCAGGTTATTCACCGTCTCTTCAGCCTTCTTCAGGTTATTACAAATAACCGCTCCCTTGCCCCCCGCTAACCCGTCGGCCTTGATGACCATCGGAAAAAGAAATTCGCCCGAGCGAATTATTTTCATCGCCATTTCTGGCGTGTCGGCGACCTGGAAGCGGGCTGTAGGAATTCGGTGCCGAACCATAAACTGTTTGGCAAAGATTTTGCTTCCCTCGATTTCGGCCGCCTTCCGGGAAGGCCCGAATATTTTCAGCCCCCGGGCTTCAAACTTATCGGTTATTCCCATGACCAGAGGTTGCTCCGGCCCGACTATGGTCAAGTCTATCTTCTCCGAAGCGGCAAAATCCGCAAGCGCCTGAATCTCGGTTTCCTTTATCGGGACGTTTTCGGCTATAAGCGCTGTGCCGGCATTTCCTGGCGCACAGTAGACTTTCTCGACGAGCGAACTCTGCCTAACCTTCCACGCCAGGGCATGCTCCCTGCCGCCTGAACCGATGATTAAGACTTTCATCCTGAGTTCCTCTCGCAGGATTTTTTCTCGGTTAAATTGGCCTCATTCTGACAGAAATTTTATCAACCGTCAACGGCTGTATCTTGAAAGATTATTATAACAAATTCCCCCCGCACGCCTCTCCCTTTTCTTTCTGATAGAAAAACTAGCCTGCCTTTGGGCTAAACTTAGCCTCACTTAATTTGGCAAAGCCTCGATTATTTTTCTTGACTCCCGCTATTAAGCAACCAGGCGGGATAAGTGCTCAATAAAGGCTGGCAAAAATCCGTCTTCCGGGAAAAGGCTCGCCCACACTCTGGCGGCCAGCTCGACCGCCTGTTCGGTCGGCAAACAGTATTTCATCTTTAAAAAGTTTTTCCGGAACCGCGATACTTCTTCTTTTACTGTCTTTTTGTTTTTAATTACTTCGGCCACATAACCGGCCAGGACATCAAAGTCCTTCTCTTCCATCCCGAACCGGGTCATCTCCTGCACTCCGAGCCGGATGCCCGAGGAGGTAAGGAAGCTTTCATCGTCGGGAAGTGCCTGATAATTGGCGATAATGTTGTTCTCCTCCAACCGCCGGGCAATTTCCTGCCCGGAGCCGTAAGCCGACACCCGGAGCAGAACCTGGTGGGTCTCCGTAAACCCGTCTTTTTCGTCGCCTTCAACCTTAAGCCCGTAAGAATGAAGGGCCCGGGCAAAGGCCTTGGCGTTGCTCCGGACTTTATCCTGGTAAGCTTTCTTAAAAGCATTCATCTCATAAGCGGCCATCAGCAACCCGAGAAGGGTGCCCAGGTGATGATTGGAGGTAGACCCGGGAAAAGCCCGTCCTTTAATATCCACCCAGCACTGGCGGAGGGAATCCTCCCCGCTGAGTCGGGCAGCAACCACTCCCCTCTGGGGGCCAAAAAAGGTCTTGTGAGTGCTGCCGGTGACGATGTCGGCGCCTTCGTCAAAAGGCGATTGAAAAGCGCCGTAAAGCCCCAGGACATGGGCCATGTCGAACATGAGCACCGGCCTCTCTTTCCAGCCGCGGACTATATTAGCGACAAAACTGACCGGTTCGGGATAGATGAACATGCTTTTGCCAAAAATCACCAGCTCAGGCTTTCTTGTTTCCAGGAGGTCGGCCAGCGCCTCAAGGTCAGCTCGGTAAGGGTTTTCCTTGAGCACGGGAAAATGAACCACCCTTTCTTTGCCGGTCTGCGGGTCTTCTTCGACGAGGTTAAAAAGAGCGCCCATCGGCTGAGAACTCAGATGCCCTCCCTTGGTCAGGTCGTTATTCAAAACCAGACTCAGCCTTCGGGAGGCGGTGTTCTGTGGCTTCTGGCGGTTTATGAACTTGACCAATCCTTTGAAAACCACCTCGTTGGCCATCTGGCCGCTTATCGGCCTTAGTTCGACATCCGTGCAACCGAAGAATTCCCGCAGTTCCTTCTGGGCTTCAACCTCGACGTCGCGGATGAAATCCGTCCCCTGATAAAAATAGACTTCCTGACCTTTCATCGTCCGGTGTTCGGCGTATCGACCCGACGGGTCTGAAATTTCGCACAGCTTGACCAGCAGCGAAGGGGTAGTCTCCGATGGGATTAGATTGAAAGTTTCACTCTGGCGCCAGAGATTATTCCTCACTACCCGCTCGGTTAACGACCTAACCTTTTCTTCGAAGGAAGGCATTGTTTCTCTCCTTGCGGAAATTATTCGTTTCTAAAGCCAAGATTTTATTTATCCGTCTTTCATGCCGGCCGCCTTCAAAAGCCGTGTCCAGCCAGATATCAACTATTTTCTTGGCCAAGGACGGCTCAAGAACCCGGCCACCCAGCGTAAGACAGTTAGAATCGTTATGGCTGCGACTTACGCGGGCGGTGTACTCATCCCAGCAGGGAGTGGCCCGGATGGAAGGAAATTTATTGGCGACCACGGCCATCCCCAAACCAGTACCGCAGAGGAGGATCGCCCGGTCACACTCGCCTTTGACCACACTTTCAACGGCTTTAACCCCGTAGTCGACATAATCCACCACCTCTCCGGGCCCGCAACCAAAATCGATAACATCCACCCCGCGGCGGTGAAGATAATCGACAAGCTCTTTTTTTAGGTCATAGCCGGCATGGTCAGAGGCAACTGCCAGACGCATGGTTAGACTATTATTTTAGTTCTCGAGCATTTTAGCCGCTTCGGGCATAACCTCGATGGCTTTGAGGACCACCGGGTCTGACTGGCGATAAACTCTTATCCCTTCGTCCATTCCCCAGAGGAGGGAGAAAATCTCCCGCCGGAGCTCGCGGGCAATTTCTTTTTCCGCCTCGCTGAACGCCTCCTCTTTAAACTCAACCTTATTAGCTCTTATGAATTGTTTCAACTCTTCCATCATCTCCGGCGGCGGAGTGAAACTATTGTCGATTTTTATTTTTCCTCCGGCCTCAGGCGACGAACGCTCATCGGGAAAGATGAATTTCTTCGCAAGCTCCGTCTGGCGGCCAACAAACCGGCGGGCATAACTAAAAATCTGACCCCGGAAAAGCAACTCCGCCGTTAACGGGCTTAAAGAGGAGCTGACTTTATAATCAGGGGTGATTCCTCCCTGGCCTAAAACGCGGCGGCCCTTGCTCGTATACCTGACCTCCCTTTGTTCCTCCGGCGCCTCTTTATTCAGCATATAATCTTCGATGTGGGAATAATCCCGCTGGATCGACCGGCCGCTTGGGGTGTAATATTTGGCTGTCGTCAAGGCGACAGCAATGTTCGGCCCCAGGGGAAACACCGTCTGCACCAGCCCCTTGCCCCAGGAATCCTCGCCCAAGATGAGCCCGCGGTCATGGTCCATGACGGCTCCGGCGACAATTTCGGAGGCGCTGGCGCTTCCCTGGTTGATAAGGATGACGAGCGGTATTTTTTCATATTGCCTGTCCCGCTGGGCCCTGAATTCGCGGTCATAACGCCGGTTTCGACCTTTAATCGTGACGATCACCGCCCCGCTCGGCAAGAATTCGTCGGCCAATTCGACTGACTGAAAGAAAGTGCCGCCGCTATTGCCCCTGAGGTCCAAAATTAGCGATTTCATCCCCTGGCTGAGGAGCGTTTGCATCTTTTCTTCGAACTCTTCGACCGTCGTCTCGGCGAAATTGCGGACAAAAATATACCCGACACCCGGTTGAAGGAGAAAAGCATAAGGGACACTTTTAAGAGAAATCTCTTCCCGGACTATGGTCAGGTCAAAAGGCTTATCCAGCCCCTCCCGGACAATGGTTATCGTCACTTTGGTCCCTTTTGGCCCCCGAAGCTTCTGCATGGCATCGAAGCTCGAAAGAGGCTTGGTGCTCTCGCCGTTGATATGGGAAATAACATCGCCCGGGAGGATGCCTAAACGGTAAGCCGGCCCACCCTCGATGGGCGAGATAACCACCAGCCGGTCTTCCTGCTTCTGGATCTGGATGCCCAAACCGTAATACTTCCCTGTGTACTCTTCGCGCATCCGGGCAAAACTATCAGGGTCGAGGAAATACGAATGAGGGTCGAGCGTGTCGAGGACTCCCCGAATCGAGGCATAAACGAGTTTTTCCGGCTCGAGGCTCTCGTAATATCGCTGCTGAATAACGCTGGCCACGGCTTCGATTTTGGCCAGCGAAGTGCTCCAGTTAGTCTCAGGCTGGTCCTGGCTGCTCAAAAAGAGCAAACAAAGAACAACCAGGAAGCCTAAGGATTGACGCCGCATTTATTAATCCTTGAGGTATCATCTTAACAGAGCAGTGCTTACGTGTAAAGAGACTGCATGCACCCAGGGATTCCAATCGGCGGGTTATTGACTTATCTTGGGTTCAGGATTTATGATGTTAGTTGCCCCGAAAGGGGCTGAGGTTCTCATGTTTGGCAATATCGGTTTTCCGGAACTATTGATTATTCTTCTCATTGCCCTTCTAATCTTCGGGCCGAGGAAACTTCCCGAAGTGGGCAAGAACGTCGGCCGGGCCTTGAGGGAGTTTCGCCGGGCCTCGGATGAACTCAAGGACAGGCTGGAGAATGAAATCCGGGCTGAAGACCTCCGCGACCTTCAGGAGGAGCTGCGGAAGGACATAACAAAGGATGGGGAAGGTTAAAAAGTCTCCGGACGAGATGACCTTCCTCGAGCACCTCGAGGACCTCAGAAAAAGGCTCTTTAACTCCTTCTTAGCCATAATCCTGACCTTAATTCCTGCCTGGTTTTTTAGCCGGCAGGTTTTTGCCTTCTTAGCCCGGCCAGTCACCCGCTACCTGCCAGAAGGCACTAAGCTTGCCTATACGGGGTTGACCGAGCCTTTTATGCTCTATCTTAAAGTTTCTTTCCTGACGGCCATTTTTATTTCCTCGCCGTTCATCTTTCTTCAGATCTGGTACTTTGTCGCCCCCGGCCTGTACCAAAAAGAAAAGCGTTACGTGATCCCTTTTGTTACGGCGACAACTTTCTTTTTTCTTCTGGGCGCCGCTTTCGGTTATTACATCGTCTTCCCCTGGGCCTGCCGCTTCTTCCTCAACCTCGGGTCGGATTTTCAATCGGTCATCACGGTTAACTCTTATTTCAGCTTATCGTTGAAACTCCTTCTGGGGATTGGGCTGATCTTCGAAATGCCCACCCTGGTTTTCTTCCTGGCCAAAATCGGCGTGATTTCCTCCCGCTGGATGCTCCGGAATTTTAAGTACGCCGTGCTTGTGATTTTTATAATTGCCGCCGTGATCACTCCCACCCCTGACATGATTACCCAGAGCATTCTGGCTGTCCCGATGTTGATGCTGTATTCTTTAAGCATCCTGGTTGTTTTTCTGGTCGAAAAAGCCAAGGTTAGGAGAAGAGCCAGAGAGGCAATCGAGGCGGCTGACCCGAAGAAAGGGGAAAAAGGGGGGGAATGAAAGCACCCAGGTTGATTGGCCTTACCGGGACCAACGGCTCAGGAAAAAGTGAGGTCGCTGCCTATTTCCAAAAAAAGGGCTATGCTTACTTTTCCCTCTCCGACCTTTTGCGGGAGGAGCTCGAGCAAAGAGGAGAGCCGATAACCCGGGACAATCTGATCCGCGTCGGCAACGAACTCCGCCGCATCTTCGGGCACGATGTTTTGGCCCGGCGTGTGATGGAGAAGGTCCGCAAGGCTAATTTGCCGGCGGTTATCGATAGTATTCGCCACCCGGCAGAAGTTGAGCATCTGCGGCGCGAGGGTTCTTTTGTTCTCGTTGCGGTCGATGCTTCTCCCGAGGTCCGGTTTGCCCGGGTGAGGATACGAGGCCGGGATGAATCAGCCTCCACGCTCGAAGAATTTTTAGCCAAAGAAAGGGAAGAGATGTGGGGAAAAGGCGAAGCCCAGCAATTGCAGCAATGCTTGAGCATGGCCGATTTTTCCGTCTGGAATGACGGCTCTCTGGAAGAACTTTATTCTCAACTGGAGCGAATAGGATGAAGCCAAAGCGTGTGTCCAAGGTCGATTATTATCTGGGGATAGCGAAGGAAGTTTCCCGGCGGAGCACCTGCTGGCGTCGTTCGATCGGCGCCATCATCGTCCGTGATGACCAAATTATTTCCACTGGTTATGTCGGCGCCCCCAGGAAGACAAAAGATAGTTTTGAGCACGGGTTTTGTCTCCGGGATAAACTCGGGATTCCGCACGGGGAACGCTACGAGCTCTGTCGTAGTGTTCATGCCGAGCAGAACGCCATTATCAATGCTGCCAGAGCCGGAGTGAGCCTTCTCGGCGGAGATATGTACATTTACGGCGCAGTTTATGGCAGCGAAGAGCCAATCAACGCTTTCCCCTGTTTTATTTGCAAGAAAATGATTATTAACGCCGGGTTGAAGCGAGTCATCTGTTCAACGGCCGACGGGAAGAAAAAGATATTTTCTGTCCGCCGCTGGGTTGAAGACTGGCGAAAAGGCGACATCCTTGACGACCGCCATCAGTACGGATGATTTTCTTAGAGTGAGGCGCGGGGATTGGGGTTATCCGCTGCTTCTTCCGACTGGAAACTTGGGCGGCCAGAAAAGCTCAAACAGCCCAACCTTTATCTGGTAACAATACGAATTAAAAAAGAAAAAAATAGAGGGGGTCATCGGCCAGAAAAATCGCCTGTCGGTGATTCAAGCCTCGAAACTGAGCCAACGCTTATTTCCGGGTTATGGCTAATTGATAATGGAAGCAAATGAGGAAACGAAATAGAACCGGTACAAATTATTTGACGCTGATAGCTCTCTCAATTCTTGTTTTCATCTCTTATCCCGCTCCGTTAAGCTCTCTTACGGCTAATTTTCGAGTTGGTGGTTTTTACGGCCTCAGGCAGGTGGCTGATGCAGAGATAAAAAAAGTCTATGGCCAGGGAGGGGTCTTCTTTCTTTTTGCCGAGCTGGAGTTAAAAGGATTTTTCTTCGGCGGAGGTTACGAGGGAGGCTATTCCAGGCGGGGGGTTATCGGCCTTTTCTCCGAACCGGCCACCCTCGAAATAACCGGCTATGAGCTGTACGCTGGTTTTCAATTGAGGTTAAAAAAAATCGCTCCTTATTTCAAGGGAGGTTTTGGCTTTTATTCTTACAAGCAGACAATTCAGAGCGCTTACTTGACGGCGTTTAAGGTCGACCATAAGAAACAGGCCCCCGTAGCCGCAGCCGGGTTGAGGGTATTTCCCGGAAGACACTTTTTTATCGCCGGGGAAATAAAATATGTCCCGCTCAAGGTAAAACCTTTTGATGAAGAAGTCGACCTAAGCGGGTTTAGATGGCTCGCCGGCGTCGGACTTGCTTTCTAATTTTCGGTAAATTCGGCTCCTAATTCTTAGAAAGTTGGACTGAGGGGAAAAATAAAACTTTTTTTATAAGAGGCTTATTTTATTTCTATTTTTAGTCTGAGCGTAAGACGTCAAATGTTCTTGAATTAAGGCCACAACGGTTTTTCAGGTTAGAGGGTAGAGTAAGGCGGAAAAAACCTTCGCTCCGCAGTCCCGGCGGGCCGGCTGATTTAAAGGCTCAAAAAGGAAGGCAAAGGAAAGGGTGGGTGCTTCAAGCAGGATGCTTGCCACCGGGAAGCACTTGGGTTAGCCGAGCAAGCATGCCTTCAAGCCAACCGTGAGGAAACCTGAGGTGGGGAAAAAAGATTTTCCGTCGGGCAAGAACACCAGTCGAAAGTTCTGGACTTAAGAAATAAACTCGAAAACTACAGGCCGATGATTAGCTTGGCGGTAAGAAAGAAGATCAGCAGGCCGGTAATGTCAACGATAGTAGTCAGGGCCGGGCTGGCGACGACAGCCGGGTCGACTTTAGCCGCGGCGGCGATTAGGGGGAGGAAGGCGCCGATTATAGTCGAGCTTATCACCTGAAAGCCAAGAGCCACGGCTACGGCCACGCCCACTTTCAGCGGCGCCACCGAGGAATTTGACGCTTGCCCCATAAACAACAACACCCGCAGGTAGGCAATCGCGGCTAAGAGAATGGCCATCAGAAAGGCCACTTTGAATTCTTTAATTAAAACCTTGAGCCCGTCGTGTGGAGAAATCTCTTTCAGCGCCAGGGCCCGGATGACCAGAGTGGCTGATTGGCTTCCAGCGTTGCCGCCCGTATCGGCTAACATCGGCATGAAACTTGCCAGGATGGCCACCTGAATGAGAAGAGCTTCAAAACTCTGGACGATATAACCAGAAACGAACCCGAGCACGGCCAGGGCGACTATCCAGGGCATGCGGCTCTTGAAATGGTCCCAAACTGAAAGCCGCATATAAGCCCCCACTTCATGCGCGCCGGTAATAGCCATCAATTTTTCGACGTCTTCCTGTTGTTCCTGGGTGATAATGTCGATAGCATCGTCGTGGGTTATGATTCCTACGAGTCTCTCCTGGTCGTCGACTACCGGGACAGCCAGCAAATCGTATTTTTGAATTTTTCGGGCGACGTCTTCCTGGTCATCAGTTGCCCGGACAGCGATTACATCTCGATGCATGATGTCACCCACCCGAGCTTCAGGCCGGGCTAAAATCAGGTCCTTTAAAGAAACAAACCCTATCAGGCGTTGCTGGTTATCAATTACATAGGAATAATAAATTGTCTCTTTGTCGGGGGCCTCCCGGCGTAATTTCGTAATAGCCTCGTCGACGGTCAAATCAGGAGTTAAGGCGGCGTAATCAGAGGTCATCACTGACCCGGCAGAGCCTTCGGGGTAGGCAATCAGCCGGCGGAGGTCTTCTCTCTCTGCCTGAGCCATAGCCGGGATGATGGCCTCTCGCTTCCTTTCCGGGAAGTGCTTCAGCAAGTCCACCCGGTCGTCGGGAGGCATGTCGGAAAGCAGCCGGCCAAGGTCCTCCCGCTTAAGAGTGTCAACCATCGCGACCTGGACATCCTCGTCCAGGTGGCTGAAGATTTCGCCTCTAATCGAAGCCGGGAGATGACTGAGGACTTCCCAGATCTCGGCCGGCTCTAACGCTGCAATGAATTCAGCCGCCAGCCCGGGATGAACGGTGGCGCAAAAATGCGCCAGGTCTTCATATTTTTTTTCTTTGATTAATTCGCGGAGCTCAGGCGCCAGGAGAGGATTAATCATTGTTCACCTCCGTGGCCGCTCAACCGCGGCTGGAGGTGAACCGGAAAGTTCAGCCTATCTCAGGCTCGGGTTTCACCCGACCCGCCGCGGCTTCGGCTCGCCGGGAATATCTTAGTTGTTTATCGCCAGCGGAGAAAGGGTCTCCTTCCTCGGAACAACTCATAGCCTTCCCTCAATATTCCATAAGCCTTCTCATAAACTTGTTAGCAATAAGCCGGGCTGAAGTCAAGCGATTTTCATTTTTTTTATATTAAACGCAAGAAAAAAATTAAACGTTGCTTTTTGTCCCGTCGCCTCGGTTGTTTTGCCGCCACTGGCTACTCGGCGAGAATAGAGAAAACTTTTTGGCTAATGCTCCCACGTATTGCGAGATTGCAAAATAATATATAACTTAGAAATTTGATTCTACCTTATAAATAACATTTCACTACATCTGTCCTGCTCAAGGCTATTCAAGATTGCGTCCGGACAACAGCTGCGTTTGCTTTTAAGAAATCATCCTGACTTCAAGTTAATACCCTCCCAGGGTTAATTATTTTCAAGGCAATATTTTTAAGGCAATAGCAAGAATAGCTTGGGGCGACTTGATTTAAAATTCGGTAGAGCAAGTTATTTGCCTTGCATCAAAAAAAAGAAAGGACCCAAACGGCGGACATTAAAAAGTTGCCAATCAGCCAATAGCTATCTGCCAAGAAGAAATTGTTCCTTAGCACCGGGAAATTATGTTCAAGGTTTTCTTTCCATTCGTGGAAAAGGGGAACCAAACAGCTCTCTATTTTCGGGACGATTTTTGTGGTCAGAAGAGAGGAGACGCAGAATGCGCCGCTCGGATGCGTGTTTTATCGGGGAAAAAATAGGAAATATAGATTAGGTCCCCATTTTTAGGGACGGAGGGGGAGGGTTGTGGGAAGGTCGGCGCAGGGGATTTCGATTTCAGGAGTCTCGGTTGTTTCTGGAACCTGAGGATAAACAAAGGTTTCGCCCTGGTAATTACGCAAAACCACCTTTTCCGCTGTTATCTCCTGGACGTATTTCGGGAGAAGAGGGATTTTCCCGCCCCCGCCGGGTGCGTCGATGACAAAATAGGGAACGGCCAGCCCGGAGGTCCAGCCTCGCAGGGCTTCCATGATTTCTAAGCCCTTCTCGACCGGCGTCCGAAAATGCTCGGTCCCTTTGACATAATCAGCTTGATAAATGTAATAGGGACGGACCCGGACGGTTAATAATTTCTGCATCAGGTGACGCATGACGTGGGGGTCGTCATTGACTCCCCGAAGAAGAACAGTCTGGTTCCCCAGAGGAATCCCGGCGTCCGCCAGCAACGTAAGGGCCCGGCTTGCTTCCGGCGTTATCTCGTCAGGATGGTTGAAATGAACATTGACATAAAGCGGATGATACCGCTGCAGCATTTTTACCAGGCGCCGGGTTATCCTTTGCGGCAGGAAACAGGGAACCCTGGTTCCAATCCGCAGAATTTCGACGTGCGGAATGAGACGGAGCGAGTGAAGGATAAATTCGAGCTTCCTGTCTCCGAGCATCAGCGGGTCGCCGCCCGATATAACCACATCCCTTATCTCTGGATGGTCGCGGATGTAATTAATCCCGTCCTCTATGGCTCGCGGATTAATTTTCGTCGGGTCGCCGACTTTTCTTTTCCTGGTACAAAAGCGACAGTAAGAAGCGCAGCAATGAGAAACCAGAAAAAGCACCCGGTCGGGGTAGCGGTGAACAATGCTCGGCACGGGAGAATCTTTGTCTTCAGCCAGCGGGTCTATTTCGCCGCCGTTGTCGAGCTCGGCCGGGTCGGGAACCACCTGGCGGTAGAAGGGGTCGCCTTTGCTCCGGATCAGACTCGCATAATAGGGAGTAATCTGGACGCGAAAAAACTGAGCAATCCGCTTAACCACTTCCGGCTTCAGACCAAACCTCATAGCGAGCTGCTCGGGCTTCCTGAGGCTACCCCTTAGCTGGGCCTGCCAATCGTCACTCATTTTTCCTTTTTCTCCTCAAGACGCTTGAGATAAGTTATCCGGTCATCACCTGGCCGGTAAAAATCGGGAATCCGGGCAACCTCCCGGTAACCCAGACTCTCGTAAAACTCTCTGGTGCCGGAATACTTCGGTTGAGATGAGGTCTCGATTAAGACCATCCGGCCATTTTCTTTTTCCACCTGCTTTTCCAGATACTGGAGCAAGAGTTTACCGTATCCTTTCCTCTGGTATCGCGGGGCGACAGCCACCCAATAAAGGTCGTAGGTACCTTCGGTGAGCGGCGTTGGACCGTAAGACATAAACCCGGCTACTTCAGCCTTGGCATTTTCGATGACGACAAGGCGATAATCCTGTTGATTTGGCTGTTGAAGATAGATATCAACCTGTTCTAAGGCACAAGCAATTTCCGCCGGGGTAAAGATGCCAACTTCAACCAGAATCCACTTGACAGCTTCCCGGTCAGAAGAAAGGAGCGGTCTTACCATCGGCGGCCCCTGCGGCCGGACTGGACAGCTTGTTCGAGCACAGCCAGCCAGAATTCTTCGGTCTCTTCGACAGTGGGCGAGCGCCAGAAAATTTCTGCCGGATGGCTGATTTTTTTCTGACGGTCGAGGGCGTTGTTAATCATAATCTCCCAGAATTCGCTGTAAGAAAGGCCAGCGGCCTTTAAGCCTCGAACGTAGCCGGCGTTGAGGCTGATATCAGGATTAGGGTTTACCTCTAAGATAAACAATTGACCATCTTCAGAAAGCCGCAAATCGACCCGGCCATAGTCCCGACAGCCCATCACGCGGAAGGCAGTCAGAGCCAGACCCTGGATTTTCTCGCGCAGCTCATCATCAATAGGGGCAGGGCAGACTGGAGGAGTTCTCCGGTAAAGCTCGTGGTCTTCGTACCATTTGGCTTCGTAGCTACAAATCCGCGGAGCTCCTTCGGGCATAAGAGAAAAATCAATTTCGGACACGGGTAGGGCTTCAACTCCGTCGCCTTCTCTCTCGAGTATGGCCACGTTAAATTCCCGGCCTTCGATATATTCCTCGACCAGCGCTGGTTGCTTATAAGTGTTCAGAATCTGCTCAATTTTCAAAGCCAAGGTCTTCTGGTCATAAACGACAGAATCAGTGGTTATTCCCAGACTGGCATCTTCAGCATTAGGCTTTACAATTAGCGGGAAACTAAGCCCCCGGCTCTGCCGGGCAGAAGTCATCAACCGCCCTCTGGCTGTCGGCAGGCCGTAAGACCTGAGAATAGCCTTCGTTTTAAATTTATCCTGACAGAGGGCCAGGGCTCGGGAGCCGTTGCCAGTAAACGGAATCCCGAGCATTTCATACACCGCGGCAACGTTAGCCTCAAACTTCGATTGCCCCCGGAATCCCTCACAAAGATTTACCAGAACTTCGATTTTTTCCTCTTTTATCCGCCGGAAAAAGTTTAGCAAACTTTCTTGCAAAGGAATTAAGATGGGAGAATATCCTATGGCACAAAGAGTTTCATAAACCTCGAGGGCCATCTCCTCGACCGACTCTTCCGAGGGGTGATTGTCATCGAGGCAGAAACGGGGGTTGAAGACGTTATAGGCTATCCCGACCCGGAGGGTTTCTTTCATGCTTTTAAACCATACCTCTCGCAGGCAATCTCAACTACTTTTTGAATTAACCCGGGATATGTATACCCGGCCGTTCGCGCCGCTTTGGGCAGGCAAGAATTATCCTCGGGCCGCGGGAGAATTCCGGGCAAAGGATTTACTTCCAGGATGTTCGGTTTACCCATCTCATCCAGCCGCAGGTCCATCCGGCACCAGTCACGAACCCGCAAGGCCTTCCAGGTTTGAATGACTACTTTTTCGATTTCTTCTTTAAGGCTCTCATCTATTTCCGCCGGACAACGGAACAGAGGCAACGGGTTTTCGGGCTGGTCCCAGACCCACTTGGCTTCGTAGGAATAGATCGGGTTAGCACCGGCTGGCAAATAGCTGTGGTCAATCTCGATTATCGGCAATATTTCTAACTGCGGAAGGTTTCCGAGGATGCCAACCGTAAACTCTCTTCCCCCGAGAAATCGCTCGACCAGGGCCGGCTGATGATAAAGGTTGACGACTTCCTCCACCCTCAGCTCAAGTTCGCGGCGGCTGCGGACAACAGAATTGTCGCGAATACCTTTGCTCGAGCCTTCAAAAAGGGGCTTGACGACCGAAGGGAGCTCGACAACGGACAAATCCTCTCGCTCGCCGTTCATTATCCAGAATTTTGGATTAGGGACGTTGTAGAAAGAGAGGATTTCCTTGGCTCTCGATTTATCCAGACAAATACTCAGGGTTAACGGGTCAGAGCCAGTATAGGGAAGACCGAGCGTTTCGCAGATTGCCGGGATAAAAGCTTCCCTGTTAGGTCCAAAAATACCCTCGGCAATGTTAAAAACAAGGTCGGGCCTTAAATCCCGCAACCGGTCGTAGGCCTCGTCATCTGATTCTATAGGAAAGACTTTCCACCTTTCGGCTAAGGCTTCCCTGATAGCCTCGATCGTATCTTCAGAATCGCACTCGGCAAACCAATCAGGTGGAGGCTCTTGCTCCTCGGTCGGCGGCTCCTCCCGGTGGAGTCTCCGCCACCAGGCGGCCATCCCGGCCTTAGAGCTGTAAACAAAAGCGATGCGCATCGACGTGTTATCTCAATACAAAATTACAAAAAATATATAATAATCTTTCTGTTTATGTAAGCTGCTATTAAATCTCGAATTTTGTAATTTATCATCTCTCTATGGATTAATATAGGAGAATTCAATCAAATGTCAATAGGTTTTTTAAAAAAATACATTTTTTAGGGGATATTTGAGGGAAAAAACACAATTAGTGGCGCTCGATTATGTCTTTGATTCTCATTAACTGGGTTTTGTAAGAGCGTTCTATCTCGTCTAAACGAGAGGCAATGTAACGGATAGTCTCTTTAAGGCTCGGGATGAGTATGTGCTCAAGCGCGTTTACCCGCCGCCTTGTAATCTCGATTTCCTCAGACAGCAACTCGGCCCGATGCCATAACCGGGCCATTGCGAGCAACAGCGGCAAGGCCTCCTGGAGGGCTTTGTTGCCTGCTTCCCATTCCGCTTCGCTCCTCCAGGGGTCAGCCTCCGGTGAACTTATTGATTCTATTTTAAAAACAGGGACAGTCAGGTTCAGGATCCTCTCTTTTTCTCTTAAAAGCGAAACTCTGACGCTTGGCAAAATGACATCCAGTTCTTCCGGAAGATGCCTCGCCCGCAGTAAAGCCGCCACCTTCAGAATTCTTTCCATTTTACCGGCAACTTCTGTCCTCACGCTGTCCAGTTCTCTGATCGTTTCCAGGAAGGAACGCATTAATTCATCCAGTTTGTCCTTGAGCAGCTTGTGTCCCCTCTCCGCCAGAACAAGACGGCGCTTTAGCCGCAGCAGCTCCATCCGATTAGGGTTGGCTCGCAGGCGCATGCTTTAGTTTCCCTGATAATATTTATCCAAGAATTCAGGTCGAATCCTTTTGAGCTCCCGACGCGGAATCAGGCGAAGCAATTTCCAGCCAATTTCCAAAGTTTCCCGCACTCCGCGGTCTTCGAATTCTCCTTGCCGGACAAACCGGGTTTCAAACTCTTCGGCAAAGCGAAGATAAACCCGGTCAAGGTCGGTTAAAGCGGCTTCTCCCAGGATGAGCGCCAGCTCCCGCGCTTCTTTACCCCGGGCATAGCAGGCGAACAACTGATTCAAGACGTCAGCATGGTCTTCCCTGGTCTTACCAGCCCCAATTCCTTTGTCTTTAAGCCGCGAAAGACTCGGCAAGACGTCAATCGGCGGGTAGATGCCGCGGCGATGGAGCTCTCGGCTAAGGATCACCTGACCTTCAGTTATGTACCCAGTAAGGTCGGCAATCGGGTGGGTCTTGTCATCTTCGGGCATCGTCAGAATCGGGATAAGAGTGATTGACCCTTTCTTCCCCTTAATCCGGCCCGCCCTCTCATACATCGTGGCTAAATCAGTATAAAGATAACCTGGATAGCCCCGCCGTCCCGGTATCTCCTTCCGCGCCGCTGAAATTTCCCGCAAAGCCTCGGCATAAAACGTCATGTCCATCAGGATGACCAGAACATGCATGTCGAGGTCAAACGCCAAATATTCAGCACAGGTTAAAGCAAGGCGGGGTGTGGCAATTCTTTCCACCGGCGGCTCGTTAGCCAGGTTAAGAAAAAGGACCGCTCGCTCTAAGGCTCCGGTCCGCCGAAAATCCTCGATGAAAAAATTCGCCTCCTCGAACGTAACGCCCATGGCACCGAAGACCACGGCAAATTTTTCTTCCTTCCCCAGGACCTTGGCTTGGCGGGCAATCTGGGCGGCAATTCTGGCATGCGGCAAGCCGCTACCAGAAAAAAGCGGCAGCTTCTGGCCGCGCACCAGCGGGTTCATCCCGTCGATGGACGAGATTCCGGTTTGGATGAATTCTGACGGATAATCACGAGCACAGGGGTTTATCGGGCTTCCGTTAATGTCCAACCATTTATCAGCAATAACTGCTGGCCCTCCGTCTTTCGGCCGGCCTGACCCGTCAAAAATCCGGCCGATGATGTCTTCCGAGACTCCCAGCCTTTCTGACCGACCGAGGAAACGGGCGCGAGTTTTTTCTACATCCAGCCCGGCTGTCCCTTCAAACACCTGGACAACGGCTCTTTCCGTCGAAACATCAAGCACTGTCCCGCGCCGAACCTGACCATCGCCCGTCTCTATCTCCACGAGTTCGGCATACTTCACTTCCTCCACTTTTTCTACAATAAGTAAAGGCCCGACAATGTTTGTTACAGTCAAGTATTCTTTATACATGGACCACCTCTTTTCCCCTCTGCTCGAAAAGTTCTTTATAAGCGGCATCAATAGCCAGGTAAAGGTCAAGCAGGGCTGTCTCTTCGGGTTCATACTTCATCGTGGCAATTTTTTCCCGGACTGGAAGGCTGAGCAGTCCTTCGAGCTCCACTCCTGATTCCAGGGCTTTTATTCCCAGATGGTGAAAATGGAGGATGTTGCGAAGCATTAGATATTGTTTGCGCATCGAACTATAAGTGTCTTCAGCATGAAAAGCGTTTTGATGAAGGAAATCCTCCCGCAGCGAACGGGCGGTTTCGAGAATTAATCTTTCCCGAACGGAGAGCGATTCAACGCCGACTAACCTGGCAATTTCCAGAAGCTCGGCCTCTTCTTCCAGGATGGCGAAAGCTTCCTGCCGCAACTCAGGAAAATCTTCGGCCACTTTCTTCTGATAGAAAGGCTTTAGAATTTCAGCATAAAGAGAGTAGCTAAGCAACCAGTTGACCGCCGGAAAATGACGCATGTTAGCCAGGCGGTCATCGAGAGCCCAGAATACCTTAACCACTTTGAGGGTCGACTGGACAACCGGGTCGGAAAGGTCGCCGCCCGGGGGAGAGACCGCGCCGATGACGCTCAGAGCTCCTTCCCTCTGGTCAGACCCGAGACAGGTGACTTTGCCCGCCCGCTCGTAAAATTCTGCGATCCGGCTGGCTAAATAGGCAGGGTAACCTTCCTCTCCCGGCATTTCCTCCATCCGGCCGGAGATCTCTCGCAAAGCCTCGGCCCAGCGGCTGCTCGAATCAGCCATCAAAGCCACTGAATAACCCATATCACGGAAATATTCAGCGATGGTCATCCCGGTATAAATCGACGCCTCCCGCGCCGCCACCGGCATGTTAGAAGTATTAGCAATGATTACCGTCCTTTCCATCAGCGGCCGGCCGGTGAGCGGGTCCTTGAGCTCAGGAAAGCTCAGCAGAAGGTCAGCAACTTCATTCCCTCTTTCGCCACAGGCGACAAAAACGATTATCTGGGCATCAGACCATTTAGCCAACTGATGCTGAACCACGGTCTTGCCGCTGCCAAACGGTCCTGGTACACAGGCAGTGCCTCCCTTGGCCAACGGAAAAAGCGTGTCCAGGACGCGTTGACCGGTTGAGAGCAACTCCGTTGGCATGTGCCTTAAGGCTACTGGTCTTTGCTTTCTAACCGGCCAGGTTTGCATCAAGCTAAGGTCGAAAGCTCCTCTTGCGGTCTTAATGACCGCTACTGTATCTATAACCCTAAAACTCCCGGCCTTCACTTCTTCTACCGTCCCCTCTACCCCGGGAGGAACCATGATTCTGTGCTCGATTAAAGGCGTCTCTTTTACCGTGCCCAGAATGTCGCCAGGTTTAACCGTGCTGCCAGCCTTCACCCGTGGCTCAAAGGGCCAGAGTTTATCCCGGTCAAGCGCCGGGACCTCGACTCCCCGAGTGACAAACTCCCCCTCCCGGGCTAAAATGATATCCAAGGGCCGCTGGATTCCGTCGTAAATAGACCCGAGGAGGCCTGGGCCAAGTTCGACGCTTAAAGGTTTACCGGTTAAGTAGACTGGTTCGCCCGGCCCGATTCCTGTGGTGTCTTCATACACCTGGATGAAGGCAAGGTCTTCCCGCAGCTCGATAATTTCGCCGATTAACCCGAGTCTGCCTACCCGGGTCATATCATACATTTTGGCGCCGGCGCAGTTGGCGGCCACGACTAACGGACCGGCGACGCGAATTATCTTCCCCTCTCTCATCTTCTTTCTCCTGTCATCTATTTCTTTTTAGCAGCATATCCGACCCTGTAGCTTTTACCGTCAACTCCCTCAAAACATCCTGAATGAAGTCGATTTCCTGCCGGAAATCTCTCAGCGGCACAAAGACCGTCTCTATTTTCCTTTCCCTTTTTTCCTTTTTTTGCCGCGTCAACGGGTAAAAATTTTCTTGAATAAAGCAGAGCCCGTAGCCTTTTTCTTCTATCTCGCCAATCGCCTGAGCGGCTTCGGCCTCATTCAGGGCGGGAAAAACCTCGATTCCGGCCGACCGGAAGATGATTAAAATATCAGGGTCGCCGATGGCGGCAGCCTTAGTTTGTTTTTTTTCAAACATAGGTTTCGCTAAGTCTTTGAGCTATATATTCTGACGGCAGCCGGAGAATCCGGCCAATAGAAATAAGCCTCATCAATTGAATCTCTCGCTTGCGGGCCATCCCGTAAACAAACACTGGTTCCGGGCCGAAAACAATTTTTTTGCTTTGCCGCCACAACCCGGTCAAGAAATTTTCAGTTTCCCTGTCGAGGACGACAAACGTATTTTCTTCGGTGACCGCTAACAATGATTTTTCCCAGAGGTGGCCGTAATCTGTTTTGGCCAGAAGAGGGTGGAGGTCCGACCAGGGTAGCCCGAAATTCTGGCTAAAAATCTCGCAGGCAACAAAACCGCCGCTGAGCAATCTTTCGCCGAGCTCCTCCTTCGAACTTCCTCTATAATGAAACCGCAGGAACGCCCTGATGTTGGCCAGGTCAATGATATGGCGGGCATAATCGATAAAAAAAGAATAACCAGTTTTTTGCGCCAAATTTAAAACCGCTTCCGGATGGTCAGCCTGCCGGAAAAAATATAGAATATCCGGCTCCAGAAGCTCGGTCATTAGCTTATTCAGCTTAACCAATTCCTGACGAGCGAGGTCATCTACATCCTCAGGGGTTTTCACGCGGATAATTTCCTCGGGCCAGAGGCCGGCATCATAAGCGAGCTTCAGACCGGAAGCCAGGTCCGGAGTCTCCAGCGCTTCGAGCAGCAGGCGTCGGGGAAGAAGATACCTCTCAAGAGCCCGCACCCGACCGACGGCAAAAGCATAATCCAACCGCGAACGACGGCTCATATTCCTAATAATTCAAGGATTTGTTTTTCCAGCCGGAGTCTTAAGTCTTCTTTAAACCTATCTTCAGCGACTTTTTCCTCTTCTAAACCTTCCCGGGTAACAATTAATCGCTTAACCGTTTGGTCATGCAGGCCTGCTTCCTCGCCGGCCTTATTCAGTACCATGTCGACCCATTTCCGCCTGGCGGCAAGTAAAGCCAACTTTTTTCCCAGCCTCGCCTGGGAAAGGATTCGCAGCGCTTCAACCTGCCCCTCCTGTTCAGCCTGCCGCTGTAACTGAGCCGCTTTCTTCTCCGCCTCTTCCCGACTGGAAGCGATAAGCTTGTCGGCTGTTGCCCGGGCATTTTGACGAAGCTTTTCCGCCTCTTCTTCAGCTTCCTTGATTATGTTGTTAATAATATCTTCGAGACCCATGACCCTAATTCAACGCCCGCTCTGAATTAAAGCTTAATCCCGTTCAGCAGGAGAATCGTAATCAACAGCCCAAGAACAGCGTAGGTTTCCACCAGCGCCCCAAGGATGAGGGGTTTGGTCATATCCTTAGGCTGCTTGGCTACCATGTAAATTCCTGAGGCGCAGACTTTCCCCTGATGAATCCCGCTTACCAGGCCGGCAAAAGCAACCGGAAGACAGGCGACGAGCAACTGCCATCCCTGATGGACACCCACTTGAGCAATCGAGCCGCCCGTTACCCCAAGCTTAAGAATTACCAAGAAGGCACTCAAAAAACCATAAATCCCCTGAGTGCCCGGCAAAGCCACGAGAAGCAACAGGCTGCCAAACTTTTCCGGGTCTTCGCTCATCACACCAGAAGCAGCTTGACCGGCCAGACCTACCCCGATGGCCGACCCTATCCCGGCAAATATCGCCGCCGAGGCTGCCCCCAAAAAGGCTAAGGCTAAACCAATCTCCATTTTTGACCTCCCTTTTTATCGCCGCGTTCGTCAGGGCTACCGGAAATCAACGTACTTGCCCTCAAATGCCAGCGGCCGAAATGGCCTACCTCCTGATTCGTAGAATTTAGTGAAAAACTCGACAAACTGAAGCCGCATCGAATGGACGAAGCCACCGAGAAAACTGATGGCTAAATTAAAAAGATGACCCCCCAAGAAAATTACGGGAGCAGCGACCCACCCGAGCACCGGAATCTTGAGAGCCGTTTGACACAGAGTGTTAACCACCATGGCAATTACGCTCGTGGAAAGACCCAAGGCCAGCAACCGACAGTACGAAAGAATATCTCCCAGGTACTTGGAGATATCATATAACCCGTAAAGCCCACCCAGGAAGCGAAGAAGAGGGTTCCGCTTGGGGCTGGCAAAAAGGACTACCAGAAAGCTCCCGAACAAGGCCGTGTAGCCAAAAAAACTTATCTTCTTCAGCCCAAAAATAACGACGGAAGGAAGAAGGATTAACCAGCCGACCTGGGTTAATCCGGCGGCCAGATTCGCCCGCTGTCTCAAACGGCTGAAAGCATTAAGCAAGGTTCCAAACCACACCTGGATAAACCCTAAACCGAGCGAAAGGATAAGAAAGCTTACGGGCTCGGTAAGAGGGTCGATGACCAGCAACTGCCGTATCGGGAAACCAAACCAGCCGCCGACAAGCGTTCCGAGGATTACGGTCGAAAGCCCCAAAAAAAACATTAACCGGCCGAAGAGAGCGGCGGAGCCTTTTGGCTTTACTTTCCAGAGGTAAAACAAGCTCAGGAGCGAGACGAGCAAACCATAGCCGGCTTCACTCACGCAGAGGCCGACAAACAAAAAAAAGAAAGGGGCCAACGGCAGAGTCGGGTCGAGAGTTCCCGGTCGCGGATACCCATAAAGCTGGGTAATTATCTGGAATGGCTGGATTACTCGCGGGTTAGTCAGAATAACCGGCGGCTCTTCTCCGGCTGCGGGCGGACGGTGGAAAACCTCGATTTCGGTCGCCACCTGGGCAAGCTTTGCTTGAAGCTCAGCCAGGCGCGAGCTCGCCACCCAACCCTGGACAAAAACTGTCTTCTGGGTCTGGCCGAGCCGACTCAAGGCATTAATTCTCGCCTGCTCATTCTCCCAGACATCAAGAGCTATATTCAGCTGAGGAAGGAGTTCGGCCTGCCGGCGGATTTCCTCTTCGATGCCGACAAGCTTCTGTTTTTGCTTCTCTATTTTCTCATCGAGGCGGCAAATTAGGTCGCGGACTCTATCTCCAGGTTGAGCTTCCTTGACAAGGGAATCCGGGAAATAGATAAAAACAACTCCCAGGGTCCGCAGTTTTTCCTCTACCTCTTCCGCAAGCGGGCGATAAACCAGGAAGAGCCCGTAAACTGTCTTTTTATCAGTCATGACAAGTTGGAACCATAGCGGCCATTCCGCCTCCAGCCCAATTACTGCCGGAAGCGAAGCCCGATTCAGGCGGCCCAGAAAAACCTCCGCTGCTCTGGTGCCATGGAGCTCCTCAAGTTGGAGGTCAAGCTCTCTCCATGGAAGAAGAATCTCCTTTTCTTTTTCCAGCGCTTTGACCTCGGCCGTGGTTTCGCGAAATTCATTTTCGAGGTTTTCAATGGGGGAAAGCCGCGCTTCCCAGTCTTGCTCCACAATGCTCAGCCTTTCGGGCTGGGTTAAGCAAACCTTGGGTTTGAATAATTTTTCCGCCATCCCGGTTTTTTCCCAGAGGGAAAGAAAGCGAATGGCCTGGCGCAAACGGAAAAGCAGGGGTTCGAGCGTCGGGGAAGTTTCGACTGGCTCTAAGGCAAGCTCTTCCTCGACTGCCTCAATCTCGACGACGCCAGCCTCTTGCAGCCGGAGGAGAAGCTCATCCTTTATGGATAAAGAGGCGATAATCTCGATTTTTTCCACCGGGACTAAAGCCACAGGCTTATTCCTTCAGTTTTGATAATTCTTGAAGAATCTGGTCGCGGACTGAACGACAGGCCAGCTCGAACCTCTCGCTGGCTCGCTTATCTATCGCCCCCAGCTCTTTCTCCGTCTCCTGTCGGATAGCTGCGGCCTCTTCTTTCGCCCGGTCAATGATTGCCTGTTTGCGCCTCTCGGCCATTTCCTTAGCCTGGCGAATTATGGCTTCTGCGGTTTTCCGGGCTTCCTCTCTGGCGGCTTCTAATATGGCAGGAATAGTCTGGGTGCGAGTTTCTTCCACAATCGCTTTCGCCCTGGCCTCGGCTTCCTTAATTTTTTCCAGGGCCTCAACGGCTGTTGTTTCTTTTTTGGCCATTTTTTCTCTTTTCTTTTTTATGGAATTCGCTTTAAGAGCAGGAGACCTACTTCAATCCTGCATCAATCCGCTAAAAAACCTTTTATTATAACGAAAGCACGAAGGATTTTAAAGCCAGAACTTACGGTTTTTAAAACATGGCTTTAGGGTGAAGATGGAAGGCCCGAAAAGGTAGGCCTCTTTCGGCCGGTTGCAACCGACGCGTTTTCTTGTTCCCCAATTCCGCCGGCGGCAGAAGATAGACGAGAAAGCCTCCCCGGGTCGAGACAATTTCCTTAAGCTCCGGCGGACACTTTTCGCCGCAGTGGAAAACGAGCCTCGGCCGTTTGCCGGGGAAAAGACGGAGCAATTCTTCAAGATAACCGGCGTCTTCAACCCGGAAGAATTCGGCCGCCAGATGAAGCCAGGCTCCTTCCTGGGCTAACGGGTTCAACCAGGGTTCAACCGGACCGTGGTGGTAATAAAGAAACCAGGCCCCTCCCAGCCGGCAATCCGCGGCCAATTGAGAAAGCTCCTGAGGTTTAAACGGGTTGTCGCCACCGGAGACATGCAGGTCAACCCCGCCCCGGCCCATCTGCCGCGTCGAGTCAAACCAATCCTCGCCAGTCTTTTTCGCTCCTGGAATCCCTCGCAGGGCAAAGACAACCAGGCTGTTCGTTCGCTTAGCCACTTTTTTCAGTAACAACATTTCGGCCCAGGAGCGGCCAGCTTCAGGATAGCTGAGCACCGTTGTCCTGGCTTCGACCAGCCATTCCAGCTCGGCCAGAGAAAAAACACCGGTGTCAATTAGCACCAGCGATTTTCTCTGTCTATGCGCCAGGCGAGCCATGTCCCAAACATCGTCCCATGAAACCTGGTCATCCCTGATTATGATTCTCCGGCGGGTCTCGAGGCTAAAATCCTCTAAGAAAAACGCAGCATTAGCGGCGCTCGAACTCATCGTCGAACCTCAAAAGCGATAGTATGGCAAAATCATCCGCATCTGTAAAGTAAACATCCGGACCCCGAGTCGCTGGCTTCCTCGATGGATGCTTTCCTTAGCCCTTGCCATCTCTGGGCTGATTCTCATATGATGAAAGAAGGGCTGGCGAATGAAAGCTGTCGTCCTTTTTTCGGGCGGCCTGGATTCAACCACGCTGCTCTACTGGGCCAAAGCCCGGGGGAAAGAGGTCCAGGCCCTTTCTTTTGATTACGGCCAGAAGCACCGGCTGGAAATTGAGCTCGCCGGCCAAACCTGTCTTCAACTGAACATTCCCAGAGAAATCTTGTCGGTCGACCTGAGGCCGATAGGCGGTTCAGCCCTGACCTCTGACTCGCTCGCAATTCCTGATTCGGCCCCACCAGAGAAAAAGCCACCTTCTGGTCCACCTTTAACCTACGTCCCTTTCAGGAATGGGATTTTTCTTTCGCTCGCGGCCGCCTGGGCTGAAGCCAGGTCGATCCAGGAAATCATCTGCGGCTTCCATGTTCTGGATTCTCCTGAGTACCCTGATACCACCGAAAAATTTGTCAGAGCCATGGAGCAGGCCATCAACCAGGGAACTAAGGCTTCGTTTGGTTTCCCGCCTTTTAAGATAACCTGTCCTTTTTTATCCCTGGGCAAGGCTGATATCCTCCGAATCGGGCTTCAACTCGGGGCCGATTACTCTTATTCATTATCCTGTTATCGAGGAGCTGAAGTTCCCTGTGGCCGTTGTCCGGCCTGTTATCATCGCCAGAAAGCCTGGCAAGAGGTGGGCGAAGAAGACCACCTGATTCGTCGATTGCGAAAGGAAGGCAAAATATGAGCTGGCTGTTACGCGTCCGCGACACCTTCCAGGCAGCCCATTTCCTCAGAAATTATAAAGGCAAGTGTGAAAAAATTCACGGCCACACCTTTAGGGTAGAGGTTGTTATCGAAGCCACCGAGTTAGACGAGACCGGCATCGGGGTCGATTTTGCCGAAATAAAGAGGCTCCTGAACGAGATTCTGCCCGACCATGCCCATCTCAACGAAATTTATCCTTTTAACCCCTCGGCGGAAAACCTCGCCCGGCACTTTTACCAGCAGCTGAAGACGAAGCTTCCGGTTAAAGAAGTAACTGTCTGGGAATCGGAGGATGCGAGCGCAACCTATACTGAAGGTCGCTGAAATCTTTGCCTCCCTTCAGGGAGAAGGTCTCCGTCAAGGGGAAGCGACCATCTTCGTCCGGCTGGCTGGTTGTAACCTCCGCTGCTCTTTCTGTGATACTAAGGATGCCTGGTCGGATGGGAAAAAAATGACGCTTCAAGAAATCCTGCGAAAAATCCAGCGGCTTCAAAGTCAGTTTCCCTGCGACTGGGTATGCCTTACGGGCGGCGAGCCCTTGCTCCAGAAAGTTGGCCCTTTAGCCGCAGCTATTAGAAAGGCAGGTTTCCGTTTGCAGGTAGAAACCAACGGGACGTTTAAGCCCGGTTTCAAGGCTGACTGGTGGACGGTTTCGCCCAAACCACCTGGTTATCGCTTCCATCCGGATTTTGGGAAGAAGGCGAAGGAGGTCAAGCTGGTAGTCACCAGGGAGCTGAAGTTTCGAACCATCGAGAGGTTGCGAAAATTATTCCCGGAGAAAGTGCCGCTTATCCTTCAGCCCGAATCAGAAAAACGCCGCAGCCTGGCCAAGGCTCTCTGCCTCCTTAAAGAAGGGCAAAAGAAAGGACTGCCGCGTTTACGTGTTATGGTTCAGCTCCACCGCCGGCTGCAAATCCCATGAGCTTAGCCCCGAGCAAAAAGGTCATTCCCGGGAGTGGCAAAACAAATAAACCAGGTTCTGCCGACCCATTTCCAGAGATTCTAATTGCCTTTAGCTATGAAAGGAGCCGCCCGGAACAGGCTTCTGATTCAGCCGCAACCACCATTTTCCTGACCGAGTAAGCGAAAAACCGAAGAGAATAACCAGGCCTCCGAGAGCCTGGAGGAGAGTTATCCTTTCTCCCAGAGCGAAGTGGGCTGTAATAATCGCTACAAGAGGCGTCAGATAACTGTAAATTCCGGTGCGACTATTGCCGACCCGGCGCAAAGAATGATACCAGACGACAAAACCGAACCCGAGAGCGAAAACAAACGAAAAAACCAGGGCCGCCCATCCTCTCCAGTGAACGGCTTGCCAGCGAAATTTCCCGGCTGAAGCCAGCCCGAAGGGAAGATACAGCAAAGCCCCTGAAGCCATGGTTGTCGCCGCTAATTTCAACGGACTTAATCTGGCTAAGAGCGGCCGGGAAAAAATTGTATAACCGGCCCAACCGAGGTTACCCAGCAGAATCATCAGGTCCCCCTGAAGCGACCGAGAAGAAAGCGTCAGCCCGCCCGTTCTTTGCGTGATAACCAAATAGAGACCGACGAAAGAAAGGAAGATTCCCGCCCAGCCCTCCTTCGGCAAGGACTCCACCCGGAACCAGGTGCTCAGAAGAGCGATAAAAATGGGCGACGAGGTCATGATCAAAGAAGCGTTGGAGGCGTTAGTCAGGTTTATCCCCTGGATAAAAAGAACCTGGTAGAAGGTGTTCCCCAGGAATCCCAGAAAAATCACCCACCAGAATTCAGAACGGGACAGCGACAAAGACTCTTTGCGGATGAGAAGCAGGAGGAAAAGTAATAGCGAGGCTCCCAAAAGCCGCAGCCAGTTAAAAACATGGCCAGGAAATTCGCTAAGGCCATACTTAACTACAGTCAGATTAACTCCCCAGATAATAACCGTGATGAGCATCCATAAGTCGCTGCTCTTCCGGAAAGAATTCGTCTGGAGCTCGACTTTTCTTGAGTTTACGCCTTCGCTGTTTACCATGTTAAGCTGTTTCTGCGGGGCCTGGCTATTTTGCTGTTAGCCTTTGTCGTTTTATCATTTAGCCATATGTTTTTATGCCTCTCGGTGTAAGCTCTCCCTCGGGTAAACGATTTCTCGACAGGAGAAAGAATATTAGGGCCCCGCTCTAAGCCGGCGGCGAGGCCTCGGATAGGTGGCGGTGATTACGGATTTAATTCCGCCGCGGGGGTTAAACTCGCCGACAACGGTTGCCCTGACCGGCCGACAGGCCTTGACCACGTCTTCCAGAATCCGGTTGACCGCGTTCTCATAAAAAATCCCTAAATTCCGGTAAGCCAAGATATACATCTTGAGGGACTTAAGCTCGAGACAGAGCTCCTTGGGCTCATAGATGATGGTAATCTTACCGAAATCCGGTAAGCTGGTCTTCGGGCAAACCGAAGTAAACTCTGGAATCTCGATTTTAATTTCATAACCCTTAAATTGGTTGGGAAAAGTTTCGAGCGGCGGCAAGGCGGCGTCCAGGCCGGCTCTCGCCTCTTTTTCCGTCATCCTCGGCCTGTTCGCCTTTTCCATCGAAACTCCACCCGCCTAAAGTTTCTCGCTTTTCACTACTAAAAATAAATTCTTTAATTACAAACTCTGAAATTTAAAGTATAGCTTAAGCTTCCTCTGGCTGCAAATGACCCCCCCTCGCCGCAACCTTTCGGCCGCTCTGGCGTAAATACCGTCGCCGGAAGCACTCTAACCTGCTCAACTTTCTTAGGTCTGGCTAAAATTTCTTGCCTCTAGCAGCCCGGGTCGGTTTATCAACCGGCTTGTTTTTAGAAACAGCATGGGTTATCCTATCGCCTTAGTTACCACGACCAGGTATTAAAAAAGTTGAGGAGCGAGTGAGGATGAAGGAGTGTCAAGAAAAGAAAAACAAGACCCGGTGCACTTGCACTTACGAGCCTTGTTCCCGCAAAGGAATTTGCTGCGAGTGCCTATTTTATCACTGGAGGAACGGTGAACTGCCTGGCTGTCTTTTCCCGCCAGAAATTGAAAGGACTTATGACCGCTCCCTCGAGCGTTTTCTCGCGGCTTACCGGGCCCGTTAGCTTGACGAATAAGTTTAATGAGTCAAAAAGCGCGGCCGTCATCCTCAGAACCTGATTTTAATACCCGGGGCTTATCCCGTTTTATTTACGGTCCTGTTCTTTCCCGACGCCTCGGTCGCTCGCTCGGCGTCGATATTCTGCCGCCAAAAACCTGCAACCTTGATTGCATTTATTGCCAGCTCGGACCGACCAAGAAATTAGCCGAATCACGCCATCCTTATTTCCGGCAAGAAGAAATTCTTCAGGCGGTAAAGACAGCCCTCGAGCGAACCGCGGCCGTCGATTTTATCACCTTTTCTGGCTCGGGCGAGCCGACGCTCAACAGCCATCTCGGTCAGTTGATAAGGCAAATAAAAAAGATGACTAAAATTCCGGTCGCGGTGCTTACCAATAGTATCCTTCTTGCCGATAAGGAAGTCAGGCAGGAGCTTGCTGCTGCCGACCTTGTAGTTCCCTCTTTGGACGCCGCCACCCAGGCAATTTTTTTAAAGGTCAACCGTCCCCGAGAGTCCCTCCGCATAGAAAAAATAATCGAGGGGTTAAGGCGCTTCAGGGAGGAATTCCGGGGTCAAATATGGCTCGAAATCATGCTAGTCAAAGAGGTCAACGAGGGCGCCGACCATCTCGAAAAATTGAGGGCGGCGGCCAAGCTTATTAACCCGGATAAAATCCAGCTCAACACCGTTGTCCGTCCTCCGTCCGAGCCGTGGGTTCAGCCTGTCGAGGCTTCTAAGCTTGAAGAAGCCGTTAAGCTGTTGGGGCCGAAAGCAGAGGCTGTTACCGAGGCGAGGAAAAAACCGCCAGGTATCGAGAAAAAGGACCTCCTCAGCTTGATTTTTAACGTCTTGCGGCGGCGTCCGGCCTCTTCCAGCGAACTCGAGGCAACAGTAGGGGCAAGCCCAGCCGAAGTAAGACAAGCCCTGGCAGTCTTGCTGGCGGAAGAAAAAATCGTCGCCAGGAAGCACGGCGGCCAGGTCTTATACCAGGTAAAGCGAGGCAAAAACCTATGAGAACACCGGCCGACTTGGATAAGCAGGCAGTGCTCGAGCTTCTTCGGGACGCGGCGGTGAATTGGCTCACCCATGACGGCCTGTGGTTCCGAGCGGTCGAAGACGAGTTCGGGCTCGAAGCTGCCATCAAGCTGGATAAGATTGCCTGGGAAAAATTTACTGTGGCTGAAGCCAGGCGGTTGAAAAAAAGACTCGGTCTCCCGGATTGCGGCGGGATTGAAGCTCTGGCTGAAGCTCTTCAGTTCCGGCTGTATGCTCATATCAACGACCAGGCTATTATTGAGTTGACCTCGAGGCGGTGCGTGTTTGAAATGCATACCTGCCGGGTTCAAGAAGCCCGCCGCCGCCAGGGTCTGCCGGATTTCCCCTGTCGGGAAGTTGGCTTGGTCGAGTACAGCGGTTTTGCCCGGACGATCGACCCCCGAATCGAGACCCGCTGCCTCTTCTGCCCGCCAGACCCGCATCCGGCTGAAGCCTGGTGTCGCTGGGAGTTCAGCCTAAGGGAGTAATTGATGGAAATTTTCGGCGATGGTATTTCCCCTTGCTTCGTCCCGCCTTTTATTTTGCTTTTTTTTATGATAATAAGAGATTTCCAGCCGGCAAATTTAAAAAGGGTTAAAGGGAAGCTTAAGTTTGAGTCCTGGGTTTTTTTCTCAGGCCGTCGTTTTCATCCTAATAATCTATCTGCTTGAATTAAGGAGTTTTTAATGTTTGATACGAAGCAATTTCCGAAGGCGGCTAAGTACTGGTATAACGGCGCGTTTTACGACTGGAATCAGCCAGGAATTCATCCGATGACGCACGCGCTTCATTACGGAACGTCGGTTTTTGAGGGTATTCGAGCCTATCCGACCGAGCGCGGACCGGCAATCTTCCGTCTGGAGGAGCATATCGACCGCTTTCTTTATTCAGCCAGGGTGGCGAAGATGAGCTTTCCCTGGAGCCGGGAAGAAATAGCCGAAGCGATTAAAGCCACGGTAAGAATCAACGGTTTGCAATCGGCTTACATCCGGCCTCTACTGTTTTATTCCTACGGAAACCTCGGGTTGGTCCCGAAATTCTGTCCTGTCCACCTGGTAATCGGAGCCTGGGAATGGGGCGCCTATCTAGGTGAGAAGGCGAGCGAAGGAGCCTCGGTCTACATCCTGCCGCAGAGAAGGCTTCACTGGAGTCAGCTCGACATGGCGGCGAAGCTTGGCGGCATGTACATTCAATCAACCATCTGCGGGCTCGAGGCCAGGTTGCGCGGAGCTGACGAGGCGGTCTTTCTTAACCTTGAAGGCCGGATAGCCGAAGGACCGGGCGAGAATATTTTTATCGTCAAGAACGGCGTCTTGCGGACGAATGACCGCAAAGAATCAATCCTCGAGGGCATTACCCGCAGCTCGCTGCTCGCCATCGCTTCTGACCTGGGTTACCCGACAGAGGTCGGGCCGATTACCAAGGAAGACTTCTTCCAGGCTGACGAGGCCTTCTTCTGCGGGACGGCTGTCGAAGTGGTGGCGATTACTCGCTTTTATGACGGCTCGGCCGGAGAAGAGAACCCGGAGCTGAGGTTGATTGGCGGAGGCCGGCCCGGCGCCATAACCCGAAAATTGCAGGCAGCTTACAGCGATTGCGTCCACGGGAAAAATAAAGCCTACGAAAAATGGCTCACCTACATTAACCCAGAAAGCTAAAAAGAAAAGCGACTAAAGGCATAAAAGAAATAACTCTAATAATTTTAAGCTTAACGCTTGCTGGCCAATTTTTCGGCCTCGGTTTGAATAATCTCCCACGCCAACCGGACATGGCTTTCGCTGGTCGTTCTTTGTCCGACAACGAGCCGGAGGGTATAACGACCGTGGAGCTCAGTATGAGTAAGAAAAACGCGGCGGGAAGCATTAATCCTATGATGGAGCTCGCGATTCAGCAGGTTTAGCTGGTCTTCCGGCCGGCCGTCATTCATCCGGAAACAGACGAGGCTCAGCGGCGACGGCGCCATGATTTCGAAAAGCGGGTTCGTTTCGAGCCACGAGCGGAAAACCTGGGCTAAACGAATGTGCTCCCGCACCATGGCTTGCAACCCTTCTACCCCGTAGGAGCGGATGACAAACCAGAGTTTCAAGGCCCGGAAGCGGCGGCCCAGCTGAATTCCCCAGTCTCGAAAATTTTTCACCAGCCGGTCCTCGGCTGTTTTCAGGTATTCAGGATGCATTTCAAAAGCCCGAACGTAATTTTCAGGGTCGCGCACAAAAAAAGCCGAGCAATCGAAATTAGTTAACATCCATTTATGAGGGTTGAAGACGAAGGAATCAACGTATTCGATGCCGTCTAACATCCAGCGCATTTCGGGCAAGATAGCGGCTGTACCGGCGTAAGCGGCGTCGACATGGAGCCAGATTCCATGGCGAGAACAGATTTCGCCAATCGGGCGGAGGGGGTCAATCGCGCTCGAAGAAGTCGTTCCCATGGTGGCCACCACGCAAGCGGGAATAGCTCCGTTCCTGATATCTTCTAAAATCTTCGCCTCCAACTCTTCGGGAAGGAGAGCGTAGTTTTCGTCGGTCGGGATAAGGCGCAGCTTTTCTCGGCCATAACCGGCAAGCTTCACTCCTTTTTCGACGCTCGAATGGGCCTGGTCGGAGGCATAAACTGTGAGCGGCTGGTCGAATCCCCGGCGATTGCTTTCAAACCCGGTGGCTTTTTCTCGAGCGGCAATTAGGGCACAAAGGGTGGCGGTCGAAGCAGTATCCTGGATTACTCCAGCCATGCCTTCTGGCAACCCAATCATCTGCCGGAGCCATTCCATTACTACCTCCTCGAGTTCGGTGGCCGCGGGAGAGGTCTGCCAGCTCATGCACTGAGCGCCTATGCCGGCAGTAAGAATTTCTCCCAGGATTGAGGCCGGGCTGTTGTTGGCCGGAAAGTAGGCAAACCAGCCTGGATGCTGCCAATGAGTAATTCCGGGCAAGATTGTTTGGTTAAAATCCCGGAGAATATCCGCCCAGTCTTCGGGCTTGGCGGGTGGACTCGGAGGTAGCTTTTGCTTAATTTCGCCGGGCAAAACAGCCGGGACCACTGGAAACTGGTCTACTTTGTCTAAGTAATCAGCCACCCAATCGACGATTTGGTAACCAAGGGAACGAAAACGCTCTTTCTCCATGGTTTAGGCCTCATTCTTGGAATAAAATCAGACCTATTATAGGCAAAGAAACCGATAAGCGTCAAAAAAACGCTTTTTTGACCGCAAAAAAACAGGTTTTCTTCCCAAAAAGCCCGCAAAGCCCTTGAAAAAAACTGAATAGTCTGTCCGATTAAACAAAATAATTGAAAAAAACCAAAAAACGAAAATTTTGCTTGCTTTTTAGTTTTATTATGTGCTATAATTAATTTAATAATCATTATCGTCTCCTGAAAAAAACCCATTCCCTCTATTTTAGAATTTTTTTTAATTATCTTTGCCTCATTACCCCGTGGCTATTTAAGTTTTATTTTTCCTGGTCTCAAGCTCGGCGCTGAACGCCGCAGTATTCACGGAGACTAAATTCAGGCGAAAAAACGGAGTTTATCATTGACGCCGGCGCGGTTGGCGCCTTAATTCAAATAATGTCCTTGCCCCAGCCGCCGATAAATCAAATTGCCTTTTTGTTTTTAAATAACTATTGCTTTTAATCTTTTTTAATCTATAATTTTTCTCGTCAACGAGTTCTTTGACCGGTTAAAAATCAGGTTTAACAGCAGGGAAGTCCGTGAAAGGCGGACACAGCCCCCGCTACTGTAATCGGGGACGAATCCCGGAAGATGCCACTCTTCGGTCTGAAGGGGAAGGCCCGGGAGGAGGATGATCCGAGAGTCAGGAGACCTGCGTTAAGCCTTGCCGACCCGCCTTCGGGAGGAAGGAAGGGTTGAATTTTTTTTCTGGATAACGGATTTTCCGTTCAAGCGGGGGACCAGATAAAGGAGGTAAAAGTGTTTTTGACTCTTTGGTCTACCTTGTTTTTAACTCTCCATTTTTTCTTTTCTCCGCTGAATCTTGCCGGTGTCCAGGAGGAAGAGGCAAGGCAAGAAAAAGAGAAAAGCCAACTGCACCACGAAATAGTGGTCACGGCCACCAGGATGGAAACCCCCCTCCGAGAGGTGGGGAACAGCCTGAAAGTTATTTCTGGAGCCGAACTTAGGGAAAAGGGGTTGACGACTCTCACCGAGGCTTTAACTCAATTTCCTCAGGGGTTTCTTCTGCAGAATGGCGGGCAAGGGGCGGCGGCTTCGTTCATGCTCAGGGGAGCCAATTCCGAGCACACCTTGGTCCTCGTGGACGGGGTAGAAGTTAACGACCCGATTTCGCCTTCGCGTTCGTTTGATTTCTCCTCCCTGCTCCTTTTTGATATCGACCGCGTTGAAATCCTCGAGGGACCGCAGAGTCCGCTTTATGGTTCTGATGCGATGGCCGGAGTGGTTAACATCGTCACCCGCAGGAGTGACAGCCCTCGATTCTCTCTGTTTACCCAGGCTGGTTCACTGTCTACCTATCAGGTAGGTTTGGCCGTCGCCGGCAAGCTAAAAAAAATAAGTTATAACCTTAACGGCGTCAGGCTATCCACGCGGGGTATCTCCGCAGCCAGCTCTTTTTATCCTGGAAACAGGGAAGCAGACGGCTGCGCCAACACCGGTCTTTCCGGAGGGCTCCACCTGAATTTGGCCGCCGGCCAGGAACTCGGTCTAACTTTTCGCCTGACAAAGGCAACAGCCGACCTGGATAACTTTGGAGGCCCGTACGGCGATGACCCCAATTATTCGCAGGAAAGCCAGAGTGCTTCTTTCAAGCTTGATTACCGCTTTTTCCACCCTGGCCGACTCTGGGAGCAAAAATTTGCCCTGGCGCTTTCCGATAACCGCCGGGAAAACTACAACCGGCCTGATGACCTGCACCCGTTCGAGTCAGAAGAAGGCCACTTCCGCAGCCGGCTTCTCCGTTTTGACTGGCAGAACAACCTTTTCCTCCGGCCGGCCAATACTTTAACTTTTGGTCTGGAAGCCTCCCAGGAAGAAGGAGAATCTTCTTATACTTGGATAAGCTCCTGGGGAGAAGACCGCAGCTTTTTCCCCCGGAAAAAAGCCAGGTCGCTCGGCCTTTACCTGCAGGACCATTTTCAGGCTCATAACTTTTCGTTTACCACGGCTGGTGTAAGAGTTGATTATCACACCAACGGCGGCACCTCGGTGACTTACAGGCTGGCTGAATCAATCTGGATAGAAAAGACGGCGACGAAGCTCAGGGCTTCCGCTGGCACTGGTTTCAAAGCGCCAAGCCTCTATCAATTATTCGCGCCCGGAACCTTCTGGGGACCTGTCGGCAACCCAGAGTTAAAACCAGAAAAATGCTTTTCATGGGATGTTGGCTGGGAACAAAGCTTTTTGCGCGGGAAGTTTTCCGTGTTAACGACCTACTTTTCCAGCCGGTTCGAAAACCTGATTCAATTTGACTTCGCTCGCGGCTACTTAAACCTCGGTCAGGCAGAAACATCCGGTTTTCGCCTCGAGACGGA